>NZ_CP091792.1:2854159-3567699 GCF_022024115.1 Prevotella communis
TCTGCAACCTCTTTGATGAAGAGGGACTGGGCTATTGCTACCTGGGCACCACCGTCTATCAGCCGCAACAGATTATCGACGTTCTGCGTCTTCCCCAACTCGTCATGCCAGTAGCCACCATCACTGTTGGCTGGCCAGCCGAAGAGCCTCCCCTCTCCGACCGTCTGCCACTAGAGAGTTTCATTCACCAGGAGACCTACAACGATTATCTGGCTATGGATATTGACAGATACTATGCTGCGAAGGAGGCTTTGCCTGAGAACCAGCATTTCGTGGAGATAAACCACAAAGAAACACTCGCACAGATCTTTACTGACATCCGTTATACCCGCAAAGACAATGAAGCTATGTCGAGAGGACTCATCGACGCCCTTATTCGCCAAGGTTTCCTTCCCCGCACCATAAAAATAGGGCACTTCTGATTGAAGCGCCCTATTTTTTTATAGATTATCTATTCTTAATCCTCAACCACAATAGGCTTGTACTTTGGCACAAGACTCTTCATGATGAACCAACCGATAAGGTAAGCCACAGCACAGATGCTGAATACTACCATGTAAGCAGCAGGTTTGCCTTCAAAGCCCATGACGGTGAATGCACTGCCCTGACTTGAAGCCCAGTCGAAGAACTCACCAGAACCTTTATTGATAGCAAAAGAACCAAGGCCACCGGCCATAGAACCAATACCTGTAATGGTTCCAATAGTTGACTTGGGGAACATATCACCGATAGTAGAGAAGAGGTTGGCAGACCAAGCCTGGTGACCAGCGCCAAGGATACCAATCAGGATAGCAGGCCACCAGGCGCTATAAGCACCGAGAGGCTGTGCAAGCAGTCCCAACACAGGGAAACAAGCAAAGATCAACATGGCACGCATACGACCCAGATAAGGATTCATACCACGCTTCTCTACAAAATAGGTAGGCAGATAGCCACCACCAATAGACACGACCGTCACGATAGCATAAAGCGTTAGGATAAGCAGAATACCCATCAAAGAGTCTGAGGTATAGCCATACTGGTCAGAGAAATAGGCGGGAGCCCAGAACAGGAAGAACCACCACACACCATCTGTCATCAGCTTACCAACGATAAATGACCATGTCTGCTTGAAGGTGAAACACTTCCAGAACGAGATTGTCTTCTCCTCTTTTGCCTCATGCTTATTCTGCACCTCGGCAATGTCATTATCCTGCTCGATATAGTTGAGCTCAGCCTGATTCACATACTTGCTCTTATGAGGCTTCTCGTAGAGCCACATCCAAAGGCCCATCCATACGAAGCCCAGCACACCGATAATAATAAAGGCCATCTCCCAACCCCAGGCACGAGCCAGCAAGGGAATCGTGGCTGGTGCAGCCAGTGCACCTACAGAGGCACCACTATTAAAGATAGAGGTAGAGAAAGCACGGTCTTTCTTGGGGAAATACTCTGCCGTCACCTTGATAGCTGCGGGGAAGTTACCAGCCTCACCCAGCGCCAGCACCATACGACAGGCCAGGAACATATACATGGAGATGGTTGCCAGCATCACAGCAGCATCACCGGTCAGCTGACCCAGTTCTGCAATAGACGTATAGCCACCCCATTTCATGGCAGCCCAGCCACATCCGGCATGCATGCAGGCACCCAGTGACCACACGAAGATGGCAATAAGGTAACCCTTCTTGGTACCCATCCAGTCAATAAACTTGCCTGCAAAGAGATTTGCAATGGCATAGAAGATTGAGAAAGCCGCCGTGATATTACCATAGTTGGAATCAGTCCAGTGGAACTCAGGCGAGATAAAGTCTTTCCACGTCAGGGAGAGAACCTGACGGTCCATGTAGTTTACGGTTGTTGCAAGAAACAACAAGCCACAAATAACCCAACGGAAGTTGGACATTTTTGTTTTTGTTAAAGCGCTCATTTTTTTATAATTTAGTTTTTTAGCCCTTTCAAAATTCCATTATCGGATATCGATAACGGGAATATTGTCCTTATCATTATAATACAGGTTCTCGCCAGCCATACCCCAGATAAAGGTATAGTAATAGGTACCTGCAGCAGCATGCATTGACCACTCCGGACTCATGATAGCCTGATCGTTGTGCAACCATACCACACGACTCTCCTCTGGCTGGCCCATGATATGAGCGATGGTCTGTTCCTGAGGCAGGTTGAAGTAATAGTAAGCCTCAATACGGCGTCCGTGAGTATGAGGAGGCATCGTGTTCCAGGCAGCACCGGGGTTCAACTGTGTCAGTCCCAACTGCAGCTGACAGGGACCTTCCTCCAGCACATCATTCACAATCAACTTATAAACAGTACGGTTGTTGCACTCCTCCAGAGAACCTACAGGTCCCCATACGGCAGCTTTCAGAGAACCCTTACGTCCGTCAAGCGTAATCCATTGTGTCTTATAGTGCTGATGAGCAGTGGCCGAGTTCAGATAGAACTTTGCAGGTTTCTTGGCATCCTTTGAACGGAAGAGCACCTCCTTGTTCACATCCTTACCCTTGCCGATATGACCACGGCCAATGTAAAGGGCTTCTTTGGGAGAGAGTGCATATTCCTTGCCGTCAACGATAACGAAGCCATCACCCTCACCACAGTTCACGATACCAATCTCGCGATTGTAGAGGAAATATTTCTCCTTGATGTTATTATCCACATCAAGACCCAGTTCCCAGAAGTTCTCCAGCTTCAAGGTCTTTGTCACAGGCATGGCACCACCAAAGATAAAGCGGTCGTAGTGTGAATAGGTCAACAGGATAGAGTCAGCCTCCATCACCTTCTCCATCACGAAACGCTCACGAAGCATCTTCGTGTCATAGTGCTTCACATCCTCAGGATGACATGCCGTTTGGAACTTCACGTGTTGTGCGCCCACAAATCTGTCAGCTTCCTGTGCATTGGCAGCAGAAAGAGAAAGAGCAATAGCCCCTGCAATTGAAAGAAATGCTTTTTTCATCATATACATTATACTTAGTTTAAAATTCTATTGTTTTTAGAAACTAATTGCCGTAATACGCATAATTTATTTCGTAATTTCTCATTTTTATGTCTCTGATATATAATCACGGTAATTATCTTGATTCAATAGGACAAACATATCATATTGCGGTAAAAAAAGATATCGCTCTGCATGAAGACTTGTTTCTCCAAAGTTCAAGAGAATCCCCCTATGCTGTTTAGTAATACGCATATAGTTAAACAATTGAGCCCGATGGTCGGAAACAACTTCTTCTACAGACTTCAATTCTATCACAATATCTTTGTAATAAAAATCAGCGTAATAGATTTTGTCTAACAATACACCTTTATAATAGGAATAAAGAGGTTTTTCCCTTTCCGCATCCATTCCCCTTAATTTAAATTCTTTGGCAAGAGATTCTTGATATATAGCTTCAGCCATACCACGGCCTAACGTATTATAGACCTCCATGGCTGCACCTACGACATCATACATATCCATGTATTCTTTTTTTGTCATCTCAATCTCTTAGAATTAAATTATAAAAATTACGAGATAATTATGCGTATTACGGCAATTCGTTTCTTAAAATCACAAATTTATTTTGAATTCTTTTCCTCACGAACGATGCGCAGGCGGTTCCACGCCACCATGGCAACTGTAATGATTGTCAGCACGCCCATGCCAATCCACTGCAGGTATTTCACACAAGCATAGACAACATAACCAAAGAGCGAAGAAGCGAAGTCCATGGCACCAGCCTGGAAACCTTCAGGAATCTGAGCAGCCTTATCCTGTGTAGCCTCATATACAGTATTGGCAGCCAGCGTAAAGGCAGGAGCCATATCCGTCACGAAATAGAGACCGATGGTTACAGCCACCAGGCCAACGATAAAGGTCTTTACCACATTACCCTTAGTAAAAGGCAATACCATCACGAAGACATAGAACATGCCAGCCAGCGATGCCAATGGCAGGAACTGGTTATCGGCCTTCGACAAGGCGATAGCCAGAATCAGCGTCACAGGAATCAGCAACAATGACACGACAAGTGTCGTAGGATGGCCAATCACCAGTGCCGGTGACATGCCAATATAAACCTTCTTACCCTTGAATTTCTTTTTCACCACCTCCTGAGTCTTCTCAGAGATAGGCATCAGTCCATCGATAAACAGACGGGTGATACGCGGAATCAGTTCCATAACGGCTCCCATCGTCACGCCAAGGAAAAGCACAGACTTCACAATGCTCATCACGGCGTCTGATGTAGAAGCAAAACCTGCGGCATACTCCTCAAAATTGGTGAAGTGGTCGAAATGCGCAGCTGCACCTATCAGGGCACCCACGATGACACCAAGCACCAGAGGTTCACCCAGCACACCAAACTTTTTCTTCAGTCCCTCTGCATCGATATCCAGTTTTGAGAAACCTGGGATACGGTCGAGCAACCAGTTGATGGCGATGGCAAACGGGGTAAAACTCTGACAGAAAGGCTGAGGGATAGAGATGCCCTCCATATTCTCGTAGTAGCCCTGGAAACGGTCGGCTGTCAGGTCAGCCATCACCAACGTGACGATATAACAACTGATAGCAGCAAAATAGCCCCACAACAAGCTCTCGTCCATCACGAAATAAGCCACGGCACCAATGAAGGCAAAATGCCAGTAGTTCCACAAGTCGATATTCACCGTGCGGGTACATTTCGTAACCAGCAACAGGAAATTGATACCCAGGCAAATGGGGATAATCAGTGCACCCACCGCTGTATTGTAAGCCACAGCGGCAGCAGCAGGCCATCCCATGTCAAAAACCTTCAAGTCCAGGTTGAAGATCTTGGAGATGGCATCCAGTGGGGTATTAAAATTCGTTGTCAACAGAGCCGTCACGATGCCCAGTCCAACAAAACCGACACCCACATAAAGACCACTCTTGAGCGACTTGCCGAACTTCATGCCGATGCACAAGCCGATGATAGTGAAGAGGATCGGCATCATGACCGACGCTCCTAACTGAATGATGTAACTGAAAACTTGTTCCATTTCTTATACTTTGTTTGTTTTAGCGTAGATTGGGCGCAAAATTACAAAATAATTATCAATTTCCCATTATCCATTATCAATTATTTGCAATTAATCCTGGAAATAGACACGCTTCACGCGGTTGCTGACACTGGTAAGTACCTCATAAGGGATGGTCTCCAGCACATCACTCAGCACCGTTACAGGCAGGTTCTTACCAAAGATTTCCACGCTGTCACCTTCCTCGCATTGGATGTCTGTCACGTCAATCAGCGCCACATCCATACAGATATTGCCTACGTATTCGGCCTTTTGTCCGTTCACCAGACAATAGCAATGACGATTACCCAACTTACGGTTCAGTCCGTCGGCATAGCCAATAGGAATAGCTGCGATCACACTGTCACGCTCCAGTTTTCCCTTGCGGCTGTAGCCCACCGTCTCCTCCTTGGGCACACGGCGCAACTGCAGAATCGTGGTCTTCAATGTTGATACCGTAGAGAGGATATTATTGGTACGTGGGTCAACGCCATAGAGGCCAAGTCCCAGACGACACATATCCAACTGTCGCTCAGGGAAGTGCTCTATACCTGCCGAGTTATCTATATGACGGAGTATCTTGTGCGAGAAAGCAGCCTGTATCTTCTGACTGGCCTCATCAAAAACACGGAACTGCGTTGCCGAGAAGTTATCGAAGTCGTCACTGTCTGAGCCCACGAAATGCGAGAATACAGAACGGGGAATGATGGCCGACTGATGTTTCAGCGAATCAATCAGTTCATCGATATCCTTCTTGGGATCAAAGCCCAGGCGGTGCATGCCGGTGTCCAGTTTAATATGCACAGGCCATCCTGTGATACCCTCATGACGAGCAGCCTTCACCAGCGCATTCATCAATCGGAAAGAATACACCTCTGGTTCCAGGTCATAGTCAAAGAGCGTCTTAAACGATGACATCTCCGGGTTCATCACGATGATATTCTGGGTGATACCAGCCTTTCGCAGCGTCACGCCCTCATCGGCCACGGCCACTGCCAGATAGTCCACGCGGTGGTCTTGCAGCGTCTTGGCAATCTCCACGGCGCCGGCGCCATAGGCATCAGCCTTGATCATGCACACCATCTTGGTCTCGGGCTTCAGGAATGAACGGTAATAGTTCAGGTTGTCCACCACCGCATTCAGATCCACCTCAAGAATCGTCTCGTGCACCTTCTGTTCCAACAGGTCGCTGATGCGCTCAAAACCAAACGGGCGGGCGCCCTTCAGCAACACGATCTCATCACGCATCGACTTAAAGACACTACTCTGCACAAAATCATCCACATTGGCAAAGAACCACTTCTGACCAATCTCTATCTGCGCAGCCTGACTGGAAATCTCCGGTCCGATACCTACGAACCGGTCGATACCACGCTTGGCTATCAGTTCCGACACCTCACGATACAACTCAGCCGACGACTCACCCGTCTGATAGATATCACTCAGAATCAACGTCTTACGTTTTCCTTCCTGTTCCGGACGACGGTTCATGAAGTCCAGTGCAATATCCAGGGAGTTCACGTCACTGTTATACGAATCATTAATCAACGTCAGTCCGCGCTGTCCCTCCTTCACTTCCAGTCGCATGGCGATAGGCTCCAGCTTTGGCATACGTTCGGCCAGTTCCTCGGGTGTCAGCCCCAGCGTCAGCGCCACCGTAGCACAAGTGATGGAGTTCTCGATACTGGCCTCATCGATAAACGGGATATCATAGCTGCCTTCTATACCTTTATATACATATGACACATGACTACCCTCTGTCTTGACATACATCGGAGCCTTATCGTTGAAACGGGACCATCCGATACGGTCGCCCTGATACTGCGAACGACGCACGCAACGGCTCACCGTGTCATCATCAGAAGGATAAATCATGGTCTCCGTATTGCGGAAGAGCTGGAGCTTCTCCATACATTTCTCGTCCATATTACGGAAATTCTCCTGATGGGCACTACCCAATGAGGTCAGGACACCGATTGTTGGCTGAATGATATCATGCAAGGCCAGCATCTCACCCGGTTCACTGATACCTGCCTCCAGCAAAGCCACCTTCGTCTGCTCGTTCAACAGCCAGACTGACAAAGGAACGCCAATCTGTGAGTTATAGCTCTTTGGCGAACGGGTCACCTTCATGGAGGGCGACAAAATCTGATACAGCCACTCTTTCACCCAGGTCTTACCGTTAGAGCCCGTGATACCTACCACAGGGATATCAAACTCATCACGGTGACGCTCGGCCAGGCGCTGCAAGGCAGCCAGTGGCGATGGAACCTTCAGAAAATTAGCATCAGCGAACTGTGCCTGATAATCCTCTGGCACCTGTTCTACTACAAACGACCGAACCCCACGGCGGTAGAGTTCGGATATATATTTATGACCGTCATTGCGTTTAGTGCGCAAGGCGAAAAACAAAGTCTGCTCAGGGAAACACAGAGAGCGACTGTCAGTAAGCAACCAACCTATGGTTGCATCCTTTTCACCATAGCGACGCGCCCCTATCAGGGTTGCCACCTTTTCAATTGTATATGTCATAGTATCGTATTTTAATTTTCAAGACGCAAAGGTACAATAAAATTTTCAATTATCAATTATCAATTATCAATTTTTATTTGTACCTTTGCAGCCAAATTTCAAACTTATAGATAATCAGGTAATATGATTCTTTTCTTCAAGACCCCTCAGAAGAGCGTGATTGCCACGCAGGTGGACCATCAGCTCACACAAGCAGAAGTACAAGAACTTTGTTGGCTCTATGGCAATGCCGAGCCTGTTGACGCCCAGACTATGGAAGGTTTCTTCGTCGGTCCGCGTCGCGAAATGGTGACCCCTTGGTCAACGAATGCTGTTGAGATAACTCAGAATATGGGACTCAGCGGCATTTCTCGTATAGAAGAGTATTTTGCTGTTGCTTCGAAAGATGCCGAGCACGACGAGATGCTTCAGCGCATGTACGAAGGACTGAATCAGGATATCTTTACGATTAACATCAAGCCAGAGCCCATTAAGTATGTGGACAATCTGGAGGAGTACAACGAGAAAGAGGGACTGGCTCTCTCTCCTGAGGAGATTGAATACCTCCACGGACTGGAGAAGCAGAACGGCCGTCCTCTGACTGACTCAGAGATTTTCGGTTTTGCACAGATCAACTCTGAGCACTGCCGTCACAAGATCTTTGGTGGTACATTCATCATTGACGGCCAGGAGATGGAGAGTTCGCTCTTCGCCATGATTAAGAAGACGACGCAGGAGAACCCCAACAAGATTCTCTCTGCCTATAAAGATAATGTGGCCTTTGCGCAGGGACCTGTCGTAGAACAGTTTGCTCCTGCTGATCAGTCAACCAGCGACTGGTTCCGCATCAAGGATATCGAGAGCGTTATCTCGCTGAAGGCTGAGACCCACAACTTCCCCACAACCGTAGAGCCATTCAACGGTGCTGCAACAGGTACTGGTGGTGAGATCCGCGACCGTATGGGCGGTGGCGTAGGTTCATGGCCTATCGCAGGTACAGCTGTATATATGACAGCCTACCCCCGTCTGACTGACGATGACAAGCTGACTCGCGACTGGGAGAACATCATCCCCGTTCGCCAGTGGCTGTACCAGACACCTGAGCAGATTCTGATCAAGGCTTCAAATGGTGCTTCTGACTTCGGTAACAAGTTCGGTCAGCCACTGATTTGTGGTTCTGTGCTTACCTTTGAACATCAGGAGCCCAACGACACCAAGTATGCTTATGACAAGGTTATCATGCTGGCTGGTGGTGTTGGTTATGGTACTAAGCGTGACTGCCTGAAGAAAGAGCCTCAGAAGGGTAACAAGGTGGTCGTAGTAGGTGGTGATAACTACCGCATCGGTCTTGGTGGCGGTTCTGTATCATCTGTTGATACCGGTCGCTACAGCAATGGTATCGAGCTGAACGCCGTTCAGCGTGCTAACCCTGAAATGCAGAAGCGTGCCTACAACCTGGTGCGTGCGCTCTGCGAAGAGGATGTGAACCCCGTTGTTTCTATCCACGACCACGGTTCTGCCGGTCACCTGAACTGTCTCTCTGAGCTCGTTGAGGAGTGCGGTGGTGAGATCGACATGACCAAACTGCCAATTGGTGACAAGACTCTGAGCTCTAAGGAGATCATCGCTAACGAGAGTCAGGAGCGTATGGGCTTGCTCATTGACGAGAAGCACATCGAACATGTGCGTAAGATTGCTGAGCGCGAGCGTGCTCCGCTGTATGTGGTTGGTGAGACCACAGGCGATGCCCACTTCTCATTCAAGCAGGGCGACGGCGTTAAGCCATTCGACCTGGATGTGGCTCAGATGTTCGGTCACTCACCCAAGACCATCATGAAGGATAATACTGTAGAGCGCCACTATCAGGACGTTACCTACAGTCAGGATAAGATTAACGAGTACCTCGACCGCGTGCTCCAGCTTGAGGCTGTGGCTTGTAAGGACTGGTTGACTAACAAGGTCGACCGTTCGGTTACAGGTAAGATTGCACGTCAGCAGTGTCAGGGTGAGATTCAGCTGCCTCTGAGCGACTGCGGTGTTGTGGCCCTCGACTATCGTGGCGTGAAGGGTATAGCTACAGCCCTGGGGCATGCGCCTCAGGCCGGTCTGGCTAATCCTGCTGCCGGTTCTGTGCTCTCTGTAGCTGAGGCACTGACAAATATCGTCTGGGCTCCACTCGCTGAGGGTATGGATTCTCTCTCACTCTCTGCCAACTGGATGTGGCCCTGCCGCTCTCAGGAGGGTGAGGATGCCCGTCTGTACGAGGGTGTTAAGGCGCTGAGCGATTTCTGCTGCGACCTGCACATCAACGTACCTACAGGTAAGGACTCTCTGTCACTCTCTCAGCAGTATCCTAATGGCGAGAAGATTATCTCTCCAGGAACAGTCATCGTATCTGCCGGTGGCGAGGTTTCTGACATCAAGAAGGTGGTAAGCCCTGTATTGGTTAACGACAAGAATGCATCTCTCTATCATATCGACTTCTCATTCGACGAGCAGCGTCTGGGCGGTTCTGCCTTTGCCCAGAGTCTGGGTAAGGTAGGCGACGATGTGCCTACCGTGAAGAACGCTGAGTACTTCGCAGATGCCTTCATGGCTGTTCAGGAGATGATCAACCGCGGATGGATCCTGGCTGGTCACGATATCTCTGCCGGTGGTTTGATTACTACCCTGCTCGAGATGTGCTTCGCCAACCAGAAGGGTGGTATGCATATCAACCTGCACGACATCTGCAAGGATGGCGACGTAGTGAAGGCCCTCTTCGCTGAGAACCCCGGTGTGGTTATCGAGGTAAGCGATGAGCATAAGCAGGAGTTTGCCGACTTCATGGAGGAGCAGGGTGTAGGCTTTGCCAAGATTGGTTACTCGGTACCTGAGAGCCGCAACATCGTAGTAAAGGCTGGCGACAAGGAGCTGACTTTCGACATCGATGCACTCCGTGACACATGGTATAAGACTTCTTACCTGCTCGACCGCAAGCAGAGCTTCAATGGCAAGGCTGCAGAGCGTTTCGCTAACTATAAGAAGCAGCCTCTGGAGATGAAGTTCAACAAGGACTTCACTGGCAAGCTCTCTCAGTATGGCATCTCTGCCGACCGCCGTCAGCCCTCTGGCATCAAGGCAGCCATCATCCGTGAGAAGGGTACCAACGGTGAGCGCGAGATGGCTTACTGCCTGTACCTGGCTGGTTTCGACGTGAAGGACGTGATGATGACCGACCTGATTTCTGGTCGCGAGACACTCGAGGATATCAACATGATTGTATTCTGCGGTGGTTTCTCTAACTCCGACGTACTTGGTTCTGCTAAGGGTTGGGCTGGTGCCTTCCTCTTCAATCCTAAGGCTAAGGAGGCACTGGATAAGTTCTATGCCCGCGAGGACACCCTCTCACTGGGTATCTGTAACGGTTGTCAGCTGATGGTTGAACTCGGCCTGACAGGTGCCAAGGGTGCCAAGATGCTGCACAACGACTCTCACAAGTTCGAGAGTGAGTTCATCTCGTTGAGCATTCCCCAGAACAACTCTGTGATGTTCGGTTCTCTGAGCGGCAACAAGCTCGGTCTGTGGGTAGCCCACGGAGAAGGTAAGTTCTCACTGCCCGAGGCTGAGAGTGCTTACAACGTGATTGCGAAGTACAACTATGCTGGCTATCCCGCTAATCCTAACGGTTCTGACTACAATGTGGCAGGTATCTGCTCTGCCGATGGCCGTCATCTCTGCATGATGCCTCACCTGGAGCGTGCCGTATTCCCCTGGCAGAACGCATGGTATCCAGCTGACCGCCGCAATGACGAGGTAACACCTTGGATTGAGGCCTTCGTCAACGCACGTAAGTGGGTAGAGGAAAGAATCTAGGAGAATTCTGGAAATCCTAGGCTTTCCTAGGATATCCTAGGTTATCCTATAATATGAAAATAATGAATATCTATTGGGATTCATTTAAGACTTTCTTTCACATTGGCATATTCACCCTTGGTGGTGGATATGCCATGATACCCTTGATAGAGGAGGAAGTGGTAAACAAGAAGAAATGGGTGTCGCGTGAGGAGTTTCTCGACCTCATCGCCATTGCACAGAGTTGTCCGGGTGTCTTTGCTATCAACATCAGCATCTTCATCGGCTACAAACTGCGCAAGATTCGTGGCGCCATCGCCACCGCCCTTGGCACTGCCCTACCCTCGTTCCTCATCATCCTCATGATAGCCATGTTCTTCCATCGTTTCGAGGATAATCCCGTGGTAGCAGCCATCTTCCGCGGCATCCGTCCTGCGGTGGTAGCACTCATTGCCGTACCTACGTTCAATCTGGCCAAGAGCGCCAAGATATCGTGGGTCAACTGCTGGATACCGATTGCAGGAGCGTTGCTGATCTGGCTTTTGGGTGTATCACCAATTTATATTATCCTAGCGGCAGGCATCGGTGGCTATGTCTATGGCAAATACATCAAGCCAACGGAATGATTTGAAGAAAGAATTCGTGTAATTCGTATAATTCGTTGTTAAAAAAGAAAATGGACATTGTTCTTCTATACATACAGTTGTTTGTCACCTTCTTCCAGATTGGTCTGTTTGGATTCGGAGGAGGCTACGGCATGCTGTCACTTATTCAGACGAAGGTAGTGCCCGACTGGATTACCACGACCCAGTTTACTGATATTGTGGCTATCAGTCAGATGACCCCCGGCCCTATTGGCATCAACTCTGCCACCTATTGCGGCTACATGGCTTGCCATAATGCCGGACTGAGCACATCTATGTCAATCCTTGGTTCCTGCGTTGCTACATTTGCCCTTGTGCTGCCATCACTCATCCTGATGATTATCATTGCCAAGATGTTCATCAAATACATGAACACACCCGCAGTACAGTCGGTCTTCAATGGCCTGCGCCCTGCAGTCGTCGGTCTGCTGGCTGCAGCCACCCTCTTACTGTGCAACAAGGAGAATTTCTCCGCACCCAGCGAGGATATGTGGCAGTTCTGCATCAGCGTGATTCTCTTCGCCGCCACGTTCATCGGCACCAAGGTATATAAGGTGAACCCCATCCACATGATAGCGATGGCAGGTTTCGCAGGCCTCCTGCTGCTCTACTGACAATTCATTCATTAATCAATCAATAATTAACTAAAAACTACAAAACTATGACTAAAAGACATCTTCTCCCGTTCTGCATGATGGCACTGTGTACCATCTGTCTCCATGCCCAGCCTCGCAACCACCACCGTCGCATGGCCTTTTCCACGGATACCGTGATGGCCCACGACCCTGTGATGGCCTACGAGAACGGCACCTATCACCTGCTTTCTACAGGCATGGGCATTCAGTGGGCCACGTCGAAAGACCGCAAGACATGGGTGATGCAACCCACGCCGTTTATCGAACAGATTCCGCAATGGACACACGACTCCGTACCTGGTTTCCGCAACCATGTATGGGCTCCGGATATCATCCGTTGGCACGACCGCTGGTGGTTGGCCTACAGCTGCTCCACCTTTGGCAAGAACACTTCAGCCATCGGTCTGATGTCAGCCTCATCACTCACAGGGCAGTGGAAAGATGAGGGTTGTATCGTGGCCTCCAAGGAGAAACGTGACAACTGGAATGCCATTGATCCCTGCTTCGTTATTGACGACAACGACCAGCCATGGCTCACATGGGGCTCTTTCTGGGACGGCATACAGATTGCAAGATTAACTCTCTCTCATTTTTCATCTCTCATTTCTCCCCCCGTCACCATTGCCCGTCGTTACCAGCCTAACGATCCCAATGCTGCCGAGAACCCCACGTCCAAGTTTGCCGGACGCAATGCCATTGAGGCACCTTTCATCTTGAAGCATGATGGCTACTATTATCTCTTCGTTTCGTGGGACTACTGTTGTCGTGGTGCCCAGAGCAACTACCGCGTAGCCGTAGGACGCTCAAAACAGGTAACTGGTCCTTATCTCGACCGCGAAGGTCGTGACATGCTTCACGGCGGAGGCACTCTCTTCCTGGAGGGCGACAAAACGGAGTTTGAGGCCGCAGGCCATTGCGCAGCCTACGACATGAACGGCGAGAGCATCTTCATCTGCCACGGCTACTCTGCCCGTCTCAATGGTGCCGCCCTGCTCATCCAGAAGCCCATCAAATGGACCCGTGACCAGTGGCCGTACTTGGAATAGACCGCCTTCTCATCCCAATCCTACAAGTTTCACTTAGAAAAACAGGCAATTCGTTGAACAGATTTTCCCATGTTTTTTCATCTGCTTATCTTTGCATCGTGAAATATGGTTAGTGATTAGCGAAAAGGTTAGAGTTTATAGTTAAAGGTAAAACATTGTTTTAGGTTATCATTAATAATCAGGAAAACTTAATTCTAATTATTAGGTTATTTTTTTTCATAGCAAAAATGGTTGAGGGATCCCCGTCGTGAGATGGGGATTTTTTTTGTGCTATGAAATAGCATCCATATTTCAATAAAGCCTTTATCCTATTCTCAAAAGACGTGTATCCGTGGCAATGCAAATGTCATGTGCCAAATCATTCAGGGAATGAAAACGCTCATAGTCAGAATCACCAGGCATCAGCTTAGGCGACAGAATCAACAGCTTACCTGTAGCACAAGCATAGAACCGTTCCTTTGATGGTTTCCAATAATCCGTGATCTGCTCTTTCTGCAATAATATAAGTGGCAGACGATCGTCCAATGCCGCATCAACAACACCCTGTTCGCCCTTTGAAATACCAGGCGTAACCAACACAGCCCCCTCTTCCGCCCGCTGCAGCAGCTGCGCTTTTGCTTCTGCATACTCAGGAGTCAGATGCGTCAGCCTGCCCTTCTTATCCTTACGATGGAAAAATACCTGAAGCCTTTCTGGGTTCTTCAGCAGGAAGAGATTACCAAAAGCAGCATATTCACGGTCATGTATCCACAGATGCAGGCAGCGTTGCATCAAGTTCGGATGCTCCTCCCTCAGCCTTGCCCTGAACGGATTCTCGTCCATATAGCGACAGATATTTCCAAGCATGCCATCGCCCATAAGGATACGGTCATGATAACCATCCTCAAACAAGACAGGACGCTTGCCAGAGGGAGACGCCTCTGCCACAGTCATAGCAGACACACCATCCGCCATGACAGCCTCATCCTGCAACTTCCACCAAGCCCTGGTACATCCCGTCTTAAAGCCACGCACGATGCTACCCAGATGCTTTCCCTGAGGCAATTGCTCCTTCACAGCTAACAACAGGTGTACATGGTCAGGCATCAGCGCCACCTTACACACCTCCACCATGGGGTAAAACTGAGATATCTTTGACAGCTCCTCATGGATAATCTGGGAGCCAAGCCTGGAATACTCCAGATGAGGAAAATCCGCCGTTCCCCTTTTCCCCCTTGAATGTCCTACAATACAACCAAAGAGGCGCTGCCGCCCTGCCACCACCATGGTTACCATGTATAACCCAGGACGACTATAGTCATGAAAAAAGGCACGACGGTGCCCATTGTGCTTTATTTCCGAAAGCACGATTCCTGCAGCAATCTTCTCCTCTTTTGTCACCTGTCTTAATGATTAAAGTATTTACAACGCAAAGGTACTACAAATTTACCAAACCATCAAACAAACAAGCAAAAATCCGCCCTTTCTCCCCCTTATCACCGTGGCCAGCGCTTTTCCTTCCCCCATCACCGTGGCCAGCGTTTCTCCGCTGGTTCATCAAAGACCAGTCCCCTTCTATACTTGTTTATCTTCTCTTATTACAAGTTCCCTTGGTATCTTAACATTCTTCAGTCTCTCATACCATATTTTAGAAGAACCAGCGAAATGCTTCTGGGTATGTCCGCTGATAATGTAATAATTGGCGGTGTACAGGTCCATTATATTGAGGAAAATACTCTTGATGCGTGAACACTTCTCATTGATGGAGTTATTCAATGGATCCACCAGCATGTCCACACTCTCCGCAATAGTCTGTTTGTCCATCAACTTTGCCGTGGCCATATAATATCCAAGAAGTTCATTGCGATATTCACAGAGTTTCTTGAACTCAATGCCCTCAGGATGATTCAGGAACAACAGATAGACGGCCTTGTGAACAGGCGTCATCTCCACCTCCTTATTGCCGTAGTCTACAAGGATGATCCTGTAGTCTTTTGTGACAAGCAGTCGGCTTAAACGGCTCTTTGCTGCTTCGATGCGTAACTCCTCCAAGACAGACACACCAATAGCGCGCAACAACAAATCGTTGCGTCCAGCAGCAACCAGTTCCCTTACCAACTGGGAAAGTTCTACAGCAATTTCCTCAGGTGTCCTATCCGTCATTGTCATTATTCATCAGCTTCTTGAGCGATACTCTTCATCCATTGCGTAAACTTCTCAAATGCAGTTGGCTTACGTATAGGCTTAGGCTCTTCCACGACAACAGAAGGCTCCGGTTCTGGTGCAGGCTCTACAACAAAATTCGGCTCTGGTGCAGGCTCGTGGACGGGCTTTACTATGGGCCTGTAAAGCAGTGGTATCAGACTCTCATAATAGGCATCATCCTTTACTTCAACCTCATTGCCGACAACCTCTTCCATCCCGGTTGCCAAGATAGTAACCTTCGCATCTTCGCCTATGGAATTATCAGTCGAGATACCCCAGATTACCTCAATCTTTGGATCCAGTTTATCGAAGAAATCATCAATCTCCTGCATCTCAGGCACCATGATAGGCGCTTCTTCACTAGAATAGATATTAAAGAGAATACGCTTAGCTTTCGTGATATCACTACCATACAAAAGCGGTGAATTCAGGGCGTTTTTGATAGCTCTCTCCACACGCCCTTCTCCGCTTGCCCTGCCCATCGCCATGATAGCACCTCCACCATCACGCATGGTCGTTTCCACATCGCGGAAGTCCAAGTCGATACCACCATTGCTGTTGACGGTTATCAATTCCGATATACCGATTACCGCTTCCTTCAGGATATTGTCAGCTCTGGCAAACGACTCTTTCACAGAGATAGGTGTGTCAGCATAGACATCACACAGGCGTTCATTGTTGATAATCAGGAGTGCGTCAACGTTCTTTCGCATTTCGTCAACACCCTTCAGCGCACGGATAATCTTCTGAGTCTTCTCAAAGTAGAAAGGAATGGTTACGATGCCGATGGTAAGCATACCCATTCTTTTCGCCACACTGGCCACAACAGGTGCCGAGCCAGTACCTGTACCACCACCCATGCTTGCCGTGATGAAAACCATCTTAGTCCCATCGCTCAGCAGCTTCTCTATATCCTCAATATTCTTCTCCGCCTCCGAGCGCCCAACTTCGGGTTTGCCTCCAGCACCAAGTCCCTCTCCCAATAGAATCTTGACAGGAACAGGCGATGGAGCCAATGATTTACTATCCGTATTACAAACGGCAAACGTCACCCCAGGGATATGCTCGTCATTCATGTTGCGCACAGCGTTGCAACCGCCTCCACCAACACCAATCACCTTGATGATGCCTTGCATCTTATCCTCTACAGGACCAAAATCTATTAATATATCATCACCCATAACCTCGTTTTCTTTATTTTCCTGCAAAGTTAAGCAATTATTATTTCATTTGCAAATTATTGCAAGGCTTGCAACTTATCATTGAGTGCCTCAGATCCTCCCGTCAGTCAAATCGATAATCCATGTTTCTTTGATTCTGTCTATATAGGTACAAAAGTATTTTGGAATAAAGATCTCAGCTATCAGCCACACTCTAGCCTCGCTCGTGAGTGCTCCACGGAGCAGCCTAGGAGCAGCCTAGGAGCAGAGTGATTGCTGCCTAAGAGCAGGCTAAAGCATTTTTTACTATCCTATAGAAGACGGATTGCAAGTCAGTAATATCGTTTTTGCTTCTAGGTTAATCAGCCCTCAGACATCAGCCATCGGCCATCTTCCATCGGAGCGAGACACTCACCCGTCCCCTCTGTACTCCCGGCCTACTACTGCTATACTAATTCTTCGGCATTCTCTGCCGTTGGGTGACGACGGTGTACCAAACGTTTCACCAATCCACCCAGGAAAGCAAAAAGGATATAGGAAAAAAGACCGGCAATAATACCATCAGTGATACTTCCTGTGACAGGCATCAGCAAGATGGTGAGAAAAGCCGGCAACATCTCTCTAGTATTGGTAAGCGAGATATGGCGCACAGAACCAAAGAGATAAAGACCTGCCATGACCATCACAGGCGCAGTGGCTGCAGCAGGGATCGACAGGAATAGAGGAGCAAGAAACAGACTGGCGGTGAAACACAGCGCCACAACAAAGGCAGAAACACCGGTACGACCGCCCTCTGCAAATCCTGTGGCACTCTCTGCATAGGTCGTCACAGTGCTACATCCCAGACACGCCCCCGTCACCGTAGCGAGAGCATCACTAAGCATGATGGAACGCAGATGCGGAATACGACCATTCTTACGCATCAGTCCGGTGCATGCCATGATACCCACTATCGTTCCCAAACTATCAAAGACGTCAAAAAATAGCATGATAAGCACACAGACCCAAAGATCCGGTTGCAACAGGAATTCCGATGAAAACTGGCAGAAAAGTGGTGCTGGTGATACCGGCATCGAAAACACATCATCAGGAACCGTTGTCACTCCCATAGGAATACCGATAAGTGTCACTGAGACGATGCCGAGCAGCAGACCGCCCTTAATTCGCAGAATGGCAAACAAACCCGTCAGGATGAGTCCTATAAGGAAGAGAATGGCTGCTGGGGTGCTCAACGTCTCCAAATGATTGAATACAGTTCCGTCGGCCAGCATACCACTACTCTTGAAACCCAACATAGCAATGAAGAAACCGATGCCAGCAGCAATGGCATACTTCAGTGAAGATGGCACAAGCTCAAAAATGATCTGACGGAGGTTACCGATACAAAGCAGCACAAACAGTATTCCCTCAATCAGGACAGCCGTCAGGGCAAACTGCCAAGGATAGCCCAACGACAGACAGACCGTCTGAATAAAAAAGATGTTGAGCGTGAGACCTGGAGCCTGGCCAAAGGGACGTTTGGCGAGAAAAGCCATGAGCAGCGTGCCCACGATAGTAGCCAGAATAGAAGCAGTGAACACGGTGTCAACGGGAAAGCCCAAAGCTCGGAGTGGTTCCATCATGGCAGGCAACAAAGCCAGGATATAAACCATGGTGGTAAAAGTGGTCAGACCAGAGACTATCTCTGTTTTAAGGCTATGGCGATGAACGGAGAAGCCCATCAATGCAAGGAATCTTTCTTTCATACGTCGAAATGGATGGGTATAATAAGATCGAATTTTGCCCCGCGAACATAACTTGTATCAAGGGTCAGAGTGCCATGGATGCGCTCGGCAATCATGCGTGCAATAGAGAGGCCAAGTCCTGTGCCAGGAACAAAACTATCGAGTTTTGAGAAACGCTCAAACACAAAATCCCTCTTATCTGCAGGAATACCAGGACCAGTATCAACTACGGAAATACAAAGATGGTCATCGGAACTATTCAGACAAAGCGTGATACCGCCCTGGCTGGTAAATTTCACCGCATTGCTCAACAATTTCTGAAGAATGGTATTAATCATATGCGGATTGGTCCTGACAATCAAATCTTCATCCACCTTATTGTCAATATTAAACGTCAACGTGGCGGGAACCAGCGGACGAAAAGCATCAGCAGCAAATCCTACAATGGCAGTGGCAGGACAGTCCTCAAGAGGTGGAGTGGAACAATTGCTCTCCAAGTCGGAAATCAAGATTAAGTCGTCAAGGATGGTAGTAAGTTGTCGGGTATTCTCCTGAATGCGAGTACTGAGCTCAAGTCTCTCTTCCTGAGGGATGTCAATGCCAGGCGTAGCCAGCACCTGACTGAATCCACTGATAGCATTCAAAGGAGTACGAATCTCATGAGTCATGCTCTGCACAAAAGATGTCTTAACATTCAGGGCCTGCTCAGCACGGTCGCGCTCCACGGCCAACTGCTTGTTCTGCGCCACCACGACATTGCGCTCGCGCTCCAGTTGCCTGTTCTTTATCGACAACCTATGATTCCAGCGGTTGTTGATAACCAGAAAGACCAACATAGCGGTAATGGTCAGAATCATGGCTAATCCACCCGTTGTGAATCGCGAACGCTGTTGGAGCAACTCGTTTTGTGACCTCAGCTCATTGAGTATGCCAAGCGAATCAACTTGCACGGCATCAGCCCATACGGGCATCGAGATAAAAAGCAATGTCAGGGACAGAAAGACATAAGCCGACACCTTATAGAATCGCATAACTCAAATGATTTTGCATTATTTGCTGGCAAAGATACGAAAAATCAAAACAAAAAACAAAGAAAAAAGACGTAAAAATAAGCACCGCACAGTAAATTATGCAAAATTTGATGCATTTTTATCAGTTATTCGGCCAAATATTGATATTTTTGTAAGTATATTCATCGATAAACTATCAAAACAATCACAGGAAGCAAACGACAAAAGCATATGAATGAAAAAAACATCACTACTCTGCAGGCAGCCTTTTCATCCCTATCAATAAATTTCACTTAGAATTATCATTAATAATCAGGAAAACTTAATTCTAATTATTAGGTTATTTTTTTTCATAGCAAAAATGGTTGAGGGATCCCCGTCGTGAGATGGGGATTTTTTTTGTTATAGACGTTTTGGAATTCTTGGTTATTATTGCGCTGATTGTTCTTGTTCTTTCAACCACAATTCTATCCAGTCTTTGATAGTCTGGATAAACAGTTTAGCATCTGGCATCAATTCGTCAACGGTTTCTATACTATGATTAAAGAAATCGTCATAATCACCAGTGGAACGCTTTGAAAACAGACGACTGAAATACCTTCCTAGTTCTGGAGTAAGGATACCTTCTTGAACAATAAACTTTCCCAGATTCATTCGTACGCCGTCATGTGACTTTACCTCAATACCATTAGCTATTAATATGGCTGTTGCAGCATAATAGCAAGCATAATATAACCTATTTACTGCAGTATTATAAAAGCCATTGGCTCGATGGGTCTCCACCTCTGCCAATGTATTTTCTGCACTTTCAATACGATAGCGTACAATACTTATTCTCTGCTCTTGGGTTAACGTTTTGTTCATAGAACCACTCCTTCGTTTTCCACGTTGATATAGAAAGGACTGACATTAGCGCCCCATTGGGATTTTGGTATAATTAGCGGATTGATAATAACGCCAGACTGCAATTCCAACTGATAAAGAGGTGCGAAAATGGCATCCTCATCTTTCCCTGTCACAGTTGGCTGATCTACCAAAATCAACAAATCTATATCTGAATCAGGACGAGCATCACCTCTGGCTTCACTACCGTAAAGCCTTGCTTCCATTTTGTAAGGAACGCTTTTCAGAGCCTCCTTTATGGAATTGGTGATTTCCGTTCGTCTCATATCTGTTGCAAAGATAGAAAAAAAAACAATAGTCTCCAAATATTTCAATAAAAAATCCCATAATGACGACCCACTTATGCTATACGCAAGATCGAGTCCACACACCCTATGACTATATATTTTATCGCTTTCTACACCAACTGGCATGGATAGCAAAATTCTCGCTATGCTCGCCAAGCGCCCTCTTACATCTTCCCTCTTACATCTCCCGCCATCAGCCCTCAGACATCAGACCTCTTCCCTCGCTTTAGCCATACTGCTGCCATAGTCTAGCCTTACTCTAGCCTTACCCTAGCCATACTGCTGCCATACTCTAGCCTGCTTCATGAGTGCACCACGGAGCAGCCTAGGAGCAGAGTGATTGCTGCCTAGGAGCAGAGTGATTGCTGCCTAAGAGCAGGCTAAAGCATGGAATCAGGCCTCAAACATCAGACTTTTCTCATCGGAGCGAGACACTCACCCGTCCCCTCTGTACTGTTTCTGCTAGCCATTATTCTCTTTAAGGTATCCATCAATTTGTTATATAGGACACCTACCTTTATTATTCCTTGTTGTTTCTTTCCACAAGGATTCCTTTGGGCGATGAAGTCACAAAATCTATCCTTAATATCTCGCAAATCCTCAGTCAGATAGACATCACATTTTTCAGCAATGTCATCAGGTATAGGATACCTGCATGCAGCAATAGCACCTGCCATACAGCCGATAGTATCAGAGTCACCACCAATAGAGATAGCCAGGCGTATCACTTCTTCAAAGGAATTACCTTCCAAGAAAGCAATAATCGCTTCAGGAACACTTCCCTGACAAGAAACATCAAAAGCGTAATTGGGACGGATCTCATCTATGGTCCTGCTAAGATTATACCCAAACGTCTGCTCCACATACTCTTTGATTTTCTGTTTCGATTGTCCTTCCTTGCAGAGATATACACTTGCGGCTATTGCCTGTGCCCCTTTTATACCTTCAGAATGGTTGTGACTGACAGAAGCCGTAATACTTGCTAACTCCAAGGCCTCATCCAGCGTTTTAGCATACAGACCTACAGGGCTGACACGCATGCCTGCACCATTACCCCAACTTTTATAGGGCTGGGGATTCTCCTGTCTTAGCCAACAACTAAAGTTGCCACCATATCCTGCTCTCGGATAGCGACGTCCAAGTTCCTGCATACATCTTATCAGATGCCGGGGACTATGTTCGGCATCTTCCATGAGCCATTTCGCTACAGCCAGCGTCATCACTGAGTCATCCGTAAACTTAGTCCATTTTGTAAACAACTCAAAGTCTGTTGACTTCGTGTTATAAAACTCATATGGTGATCCTATGATGTCACCTGCTAACGCCCCTAACATTTTCACCTTTCCCATAGATACTTTTCTTTTATTTTGCAAATATACGAAATAATTCTCAAACTTGTTCCTTACACTCATTCATTTCCATGATGTTTTCTTCCATTGATAATTATGACTATTCGAGTCACCATATTGCTCTTTACGTACTTGATTCTTCACCCATTGCAGGTCACTCTTCGTAGAGACATTGAATATTCCTGCAATCTTTTGCTTATCCTTACCTGCTTTATATCGCTCACGAAGCTCTTTACGAATAAGTGCAACGTTACCACTTTTCTTATCCTTGAACTCCTCTATCAACTCATCTATTGGCAGATTTCTGATGCGCTCCTCTCGTTTACCAACTTTGTCTGCAAACAGTACTTTAAAAGCAGTCTGCTTCAGCGAATGCTTTTCGTCTAGCAATCTACTGCGATAGATACTCACCAATTCTTCCCTCGTCAGGTTTGGCAAAATCGACAGGCATTCCCTCAGCACATTCTCATCCCACTTAGTGAAATGGAATTTCTTCACTTGCTGAATAATGTACTCGTAATCCGTCATATGTACTACAAAATTAAATTTGGTTGCGAAGTTAGTCATTTCTAACTCCGCAACCAAGCAATTTTGCTCCGCAAGGCTTGTGAAAATATGATTTTTTACTACCTTTGCAGACTGATTATGATTACACCTGCAGATTTCATAGAAGATGAAATATATGGTCAGCGCTTACTTATTAGTGTAAACGCTGACCAACGAGAATTACATAGCAATATCCGAGCAGCCCGTGCCATTCTTCATTCTTTTGCAGATATCACTATCATTATCAATTCTCATACATTTTCTTTTGGCCATAAGAATCCAGAGTATACCATTGACGGAGAGCTAGGCGACAGAAAAGGTATTCTAGGAGAGAGGGGGATTACGGCAAGTTTTAAGGCTGCAAAGAAACAGGGCTGTAAAATTGTTGTCATTGATCTTGACGAACATATTTTGCAAGTGCGTTCCTTCGAACTATCAAAATACATTTCCAGAAGGAAAGCTGATTTTGTGAATGGCATGATTGCCGAATGCTTTGTGGTATACAATGGTGAAGCCGTTGTGGTGAATGCAAGTATACAGACACGTCAAGAGATTATGTCAACCATTGAACAGCTCAATCCAGGGGCACCGTCCCATTAAAAACAAAAGCCGCAGGTACTCGACCAACGGCTTTGTTATATTAGAACGGTTGCGGAGCTTGATAAAATCGCGCCTATATGCAACTCTCATTCACGCTGCAAAGATAGGAAGTTTTTTTGTAACTTCCAAATATTTGAGCCTTTTTTTATTCCCAAACTACCAAGTCGTGAAGTAGGGAGTTTTTCTTAGCTGTGATTGTCTTGCATCTATCATGTGTCCCTGTTCTCAGCTATCACCCATACTCTAGCCTCGCTCTTGAGTGCACCACGGAGCAGCCTAGGAGCAGCCTAGGAGCAGAGTGATAGCCGCCTGAGAGCAGGCTAAAGCATTTTTTACTATCCTATAGAAGACGGATTGCAAGTCAGTAATATCGTTTTTGCTTCTAGGTTAATCAGTCCTCGAACATCAGCCATCGGCCATCTTCCATCGGAGCGAGACACTCACCCGTCCCCTCTGTACTTTATGCCGAAATAGAAATGACCTGATGGATTTCCTTGACGAAATCCTTTAGACTGACAAAATTATCGCCAAAGGTAACTCGCCAGTTGAATGCCTTTAACGGATACTCCAGGAAGTTCTTCACCTCGATATCGCCATTTACGCTGACATAGTCGAGAATATTCTTAAGATATCTTTCTTGGTCTGAAGTCAGGTTATTGTCGTTGATAAACTTCTGATATATCAGGAGGGCCTTCTTTCTGTCTATGCCATTGACAACACGAATGAATGCAGCCACATTTGTTTTATATGGATGCCCCTCTGCCAGTTCGTCAAACTCTTCACGACTGCCAAGTTCCTCAAAGAAGACTCGCTCCAGTTCTTTGAAGTCCTCTGCTGTCAACTGCTCAAACTGCTGTATCTTCTGAAGTGTAGGATTACCTGTGTTCTGGGCCAGATAATCTACCACTCTCTGCTTGTAAGAAGTACGGATAACAGTATCTTCTCCTCCCTCTACTGTTACGTATGGGTCTTCAATGTCAATAATAAACTTCTCTTTCTTCCTAGTACCTTCCAGCAGCTTTATCAGGTCTCTCAGTTCTGTCCTGACTCTTTCAAGACTGTCTAGGCTTTCATTCGCCCAGAATTGTGGTTGCTGAACCAGTCGTATTGTGTCTATACGCTTCATCACAGCAGGTATTGAGCCCTTCTTTTCCAGATGGGCAGCAACATTTACTACAACCTGCCTAAACTGTCCCACACGAACTGTAGAGTCGATATGAGCCAACTGAAGATGAAGCATGATGACATCAAATTTCTTTGCCGATTCATCATCGTCATCTTGTGGTATCAGCTTCCCTATTTCCTTCAGGCGCAACACATCTACCTCTGAGATATAAGTCCATTTATCCTTGTCTCGGAAGGGCTCTATGATGTTCCAATATGGGCGAGCATCCTTGCGCTCTTTCACAATGCCGTTTACCTGTTGATACAAAAGCACCTTCAGGTCATCATGCATCTTCTTGTCAAAAGCCTTCTCCTGATGCTCAGCACTCTGCAGTTCCTTTGCGATATCCAGTCGCAGAGAGAAGAGTCTTTCTGTCAAAGACTTGCTGTTTGAAGCATCTATGCCATCAGGTTTCTTTGAGAAATAATCAAAGTTGCCGCACCAGTCAAAGATATAGAAGCATTCTTTGTCCTTACCCTCTCCGAAGATGTCAGGACAAAGGCGAGTACCCCGACCTATCATCTGCTCAAACTTTATCTTTGACTTCACAATCTTGAAGAAGACCAGATTCAATACTTCTGGCACATCAATGCCTGTGTCGAGCATATCCACGCTGACAGCTATCTGAGGCATGCTTTCCGCAACCTTGAATTTTGCTATCAGCTTATCATGGTACTTCACCTGATTGTCTATCAACTGACAATAGTCTGCTCCACGATTAGGGAATAGTGCGTGGAAGCGTTCTACTATTCTTTCAGCATGCTTGTGATTATAGGCAAAGATAATCATCTTTCCTATATCTTCGCCACTCTTAATCTTCAAGCCGTTTTCCATCAGCTCTGACAATACATTGTCTATAGTATCATCATTGATGAGGTAACGGAATATCTCGTTTCCTTCAATATCTCGATGGTATTCCGCATTGGGGTCAATGCCCTTCAGCATCTTCTCGTAATCCCAAACCTTTTCCAGTTCCTCACGCTGTTCAGGAGTCAGTTCGTCATACTTGATGCCTTTGTTTATCATCTTCGAGTAATGACGCTTTGCCTTGTAAGACACAAGGTATCCGTCATCTACTGCCTCGTCAAAGGTATACTCAAAGTTGGGTTCATTCTCCAGCTCCAGCAATCTGAAGGTATTCTTGTCTATCTCGTCGCGAGGTGTTGCTGTCAGACCTATCAACAACGAATCGAAGTATTGGAAGATGGCTCCATACTTTCCAAATACAGATCTGTGGGCCTCATCTATGATAATCAGGTCAAAATGTCCCACGCTGAACTTCACATCATACTCATTGATGTAGTTGATCATCGTCTGGTAGGTGGAGAATATGAACCGGGCGTCCAAGTCTGGCTCATCATCGTCTGATAATGACGCCATCGACTCACTGGGCAACAGTTTTTCAAAGTTACCCCTTGCCTGACTGACCAATTCTGTTCTGTCAGCAAGGAACAACACATTCTTTATCCAGTCGTTATTCGCCAGCAGCTTGCATAGCGAGATGCTCACTCGTGTTTTTCCTGTACCAGTAGCCAGCACTAGCAATCCACGACGATGCTTCATGTTGAGCCATTCCACCAGACTCTTGATGGCTGTCTTCTGATAAGGTCTGTCAGTAATCGTCTCGTCTATGGTCAAGTCCTTGATGCCAGCCCTGCCACGTTTCTGCATGATATATTCCAGGTCGTCATGACTATGGAATGATATGACATCCCTGTCAGGATATCCCAAGCCGTCAATAACCTTTGTCACATAACCATTGGTATAGTAGATGACAGGTCGGACACCATATTTCTTTTCCAAACATTCAGCATACAGTATTGCCTGCGCTCTGCCTTTTCCTGCATTCTGTATGGTACTCTTTGCTTCTATGACTGCCAAAGGCTTACCACCCCTGCTAAACAGTACATAGTCGCAATAGCCCTTACCGCTTGGCGTTGGCATGCCTTCCACCTCTACCTCAATGCAGGCCTTTCCACCTTGTATGTCGCCCTTGACAGTCAGGATATCCCACTTTGCTTCATTCAGCATATAGTCTATGAGACATCTTCTTGTGACAGCCTCGCTGGCAAGCGACTCCTTAGGTGTTTCTACAGGCTTGACAGGGTTTTCTATCACCTCCTTGGGAACACTGTCAACAACCTCTTGCGACACTTGTGGCTCAGGAGTAGTTAACACCTGCATTCCAGGCAGCACTTGCGGCACCAGGGTAGCATCAAAGGCTACCATGTTCTTGATTGCCTTCCAACGATACAGGAAGCCCTCCACCACATAGAAAAGGGACCTCAAGCAGATAAAGGCATCATTCTTCTTGATTTCTTGTGTTCCTGTATGAGAAGCATAGTTACCAAACTTCTTGACGGTATAGATGTTCTTCTGAAACTCCCAGTCATAGTTGACGAAGGCATCCATCTCTGGATGCTTCAGCATATCGTTAAGTGTTTCCTGTTTCTCCACCTTTGCTGATGCCATAGCGAGATGGTGCTTCACCAGCCATTCCAATGCCTTGCGGGCATTAGTTGCAGACTCTTCAGGAAAAGAGTTCTGAAATATTTCAGCCTTATCGCAATACGCATGCAGTTTGCTGAAGCTCGGAATCTTATCAGCCAAAAGTTGGATAAAGTCGAAATTCTTCATATCACTTAACGTTTTTAGTCAAACACTCACTTATTCTTAGTCAAACCAATACTGCATTCTTGATGCGAGCAATGTTTCCAGGTCTTTTATCGTAGAACTGACTTGCGCTTTCTGCTGCTCAATCAACTCAATTCTCTTTGCAAATTCTTGCTGAAGAGAGAGAGGGGGAAGAGGAATACCTAATGATGCTATTGTTGTTGAATTAAGATTAAGCATCGTAGCTCCTTTTGCCTTTGAAATAAGTTCCTTTATAAAAGAACTTGATCGAATAATATACATAATATACTGTGGAATCACTTCCTGCTCAAATCTAACAAACAAGCTGCCTGTTCCACACAGATATCCATTCTCTTTGTCAGAGATAACAGCACATCTACCAATATCTCCCCTTCTTGCAAATATGACATCATTCTTTCGAAGAATATAAGCATTTAGCTCTCTGGCTTTTTCATCCGAAATTGTGAAATCCATATCAGCAATTACACGATAATCTTTTATATGAATAGGATTAACCAAAGGAATACCATTTGAAATATAGTCCTCTTTATGTAACATTGAGCCAAATGGACCAGTCTTTACGGAAGATATTTCCCCCAACTTCTTTACTTCCCATCCTTTTTCGTTTTCAATGGGGTCACCAAACATATCATAGAATATGCTTTGAGCAAGACTGTCGAGGTCACTCAACTGAGCCTTCTTCAGGCTTATCAGCTCGTTAATCTTGTCAAGTTCCGCAACAATGGATAGTTGGTTTTCTATTGGAGCAACAGGAATAGGGATAGACATTAGGGATGATTTTACCAAATGTTTGATTGTAACTCCCTTTCCATATCGCCCATCAAGAATACCACTTTTCTTTAGATGCATGAAAAAGTACAGACAAAAACGTGCTGCTACGCCGTCTGTGAATCTGACACGATGGAGAGCATTCTGATATTGTATTGAATAGTCTTTGTCCCATATGGCAGCACGTCCTATTTCACCGCCTTCACAGATGAGGAGATCTCCTTTCCTAACAGTATATCGTTCTAATTCAGACTCCTCAAATCTTGTTTGCTTTAAAGTCGTGAAATCTATCTTGTCCCAAAGTATATTTATCGCACAAAGATATGGACGCATTTCTCCTGTGTCTTTTGAAGAATTCAAAGTCTTTCCGAGGTCACTTTCGCAAACCTCTCCTAGTTTCTTATATGTCCACCCTTCTCTCATACGACCTTCTCCAACATCTTATACAGTTCGCTATATCCCTTCAGATATTCTCCTTCTGTCTTTTCAAGACGTGTAAGGATGTCTGCAACGGGTTCATACTCTACCTTCTCCCTCTCTATCTCCTTGTATTTGTTGATAGAAAGGTCGTAGTTGTTCTGGCGAATCTCTTCAACAGGAACAAAGAAGCTCTGCTCCTTGCGACTGCGAGATTCTTCCGCCTTCAGATTATGGTAGCGAGCTACAACATCAGGAATATCGTTCTCGCTGATAGGGCTTCGCTTGTCGTCAAGACTGAAGCCATCGGCCTTCATATCATAGAACCACACCTTGTCAGTACCACCACTGTTCGTCTTTGAGAAGACAAGAACAGCAGTACTTACTCCAGCGTAAGGCTTGAAGACGCCACTTGGCATAGAGATGACAGCCTTCAGTTGCTGATTATCTACAATCTCCTTACGAATGGCTATATGGGCCTTGCTGGTGCCAAACAATACGCCATCAGGAACAATGCTGGCACAACGGCCACCAACCTCCAAAGAGCGCACAAACTGAGCAAGGAACAAGAGCTCTGTCTTGCTGGTATTGGCGTATGCTAGAATCTTCTTGTTTACATTGCCCTTGTCCAGACTGCCTGCAAAAGGAGGATTTGCCATGATGAGCGTATAGCAACTCTGATCATCATTCTGTTCTGACAACGAGTCGCGCCATGCAAGTTCTGGAGCAGTAATGTCATGAAGCAGCAGGTTCATGGCACCTATGCGAAGCATCGTCTGATCTGTATCGTAACCATTGATCATGGATGTCTTCATGTGGTGAACTTCGTCTGCTGCATACATGGCCGTACCATAATTCTCCTTGATATACTTGACTGCCTCAACAAGGAATCCAGCACTACCCATTGCAGGGTCGCAGATATAGTCTTTGGGGGTTGGCTCCATCATTTCCACAATCATGCGGATGATGTGGCGAGGAGTACGGAACTGGCCATTAGTGCCAGATGCTGCCATCTTGCCAAGAATGTATTCATATACATCGCCCATAGCATCACGATTGTTCATGTCGAGGGCATCCACACCATCAACAACCTTTGTAAGGGTGCGAGCATTGGGGATAAGGAATATGGCAGACTTCATATAGCGACTGTAGGCACTTTCCTCACCTGTTCCGATATGCTTGATAAACTCAAACACACTTTGGCGAACAATCTTGAACATGTTGTCAGAACCAAAGTTCTTAAACACATGCCAGCGAAGATTCTCGTATGGAACACCCTTCTTCTCTTCATCAGAAACAGCCTCAGGATTCACCCATAGCTGCCCGTCAAGGAATGTGGGATTCTGGATTTCCACACCCCAGTCGCGAGCATTCTCCTCTTCCTGCAGCTGCTTGTCATCGAGCAGTTTCATGAAGAAGATATAGGTCATCTGCTCCAATACTGTGATGGGATTAGTAATACCTGCCACAAAGAAGGTATCCCAAATCTGGTCAATCTTATTCTTTATCTCGCCTGTAATCATAAATCTTGTATAGTCTGTAAATCAATCTTTCTGCAAAAATATAAATAATTCACTTATTATGCAAATATCACACGAGTTTTATCCTCTTTCAGCGTTATTTTGCGTTTCTGGGTGCAAAGATAATGACTTACTGTGCAGGTTTTCTGCGTAGGTCAAAATTTATTGTATATTCTTCTTGTATTTTCTTTCTTCGACCTTCTTTTCGTAGTTGTACTTAGCAACATCTATTGCTTTTCTTACCATTTCAGGATCATCAATGACATTCAATACTTTACCCCAACATAACACATTGAGCATTTCATATATAAGAGCTCGTATTAAATAGGGAGCCTTACCACTTGCAACGTCAGAATCAATTTTCGTTCGATGTGAACCAGGATTGGTAACATCTACTAATGAGTGAATACCTCTTTGAATATGAACAGGAATAATATCTTCCATATATCTTTGTCCAAGTGCATAGCTGCAAGCTGCGAGATTTGAACCATCATGCTTTACAGAACAAAAACCACGATCATACAGTTTGTTCATAACATCGCTCATAATCTTACGAATGTCATTCAAAACGGAGTTGTTCTGCCAATCTTCTTTTTCTAAAACTTTCAGTATGCGTAGAAGGTCATGTTTTGACTCTGGCCAAGCGTCAAAGACGGTTTGATGCTTATGGACAATTTGAGTATCTTCCTGTTGGTCGGCAGCGGAGATAATGTCTGCTATCAGTTGATCGTCATCATCACCCTTTGAATAATACTTGTCAACCATATTCTCAAACATCTCATTTGAAATCAAATCAGGTTGACCAGTAAAGACAAACATAGGAACATAGCGGCGAGGCTTTAATTCGTTAATACGATCACGACAATAACGCAAACCACTCAGGTTAGGCACCTCATTAAGAGATTCCATAAGAACTTTTGCATCAAGAACAACGGCAGACCATTCTTCAAGATGGCTTTCAAATGTTATCATGCCCTCTTTTGCAAAGCGACATTTGGTTATCTCAAAACCATTAACCACCTCACAACGTTCCATCAACTCACTAAGGAGTTCATACTGATCGTCAATCCAAAGTATTTTATATTTATTCATGAGAGTTATATTTAGGGAACATTACTCGTATTGTAGTAGTTTTCTGCGTTCTATTACAGAAAACATCATAATCACCTTTATAATGACGAGTTATTGATTTAACACGATAACCACCAAGACCTGTGCCATGAGACTTGGCACCTTTCTCGCCTTTAAGCCCATAACGGAACTTGTCCATGCCTTGCGGCATAGGATTGCCATCATTCTTGAAGTCTATGGTGAAAACATCCTTGTTTGCATTGTAAGACAAAGTAATCAGAACTTTATATTCTACACCTTCACCTGTGAATGCATGAGTGACAGCATTCTCTATAATGGTAGTTGCCAAAGTAGAGAAATCTACCTTACTAATAAAGATTTCTGGAGTATCAATCTTTGCCTCTTTGAGGGCGACCATATCAACCTCCAATGCAACAGAATAGTTGGAGAATGTACCTGTCAATTCATTAAGTATTTCTAACGGATTCATGACTTCTGGTGAACCATAGATATCCTCTTCAGTAAGGCGATTAAGATGAAGACGCAGTTCAGACACAGCATTTGAGATACCTGTCAGTTTCTGGCGTATTGAAGATACTAGTTCATTATTCCCCTCAATTTTATCCAAATAGAAGGTTATTAACTTTGCCTGACTATCAAGCTGAGAAAGGAATGGCTTCATGTCATGCTTACGCATACGAACCTCCATCATATACTCCTGCTTCATGGAGTCGATAGCTTTGTCCAATCCCTCTTTCCTTGCTTTTTCAACGGCAGCGTTTAACTTTGCATCCTCATAGATACGTCTCTGTTCCTCAAGAGAAAGAGGTATAAGAAGAACAGGGTCAATGCCTTTGCCACCTGACCAGCGCTTAATGCCATTCCGTCTCAGTTCTCCATTTGACTCTTTATCAATCTGAGCAAGAAGAAGCCTTAAGTAATTTACATCTATCAAATCAGGATTGATTCGATATGCAGCACAGCTTTTAGGGACAGATACGTTCCTAAACAAATCAAAATTAGTCACAAACTCATGGTAATAAGTCTTCAGCTCCTTCTCACCATATTGTACGACAAAGGGGGAACCTTTATACACGTCATAAATATCAGCATCTTCTTCTGCATCATCCTCCTTGTCTTCATGGTTAATTAGTGATAAGAAACGCTTACCTAATTTGGGATTCTGTTCATATTCCTCAAACGGATTAGAAGCAAGGTATTCTTCTCTGACAATATATCCAGAGTGTAACATCATACCGTCTTCTTCCATAGGCTCTAGAATTTCGCTAAGCATTTCTTTACGATAGCCAGCAGGAACCTGCGTTACAGAGTCCATATAGTTAGGAACGTACCACTCGTATTCTCTCTCCTTGACATCGTTTACAGGAACCTCATTGATATACATTTTGTCAATCTTATCAATAACCTCTTTAACCTTATCGATATCTATGGTATCTTTCTCTTCATCCTGTAACTCTTCATATTCATCTTTGTCTTTGACAAACGAAGACAAATCCACAAATGTAATAGGGTCACCCTGTTTACGTCCTGTCTTTAAGTAGATTATTGTGGCTGCAATACTGGTTTTATTAAACACATTTGCAGGTAAAAGGACAACAGTATCAAGCAAATTAGCTTCTGTTATATCATGACGAAGTTTTGCTGTCTTACCATTTGAAGTAAGGGCACTTGCAGGCAACAATAAGATAGCTCTACGATTTTCAACATTCATAGAACCAAGAACTTTCTCCAAAGAAAAAGAACTAATAGATTCTGTTTCACCATTAGAAGTAACTACCTCTTGATCAAATTCCGGAGTTACAATGATGAAATCACAATCTGTGGCATCCCAACTACTAACGCAATCTGCATATTCTATATGCTCGGTATCAAATCCCATTACTCCTGCCCACAACATAGTTGCATACATATAGTACTTGTTAGTAGCTTGAGCATGATATTTGCCTCTTGCATAGAACAAGTTTAACCCTGTACGCATAAAAGGATCGTAAACATCTTGCGCCTCATCTTCCATAACCATTGCAATAATATCATCTACTTCTGTAGGGATCTGCAATGATGAAGTCCAGTGATCATCAACGAAAGCGAAAAGCATAAGTCGACGAAGACATGAAATATAAAACTCCTCTTTCACACAGTATTTCAGGAATACTACAGAGTTTATCACATTCACATCCTCCTTACAACTATTGCGAAGATACGCTATCATTCTCTTGCAAAGCCTTCCGATATTTGAATTTGGGAAGTTAAATACAAGAGAGATTTTTGTATATTTCTCATTTCCCTTCTCATCGAAAAGAACAGGAACAGGTATTTTCTTGTTATTCGGGCGATCGCCATATGTTATCTCGTCCTCATCTGGTTCAATCCAAGATGTTTTTATGCATTCTTCACGACTTGCTGTAAACATGGCACAGCCAACTTTCTCATCATTATTAAGAATGATACTAATTGCACCAGCTTTCTGTAAATAGACAAGAGATCCACTAATAAGGTCGTTTAAATAATCTACATCCTTATCTTCCGGCAACTTTTCAATGCCATTTTTTTCAATCTCATTTATAATAAAATCCATGAGATTTGCATAACGCCAAAGCATCTCGTCTTTTGTCAAGTCCTGTATCATCTAAACTCTAAATTAGTCAAACAATCATTTTTCGACTGCAAAAATACTCACTTACTGTGCAGGTTTTCTTCATTGATCAGAATTGTTTTCTCCAGATACCGCAATTGATTCTTGTATTTCCTGAAGTTTCTTTTGTAATAGGGCTTTATCAGGTAAGCACAACTGATACTCTGCTACCATTGTAGGTGACAAACTACGACTCAAAGCGTATTCCACCACAGCGTCATCCTTGTCTTTGCAGAGCAGTACGCCTATGCTGGGATTCTCCTTGGGCTTTCTCACATCTCTATCAAGAGCCTCCAAATAGAAATTCAATTGACCTAAATGCTCTGGTTTGAATTTCTCCATCTTCAACTCAAAAGCAACGAGGCATTGCAATTCACGATGATAGAACAACAAATCTATTCTAAAATCACTATTTCCAACCTGTAATCGATATTCCTCATCAATGAAAAGGAAGTCTTTTCCAAATTCCAGGACAAAGTCCTTCATCTGTTTCACCAGTGCCGCTTTCAAATCGTTCTCGTATTTATACTCTTTTCCGCCAATAAACTCCAATACATATTGGTCTCGGAATATCTGTTCCGCATTGGGTGCAATTTCTCTCACCAGTGGTGAGAGTTTTAGAGTTCCAACTTTAGATCTTTCATAAAGTGCACTATCTATCTGTCGATTTAATTCTCGTTTTGTCCATCGTTCATGAACACATTGCTCCAAATAAAAACATCTCTCTTCGGTTGATTTGGTACGGCTTAAAATAGTAAGATTATTAGTCCAACTAATTTGTCTCACCAATGGTGAGAGTATTTCGTCTGCACCATTATAAGTCTCATAGAACTGCTTCATTCGCCAAAGGTTCTTATCAGAAAAGCCTTTAGATTCTGGGCTGGTTCTTTCGATATATTCAGCCAATTGCTTGACTATGCCATCACCCCATTCTGAAGCAGCAATCTTATTGGAGATGTATTTACCAATCTTCCAATACAAATCTATCAGAGAAGCATTAGCCAATCTCACCACTTCATTACGAGTATGCTGAATCATGGCGACGATTTCTGCGAATTGGTCGTTTCTATTTTGCACTGTTATATTATTCATCTTTATCTTTTGAATATAGTTGATTCATTACCTTTATTTTCTCCGCTATCCTATCCCTGAAACTGGCTGGAGCAATGACCTTCATGTCATCACCAAAGGAGAGTATCAGGGATTCCAGCTCTTTGTTTACCCTGACATTGATGGATATGATGGCATAGCCTTCTGCCTCCTCGATGATGCGCTGAGAGAGGTGAAGGGGCTTGGTGCGAATATAGTTAAAACGCTTGCCTGTCACTTTAATAACTATATCCTCTGCATCAACGTCGGGAACTGTCACTCCTATGACATCATCGAAGTACTCTGAGAAATCCACATTTGACTCCTTGTACGGTAAAGCTATCTCTTCAAAACCTTCAACCCTGTCAAGGGCATAATGAGCATAAGACTGATAGCCTATCGCTTGGGCAATAAGATACCAACGGTCATTGAATTGTTTCAGATGATAGGGATAGATATTAACTATCTGCGTTTCTTTTCCGTAAGGTGTGTATTTTAGTTTCAACACTCTTTTGGTGAGGATTGCCTGCAAAAGGTCTGAAAAATACGAGATACCTTTCAAGTCAGGATTTGACTGGAAGGTAACTACGGGCGATGTGTCTTCGTCAAACAATCCGCCTTCTATCTGCATCAGGAGCGTCCTTGCCCAATCGTATGTGGGTTCACCCTCAAAATGATCCAATACGCGAATTGCATCCTGAAGCTTGTGGCGCTCCTCATCGTTAATGCGGAAAAGGGGTATTGAATAGTTCGTATCAACATACCGATATAGGCGTTTCTTGCCAAGACGTAGCTTCTCGTTAAGTATTATGCCGTAATCAGCCTCCAGGATATTAATATCATTCTGGACAGTACGCTTAGATACATCTGGCTTATCAGCTCTGCGTAATGCCTCATTACACTCATCAACCAAATCGTCAATGGTGTATTCCCTATATTTGTTTCTGAAGCACTTGTTCAGAACCTGATATCTCAACAAAACTTGTTTATCTACTGGCATACAGTGGTTCTTAGCTTATTGCCTACAAAGTTAGTAAAAAAAATGCAATCTGTTTCCTTTTTGAAGAAAAATTCACGCCTTATAGCTGAAATCATGAATTGACTCGAGTGATTTCATGATTTGACCTAGCTCAATCGATGAATTCACTCGAGTGAAGATTTTGGGGGTATTACGTGACAGGAAGGGTTGATGTCAATCATGAATTGCCTAATAATGTCTCTTTCATAGTCTTCTATGTTGCTTTCCAAATAATTGAATTAGTAAGTCATTTTGTATAGCGTTGGATTAAAGAGACGTAACCTCGTCCAAAGCGAGCCGTAATCTCGCATGGCGTGAGATTATGGCTCGCTTCTTATAAGCCTTTACCCTGCAAAGAACATGGAGTATGACGATACTTCTTCAACACCCACCCCAAGAGCATAGAAATCTCCTGGGAGGCCTTTAAATACAGGGGAATGCGCTGGGTGGAGTGTTGCCTTAACACTAACCCCAACACCCAACCCAACACTCCACCCGACACCCAACCCTAAGGATATCAGGAAAGATTAACTCTGACGGCACGTGTCAAATAAATTCCAGGTTCATTAATCTTGGCTATTTACTCCTTAACCAAGAAAAAATTGCGCTCTGCTTAAGAAAATATTTTTTCCTAGTGAGGGAGCAATTGCTACATTTAATGGTAGCAAAATTGCTTCCGTATAGCGTAAAGAAAATTCTGCAATATCAATTAAAGCCAAGAGTCTCAAGGGGGAGTGTAGGGGTTACTGTTGGGGTTAGTGTCAGGGGGTGTGTTGACACAACACTAACCCCTGCTGAATATATTGTATTTAAAGGCTTTTCAGACAATATTTCTATTCTTGGGGTGGGTGTTGCACACAAAAATAATTGTTGTCAAAAATAGTATCGAGAAACGTCGTTTCTCGATGAGCAACACGTCGTTTCTCGGACAGAGATACGACGTTATGGTCATTCGTGTAGCGTCGCAGACAAAAATATCCATGAATAATTCAAGTAAGACAAAAAAGTGAACAAAAAAACGGGCCGAAAATGGCCCGTTAACTAGATTAATCGTTTGAGTTAACTAAAATCATGAATCGAGTTAATTCAAATGATGATTTTAGTTAACTCAAATTTTCAGGGGTATTATATGGGGATTTCCAAGACGGTAAAATATCTTGACCGTTCAGGATTAGAAGTCCAACTCAAACTTATAACCCAGCGTCACCTCAAAGACGCGGTTGTAATAAGCATTACCGATGTTCTCTACTTTCAGGAGGCCCCAGTTGTAACGGGCGTCAAGCACTACGTTATTATATTCGTAGGAGATGCCGACAGGGATAGCCAGGTCGAACTTATTGACCTTGGGTTCTTCGCCTGGTGTCAACATGCCCACGAGCTTATAGAATTCGTCAATATCGTAAGAGCCGTTATCGGTCTCCATCTTGGCCTTCAGGCGGAAGCCTGGTTGCACACCAGCCTTCAGAGCCAGTCCTGGCAGCACATAGACATTGGCCATAATGGGGATATTGGCATAGTCGAGGTCCGCTGTATATCTGGGAAAAGGGTAATCCTCATCGTATTTACCACCTTGGTTAGACACCATCACACCTGCCGACAGGCTGAAGATATTCGTGATCATATACTCTGCCTCCATACCAAAACAGGCATCGCCAATGGTCTTCTGGGCATCCGACAGCGTACTGACGTTCAAGCCAACCTTAGGTTGTACGGTACATGTTCCTTCTCTGCGCTGAGCCACTGTCACAACAGATGTGAGCAGGGCAAGAATAGTTAAAATCCAGGTTTTCATTTTCATTATTTATTAGGTTTGATGATGCAAAAATACGAATTAGTCGGTAAAGCACAAAACAAAAACGCGAATTATTTGCGGTATTAAGGAAAAAAGCGTACTTTTGCACAGCTAAAAACAACTAAAACAAATGAAAAAGAAACTATTACTCCTATCGCTGCTCATGACCATCATGTCAACAATGCTGGCGCAGAACGCCATCGTGACCACCCACTGGCCACTGAACAAGTCTATAAAAGACCTGGCGGTGGGCTCAACGGCCTACAATAGCGCCACGGCCTCAACCACGACCTGCGAGGGCACGGACGTGAAGCAGATGCTGGAGACAAGCGTCACCTTTGGTTCGAAACTGGCATTCCAGGCCACGATAACGCCTCAGAGCTACGCCACGAAAGAGGTGACGGGACTGCAACTGCTGCGCTTCAAGGTGCAGGGTGCCGCTGACGGCAGCAATGACTACGGCATGATACTTCAGATCAAGCCCAATACCACCGACCTGACCTACGTGCCTACGAAGGTGGGGGTGAGTGTGGCATCGTGGGTAAAGAACAGCAGCCCTGCCTTCGAGATACTACTGCTGAAACTGAATGCGGCAGGCGAGGTGACGCAGACATACGAGCTGGGTAAGGTAAACAGTCACAGCGACATAGACGCCAACTACGACGATGCATCGTTTGACGTGCCCGCAACAGCCACGGCCAGCAATGATGCCTGGCAGGTGGTGGTACGTATGGCGCAGGGCTATGCTAACGGCAAGAACCTGGCGATGGGCAACGTGACGCTGACGGGCACGGCCACGGTAGGTGGCAGCGTGCAACTGAGCACGTTTACGGCAACGGTAGTACCTGAGGGTGCCGGTACGGTGTCGCCTGCCCAGACATCCGTTGTCACAGGCGATAACGTCAGTTGTACGGCAACGCCCAACATCGGTTATGCCTTCGAGGGTTGGTATATTAATAATGTACAGGTAGGTACGGACAATCCCCACCTGTTTACCATCAGCAGCGATACTCAGGCAGAGGCCCGTTTCACGAAGTTGGAAGAGGCCACGCTGACCTATGGCACCGACATGCCTGCGATGGGCAGCGTGAGCATCAGCGACAAGGGCGATAACGGCAAGTATAACGCAGGAACGGTACTGACGCTCACGGCAAAGGCCAACAAAGGACACTACTTCGTACGTTGGGAGGACGGCAATGGTAATGTGCTGTCAACCAGCGCACAATACACCTTCACGCTGAATACGGATATGACCATCAAGGCCGTGTTTGCCATGGTGGACAACTACCGTGCAGACCTCATCGCCTTCCCCGGTGCCGAGGGCTATGGCAAATATACCACAGGCGGACGCATGACAGACAACAGAGGGGCAAAGGTGTATTACGTGACACGCACGGACGACTGTTCGGACGATGCACTGGTGGAAGGCACGCTGCGCTGGGCCCTGCGTACAGGCGACGACACGCCACGCACCATTCTGTTCCGCACCTGCGGCACCATCTATCTGACGTCGAAACTATCCGTGAATCACCCCAACGTGACCATAGCCGGTCAGACGGCACCTGGCGGTGGTATCTGCATTGCCGGCTACCAGATGAAACTGACACAGCCCAACATCATCATCCGTCATATCCGCTTCCGTGCCGGCGACCTGGCAGCTACGAGCATGTCGCCACTCGATGTGGAGAACGTGCATCATATCGTGCTGGACCACTGTTCGTTCTCATGGTCTATGGAGGAGAACCTGACGCTCTACGACACAGACTCCACCACGATGCAATGGTGTATCTCGGCCGAGGGCCTGTACTATTCCAAGAATGTGAAGGGCGAGCGCTCGTATGCCATGCAATGGGGTGGCGAGCACGGCACGATGCACCACTGTCTGGTGAGCAGCTGCATCAGTCGCTCCCCCCGTTTCAATGGTGTGAGAAACCAGGCAAAGCCCCTGGAGCACGACCTGCACGTGGATAATGAGTTTGCCAACAACGTGATATTCAACTGGGGTAACCACAACTCCATACACGGTGGCGAGAACGCCTCGGCCGACGAGTCGTCGTACGACCGCGTCTATATGATCAACAACTACTACCGTCCCGGTCCTGCCACCTATAGTGGGGCAGCCGCCAAGCGCTATTTCGTATCGGCATCGGGCGATAACATCAACCTGGTGGGCGAGTGGTATCTCTCGGGCAACAAGTTTGAACTGAGCAGCAGATGGGCGCCAAACGGCTCTATCTGGAGTAACACGGAACTGCAGAAGGTGAACAATGACAACTACTACGGATTCACGTCAGACTATGCCTCACGCGCCATGAATTTCTGGTCGGTATCACCCTCACAGACACTGGCCGACAAAGCCCTGCTGCATGAACTGCCTTACGCCCTCAGCGGCATGACCTACGAGACGGCCGACGAGGCCTACCGTCAGGTGACGCAGAAAGCAGGTGCCTCCCTACCCCGCTATGACGAGGTGGACGAACGCTTGTTGGCCGAGGCAGCCGGCACTCGTCAGCCACAGTATCACGGCAGCACCTTTGAGAGTGAGAAGAAGCCAGGCACGATGATTACACCTGCTGCAGGCATCATCAACTCGCCTGCCGACATCACGCTGTCGCGCTATGATGAGTTCTACGCCAAGGACGAGGCCACAGGACAGACCATCAAGACACAGATGTGGCCCTGGATGGGTATGGAGGAAGGCGAACAACTGATGCAGGATACAGACCTGGACGGCATGCCGGATGAGTACGAGAAGAGCGCAGGACTGAATCCCAATGACGCATCGGATGGCTACAAGCTCACAGAGAGCGGCTACTCAAACCTGGAGATATTCCTCAACGGCGTGGCCGATGGCACGATAGACCTGAAGCCCTATAAGATGACGGGCATCCGTACGCCTCAGAAAGACAGCAACGAAGGGGCTATATACAATTTGCGGGGGCAACGACTGTTGCACCCGCATAAAGGTATAAACATCCTGAATGGAAGGAAATATCTGGCAGAGGACCGCTAAACGGCTCCTCTTTTTTTATTCTGGGTTATAACCGAAGTTATCGAGCTCACGCTGCGATGAGCGCCAGTCCTTGTCCACTTTGACAAAGACCTCCAGGAAGATGTGCTTGTCGAAGAACTTCTCAAGGGCCTTACGGGCTTCGGTGCATACCTTCTTGAGTGCCACACCCTGATGACCGATGATGATACCCTTCTGGGAGTCGCGCTCTACGTAGATGACGGCATTGATATGAATCTGACGGTCGTCCTCCTTGAAGCGCTCCACGACAACCTCAACGGAATAAGGAATCTCCTTGTCATAGAACAGCAGGATTTTCTCACGGATAATCTCGCTCACAAAGAAGCGGGCAGGCTTGTCGGTGAGCTGGTCCTTATCAAAGAAGGCAGGACTCTCAGGCAGCAGTTCCTCGATACGTTTCAGGATAAGGTCCGTGCCAAACTTATTCTTGGCAGAGATAGGCAGGATCTCGGCGTTAGGCAGCAACGAATGCCATTTGTCGACGATAGCCCCAAGCGTCTTCTGATCGCTCTCATCAATCTTATTAATAAGCAGCAGCACAGGAATGGTCATCTTCTGCACCTTCTCAAGGAACTCCATATTCTTCTCGGGGTTCTCCACCACATCCGTGACATAAAGCAGCACGTCGGCATCGGCCAGCGCACTCTCACTGAATGCCAGCATCGACTCCTGTAACTTGTAGTTGGGTTTCAGCACACCCGGGGTATCACTGAACACAATCTGCATATCATCGGTATTCACAATACCCATGATACGGTGACGCGTGGTCTGCGCCTTGAACGTAGCGATAGAGATACGCTCGCCCACCAGTTGATTCATCAGTGTACTCTTACCCACGTTGGGGTTGCCTACGATATTTACAAATCCTGCCTTATGTTTCATGTGTTTTTTATTTGATGCTGCAAATTTCGGCATTTTTATCGAGACTGCCAAATATTTGAGACACAAAAAAGAAAAGGAGTAAAAGAGCTATTGTCTTAACTCCTTAACTCCTTTAACTCCTCTAACTCCTCTAACTCCTTCGTTCCTTATTTAAATATGAGCTGTGCAAACTGATAGAGGCTGCGACGCCAGGTGTGCCACTCGTGGGCTGTTCCGGGAGACTCGTAGCCAACGGCATTCATGCCAAGTTCATCATGAATCTTCTTTGCGGCCTCCTCGCAACCCATGTTCTCCTTGCCACCACCACTCATAAAGAGCAGTTTGACATTCTTGGCAAAGCCTTCAGAGTTCTTCACCTGCTCCACGTTCCATGCACCACTGCTGAATGACCCCACATAGGCGAACTTATCAGGATTGGCAAGGGTTATCTCGCGTGCCTGCATACCACCCATAGAAAGACCGGCATAGGCACGATGCTGAGGATCGGCAATCACACGATAGTTCTTCTCTACCATAGGAATGATATCATTGAAGAGCACATTCTTGAAGCCCTCTGAGAAACCACCGAAGCCACCGAAACCGCCACGACGGGGACCTGCCTGACCGGGAGCACCCTGACGACGCTGGCCCTGAGGAGCGGCACCACCCTGTGGACGCTGTGGACGAGGACCGCCAAAGCCACCCTGCTCACCAGGACGACGAGCATTCAGGCCGTTGTCCATCACGATGATGCAAGGCACAGCCTTCTTCTCTGCGATGAGGTTATCCAGGATTTGAGCGGTATGTCCCTGCTCGGCCCATCCGTACTCGTTCTCACCCATACCGTGCTGCAGATACAGCACAGGGAATTTCTTGGTGGGATTGGTGTAATACTCTGCGGGCAGATATACATGGCAACGGCGCATCTTCTCTGTATAGGTTGACCAATAGAACACCTCGCTCACAGAGCCCTGCGGCACGTTCTTCACCTGCCAGAAATCCTGGTCGGCAGAAGGAACCTCGATACCACTGCCCCAACGGCTGGCGCCATAGTAATAGAGGCTGGCAGGATCGGGCACTGAGGCGCCGTCGATATTCAACTGATAATAGTGGAAGCCTTCGTCCTGAGGTTCTGATGTACCGGTCCACAGACCGTTCTCGTCCTTGGTCATCTCGTAGATCTTGCCTGCGATGTCGAGGCCTACGAACTTGGCATTAGGTGCCATGATCTGCGCACGGACCTGACGCTTGGAATTCACTGCAGGGAACTGCTTGTTTTCCTGATTACTGATAGCAGGCTTGAAGTCTTCAACCTCTGCCTTTACTGAAGGTACTACGGGATTTCCACGTTGAGCACCGAACTGTGCTGATGCCGTCATAGATGTAAGGGCAACAGCTGCTAATAAAAAGAATTGTTTCATAGGTTATATTGAAATTTTGGTTGGGTTTACATATTCCGATTGTATTGACGTAGCAAAAAGGGAAAAGATAAAACGCGGCGGGCGTTGTTATGAAAGATTAACAATTAGCCTTAAACACAAAAAAAGCGAAGCACCACAAGATACTTCGCCTTTTTTATCTGATAAAAATCTTTTTACTTGCCATCGTATGCCCAACGCAGGTAGTTGGCTCCGTGAACGAAACCAGCACCAAACGCTGTCATAATGATGTTATCGCCCTTCTTCAGTCGAGGTTCATACTCCCAAAGTGCGAGGGGAATAGTAGCAGCTGAGGTGTTACCGTAATGCTCGATATTCACCATCACCTGCTCCATAGGCATCTCCAAGCGCCTTGCTACTGCCTCGATGATACGCATGTTAGCCTGGTGAGGAACAACCCAGTTGATGTTGTCCTTGTTCAGACCATTGCGCTCGGCAATAAGAGCACAGTCGTCGCTCATATTGGTCACTGCATAGCGGAACACGGTACGACCCTCCTGATAGGTGTAGTGCATACGGTGGTCAACGGTGAAGTGACTTGCGGGACTCACTGAACCACCTGCCTTCATATGGAGGAAGGGCAAGCCCTGTCCATCGGTACGCAGATAGGAATCCATCAGTCCGACGTTCTCCTCTTCTGTGGCCTCAAGCATCACGGCAGCTGCACCATCACCAAAAAGTGGACAGGTGTTGCGATCCTTGTAGTCGGTAGCCGACGACATCTTGTCGGCACCAATCAGGATAATCTTCTTGTAGCGACCACTCTGAATCATTGAAGACGCTACATCGAGGGAATACAGGAAGCCACAGCAAGCTGCCCAGAAATCGAATGCCATAGCATTCTTCAGGCCCAGCTTACCAATAACAATACTTGCGGTAGAAGGGAAGTGATAGTCGGCTGTTGATGTTGCAACGATAACCGCATCGATAGAATCGGGATCAGCTCCCGTCTTCTGCATCAACTGCTTGGCAGCCTTGCGCGCCATATAGGAAGTGCCGAGACCCTCTTCTGTGAGGATTCGGCGCTCCTTGATTCCGACACGCGTCATAATCCATTCATCGTTGGTGTCGACCATGCGTGACAATTCCTCATTGGTAAGGACATAGTCAGGTACGTAGCCTCCAACGCCGGTGATGATCGCGTTAATCTTTCCCATTACTCAGCAACCTCTTCGTTCATCTTGATAGCAACCTTGCCGCGATAGTAACCGCAGGTGGGGCATACAGTGTGATACACATAGTAAGCGCCACAGTTGGGGCATACAGCCAGCGTAGGTGCTACTGCCTTATCGTGAGTACGACGCTTGGCAGTACGAGTGTTTGATTGTCTTCTTTTAGGATGTGCCATAATGTATTACTATTTTAAAATTTACAATTTATAATTTCATGTGCGGGAGCAAACTATTCACTCTTCACTTTTCTCTTTTAACTTCAAAAGTGCACTCCATCGGGGGTCTATCTCCTTTGCGTCCGCATCACTGCTTCGGGCAGCCGAATGCTCTTCAAGCACTCGCATCATAGCATCGTTACAATCGCCAGGTTGATGAACGTGCTGGATGGGTACCGCCAGTGCTATAGACTCGTAGATGAACCAAGCCGCCTTGAAAACACCCTCGTTCTCATCAACGGTGATGATATCATCTTCCTCGTTGTATTCGCTTCCGAGCTTCACCACCAGACGGAGGTCGGCCCCGATGGGCTGGTCCATCATATCCAGGCAGCGATCGCAGGGGATGCGAACTGTGCCGTCAGTATGCAGTTGAAGCTCATAAAAGCCGGTTGCCTTGCGTATAGACCCCGACACATGCAACGAGCCACCTTGCAACTGAGCACCTTCGAGCGACTCAAAGAATTGGTCGTCCAACTCCCACGAGAGAGGGGTTACCTCGTCCGTAAGTGCCTTTAAATCAATATCAAATCGCTCTAAGTAACACATATACACTTTTTTAGCGGGTGCAAAGTTACCACTTTTTTTTCGAATACGCTCATTTTTTCTTCATTTTCTTGTATTTTTTCATTAAAATTACGTATTTTTGCCGAGAATTCTGAACGACATTCTCCAAAAAAGAACGTAAAAATGCAGTGGACGGAAAAAACTAGGCGGATAAAAAACTGGCTGGTGGTGGTCGCTATCTTAATAGCGGTGGCCGCCCTTTTAGCCTCTAGATACCTGGTGCGCGACCTGCAGCGCGAGGAACAAGGAAAGATGGAGGTATGGGCAAAGGCGATGGAAGCCCTGAACCAGGAAGACGAGATGACCTACCTGATGCTGGTGACACAGGTGATGGAGAGCAACAACACGATTCCCGTCATTGTGCTCGACTCGAAAGACCAGGTGATGGACTACCGTAATATTGAAGATACAGCCAACGTCAAGGAGTATGCGATGCGGATGAAGTTGTCGGGCAACGTCATCAGGATTGAACTGGACGGCGACTACCAGCAGGTGTGCTACGACGAGTCTATCATGCTGAAGCGCCTGACGTACTACCCCTATTGGGCACTAGCCATTGTGATGGTGTTTGCCCTCGTCGCCGTTTTTGCCATTCTGGCAGCTAAGCGTGCAGAGCAGAACAAGGTTTGGGTGGGCCTTTCCAAGGAGACTGCCCACCAGCTTGGCACCCCTATCTCCAGTCTGATGGCATGGGTAGAGGTACTCAAAGAGAGTTATCCCAATGATGCGCTGATACCTGAGATGGCCAAAGACGTGAAGCGACTGGAGCGGATAGCTGAGCGCTTCTCGAAAATCGGCTCTTTGCCAGAGCCCATAGAGACATCCCTAAACGAAGTGCTGGACCGCGTGATAGAATATATGGACAAGCGCACGTCGCAGAAAGTGAGCATCAAAGGCCATTATCCCGACCATGCCGTCATGGTGAAGATCAATGCATCACTCTTTGAGTGGGTTATCGAGAACCTGTGCAAGAATGCCGTGGATGCCATGGAGGGTGGCGCCGGCAAGATAGACCTGTGGCTGCTTGAGGAGGACGATATCGTGGCCGTGGAGGTTGTTGACACGGGCAAAGGTATCAAGAAAAAAGATATCAAGAATGTGTTCCGTCCTGGTTTCACGACAAAGAAGCGCGGATGGGGTTTAGGGCTCTCACTGGCCAAGCGTATTGTGGAGGAATATCACAAAGGACATATCTACGTCAAGTCATCAGAACAGGGCCGGGGCACCACCTTCCGTATCGAGTTGAAGAAGGCCTGACAATCATCTAATCTTCAACCCAGCCGAAACGGTCCCAGCAGAGTTTCTGATGCCAGGCATAGTTCTTATATGTATGATTCATACGGTAAGTACCATTTGAATAATACTGCGTGTTCAAAGGCACAAACATGCTGACACAGCCATAAGCATCATCATCCATGATAAACGAACCGAAGGCTTCCTTCTGACCACTCGGCATGGAATACCATTTTTTCGACATCCGACGGTAGGGTACGGCCTTATTAAAGGCATCATCCCACTTGGATAGCACATCTCCTGTGGTATAATAGCGCATCATGGCGCGCATGTCGTACATCAACGGCGTGTTCATATAAAGATAGAAGGCTATATGACTCTGCATCAACCCCAGAGACTGAGGATAGGAAGGCACGAACAGAGGCAGGATATCACGCGTGGCACTGAGGAGGGAGTCCAACTGTCGGGTATCTACCACTGAGAGCGGCAGACTATAGCCACTCAGATAAGCATCGCCGGCATAGTACTCTTTATAATAATCGTAGTAAGTATCGATGATACCTTTATAAAATGTTGTATCATTCTGGAAGAGACGCGGCACCATCTTATGATAGGGTGCTCCACTACCAGGTATCTCGGCAGGAGAACCAATAAGATAGTCCGTGGCATGGCGCAACTCGTAGGCCACCTCTATACACTGCATATTACAGCAGTCGGCAAAGATATAATCAAGGTGAGGCAGTGTCTCCAAGGCACGAGCCATCTGGGTGATATTCATGTATTTCTCACCACCCAGGTTACCATCCGAGCCCCAGTCCTGCCCATAGGAGCGACGTGCTAGCGAGGCCTCTTCCACAACAGAATCTTTATCGACGAGCCAGCCACTGGCATGGCCCCAAAGAACAAGACCATAACTGTCTGCTTCTGCTGCATGAGTCATGGTCTGTAGTATCTCACGAAAACGGGCTGGATCACTGGAATAGAAGTTCTCCCCATATTGTTTCACCGTATAACTCTTACCGCCATGCAGTTCCACGACTCTAGGGAATCCCATCTGCTTATTATTCCCCAAGCTGTCTATGAACACGAGCAAGCGTTGCTTATCTGTCAACTGGCGTGACCCTTCTATCAGCTCCAGCAAATCACTTTTCAGATAGCCCAGCGACGACAGGTTGTTTTCGGCTGCCATATAGACCATCACCGTTCGCTCAGCCTTTCCCAAGGTCCAAGGCAATGGTTCGTCGTCATCGCCACAGCAGGAAGAAAAACCTGTCATAGCAACGATAGCCAGCATAACCGTCACAGCCTTACGTCCCAGGTGCAGTTCATCAACCTTCATCAGCAACATACCGATAGCTATCCAGAGAATCTCACGTACACGACAGATAATGCTCACGAAGATACCCAGTGCGGCTGAGTCAACATCGCTACCCAGTTTGGTGGACATTCCAATGAGGGCGATGGAGAGCATGAAACCGCCTTCCTGAACGCCCAACTGCATAGGCAGGAAACCAATCAGGTTGGCCAGCAACGTGGTGAACGACAGTATCAATACTGAATAAAGGAACGTGAAGAACAGCCCTTCGAAGCCACCTCCGCAATCGATGCCGAAGAGGAGGAGCATAAACAGAATCTCCAAGCTCTGCACGATACGTGAGGCATACTCCATAAACAGACTATAGTAGAACGAACGCTTATCCTGCTTATGCAGGGCAGCAATCTGTTTGTCGATATTCTGCAACGCCTCGGCATGGCGTTTCTGGAAACGGGTGCTCCAGCCTTTCAGACCGGGAATCTTACCTATCCAGCGGATGAGTTTCACTACAAGTCCATGCTTATAGCCTTTTGAGAATACGTAGAAGGCCACCAGACAGAACACGATAGCTGCTCCCATCAGGCCACCAATGAAAGGCGTCATCGGCACATAGTCAATCATGGCCAGTGCCAGATAAAGGAATATCGACGTGAACCACAACCAGAAATGAGCGAAGAAATGCATCATCGCATAGAGGATAACCGACGAGGTGGCTCGCTGGTTACCGATATTCTTCGACAGTTCCATGATACGGTATGGCTCGCCACCCAGTCCGCCAACAGGCGTGGCATAGTTCAGGGCATAGCCTGTAATAGTGAGGCGATAGATACGCCAGGGACTCACCTTCCCCACCTGCTCACCATCCCCTACTCCAGGGACCGAACAGCTTTTGATGATGCTCTTCCAGGCCAAGGCATTGAGTCCATAAACCAATAGCCAGATACCCAGGATAGGTATCAGCCAGTAACCGGCATGAGCCAGATGATGCCACAGTTCGGCAAAGCTTACATCAAACGTCAGTATCATGACCACAACGGCCACAACACCAACGATAAAAAAGAGGTTATTCAGTTGCTGCTTAGTCCACTTCATAAGTACGGGGCTATTTCTCCAGTTTTTTTATTTAGAAAGACCGGCAGCGATACGCTTACAGAATGTCTCGTGACGATGGTTCACATACCAGTAGAGGATACCCATGCCGATAATCTCCCACAGGAAATTACCCACAGGGAAATCCAAAAGACAGAATAGGAACAGCCACGACTCACGGAAATTGAAGGTGAGCAGACCGTTCCACTTCATCAGGGGCAATGAGTGGCGACGCACCTCGTCACGCACCTCCTGGGGGATATTGTCCGTACTGCCATATTTCTCACGGAGTGCAGCCATCAGCTTCTGGAACTCAGGCGTCACGTCCTCCTGTTTCTTGGTATATTCTATATACGACTTCTGGAACCAGCGCTCATAGAATGGTGTCTCCTTGGGCATCTGCTCGTAGATTTCCTTCTGGCGTTCAGAGTTATCCAACTCGGCACCCTTCTCACCTTTCTGGAAGAACAGGTGCACCTGGATGTAATAGTCGGCCAGACGCTGCTGTCCCTGCAGTCCCCAGAGACCAGAGATGGCAGCCAGCACAAAGACCACACCCGTAGCAATGAGTGTGTTCTGCTCGTTGTTCTCGATACCCAGCCACTGGAACTCCAGATCATGATGCATATAGAAACGATACACCAATGCAAAATAGATGGGGAAGAACCAGGCAAAACCTGCCAGTCCGTCGAGGATACGTCCCAGACGGCTCTTCTTACCCGTCATACGGGCCAGCTGACCATCAGTACAATCAAAGATATCACCCCACATCAGCAGGAAGATACCGATGAGATTATAAACCAGTCCCAGTGTGCCACCATAATAGAAGCTGCCCTGTGCAAAGAACCAGGCACTGGCGGCACCGATAATCATCGACCAGATGGTGATGGTATTGGGGTTGACGTCAAACTTAGCGAAGAATACCGCACAATAATAGCAAAAGGGACGGATGACATGCAAGTCTAGCCAGTCCTCCGTCTCTGATGATTTCAGTGTTGCCCTGAATTTCTCGTTCATAACATCTTATTTATTATTATAAACGCGTTTGATGGTGTCGCAAACAACCTGTGTCTGTTCCTTACGTCCCAGTGTGATACGCAGGCAAGACTCCAGGCCCTTGTCGGTCATGAACTTAATCTTGTAGTCCTGAGCCTTCAACTCTTCCATCAACTTATCCTTGATCTCAACAGGATACTTGATGAGGATGAAGTTGGCCACGCTCTTGTACACCTTGAAGCCAGGCAGGTCACCCAGTTCCTTCTTGTACAACTGGCGTCCCCATTCCATGTCATCAGCTACATGGCGATAGTGGTCATCACTATCCAGGGCAGCCAATGCCACAGCCTCAGAGAAGCGGTTGTAACCCAGGTACTTGTTCACATAGCTCAGGAACTGATCGTGGCCCTTGCCAATGAAACCGAAGCCACAACGCAGACCGGGCAGTCCATAGAACTTAGACAGGGTGCGTGAGATAATCAGGTTGCTGTACTTGTTGACCAGCGGAGCAATATAAGCGGTGTCCTTTGAAATGAAGCTTGCATAAGCCTCGTCAATCAGGACGATAGTGTCTGAAGGGATATTCTCCAGGATACGGGCAGTCTCCTCAGGAGTCAGACCGTTACCTGTGGGGTTGTTGGGTGATGCCAGCAACAGCATGCGGGGATGTACACGGTTGGTGTACTCGATAACCTCGTCGATATCGTAGGCGAAGGTATCCTCCTTCTCGTGCAAGGGGTACATCTCGAAGGTACCGCCACACTCCTGAGCCACCTTATTATAATACCACCAGGAGAACTCAGGAATCAGGATCTTCGTATTGGGAGTGCCGTTCACCTCCTGACTATTGATTGACAGGAAATAGTGGATAGCATTCTTCAGCATGTCCTCACCACCATAGGTCAGCAGCACCTGCTCCTCGGGTACGCCATAAATCTCACCGACGCGCACGCTGATAACACTCTTCTTACCCTGGTCATAGATACGGGTATAGAAGCACAGATCCTTAGGATCGAAGTTCTTAATGGCCTCTACCACTTTCTGGCTGGGCTCAAAGTTAAATTCATTTCTATCAAGAAAATTCATTTTATTCGTAATTTTAAGTTATTCTTTCTTAATCATAAAGTGCTGCAGGAATCAACTGCTTAGCATTCTCAAAGTCCTCCACGGTATCCAGTTCGATAGAGAAGAGGTTGGTGGTATCCACCACGCGGAAGGTATGTCCCTGAGGAATCAGACGCTCGAAGGCACGCTCATAGAAGATATCGATAAGACCTTCACGCTCAATCATCTGCTCCAGCTCCTTAAACAGGGCAGCACTGTAATCTGCAGTCATCTTCTCAATACCAACGCTCTCGCCGATGGCCTTCTCAATAGAGCATGTCTTACTGATTTCTACGATATTGTTATGCTCGTCCACCACAATTTTCATCTCTTCCTCACCAAGATCATGACGGTTCAGGGCCAAGGCACTGCCCTCTTCCTTCAACACGGTAGGAATAATCTGCGGATCAAACAGGATATCACTGTCAAGCAACAGAAAATCGCGTCCCTCGGTGAAGGGGCGTGTCATCCAAAGCGAGAAGATATTGTTATTGTTAGCATAGTCCACATTATCCAGGAAATGGATCTGCAGCTGTGGATAGTGCTGTGTCAGGAAATCACGAATCATCTGGCCACGATAGCCTGTCACAACGACCAGCTCATCAATACCAGCAGCCAGCATGCCATCAACCGTACGCTGCAAAAGCGTGCGCTGACCTACAGTCAGAAGACACTTGGGGCGTTCATCAGTCAGGGGGCGCAAGCGTTTTGCCATACCTGCTGCCAAAATCACACCTATCGGTGTCTGTTTATTATTCATCTTATCCATTGAGATTTAAAGAATTCACAAATCAAGCTGCAAAATTACGGATATTTTCCCATTTCACCAAAATATTTTGCAATGTTTCACAAGTAATGCAGGTGCTTTGTAAGAAAACAAGAAATAAATTTGTTTTTTTACAGATTTCTTTTTAACTTTGCCACCGAACACTAAAACAACACGACTATGAGTAAGTCTATTTATGCATATATCTTTACCTGTATCACCCTGTTAGGAGGCATTACATTTTACTCTTGCGATAACAAGCAGACCATGGAGAGCAAAGCCAACAAGGCCGATAGTATTATTTTTAATGCTGGTATCGTGAAGGATTATACGCAGATGCGTGCCCTTGCCGACAGTTTTGAAATGTCGGGAGACATCACCCCTCTCAACGCTAACCGCTGGCGAGGTGCGTCCTACTATCGTGAGGGCAACAATACCATGGCAGAGATTTGCTTCAGAAAGGCATTGGAAAGTGAAATCACTTCCGAACAGGACTTGGTCAGCTATATCAAGTCGGCACGCCGTCTATCAGAGATCCTGCTTGTAAAGGGCGACTACGAGGGCTCACTCAGCATTGCAATACCTGCTGTAGAGAAGATGGATAATGCGGGAATAGGTTCTGACATCGACTATGCCATCCTGCTCAACACCATCGGCTGTTGTCAGTTGAATCTGGGGCAAGACGAGGAGGCCAAGGAGAGTTTCATCACTGCCCGCGAGCGCTACGTAAGCCGCTGGGAGTCCGACAGCACCAGCCGAGGATTCCAGGAGGCGGTAGTTGGCACGGTGTACACCAGCATGGCTTATATCAACACGCGAAAGTATAATGATGCCATCTATTGGATTGACCGCTCGGCTATGCTCCTGAATGAATACAGAAAACGCCCTGACGCACGTAAGGAGTATTTTGATGAATACCAGGGACGTATAGAAATCATGCGCGCTGTGGCACACGAAGGACTGGGCGACGAGGAGGAAGCGACCGAGGCTTACGATGCTTTTCTGAAAACCAACTACTCCAAGACTCCTGCTGGTCGCATCAATGCCACCGACTATCTGATTGTGGCCAGACGCTACGGGGAAGCAGCTTACAACTTCCGTTATCTGGAGCAGGCATTTCAACAATGGGGCATGGGGCTGTCTTTGGACAATATCCAACTGTATCTGCTGCCTAAATATAACGCCAATACGCAGGCTGGCCGCATAGACTCTGCACAGGCCATGAGTGCTTATATACTCTCCATCCTCGACTCGGCCATCACTGACCAGAAAGACAACACCGCTGCTGAGTTGGCTACAATCTATAATACCAACCTGAAAGATGCGCAGATTGTACAGCAACAGGCTGATATGCAGCGCTCACGCTGGATTAGCACCATGTTCATCTTGGCTCTGGTCGTCATCTTCTTCATTATCTACTCGCTGCATCGCCGCAGGGCGCAGATGAGACTAGCTGCTGCCAATAAAAAACTGGAGGAGACCAACACCCAACTGTCAACGCTCAACTCGCAGTTGTATTCACTCAACTCGCAACTTGTCACAGCTAATGCTCGTGCCGAAGAGTCTTCAAAGATGAAGACCAACTTCATCCACCAGATATCTCACGAAATCCGCACGCCTCTGAATATCTTGAGCGGTTTTACGCAGATCATCACTACGCCTGGCATGGAACTCGATGATGCCACACGTACGGATATCAACAATCAGATTAATGACAACACCAACCGTATCACTGGTTTGGTCAATAAGATGCTGGAACTTTCTGACACCACGTCACAAGCCGTCATCGAACGAAATGATGATGTGCCCGCTGTCCAGATTGCAGCTCAGGCTGCCGAGGACTCAGGCATTAATAATGCGACCAATATCACCTTTGATTTACAGATAGCACCTGAGGCTGAGACTGCGATGCTTCACACCAATCTGGCTCAGGCAACCCGTGCCTTGGTACTCTTGCTTGACAATGCCATGAAATTTATCAGTGAACCAAATGCACCGGCATCTGAGGGCACCGTCCGACTGATTGTATCACAAATCGACGAGCAAACCGTCTGCTTCAACGTTGAGGATACTGGTATCGGTGTCCCTGTAAAGGAAGCCGAACATATTTTTGATGAGTTCGTACAACTGGATGATTATTACGACGGCACTGGCATAGGTCTCACCGTGGCACGTTCTATCGCTCGCCGACTGGGTGGTGACATCACGCTCGACACAGCATTCACGCCTGGTGCTCGCTTTGTATTCACCCTGCCTCTGTCATAGCTCATAGTTTTCTCAGTATTTCCAAGAGGGAGACAGGGAGTTGTCCGTCGGCCTGACGGGGGGCTAGCAGCAGTTGCACGATATCCACACCGTCCAAAACAGATGTATCACGATGATGCTGTTCGTTCCATGAGTTTTCCGACTGACTCAGGGTCGTCTCTCGTGCCGTCAGCAGGTGGTTGCCGCTCTTGGGTGCCAAACTGATACAGTGATGGATATGGAGGGTACAGGGGTATGGATTGCCAAATCCGTAGTTGATATCATTATCCACGGCCAGACAGTGGGCTATCTCCATCTCACCGGCATTATTATTCTGATCAAAACCTTTTTTACGATGTCCCACGGCAAGACAGTTCATCAAGACTGTGTGATGTCGGGTATATTCGCCGGTTGCTTTATTTTCCTTTCCCTGACCACCGAGTTTAAATCCATTGGGATTACCGCCATTTGGGAAATGTTGCAGGTCTTTTCCAGCCAGACAAGGGAGTTCGCTGTCCACGCCTGTAGCTCGCGGATGATTGGTCAGGTCAAACTCGGCAGGACCATTATGATAGGTCACGCAAAACAGGTACATGGTTGGCACACCGTCCTTCGTATCACGCTGAAAAGAATCCCAACCATCGTCCGAGTTATTCCATGCTCTGCAACCAATATAAGTATTGCCTGCAAAGGCACCTCCACCCTGCTTATCCGCAAAGCCATCGGCATTACCGCCGTCTGCCTGATAATCAAAGTTATCATGCGAATCACAGTTTATCACCAGATTATGTCCGCCTTTACGCAACTGCACACCCGAGTCACAGCACCCATAGACATCGAGTCCCTCCAGACGGCAATAGGAGGCATTCTCTAACCAGACACCTTTCTTTCCAGCATATCGTATGGTAAGATCTTTTATCAGGATATGACTTCCGGACACCTTCATACCATTCATGTTAATCTGCTGTTGACGGAAGTCGAGGACTGGACGAGCCCCCTTTGCCGCACAAATAACAACCCATTTATCGGCCGTAGCATTCACACTCACTACAACCGTATTCACGAGGTCATACTGCCCGTCAAGGAGTAAAAGTGTGTCGCCTGGTTGAAGTTTGCTGACCATAAACCGCAGTTCTCCGGGAGCATTCACTGATGTTCCTGACAGGTCCTTACCTAAGGGAGAAGCATAACGAGTAATGCCATATGTCATACTGCAGCAAACAAACAGCTGAAAGAATATAAATAGCGTTTTTACCCACATAGTCATAATGTTTTAGTGTTTTTAGTTTCAATGCAAATTTACAGAATATTTCCGAGATAACCAAATAATCGGCAAGATATTTATGGGCACACACAAACGAAAAAGACCCTGACTCATTGCTGAATCAGGGTCTTTACTTGTAAAAAATGGCAGCCTCCTACTCTCCCGCATTGCATTGCAGTACCATCGGCGCAAGCGGGCTTAACTTCTCTGTTCGGAATGGGAAGAGGTGGGACCCCGCCGCAATAGCCACCTGAATATCTTCGCTAAATTGATAATTGACAATTGATAATTGACAATTATACAACCGCGTATAAGGTTGACATATCACACTAAGACTGAAGTCTAAACTTCATCGTCAATACTGTCACAGTTGAAAGCATGCGCTTTATTAGCGAAAGCCTTCGGGCAATTAGTAGTGCTCGGCTTTGACATCACTGTCTTTACACCTGCACCCTATCAACGTCGTAGTCTACGACGACCCTCAATGGAGCCCTCATCTTGTGGCCGGCTTCGCACTTAGATGCTTTCAGCGCTTATCCGATCCCGACGCGGATACCCGGCGGTGCACCTGGCGGTACAACCGGTAAACCGGAGGTCAGTCAAACACGGTCCTCTCGTACTAGTGTCCGATCCACTCAAGACTCCCACGCCCACGATAGATAGAGACCGAACTGTCTCACGACGTTCTGAACCCAGCTCGCGTGCCACTTTAATGGGCGAACAGCCCAACCCTTGGGACCTTCTCCAGCCCCAGGATGTGACGAGCCGACATCGAGGTGCCAAACCACCCCGTCGATATGAGCTCTTGGGGGGGATCAGCCTGTTATCCCCGGAGTACCTTTTATCCTTTGAGCGATGCAGTTTCCATACACTTGCACCGGATCACTAAGCCCCAGTTTCCTGCCTGCTCGGCATGTCTGCCTCCCAGTCAAGCGCCCTTTTGCCTTTACACTCTATAAGGCCGGTTACCAATCGGCCCGAGGGCACCTTTGGAAGCCTCCGTTACGCTTTTGGAGGCGACCACCCCAGTCAAACTACCCACCAAACAGTGTCCACGCAACTGCGTGTTAGACCTCAGGCAGCAGAAGGGCCGTATTTCAACGGCGGCTCCATGAACGCTGGCGCGCCCACTTCATAGCCTCCGGCCTATCCTACACATCCGATGACCAAGGTCAGTGCTAAGCTGTAGTAAAGGTTCACGGGGTCTTTTCGTCCCATCGCGGGTAATCGGCATCTTCACCGATACTACAATTTCACTGAGATCGTGGCCGAGACAGCGTCCGGATCATTACACCATTCGTGCAGGTCGGAACTTACCCGACAAGGAATTTCGCTACCTTAGGACCGTTATAGTTACGGCCGCCGTTTACTGGGGCTTCAATTCAATGCTTCATGTTACCACTGACATCTCCTCTTAACCTTCCAGCACCGGGCAGGTGTCAGGCTGTATACCTCATCTTTCGAGTTTGCACAGCCCTGTGTTTTTGTTAAACAGTTGCCTGGACCTATTCTCTGCGCCTCACTTAAAGTGAGGACCCTTTATCCCGAAGTTACAGGGTCAGTTTGCCTAGTTCCTTAGCCACGAATCTCTCAACGCCTTAGTATGTTCTACCCGACTACGTGTGTCCGTTTGCGGTACGGGTACCACACGGGTTAAGCTTAGCGGTTTTTCTCGGGAGTATGTTTACCTGCGCTATCAAGTTCTTCCGAAGAAGACCCTGTACTGTCACGTTCGGCTCGGAGTGTGGATTTGCCTGCACTCCTCTACACCTACACGCTTCAACGTGCTATTCCGTCAGCACGCGGCAGTGTCACTGCTCCGTCACCACGTCGCCCCGTATGGTAGTCACGGAATATTAACCGTGTCAGCCATCGCTCTCGCCGTTCGGCTTAAACTTAGGACCCGACTCACCCCGGGGTGATTGACATCGCCCGGGAAACCTTAGTCTTATGGCGGACGGGAATCTCACCCGTCTTATCGTTACTTATACCTACATTTGCTTTTCCAGAAACTCCAGTGAAGGTCATCCTTCACCTTCGACGTCGCTGGAATGCTCCCCTACCGATACTTCTTAATGCTATCCCGCGCCTTCGGTACCTGTCTTATACCCGATTATTATCCATGCACGGCCTCTCGACTAGTGAGCTGTTACGCACTCTTTGAATGAATGGCTGCTTCCAAGCCAACATCCTAGCTGTCATCGAGGCCACACTTCGTTAGACTAACTCAGACAGGATTCCGGGACCTTAGACGGCGGTCTGGATTCTTCTCCTCTCGGGGACGGACCTTAGCACCCGCCCCCTTACTGCCGGACTGCAGACCGTGAGCATTCGGAGTTCGTCAGGTCTCGATAGGCGGTGAAGCCCTCTTGACCTATCGGTCGCTCTACCTCTCACGGTGACCATCCGACGCGGCACCTAAATGCCTTTCGGGGAGTACGAGCTATCTCCGAGTTTGATTGGCCTTTCACTCCTACACACACCTCATCCGGAAGCTTTTCAACGCTTATCGGTGCGGACCTCCATCCCGTGTTACCGGGACTTCATCCTGGACATGTGTAGATCACTCGGTTTCGCGTCTACCCCATCCGACTTGGGCGGCCTCTTCAGCCTCGCTTTCACTGCGGTTGCGCCCCAGAAGGGCTTAACCTCGCCGGACATGGTAACTCGTAGGTTCATTATGCAAAAGGCACGCCGTCACTAGTATAACTAGCTCCGACCGCTTGTAGGCGACTGGTTTCAGGTACTATTTCACTCCCCTAATAGGGGTGCTTTTCACCTTTCCCTCACGGTACTGGTTCGCTATCGGTCTCTCGGGAGTATTTAGCCTTACCGGATGGTCCCGGCAGATTCGCGCAGAATTCCTCGTGCTCCGCGTTACTCAGGATACCACTAGGCCTCATTTCACTTCGCGTACAGAACTTTCATCTTCTATGGTTGAACTTTCCAGAACATTCTGCTCATGATCAGAGTACCACGGCGTGGTCCTACAACCCCCATTATGCATTGCTACATAACAGGTTTGGGCTCTTCCCCGTTCGCTCGCCACTACTAGGGGAATCATTGTTTATTTTCTCTTCCTGAGGGTACTAAGATGTTTCAGTTCCCCCCGTTTGCCTTCCTACCTTTGTAGGAATAACAGTCCTTCAGACTGCTGGGTTGTCCCATTCGGAAATCCCTGGATCAAAGATTATTTGCATCTACCCAGAGCTTATCGCAGCTTATCACGTCCTTCATCGCCTCCGAGAGCCAAGGCATCCACCAGACGCCCTAACTTGCTTTCGCCTATATACATTAAACATTAATGATTAAACATTAAACATTCAATGCATAGCTCATACTTTCAGCTGTAATTTTGAGATTTTTTAATCTACTCAGTTTGACTTCTTAAAGTCTTTACTTACAGTCTTGTGTGTCAATATGTCAAAGATCTCTGTACTTGAAACATTAAACATGAAACATTAAATTTCAGAGGTCGTCCGTACCTAGTGGAGAATAACGGATTCGAACCGTTGACCCCCTGCTTGCAAAGCAGGTGCTCTAGCCAACTGAGCTAATCCCCCGTTTGGAGTCAGATGTAGTCCCAGGCAGACTTGAACTGCCGACCTCCACATTATCAGTGTGGCGCTCTAACCAACTGAGCTATAGGACTGGCTTCAAGCTTCGCCGTTACTACGCTCAGCTTCATCTTTCTCTATTCTTATATTATAAACATCAGCAGTAAAGAAGCACTGGGTTAAAAACTAACCTTCTTAACTTAAAGCGGTAGCAAATTTTTCACTTTTCACTATTCACTTTTACCTTTTATAGTCATTCTCTCCAGAAAGGAGGTGTTCCAGCCGCACCTTCCGGTACGGCTACCTTGTTACGACTTAGCCCCAATTACCAGTTTCGCTCTAGGCCGATCCTTGCGGTCACGGACTTCAAGCGCCCCCGGCTTTCATGGCTTGACGGGCGGTGTGTACAAGGCCCGGGAACGTATTCACCGCGCCATGGCTGATGCGCGATTACTAGCGAATCCAGCTTCATGGGGTCGGGTTGCAGACCCCAATCCGAACTGAGGAAGGCTTTTAGGATTAGATGCGCCTTGCGGAACACCATCTCTCTGTACCTCCCATTGTAACACGTGTGTAGCCCCGGACGTAAGGGCCGTGCTGATTTGACGTCATCCCCACCTTCCTCACACCTTACGGTGGCAGTCCAACCAGAGTGCCCAGCATAACCTGATGGCAACTAGTCGCAGGGGTTGCGCTCGTTATGGCACTTAAGCCGACACCTCACGGCACGAGCTGACGACAACCATGCAGCACCTCCACAGGAGCCCCGAAGGGCCTCATCATCTCTGAATCGTTCTCCTGCAGTTCAAGCCCGGGTAAGGTTCCTCGCGTATCATCGAATTAAACCACATGTTCCTCCGCTTGTGCGGGCCCCCGTCAATTCCTTTGAGTTTCACCGTTGCCGGCGTACTCCCCAGGTGGGATGCTTAACGCTTTCGCTTGGCCGCATACAGTATATCGCATACAGCGGGCATCCATCGTTTACCGTGCGGACTACCAGGGTATCTAATCCTGTTCGATACCCGCACCTTCGAGCTTTAGCGTCAGTTATAGCCTCGCCAGCTGCCTTCGCAATCGGAGTTCTTCGTGATATCTAAGCATTTCACCGCTACACCACGAATTCCGCTGACGTCGAATACACTCAAGGAAACCAGTTCGCGACGCACTTCCACGGTTGAGCCGCGGCATTTCACGTCACGCTTAATCTCCAGCCTGCGCTCCCTTTAAACCCAATAAATCCGGATAACGCCCGGACCTTCCGTATTACCGCGGCTGCTGGCACGGAATTAGCCGGTCCTTATTCTTACGGTACATACAAAACGGGACACGTCCCGCACTTTATTCCCGTACAAAAGCAGTTTACAACCCATAGGGCCGTCATCCTGCACGCTACTTGGCTGGTTCAGACTTCCGTCCATTGACCAATATTCCTCACTGCTGCCTCCCGTAGGAGTTTGGACCGTGTCTCAGTTCCAATGTGGGGGACCTTCCTCTCAGAACCCCTACTGATCGTGGGCTTGGTGGGCCGTTACCCCGCCAACAACCTAATCAGACGCATCCCCATCCCTTAGCGGTAAACCTTTGATTCATTTCAGATGTCCTCAACGAATAACATAGAGTATTAATCCGACTTTCGCCGGGCTATCCTCTACTAAGGGGAAGGTTGGATACGCGTTACTCACCCGTGCGCCGGTCGCCGACAAAGAAAGCAAGCTTTCTTCTCGCTGCCCCTCGACTTGCATGTGTTAAGCCTGTAGCTAGCGTTCATCCTGAGCCAGGATCAAACTCTTCATTGTAAAATTTGTATCTTTAAAGTTTTGGTAAAGCAGGAAATACTGCTTTCACAATCTTTTTATATCTGTCTCAGAACGACTATCCAGTATCAAGTTAAGAATTAAACGGTTTGTTTCTTCTACCCAAGAGCATTTCTGCTCTCGCTTCTTGTACTACTTCTGTCTATGTAAATCTTTCAAAGAACTCTTTCCTATTTCGCTTGTCAGGAGGTGTTCCTGATTTGCGGGTGCAAAGGTACGACTTTTTTCTGAACCACCAAAACTTTTCCTATAAAAAATCACTTTTTTCATGCATTTTTTATGCGCTCTTGATTTATATCAATACACAAAACAACCTTCACCTTATTATATATTATATAGGGAGAGCTGTTTTTACACAGAAGGCCATCTGCAAGACGGCACACCTAACGAACGCCTGCTGGCTCATTATATCTTGGCTCGCACATATGTTGCTATGGACGATGTGCCACAAGCTATAGAGGAACTTCAAAAGGCAACCGCAATGTCCGGCTCATCAAGGGGAACCCGAGAAATTCGACAACTTATTGCAAGAACAGAACTAAGACACAATCCATTGATAACAAACAGTTTACACTTGTTTGTTTATTGTCTGTTTATTCATTGTTTATTGAATATTTAATCTTTCCAGCGTTAAAGTTTGGCAGTGAACCTAAAAATAACTACTTTTGCAACATGAATATCAACTAGAAACTTAAAACAAACATTATGAAAAAAATTATTCTTATGATGACAGTAGCGCTTATGAGTGCTATGCAAGTGAACGCCCAAGAAAAAATATCTGAAAAAGCCCTCGTTGGTGCATGGATGATGGATTCTATGATTTTTGACAACGGAAACATCATTGTTTGGGGGCTGAAAAGAGGCTACCGCCAATTCAAATATTACGGTCCCAACGGAGAATATGCAGCTGCAGGAATCTCAATAACAAAGACAAGCAGTGGAACAACCGGTCTATCGATTGAGCCTCAAGAGTATGGGGTGTACACTTTTAAAGACGGTTGGTACTCTGAGATGGGACGAGAAGCCACCAACGACGGAATGAAACTCACAGACAAGACCACCTTCAAAGGAAGATATCAGAATCATCTGGACGTATGGAAAAGAGCCCATCTCTCTAAAAAGACAGTAAAATACATTGTTGACTGCTGCAAAAAGGATACCATACCAACCAATGTTGAGCAAGATGTTTTGAAGGAAATGTTTAGCAAATAAAACTTGCGGATATACAACTATTAAGCACCAATATGAGACAGGTGCCAGTCCCCGACCGACTACGGATTGAGATATATCTTCGCTCAAATCCGTTGCTCACTCTGATAGCGTGCCAGCAAGTCTGCCTCTTGCTGGCGCGTTTTTTCCATAAACTGGCGATAGGTGTCGCTTTCCGGATGGAAAGGACGGTGGCCCAAAGCCTCCTTGATAGGTTTCCACTCTTGCAGGAACTGCTTGGCGCGCGGACTGAAATAAGCCTCAACAAACCGCTGCCAGATATACTCTACCGCCTGATCAGACGGATGAAGCATGTCGGGCTGATAGAAACGATAGTCGCGCAGCTCATCGAGGACAATTTCATAAGCAGGGAAATAAGAGACAAACGGTTTTTCTTTCGTCAGTTGATGAGCTGCTAACTGCAAAGTGGCCTTCGACAACTGACTGCCGTGATAGCCATACTTAGCATAGCGAATAGGACTGACCGTCAGGACGATGCGCACATCAGGACAGCGACGGTGCAACTCCTCCGCAGCCTGCGACAAGTAATCGACACACTGGTCGATAGTGAGTTCCTCCTCCTGAAAAAGACGCTGCGGACGCTTCTGACAGTTGTCCACTATCTCGCCCGTCTCCTTAAGGCGATAAACGTGATTGGTGCCCAATGTGAAGAACGCGATGCGAGGAGCCGCGTCACAACGCTGCACGGTGTGAAGTATCGATGCAGGATTATACATCACACCGAAAGGATTCACCGTGACGGGAAAACGCTCTTCCTCAAAACGACGCCCTATCTTATCGGCAAAACAAGAACCTACGAAAAGAATAGATTCCAAAGGTTCTATTTGAAAGCCAGGTGCATCAACCTCTACAACAGTACGAAATTCCATCTCAACTTCTACTTATTTGTAAACCATTAAGAGATAATGACATATCCACAAATCTGGCATTCGAGCTCAACCTGTTTCCCGTCAGAATCCTACGGATACGTGCTGCAGCCTCAGGACTTTTTGCCACCATATAAAGATAGCCACCACCGCCAGCACCAGGTAATTTATAGCCCAGACAGAGATCATCTATCAGATCCGTGAGCTGACGTACCTGAGCAGGGTTGGTGCCGCTATCGAGCAACTGATTCTGTTCCCATGTGCGACGGACAAGCGTGCCCATCTGAACAAAATCCTGACGCTGAATAGCATCATACATCATCATGGTGTGCTCCTTCATCTGACGCAACAAACGCAGTTGTTCCCCATTATTCAGGAACATGCGGCGAACAATCTCCGCCAAGATATGCTTGGCAGTACGCGTGATGCCGGTATAATAAAGCAGATGGCACTGTTGATACTCTGGCTGCACATAGAGATCGGTAGGCAACCAGCGAGCCAAAGGAGCCTGATCAAATCCACTCTGGGTTTGCAGCAGTTTTACGCCACCCAACACGCCACCAAACTGATCTTGCCAGCCACCACCCGTGGTCAGCAACTGCTCCAGCACCAGCGTACGACGTCCTATCTCGTTCTTGTCCCATGCCAAACTACAGAAATCACTCACCGCCCCAAGCACTGTTGCCGCCAGGATACTACTGGTACCCAGTCCGCTACCAGCAGGAATAGCCGACAACAAGGTCAGTTCGATACCGCAACCAAAGGCCTCCAACTGCGCTTTGAGCGACGGATAACGATTCACGGAGAACTGAGGCAGGAAACCAGCCAAGGCCAGTGCAGCCTTAGGAATAGAGAAAGGCGATCCCACCCTATTAAACTGTTGTAGTTGTTCGTATGTCTCCACAACCTCAGAGGCGCCCAGGTCAATACTTCTCAAGACAATACGTGGTTCTGCGCACGGTTTCACATAAGTCTGAAGAGGCGGCTGACCATTCAGTTCAATAGCCAGATTGACCACATTACCACCTTCCAGCAAGCAATACGGAGGCGTGTCGGTCCAACCACCAGCAATATCAATGCGCACAGGACTACGTCCCCAGACTATCTGATCTTGCATGACAGACATCTGCGGCTGCTGCGGTTCTGCTAACACGCGCTCTGTAAGTCCTTGACGCAACAGTCCGAAAGCCTCATCACTATGTCCACGAAACATGGCATCATGAATACGCACCATCAACGGCGCGTCATCCTCTAACGGTGCAGGCATGGGGATGCCATAACGTTTGAATTCATGGGCAGCATCATCCAGGTCCAACTGATAGAACACGCTATGGTGCCAGTTACGGGCAATGGCAGACCAATTTGTCTTCCGGAAATCAACACGCTGTTCAAACAGACGAGCCAAGTTGGCCTCTGCAGATATCTCCTCCGCAGAGAAGAGGGCGGAGGGATGAGGGATGATGTCTGATGGATGAGGGCTGAGGTTTGCCTGCAACCACGGTTCAATCTCGTTATAAGCAAGAACAGGGAACTGCTTGCGCTGCTGTTCGGCACCATCGAACCTATCATCTATATGATAAAGACGCACAGCAAAACGGTCGCCACCAATAGGTACAACATCCAGACACTGTCCGGGAGCAAGCGTTATCTGCCAGTCATTTCGAGGTACACCCGTGACAATATTCTCAGATGTCAGCTTCCATCTTTTTCCGATATGACTGTTCTCTATCCATATATTCTGGTTCTCAGCCGAGAAAGAAACATCAAGCAACGCATTCTGCACAAAGATAGACGGATGTGGTTTAAGGTCGTGGTGCATAATCTGACGCTGGTCACAGACAAGATTCTGCAAGACAACCGTAGAAGATATCATTTCACGAGAAGTACCAAAATGATAGAACTCTCCACCAGCTAAAGGCACAACAGCTACAGAAAGAGACTTAATTTCTGCATCATCAATCAGCGGTTCCGTACCCAACGAGCGACCGAAATCAGAATAGAGATCATAGTATTTTATTTGAGAGTTAGCGCTAGCATCCCCCTCCATACATCTATTCATCAGCAAACGTATCGCCCTGTCACTCAGAATCCAGACACCAATATCCGTCAGGTAATAATGATCCTTCTGGAGCTGATGCAGCTCCTCGACACTGGGCTTCTGCAACATCTGTTTTAGCACCTGGGGCGTGCGGCGATCGCTCACAAACACGCCATGATTCTTTGCCACACTGGCATCGAGCCAAAGGCCATAGACCACTACATCAGCCTGAGGCACCGGTCCCACCGGCTGACTGGTACGAATCAGTACATCACCACTGACAATCATTGTATTCAACCCCTTCGGGGTCATATTCATCATCTGCTCATAAAGAGGCAGTTGAAGCGACATCAAATCTTGCGACAAACGCTGTCCACGCTCCCATCGGAATACGGGGATTGGCGTCAGAATCTTTCCCGACGGCGCATACGAAGGCAAGCGACGACTCTGTCCGCCTGCATGAAGCAGAATACGCTTTTCACTGGAAAGCCATTCATCGAATTGCGCTTTGCGAGACTGTCTGAAAGCCTCCATGAGCAACCATGCAGAACCGCCCCCACTGCCTATGCGATGACCTTCAGGGTCACAAGTGCAGAAATACTCCTCTTCGGACAATTCAGTTATCTGGTGAAATATAGTACCCCCCTTTTCACCTTTTCTGACGAGGTTGGGAGGCAAAGAAAGCAATTTCTTCATTTCCGTTTTTTAATTATTTGCCTGCAAATTTAAATAAAAAAACGCAAAGAAGCAGATAAATAAAAAAAATAATGTAATTTTGCACCATTATTAAATAACTAAAAGCTAAAATGGAAGTAAAGATACTCACGAAAAACGGCATCAACTTTCTGATACCATTCATACTGATTACCAGTTGTTTCGCCTTATGGGGCTTTGCTAATGACATGACAGGCCCTATTGTGAAGGCCTTCTCCAAGATTTTCCGCATGAGCGTAACGGAAGGTGCACTGGTACAGGTAGCCTTCTACTTAGGTTATTTCGCCATGGCCTTTCCCGCTGCCATGTTTATTCAGCGCTACTCCTTTAAAGCCGGTGTACTGGTAGGTTTGTCGCTCTTTGCCATAGGCTCATTCATGTTTTTTCCTGCCAAAATGACAGGTATGTACTACCCGTTCCTGTTGGCCTATTTCATCCTGACATGCGGTCTTTCATTCCTGGAAACGTCGTGCAACCCCTATATCTACTGCATGGGTAGCGAGGATACTGCCACCCAACGACTGAACCTGGCACAGGCATTCAACCCCATAGGGGCACTGATGGGTATGTATATCGCCATGGAGTTCGTACAAAGCAAGATGAGTCCGATGACCACAGAACAGCGTGCCATTTTGCCAGACACACAGTTTAACATCCTGAAAGACAACGACCTAAGCGTACTTATTGGCCCATACCTCGGACTGGGAGCAGCCTGCATCTTCCTGTTGGTACTTATCCGACTGACAAAGATGCCAAAAGCCACCGACACCCGCGTAAACAAAAGCATCGTAAGAGCCTTCAAAGAACTGCTTCACATAGCCAACTATCGCGAAGGTATCATCGCCCAGTTCTTCTACGTAGGAGCCCAGGTATCATGCTGGACCTTTATCATACAATACGGCACACGCGTATTCATGGAAGAAGGCATGGACGAGAAAAGTGCAGAAATCCTGTCACAGAAATACAACATCATTGCCATGGTGTTCTTCACCGTCAGCCGATTCATATGCACCTGGTTCCTGAAATACATACCAGCAGGCAGACTATTATCCATATTAGCCATATCGGCCATCGGACTTACAATAGGTGCCATCCTATTCCCCGACCGCAACGGCATCTACTGTCTGGTTGGCATCTCCGCCTGCATGTCACTGATGTTTCCAACCATCTACGGCATTGCGCTACGCCACGTTGGCGACAACGTCAAGTTTGCCGGTGCCGGACTTATCATGGCCATCCTGGGCGGATCAGTCTTTCCACCACTCCAGGCCCTCATCATTGACTCTGGCATCACCATCATGGACATTTCCGCTACAAACCTTTCGTTTACTATCCCCTTAATCAGTTTCATTGTGATAGCCATCTATGGACACAGGGCATATATCCGCCATTACATCCTGAGTCCTGACGCAGAAGACCATGTTTAAGGAGAATACTCAAAGTTAAATACAAAGAAAAAGCCTGTGAAATTCACAGGCTATTTTCTTGATAATCCAAATCAGCTTCTACGACGAAACGGACTTCATCGGGATCGAGGTGGGACAGTTTTTCTTTCTCTGCCTGTTTGCACAGATAGCCAGCCACATCATCGATATCGACATCCACCTCGTCATCATCAGACTCCAGGATACCACTCTCATAGAAATAGGTAGCGATGGTGTCAAGCATCCACACCAGTTGGTCGTCGGTATACAATTCCTTCAAGTCGCTGGGCAGCTGCTCACGGATAAACGCTATCTCGCGCTTATTCTCCTCCTGATCCTGTAGCAGTTCTTCGTCAAAAGTTGCCATAATCAGAGCATTGCTTCAATTTTCTCAATGAACTTATCCTTAGACTGGGCGCCCACGACCTTATCTACCTGAACACCACCTTTAAAGAACAAGATAGTAGGGATATTGCGGATACCGAACTCTGCAGCCAGATCCTCATTCTCCTCTACGTCGCACTTACCAACAACGATCTTTCCATCGTATTTTTCTGCCAGTTCAGAAAGGATTGGAGACACCATACGGCAGGGACCACACCATGTAGCCCAGAAATCCAATACCAGGGGCAGATTACCATTCTTCAGAGACTCAAAGTTCTCATTTGTTACTTGTACTTCCATATACTTTAGTTTTTATTTAGGGTTATTATGTGTCAATATCAACCATGCAAACACCGTGCCATTAATTAATCTTATAATCCAATGCCGGATTTTCATCAATGAAATCAATAATCTGCTGTCTCACATCAACGGTCCTGTTCTGCGAACGGAGCAGCACGCGATGCTTGCCAGTAGAGTCGCGCAACTGGAAATAGAGCCGGGTATTACCCGGACACTCAGCAACAAGATTGTTGAGTTCCTCTACCACTTGCTCATTCATCTCCTCATGGTCTGTAACCACGAAGATTGTAAGACGATCGATAGCCTTGTCCTTCACGCTCTGCAGATACTCCACATTGGAAATCTTGAGCTCCAAAGCATCCGAGTATTGGAAACGCGGTTTCATCTTACCTGTCACATAGACAGTGGCACCCTCGGTAAACATACCATTCAAGGTACCCCAGTCTTGTCCGAAAAGTGCCAACTCACCCGAGCCGTCAAAATCTTCTATCGTGACAAAGCCACAAGGCTCACCTCGTTTTGTGAACTTTGAACGGACTGCAGTAACGATACCGCCAAAGATAACATCCTGCCGGTCCTTGAGCGAACTGACGTCAGCCAATTCACTACACTTAGTATTACACAGGTTCTCAAGTATGATACGATACTCATCCAGCGGGTGTGCCGACAAGTAGATACCTACAAGGTCACGTTCCTTATTCAGGCGTTCTATATCACTCCAGCGCACATCCGTCTTTGGTACAGGCGGTGTAGCAATCTCCACATCATCGAAACCTCCGAAGAGAGAATTGACGGCCTGCTGCTTTTCAATCTGATAGGTCTGGCCATAGCGCACCAACGTATCAATAAACATCTCTCCCTTATTATTCTCAGCAAAGAAAGCCTCACGGCGAATACCAAAGCTGTCAAATCCGCCACTCAGCGCCAGTGATTCAAATGCCTTGCGGTTCACGCTGGAGAACGGTATACGCTGTGCGAAGTCGTAGATATCCTTATAAGGACCGTTCTTCTCGCGCTCATTAATAATAGCAAGAGCAGCGCCATCACCCAGACCCTTGATAGCAGCCAAACCGAAACGGATCTCACCCTTATGGTTCACACCGAATTTCTGATACGACTCGTTCACATCAGGACCCAGTGTCGCGATGCCCATCGACTTACACTCATCCATCAGTTTGGTGATTTCAGTAATCTGGTCACGACGACGACTCATGATGGCAGCCATAAATTCGGCAGGATAGTTAGCCTTCAAATAGGCCGTCTGATAAGCCACCCATGAGTAGCAGGCGGCATGCGACTTATTGAACGCATAAGAAGCAAACTTCTCCCAGTCGGCCCAGATTTTATCGAGCACCTTCGGATCGTGACCATTTTTCTTTCCGCCTTCGATGAATTTAGGCTTCATCGCATCTACGATATCCTTTTTCTTCTTACCCATGGCCTTACGAAGAGCATCACTCTCGCCTCGGGTGAAGTCGGCCAGTTGTCGAGAGAGCAACATCACCTGCTCTTGATACACCGTGATACCATAGGTATCTTTCAGGTATTTCTCCATGCAGGGAATATCGTATTTGATTTCCTCGTTACCGTTTTTACGAGCGATAAACGAAGGGATATAGTCCATTGGGCCCGGGCGATAGAGGGCATTCATAGCGATAAGGTCTTCGAAGACCGTAGGATGCAACTCGCGCAAATATTTCTGCATACCATTCGACTCAAACTGGAACGTACCAATGGTGCGTCCCTGCTGGTAGAGTTCGAACGTTTTGGGGTCGTCGATAGGAATATGGTCGAGGTCAACATCGATGCCACGCGTCTGCTTGATAACAGCGCAGCATTCCTTCATCTCGGAAAGCGTCTTCAGTCCCAAGAAGTCCATCTTGATCAACCCCGTTGATTCAATCACGTGACCATCATACTGCGTACAGTTGGTCTTCATATCCTTGAAGTCCGGGTCGTCGGCAGTAGAGACGGGCACCCAGTCGGAAATCGGGTCACGACAGATAATGAAGCCACAGGCATGAATACCCGTACCACGCACCGTGCCCTCCAACATCTTCGCATACTTAATCGTATTTGCCAGTGCAGGATCTGTGCTGGCCTCAGCATCACGAAGTTCGGGTGTGCATTTGATAGCGTTGGGCAGATTCATCTTCATACCATCAGGCAGTCGGTCGGGGATGGCCTTACACAAGGCATTTGAAATAGCCAGGGGTACCTTCTCAACACGTGCCACATCCTTAATGGAGTTCTTTGTGGCCATAGAGGCATATGTGATAATATGGGCACAGTTCTCGTGGCCATACTTATCCATCACCCATTTCAGCACCTTTCCGCGTCCATCATCATCGAAGTCGGTGTCAATATCAGGAAGCGAGATACGGTCGGGGTTCAGGAAACGCTCAAACAGCAAATCGTATTTCAAGGGGTCAATCTTCGTGATACCCAAGCAATAAGCCACCACAGAACCGGCAGCCGAGCCACGTCCTGGTCCTACCCACACATCCAGTTCATCGCGTGCCGAGTTGATGAAGTCCTGCACAATAAGGAAGTAACCTGGGAAACCCATGGTCTTCATGATATGCAGTTCAAATCGGATACGGTCGTCAACCTCCTTGGGTAATGACGAGTGCAGAATGGTGTATGAGGATTGGGGATTGCCAGTATCAACCTCTACCTTCTCAAGCACCAGCTCCTCGTTGGGCAGATAGCGTTCCTTACCTCCCTTATATGCCAGTTCTGCCAGGAAGTCGGCTTCAAACTTGATACGGTAGAGCTTGTCGTAGCCGCCCAACTTCTTGATTTTCTTTTCACCCTCTTCGCGCGACATGGGATTATCTCCATTCTCGTCGCGTGTAAACTCCTCATAGAGTTGCTCCTCGCTGATACGCTGACGCCACTGCTCCTCGGTGCCGAAACTTTCCGGAATGGGGAAGAATGGCATGATGGGGTCGTGGTCTATAGAATAGATCTCGCACTTTTCCAATATCTCCAACGTATTGCTCAACGCCTCTGGCACATCGCTGAAGATCTCGTTCATCTCGGCCTTGGTCTTGAACCACTCCTGTTTGGAGTAGAGCATACGTGTGGGATCATCAAGGTCCTTACCTGTAGAAAGACACAGCAAGTGGTCATGGGCCTCAGCATTCTCCTGCTCCACGAAGTGCACATCATTAGAGCATATCAGCTTAATGCCATACTCTCGAGCCAGTTCAATGAGCACCTTATTAGCTTGCTGCTGCAGGGGGAAAGTCTCACGATTGGCACGCACCGTAGGATCTTTCACCTCGTGGCGTTGAAGTTCCAGATAATAGTCCTCGCCAAACACGCGGTGATACCACTCCACCGCCTCGCGGGCACCAGCCATATCGCCTTTCAGGATTTTTGCAGGCACCTCGCCAGCAATACATGCCGAACAGACAATCAAGCCCTCGTGATACTTCTCCAGATCCTCACGGTCGGTACGAGGACGCATATAGTAACCATCTACCCACGAGTTCGACACCAACTTAATCAGGTTCTTATAGCCCTTATAATTCTTGGCTAACACAATAAGGTGATAACCGCTCTGATCCTCCTTACCTCGACGTAAGGACTTCGAGCCATGACGCGATACATACATTTCGCAACCAAAGATAGGAATAAAGGGGTCCAAACCTTCTTTCTTGCGACTTTTGTTCACACCGATACAATAGTCGTGAAACTCCTTGATGCCAAACATATCGCCATGATCGGTGATAGCCATGCCTCGCATGCCATCACGGACAGCCTTGTCAACCAGATTCTTTATCTTCGACTGTCCGTCAAGTATAGAATAATAAGTATGTACGTGTAAATGTATAAAATCTTCCATGAAATCCTCAAATTGGAGTTCAAAGTTACGTTGAAAAGTTGATATTACCAAAAGAATAGCCCAAAAAGTTTGTTAATTGACAAAAAAGCATTACCTTTGCATCGAAATTGTGTATTTCACTACCAACCATGGGAGAAAGAATCAAAAAATTAAAAAAAATACGTATCCATCGCGAAGGAACAGAGGAACTGCTTTATAGCATGTTTATCCTTGTTGCTATCGCTGTAGTGTTGTGGCGTACATCCGATACGCTGACTATCATTCCCTTTATCCTCTTTGTAGCCATTTTTGGCATGGCATGGCTGTTGATGCTCAACTTCTATCGCTGCCCTATCCGCTATTTCAATGATGACACGACAAAAACTGTTGTAGCACCTGCCGATGGTAAGATTGTAGTGATTGAAGAGGTGGACGAGGACGAGTATTTCCACGACAAGCGACTGATGATGAGTATTTTCATGAGTCCGCTGAACGTGCATGCCAACTGGTTCCCCGTTGACGGACAGGTCAAGTTTGTCAAGCACTTTGACGGCAACTACCACAAGGCTTGGCTGCCCAAGGCCAGCGAGGAGAACGAGCATGCCGACATCATGATAGAAACACCTGACGGCCAGGAGGTTCTGGTACGCCAGATTGCCGGCGCCATGGCACGACGTATCGTGACCTACGCCAAGAGCAATGAAGACTGCTACATTGACGAGCACCTGGGATTCATCAAGTTGGGCTCACGCGTGGACGTTTACCTGCCACTTGGTTCTACACCATGTGTCAAGATGAAGCAGCCCACTACTGGTGACCAGACGGTGATTGCAAAACTGCCTTAATGATATGAAGAAGCATATTCCCAATATGATTACATGCTGCAACCTGATTTCGGGTTGTATAGCCACCTATTGGGCTTTTCAGACCGAATTTGAATTAGCGCTGCTGTTTATTGTCATTGGAGCCGTGTTCGATTTCTTTGACGGTATGACGGCCCGTCTGCTTCACGTCAGTTCGCCCATAGGTAAAGAGCTTGACTCCCTGGCCGATGATATCACCTTTGGTTTTGCACCATCGGCCATCATCTTCAGTTTTCTTCAGAACATGTGCGCCAACGCGGGCGAGACAAGCATCATTAACGACCTGTTGCCTTATGCCGCATTCGTCATGGCAGCCTTTTCTGCACTTCGTCTGGCTAAGTTCAACCTTGACGAGCGCCAGACTATGGGATTCATCGGATTACCAACACCTGCCAATGCTCTGTTCTGGGGTTCACTTATCGTAGGCGCTGGCGATTTCCTTGCTTCATCACCCTACTCTGTTTACGGTGTTATTGCAGCGGTATTCATCTTCAGTTATCTGCTGATAGCCGAGATTCCCATGTTTGCCTTGAAATTCAAGATCTGGGGATGGAAGGGCAACGAGGTGAAGTATATCTTCCTGCTGACCAGCATCATCCTGCTTGCATTCTTGGGAGTAAGCGGACTGGCTGCTGTGATTGCATGGTACATTCTGCTTTCGATTCTCACACAACGCAAATAATCCGTCTTTTCTGCGTAGCCTATGGAGTTTTTTCTCATCATATTCGTCGTTTTCATCCTCATTGTTGCAGCCGTCTTGCTTGTAGCACTCTACTACCTGCGCAAAGGCTACCGCTTTATCAAGCGTATGACCAACGGTGAGATGACCGAGGAAGAGTTTGAACGTCTGTCAAAGAAAAACTACAGGAGAAGAGACAACGAAGGATTTGATTTTGATGCCGACTACTTCAAGACAACTGACAAGAAGCAGAAACAAAAGAAGCAGAACCAGCAGCAGTCCTCCAGCCGTACCTTCCGTACTGCCGAAGGCATCACCATTACCGATCAGCGCACGTCAAACAGGGACAAAAAAATATTCGCCCAGGACGAGGGCGAATATGTTGACTTTAAAGAGGAGAGATAAAAAAAATTTAGTTGTGCACCAGAGTGCCAATCTCCTCTCCATCCATCACTTTCTTCAGGTTACCCACGATATCCATATTAAAGACATAGATAGGCAGGTTATTGTCCTGACACATACAGATAGCTGTGAGGTCCATCACCTTCAGACCACGTGCCAACACCTCCTTATACGTGATATCATTGAACTTTGTTGCGGTAGGATCCTTCTCAGGGTCAGCCGTATAGATACCATCCACACGTGTACCCTTCAGCATCACGTCGGCCTCAATCTCAATGCCGCGCAGCGACGAACCGGTATCGGTAGTAAAATAAGGCGAACCCGTACCTGCAGAGAAGATGCATACCTGTCCCTGCTCCATCGCCTCGATAGCCTTCCACTTGGTGTAGAACTCACCGATAGGCTCCATGCGGATAGCCGTCAGCACCTTATTCTTAACACCGATAGCACCCAGGGCTGACGACAGTGCCAAGGAATTGATTACCGTTGCACACATACCCATCTGGTCACCCTTCACACGGTCGAAGCCTTTCTGCGAGCCACTCAATCCGCGGAAGATATTGCCGCCGCCTATGACGATGCCAATCTGCACCCCCATCTCGGCCACTTCCTTAATCTGCTGAGCATAGTCACTCAGACGCTCAGGGTCGATACCGAAGCCCTGCTTTCCCATCAGGCTCTCGCCCGATAGTTTAAGAAGAATTCTTTTAAATCTTGCCATATTCTTTATATTATAAATGTTACTTCCTTAAATGCATATCGCCGTTGCGTACCGTTATCATCACGCAACAGCAAATGTCCGTCGGCCTCAACATCGACCAACTCTGCCATAAATGCTCCTTGCTTATCTGTGTATGGATGGAAGCCTTTGCGACGATAGAGATGCGCCAGATATCGGGCTTTCACATCCTGCGTCATATACTGTTCAAAACGGGCAAGGATATCCCTCAGCAACTGTTCGCGATCTGTATCTTCGGCATGTATCTGTTTCAAGGATACAGGATTCGGCGCGTCACTGAAAAACTGCTCTTGATTAACGTTCAGCCCAATACCGATGATGCAGTCCTTGATGCAGCCGCCCTGCAACCTGTTCTCAATCAGGATGCCACCCAGTTTCCCATTACGCCAATAGATATCATTGGGCCATTTGATACTCACATCACCAATATATTGTTCCAGCGCATCAAAGATAGCCATTGAGATAGCCATTGAGATATGGAACTGTTTCATCACAGGCACCTCAACAGGATGTATCAGAATAGAAAAAAGCAAATTCTTACCCCGTTCGCTTTCCCATTTATTGGTGCCACAGCCACGACCAGCCGTCTGGTAATCGGCAACGACCACCATATCGCCAGAACCGTTTTCTTTTATCCAACGATTAGTGGAGTCTGTCTCATCAATATGAATAATTTTCCATTCCACGGTGCAAAAGTACAAAAAAAATCCGTGAACCTTATTCTGTTATCACAAAATAATTGATGGCGCAGTGTATTTTTGCAGTCCAAAAATTTTGCAGATTGACAATAAAACATTACCTTTGCATAAAATCTGATAATAAATAATTTTCCTTAAATCAAAAAAAACGAACATGAAACAAATGTTTACTTTTCTCTGCGCTATCATGATGATTATCAGCGCAAATGCAGCGCCTCAGAGCAATTCAAAAGCCTTATTGAAGCGAAAGCTGGCTAATACACAGACAACACGAATGCCGAAAAAACAGGAACAGGAGAAGCGAACCACATTTACGTGGGGACAGAACAGATTATTGAAGTCCGCCTTCTCCAGCACATTCCCCAGTACTCGTAACGCTCGCCGCACGCCACGCCGTGCATCCACCAATGTGACCATTGCCGGTTATACAGCCAAAGTCAAACTGGGCGAAAATCCTGCAAGCAACACGTCGTACTATCTTCTGGAAACTGCCGACGAAAGTATGTCGTTCTACTTCAGTATCTATACTGCTGAAGGCAAGCACGATATTGAGTGGGGTAAGACCTACACGCTCGACGATATGGATAAAAGTAAAAGCGAGTGGGATGATGAATTCTGGAATGAGCACTATTACACAGAGGCCACCTTCACAAAGACCAGGGGTGAGAACTACGACGTGCATATCTCAGCCACAGTGACCGATGAGGACGGTAACACATACATACTGAACTACGACGAAGACCCATATACGCTAACGGGCAACACCGTCACACTGAACATCGAGAATTCTATGCGCTTTGGCTACATGAGCGACAAATCATGGATGCTGAAAGGCGAGAACGACAACTACATAGTTCAGTTCTGCTATTTCAGTGATGACGCAAACTCACCAGCAGGCAACTTCAGTGGCGACGACATTGATTTTTATTCCTCGTATATCAAAATAAACACAGGCAAGGCCGAGGAAGAGCCCGTCTGGAAAGCACTGAAAATGCTGGAGGCATCGTTCCAGGTGACCGAGACAGACCAGCGCATTGACGCTAAGGGAACCATCCTGGCAGCAGATGGCAACACGTATCATGTCACCATGTTTTTCGTGAAGCCACAAGCAGAGAGCAAGGTGTCTATCACAGCAACGAATCTGATGGTAGCAGACGCTTCCTTTGACTGGTTCGGCGATGTTTCGCTTTCTGCTTTCGATGACAAGCATGCCGTCAACCTGTCCATCTACCCAGAAGGACTGGGAGAAAAGATGGCAGGAACATACACTATCGGACAGGACGACACGGAAGCAGTCGTTATGTCCTACAAGGGGGATGGCAGCAAGCCCGAATTTATCGAGATATACAGCGGACAGTTTACTATTACCTACGACGACGGCAATATCCGTGTTACCGGCACAATGCTGGGGTATAACAACGTGGAATATACCCTTGATCTCTCGTATCTCAAGCCCATTGCCACCCGTCAGCAGACGTTGACCTTCCCCGCTATAAATCTATTCCTGAGCAACTTCTACTGGGATGCTATCGGCTACAATGCCGACAAGACGCAGTATATCTCTATCACTGCAAAAAGACCTAAGAACATATCAGGTACATATCGCATCGAAGATTTGGTGAAGAACAATAACTATGTGGTGACCGACATCGTCGGCGAGGAACGAAATGAATTCTCCTGTGTGGATGCCAACCTCAACGTGGAATACGATGAGAACACGAAGATAGCCCACATCACCGGCACCCTACTCTGCCAGAACGAGGAGGATCCTACAGATATCCCTGAATTCACCATTGACCTGACTGCTATTGTGCCCAAGCCATACAGCTTAGACAACAACACAGCGGATTTCAAAGAGAACTTTGTGGTCTATGAATTAGACACTGATCATATAGAAGATAACGTCGTCTATCTCAGTGCGATGAATGAGAACAAAGCCGTTGTACTTCTGGAGCTCTGGGTTGACGATAATGCCACCACGCTGACTCCTGGCACATACCCCATCAGTGACTCACACCTGCCGCAGACAGTTTCCATGAGTCATGGAATTGACGAATCTGGCAGTATTACCGAGAAAACCTTTGCAGGCTTTCTCGATAGTGAGGGCACACTGATAGACACCTGGTTCCTCGTCAGCGGTACGGTGACCGTTGCGGAAGATGGTGTCGTCACCATCGACGCTGTCAACTCTAACGACAAAAAGGTACAGTGTGTCATTAAGACGACCATTACAGGCATCAGCGACGCTACCACAGAGAAGGCAGCCCGCAGCGGTGCAGCGAAATACCTGAAGAAGGGCCGTCTCTTCATTGAGAAAAACGGACAGCGCTTCAATGCTCAGGGTATTGGCGTGAAGTAGCTCACACAAGAATACATATAACAAGTGGCGGATGGCATCTCGCAGCATTCCGCCACTTCTTTTTTTATGTCCATATTATTTGTTTATCTGCCCATTTTTTCGTACTTTTGCATCATGGAGCAACAAGAAAAAGACGAGCAGTATATGCGCAAAGCGCTGGCAGAGGCCGAGCTGGCACTGCATGAGGGAGAGATTCCCATTGGGGCTGTGGTGGTGTGCAAGGACAGAATTATTGCGCGCGCACATAATCTGACAGAGACGCTGACCGACGTGACAGCCCATGCCGAGATGCAAGCCATCACGATGGCAGCCAACGAGTTGGGCGGGAAATACCTGACCGACTGCACCCTCTATGTCACCGTAGAGCCCTGCCCCATGTGTGCAGGCGCCATCGGGTGGGCACAGGTGCCACGTATCATCTATGGCGCTGCCGACCCCAAGCGCGGTTTTCGGGAGTATGCCCCGCGCGTGATGCATCCAAAGGCAGAATGCAAAGGCGGCATCCTTGAGGAAGAATGCCGCCAACTGATGCAAGATTTCTTTAAAAGCAGACGCTGAGCCTGCTTTTTTTTATTTTACCTGAACAACCAGATACTTGCTGGTGCTCCAGAACTGCTGCGGATTTGTGATACGCAGAACATACTGCTTATTGGCATCGCGCTCTAAGGTGTAAGAACCGGCCGGATGATTGGTGAGCAGCTTGGCGTCGCGCGACATCAGTTTGATTTCCTTGTCTACGCGGATATCAATCTTCGTAAAGTAGTTCTTATTGAAGTTGCCCTGCAGCACCTCGCCACTCTTCAGGATATTCTGCTCCTTCAGCTCGCGCTTCGTACCAAAGACATACCAGGCCGTATTCAGTTCCTTGTCCTGCTGACTGATGGTCTCCTCCTTACGGGCCTTGTCATCTTTCAGGGTAGTCACATCCTCGTTCAACTGACTCACCTGTTCATCCAGCTCGGCAATATGGATATCCTTGGCTTCCAGTTCCTGACGCAGCACAGCCAGCTCACTCTCCTTGGCTTCCAACTGGGCTGTCAGGTTCTCAAGCGTCTTGCGCAACTGCTCGCTGGCGGTATTACTGTCGCGCAAGCGCAGGCGCAGCTTATTGATGAGGTCCTTGTTTTGGGTCATCGTCTCGTTGATAAACTGCATATTCTCACGGATACGCTGAGCGGCATCGGCACCCTCGCCACGACGCTCCACCGTCACGCGACCCTGAGCCTCGTTGATAGCACGGAAACCATCCTCAATGGTATTGAGGGTTTCAAGCATATCATTAATCTCGTTGTCCTTTTGTACATTCACACGATTCAATGAGTCGATACGCTGATTCAGATCAGCAGTCTCACGTGTGTTGGTCTTGTCCTTACACGATGCTAAAGCCAACAAAGCCAAAGCAAAAAATAAAAACTTTCTCATATTCTTCTTTTTATTAATCTTTCGTTTTACCAGCAAGCACGATGACTATCTCGCCACGTGGCTCTGTCTCTTTGAAATGGGCAATCACTTCCTCCAAGGAACCTCTGACGCTTTCCTCGTGCACCTTCGATATCTCGCGGCATACACTCACCTGACGATCAGCGCCATACACCTCAGCAAACTGCTCCAGCGTCTTCACCAACCGGTAAGGCGACTCATAGAAAATCATCGTACGATCCTCGTCTATCAGGGATTCCAGTTTCGTCTTACGTCCCTTTTTCTGGGGCAGGAAGCCCTCAAAACAGAAACGGTCACAAGGCAGTCCGCTGCTTACCAAAGCAGGCACAAATGCCGTGGCACCAGGCAAAGTCTGCACCTCAACGCCAGCACGTACGGCCTCGCGAACGAGGAAGAAGCCTGGATCGCTGATACCAGGTGTGCCGGCATCGCTGATTAAGGCGACAGTCTGACCTGCCAGCAATCGCTGAACGATACCTGCGCTCGTACCATGCTCGTTGAACTTATGGTGCGACATCAGCTGGTTCTTTATCTCAAAATGCTTCAGCAGGATGCCCGACGTACGGGTATCCTCAGCCAGCACCAGATCTGCCTCTTTCAGAATACGGATGGCGCGTAGCGTCATATCCTCCATGTTGCCCACAGGCGTGGGTACAATATATAATATTCCCATTTCGGTTGCAAAGGTAAACAAAAAAGTGAAAAGTGAAGAGTGAATAGTGAAAAATTTGCTGCCGCAGGAAAAAAATCTCAATTCTCAATTCTCAATTCTCAATTAAATTATTATCTTTGCACCATGATTACATATCCAGCAACAGGCGAAGCACACCGCCCTGGCAGAATAGAAGTAGTGTGCGGCTCGATGTTCTCGGGCAAGACAGAAGAATTGATACGCCGCATGCGACGTGCCCAGTTTGCCAAGCAGCGCGTGGAGATTTTCAAGCCCGCTATTGACGTAAGGTATTCTCAGGAAGACGTGGTAAGCCACGACCAGAAACATATTCAGTCCACCCCAGTTGACTCGTCAGCCAGCATCCTGCTGTTAGCCGAGGATATCGAGGTAGTAGGTATTGACGAGGCACAGTTCTTCGATGAAGGCATCGTTGAGGTCTGCAATCAGCTGGCCAACCGTGGCGTACGCGTCATCATCGCAGGACTGGACATGGACTTCAAAGGCGTTCCCTTTGGTCCCATGCCCGCATTATGCGCCATTGCCGACGACGTGACCAAGGTGCATGCCATCTGCGTGAAATGTGGCTCACTGGCCTACGTCAGCCATCGTAAGGTACTCTCCGACAAGCGTGTACTGCTGGGTGAGACTCAGGAATACGAGCCCCTCTGTCGCGAGTGCTACCAGAAAGCGATACAGGAAGACAACCTAAAGAAATAGAAATGTACGATAAACCTATCACCTTCGACAAGTTTGTACGCTGGATGGGCTATGGCCTGCTAATCCTGGCTATCATCATCCTGGTCAATTACCTTGGTAGCGTACTGCTACCTTTTGCGGCGGCATGGCTATTAGCCTACCTGCTCTACCCCATGGTAAAGTTCGTGCAATACAAGCTTCATGTGCCTGGACGTGTTTTAAGTATTGTCGTCACTTTGATAGTTGTCATCGCCATCCTTACAGGCATCGCATGGCTTATCATCCCACCCATGATTGAGCAGTTTGAAAGACTCAGCGAGCTCGTTACCGCCTACATACAGACCACGGCAAAGATCGACAGCATCCCTGATGCCATCAGCCAATGGACACAGGAGCATCGCAGGGATTTGGAGACCTACATGCGAAGTGAGAACTTCACAGAGGGCATCAAAGACGCCCTACCCCAGATGTTCAGCGTGGTAGGCAAAACTGCAAGTATCCTTATCAGTATTGCGGCATCACTCATTACCCTGCTGTATATGTTCTTCATTCTCATGGACTACGAGTACCTGACGGAGAACTGGATCAAGATATTTCCCAAGAAGAGTCGTCCGTTCTGGAGCGTACTGGCCAAGGATGCCGAGCGTGAACTGAGCAACTATATCCGCGGACAAGGCCTGGTGGCCTTCATCATGGGTGTACTGTTCTGCATAGGCTTTACCATTATCGATTTCCCCATGGCCATTGGCCTGGGAATCCTTATCGGTATCCTCGATCTGGTACCCTACCTGCACACCTTCGCATTGATTCCTACAGCCCTGCTGGCCCTTCTGAAGGCAGCCGATACAGGACAGAATTTCTGGATTGTCTTTGCCATGGCAGTAGCCGTCTTTGCCGTCGTCCAGGTGATTATCGACCTCATCGTAACCCCCTACGTCATGGGCAAGGCCATGCGCCTCAACCCTGCCATCCTGCTGCTGTCGCTATCCGTATGGGGTGCCCTGCTTGGCTTTATCGGGCTCATCATAGCCTTGCCAGCCACCACCCTGTTGATAGCTTATTATCAGCGCTATATCACCCGTGAAAACGAGGAAAATATCACTGAATCAGAAAAATCATCCGAATAAATTTGGCAGGTTCAAAAAAAGTTCGTACCTTTGCACCCGCTTTTCAATAAAAAGCACTAAGGTTGATCCGCTAGCTCAGTCGGTAGAGCACAACACTTTTAATGTTGGGGTCTTGGGTTCGAACCCCAAGCGGATCACCAAGAACAATCCGCAAGAAACTGAATAACAGTCGCTTGCGGATTTTTGCATCTATAAAGATTTGTACCTTTGCACCCTAAATGGTTTCTACAATAAGAAAGATGAAGGAAATTTGAAAAAAGTTATCGTTTTGCTTAGTTTTTCGGTTCGCTGAATCGTCCTTGTTGTGTATGAATGATAATTATGACGAAAAAAGAATTTGAAAACATATACCGTCAGCATTATGCCAAGATGTACTGTCTGGCAAAGACGATGCTCTATGATGCGGACGAAAGCAAGGACGTGGTGAGTGAAATCTTCACCCGACTGTTACGGGATGGTGACAGGCCACAGAAGGACAGGATGGAGGGCTACCTGATGACTGCCGTACGTAACCGCTGTCGCGACGTGCTCAGCCACAAGTCGATACGGGAACGAGTAGAAGGGCTCTTCTTGCAGGAGTCGATGCAGGGCCATATCATCGCTATGAATGATGACGACCGTCTGGAACGACTGATGCAATTCATTGAAGCGGAACTGCCACCGCTCAGCCAGCAGATCTTCCGACTACGGTTCCTCAGCGAGATGAGTTATGAGGAAGTGGCACAGGCCGCAGGCGTGAGCAAAGTGACGGTTTACAACCATCTGTCACAGTCGGTACAGCGAATCAAGGAGTATTTTCAGAAAGAAACAGCAAAACGATAAACATTATGGAACAGCAAGACAGAATTGACCAGCTGGTAGCAGAGAACCAGGAACTGCTCGCGCTGACGAAGCAAGCCTTTGTGAAGCGTGAAGTCGAAAAGGAATCCGTCCCCGTTGACGAGGAATGGGAAAAGTTCGCAGCGGAACACGCTGATGAATTAGAAGCCCTTGAAAAAGACGAACCACATACAGCCACTATTAAGAAACTAATGGGCATACTCCCTTACAAGGTTGCAGCAAGCATTATCGGCATCCTCTTTACGGCAGGAGTGGCTTTTGCAGCCATCCTCATCGTGCGTATGGTTAGCCATCCCAAACCGCAGACTATGCAGGCAGAGCAAACCATATCTGCCAAGCCTACATCGGTATTGCCGACAGATACCATCAAGACGGACACGACAACCACAACAATGCCCATTGTATTCGACAATGTTTCATTGGATAAGATGATGCCACAGATAGCTGCCTATTATAACAAGGAGGTGGAATTCCAGAACGAAGATGCCCGTCAGTTCCGTTTCTATTTCGTGTGGAAACAGGAAGAGACGCTCGAAGTCGTATTGCATCGGCTCAACCTCTTCGAGAGCATCACCGTAGAACTGAAGTCGGACAAGATTGTAGTAGAATAAGCCATGAATAAAATCATATCTATGCTTGTCTGCTACCTCGTCTTTACCGGAATGCAGGCCCAAAAGATTACGCGCGAATACAACAACGTGTCGCTCAGCGAGGCCCTGCGCCAACTGAACGAGCAGACCGATGAATACACCATCAGTTTCCTATACAATGAACTGGAGGACTTCCGCATCACCACTTCGGTACACCGCAAGACCGTGCCCGATGCCATCCGCCAGATGATAGGCTTCTATCCCATCCGCATGACCGTTGAGCCGGGGATAGCCAATCCCAGCCAACAGGAAATCATCGTCGAGTGTCCGCAGAAGACAGCCCTCCGCTACAAGGGCACCGTCATCGACGAGCAAGGCCAGCCCGTAGCCTACGCCAACATCGCCCTGCTCTCGCCTCAGGACTCCACGCTGATTACCGGTGGCGTGTCGAACGAGAGCGGTCTCTTCGTCATTCCCTGTGAGCAGCAGCCCGTCCTTGCCCGCATATCATTCGTAGGATATAAAACAAAATTCGTCATGTTTGATTCACGAAATGCCAGAAATATTCGCCTCAAGCCTGAGACTATTATGCTGAATGGTGTGAAGGTGACGGGCGATCGTATTTTCTCAAAGGCAGAAAACGGACATCTGACCTACAACATGCCGATACTCCTTGAAGTCTATCCTGCCGATAACGCCTACGAGGCTCTTACACGTATTCCTGGCGTGATTGACACGGGCGAAAACCTTACGTTTTGCGGACAAGCCGTGACGCTCATCATCAACGGCAAGGCGACGACGCTCAGTGCCGACAAAGTGGTGGAGCGATTGAAATCTATGCCCGCCGCCATGCTGGCCAAGGCCGAGGTAATGCCGTCGGCTCCTGCGAAATATCATGTGCGAGGCATGGCAATCAATATTGTCACAAAGGACTTCGCAGGAACGAACCAATTCTCAGGCCAACTGAAGGGAGGCTGGCAGCAGAATAAATACGGCACAGGCTATGCGGGCGGCAGTTTTATCTACAACCATAACAAACTTGGACTGGATATGTCGTACACGTTCACCGATGGGGCAAATTACGGACAGGTGGAGCACGAAGCCAACCATCCGTTGGGCGACAAGCGCATTGCTTACGAAGACAAGACACGCAACCGCAGCGACGGCATCGATCATGAGTACCGCATTGGCATGGACTATGCCATCGCTGACGACCATCGCCTATGCCTGGCCTATACGGGACAGTGGAACTCCACCCGCTCCACCAACACCACGACAGGTACGGCCCAGTCCACGCAACATTCCCGTGAGCACACATACCTGCACAACGTCGATGTCAACTATGCGGCTCCGTTCGGTCTGCAACTTGGCGTTTCGTACACCAACTATCAGGAGCCTCGTACGCAAAGCCTTGAGGGCGAACTGTACGACATCAACCGAAACCTGTTAGTCGATAGTCGCCAGAAAGTCAGCAAGTGGCTCTTCACCGCCGACCAGACCCACGCGCTGCCCAATGACTGGGAACTGAACTACGGGGCAAAGGCGCAGTTCACGAACAATAACAGCTATCAGACCACCCTCGACCAGAACCAGCAGCCCATGCCCGACGCCACCAGCAGCGTTGATTACGACGAGCGCATCCTGAATGCCTACGCCAGACTGAGCAAGCAGATAGGCAAGTCGCTGAGCCTCGACGCCTCGCTGACGATGGAGCAATACCATGCCACCAAGTGGAACGAGTGGCGCGTCTATCCGCAGTTCAACGCCATGTGGAACATCAACCCGAAGAATATGCTCAATCTCTCGTTCAGCAGCGAGGCCGTCTATCCCTCCTACTGGAGCACCATGAGCAGCATCTACTACGCCTCGGCCTATACAGAGATATGGGGCAATCCCGACCTGAAGCCCATGTCGAAATATGAGGTGAACCTCATGTGGCAATTGAACCACAAGTACACGTTCACTGCCTTTGCCGAGTTTGAGCCTGACTACTTCGTGCAGCTCCCCTATCAGACCTCCGACCGAATGGCCGTCATCATGAAGGAGACCAACTTCGACTACTCCAACTACTACGGTCTGCAAGCCTCGGCGCAGTTCCATGTCGGCCAGTGGCTCAACGGTACCGTCAATGCCACGGGCCTCTACCGTCACGACAAGAGCAGCAACTTCTTCGACCTGCCCTTCGACCGCACCCGCCTCTCGGCCATCCTCGGAGGAACAGCGGTGGCCAAACTGTCCCAGCGGCATAGCATCCAGTTCATCCTCAATCCGTTCTTCCAGTCTAAGGCCATCCAAGGCGTCTACGACATCAGTCCGCTGTTCTATCTGAATGCCTCGCTGCGCTGGACCTCCGACAACGGCAAGTGGAGTGTCATAGCCAAATCCAACAACATCTTCAACTGCTACGCCAACACCCGTTCCACCGTCGCCAACCAGGACTACGCCATGCGTGTCTGGATGAACTACGCCAGTGCCTCGCTCACCGCAATCTACCGCATCGGCAACTTCAAGGAGAAGAAAAAGAAGGAGGTGGACACCTCGCGAATGGGTTATTAATGTAAACAAGATGAAAAGAGTCATAATACTTCTGCTATTCATAAGTGTAGCTATTTCGGTAAAAGCCCAAAGAGTCACACGCGAATATAATAATGTGTCGCTCAGCGAGGCCCTGCGCCAACTGAACGAGCAGACCGAGGACTACACCATCAGTTTCCTCTACAACGAACTGGAGGACTTCCACATCACCACTTCGGTACACCGCAAGAACGTGCCCGACGCCATCCGTCAGATGATAGGTTTCTATCCCATCCGCATGACCATTGAGGACAGGGAAATCATCGTGGAATGCCCGCAGAAGACAGCCCCTCGATACAAAGGAACTATCATTGACGAGCAAGGCCAGCCCATAGCCTATGCCAACATCGCCCTGCTCTCACCTCAGGACTCTACGCTGATTACCGGTGGAGTCTCTAATGAAAGCGGCCTCTTCGTCATCCCATGTACAGAAAGTCCCGTCCTTGCCCGGGTATCATTCGTCGGCTACAAGACTATTTATAAGTTATGCGAGACAACGAATGCCGGAGTAATCAGGATAAAGTCTGACACTTATACGCTGAAGAATGTGACAGTGAAGGGTTACAAGCCAACTATGAAAATGATTTCGGGTGGTATGGAGATTGATGTGCAGAACACGCTGTTGGCTGATGCAGGTTCTGCCCTTGACGTGCTCTCGCAACTGCCACGTGTCAATGTAACATCTAATGGGGGCGTGGAAGTGTTCGGCAAAGGCAAGCCAGAGATTTACATCAACGGCAAAAAGATGCGCAACAAGGGCGAACTGGAGCAACTGACCTCAAAGGACATCAAGTCTGTGGAGGTCATTACGATGCCTGGCGCACGATATGATGCCACATTAGGCTCCGTCATACGTATCAACACTATCAAACGGCGCGGTGACGGTTTCAGCCTCTACAGCATAGCAAGAGGAAGTTATTTCCACGAGTTCGCCAATGCGGCAGGCGTGTCGATAACCTATCGGAAGAACGGACTGGAGATGAACTTCTACCCCTATTTCGTAAGCAACTACACTGGCGAGGACAACAATTTCGGCAACATCCTCCACATGACCGATTATGACGCCAAGACCATGCAGCACGGCTTGTTCACCGACCGCACACAATCCTTCGTGCCCGACTTCAAGCTCAGTTATGACTTCGATGCCAACCACTCCATCGGTGCATCCTACCGCTATCAGACGACACTGAAATACGACAACACGTTTCATTCTGACTATACCGTTCATCACAATGACATCCTGCAAGGCTACGTGAGCCAGACAGCCGACCACAATTGGGACGTGACTTCTCACAATGCCAATGCTTATTATATAGGAAAGATTGGCCAATGGGACATCAATGCCGACGGCTCGTTTGTACACACAACCGTCAAACGCGGACAGCACATCAACGAGCAGAGCAAGGAGTTTGAGGACCGCACGGTGAACACATCATCCACACAGGACAGCCGCCTCTATGCTGGCAAACTGATAGCTACCTACAAGTTACCTAAAGGCGAAGTTTCCTTTGGTACGGAGCTGACCCACTCTCATGTGGATGCCGACAACCACAATCCAGAAGGCTATATCGCAGAATCCGACAATGAGATTCAGGAAAGCAACTATGCAGGCTTCGCTTCCTACGGTCTGCAGTTGGGACATTGGTCATTAGAGACAGGCGTACGTTTTGAATACGTTCATTCCGATTACTACTCTTACGGAGTTAAGGATGCTGATGTCAGCCGACGTTATAGCGGATTTTTCCCCAACCTCTCGGCATCGTGGAATAAGGGGAAGTGGGGGATGCAGTTTGCGTATGCCAAGAAGACACGCCGCCCGGCCTACGGTCAGCTCCGCAGTTATCAGCAGTACGATAACCGTTATGCCTATGAGGGTGGTAGTCCTGACCTACAGCCAGCCATCAACCACATGCTGGAAGCGATGCTCAACTGGAAATGGCTGAACTTCAGCCTCGGTTATACCTACACCAAGGACTATATGCTGTGGAAGAATGACATTTATAATGAGCAGGAAGTAGCCTATGCCCATTGGATTAACATCGACCATAAACAGGAAGTAAGTGCCTCACTTGTGCTTCAGCCAAAATTTGGTTGGTATCAACCGCAAATGGAAATGGACTATTATCAGCAATTCTTCGATGCCAAGCGTTATGGCTACGTGAGCAATCTGCGTCGCCCTGCTTTTCACCTCGACTTGAACAACAAATTTGTCATCAACAAGTCTTGCTGGTTGGCGCTTCGCGGAAATTATTCTTGCGCACACGATAACATGTCGCAGGAAGTGGATGCCTTCTGGTACGTCAGTGCACATGCATACAAGAGTTTCTTCAATGGCGCACTGGCCTTTAATCTCACCATCAACGACATCTTCAACACCAATATGGAACGATGGAAGATGCGCACGCACAGCGTTGAGATAAGCAAGGACTGCAACAACCATAGTATGACTCGTGGTATCAGACTGCAAGTAACCTACGACTTCAATACCACACGCAGCAAGTACAAAGGCACAGGTGCTGGTAATGCAGAAAAGAACAGATTATAAACTCTCTCGTTGGGGCAGTTGTCTGCACGAATGCAGACACGGCCCCTATTCGAAATGGATTTGTTTCCAAGCGGATCACTTTTAAAAAATCGACAAATGATTAATTATCAATCACTTGCCGATTTCCTTATATCCTAAATGCGCAAGATTCTATTCTCAGTACACTTTCAGGGTTGACGGTAACTTGACATCACGAAATCTGGTGCTTTCGACAAAGATACGAAAAGTCGTGAGCATAACAAAAAAAACTCCAAAAAGTTTGGAAAATAGCAAAAAACACTTTAAATTTGCAAAATAAATGCTATGAAAATGACATTTAAAATCAGAGAGAATAACAAAAACCTAAAATTATAAGCGTATGAAAAAGAAAAGTATTATTCTGTGTTCTCTGGTAGTGATATGCGCCATCGGATTGGTTACCTCCATCAATATTGATTGGCCTGTTGATTTCAACAAGGCAGAGGGAGATATCGCCAAGGCTGCTAAATTCTCTCGTAAGCAAATTTCCGAGAAGCTTACTAATATGGAAGAACTCCTTCAGACCGACTCAGCCTTCAGGGATGATATCGTGGTAGCCCAGGTGGTGATGCAGACACGCGCCCTCCAGTTTGGCACGCTGGTTGACATGTCAAATGAGGTAGCCGGCAACATCCCTGCATTTGCCGAGGTGCTTAAGGAGATGAACGCCAGCCGTGAGATGGTGGACAACGTTGCCAGCTCGCTGGCAGAGTCTGCCGAAAAACTGAATGCCGCCCTTGGTGGTGAGGAGTGTCCCGACTTGGCCCAGTCTACCATCAACGCCTCACTGGCTTACACCACGCTACAGAAGCAGAACAATTTGGCCAACCGTTTCATTGAGACCACCGACAAGTATCTGGAGACAGCCCAGGGTGATGACAAATTGAAACTGGTCCGCGACCAGTGGTTGGATTACCAGCAGATGACTGCTGCCCTTGAGGATGACAAGGCAAGTGCTGAGGCTTTGGCCAAGAAGGGCAATCTGCTTAGTGGCGAGAAGGCTCTTGCAGCCGTAGCTAATTTCGGTATTGCTGAGCGTATTGTTGTGCTGCAAAGTTGCGAGTTGGCTCAGGCTATGAAGCTTCCCAACCAGATTGGAAGAGTCATTCGCCCAAAGGTTCTCGAAAATGAGATCAGTAAGCTTTGCAATGCTCAGAAGGAATTTCTTTCCGTTAAACCACGCAAGATTGATTCCCATAATGCTCAGAAAGAGGTTCTTGCTCATCGTAAGATTGATTCACATAATGCCCAGAAGGATATTCTTGCTCACCGTAAGATCGATTCCTATAATGCATTGATGATTGGCAACGTCATCAGTCAGACAGCAGCAGCAAGCAACAGTGTAAAGCTGAACAGACGTCCCAAAATTGAGAATTAATTACTGCGGTGTACATGCGTAACTGGATTGCTGTCATTCTATTGTCGATGATTCCCTGTATTTCCATGGGGCAGAACCAGACCTATTGTCAGTATAAGACGGACGAAGCCACGCTGGTGTTCTTTGACAAGAACCTGTCACGCTACATCCCTCACATGATACGCATGTACCAGAACGGCAAAGCGCTTCATGAGCAGATATGGACCAGTGATTCCATCTATCAGCCAGAAGCGCCCCTACTTTTATTGACAGACTGGGAGGACGACGGTAATGGCGGAGCATCGCCATTACCGCGTTCTCTTATACAAATCGGCATGGCTCCGTTGAACATGTCGTATTATATCAACCCATCAAGTGAACGATACAGTCAGTTGTTCAAGCACGAATATACGCACATCGTCATGACAGACAAGTATAATCGTAGCGACCGCAACTGGCGCCGCTTCTTTGGTACGAAGGTGGACACCGACAACAAACAGCCCATCTCAGCCCTATGGAGCTATCTGAGCGTGCCCCGTTGGTATTCGCCCCGTTGGTATCACGAGGGTATCGCCTGCTTCATGGAAACATGGTTAAGCGGTGGTGTTGGGCGCGCATTAGGGGGCTACGACGAGATGTATTTCCGCAGTATCATCAACGAGGGCGACAAGCTCTACTCGGTGGTAGGCCTGGAAACGGAGGGTTCCACAAAGGACTTCCAAGTGGGCGCCAATGCCTATCTCTATGGAACCCGTTTCGTGAATTACCTTACCAAGACCTACGGCTACGAGAAGATGATCCAGTTCTATAACAGGACAGCTGATAGTCGCACCTTCTTCGGCAAACAGTTCAAGAAGGTCTATGGACAGTCGCTCAGAAAAGTATGGAACGACTGGAAGGAGGACGAGAAGAAGCATCAGGAAGAGAATCTTGCCGCCATCCGCCAATATCCCATCACAGCAACCAAGCCGCTGACCAAAGAGCCGCTGGGTTCTGTGTCGCCATTCGTCTATGACCCTGTCACCCAGAAGGCATACGCCGCCATGAATGCCCCCGGCGACTTTGCACACATGACGGAAATTGACCTGCAGACAGGCGAGCAGAAGAGGCTGAACGACATCTACGGCATCCAGCTCTATGACCCTGCTTATGTAGCACTTGACCGTAAGGGTCAGCGCCTCATCTATACAACGAACAATTCGAAGATGCGCGGCTTGGAAATCTATGACATCCGACAGAAGAAAGTGGTGAAGAAAAAGAAGTACCAGCGCATCGGCAATATCGTGTATGACAATACCCACGACTGTCTCTACGGTCTTTTCTCCAATGGCGGTACACAGTCGATTGTACGCATGGACCGCGACTTGGAGAATCCGGAAGTAATCTATGCCTTCCCGTTTGGTGTGAGCGTGTTTGACTCAGATATCAGTCACGACGGCAAATGGCTGTCATTCACCAGCCAGGGCGACAACGGCGAGCATACGCTTCTGTTGTTCAACACCGAAGAACTGGCTCAGGCCATCTTCAAACCCGTGAAACTGATTACCTGGAATGACAGTAACTTAGGACAGTTCCGTTTCTCACTCGACGACAAGTACCTGATTGGTAGTTCCTACTATACAGGTGTATCCAATCTCTGGCAGATCAACTTAGAGACACGCGAGATGGAGATGCTTACCAATACAGACATCGGCCTCTTTGCACCATTGGAGATTACGCCGGGCCAGTTGCTGGCGCTCCAGTTCAAGCGCGACGGACTGCAACCCGTCCTGCTCGCCCGTGAGGTGGTGAAGGATGCCAATGCCGTGACACTCTACGGTCAACTCGCCTATGAGAACAATAAGGAGGCGATGGAGCAGGTCGGTCTGCTCAGAGACTCGTTGCCCAGAATGGAGTTCGGCGATGTGTATAATAACATCACATCCTACAACGTCTTTAAAGAGATGAAGTTCGCAGGCGCCTATCCCATCATCAGCGGTTTTACCGATTCCAAAGCATGGAATCACATGACCCCTGTGATAGGCTACCGCTTTAACGTGAATGACCCCGTAGGACTGAGTAGCATGAAACTGTCAGTCGGTCTCTCCCCATGGAGTAATAACGACTGGAAGAACAAGTTCCACATCGACTTCGATTGGAAATACTACTTCTGGACTCTCAAAGCCGCCTGGAACCATATGGACTTCTACGACCTCTTCGGTCCGACGCGAAAGAGCCGTAAGGGTTTTGTGTTGCAGTTGGCCTACGACTATTCCAACACGTTAGTCACGCCGTATGACAATTCTTGGGGTTTCTCTGTGGCTACCTACGGCCACATGGACGCACTGCCCTTGTATCAGGAGGTTGAGGTGCAAGGTGTCAGATCGATGCAGACGGCGTCGATCTATAGAAAGTGGTCAAAAACCCGTACTTCGTTGGGTGGTGTGATGAAGGAGCAGGGCTACCAGTTAGGCATTGAAGGTTACGGCTATCTGGCTGGCGGACGGTTCTATCCCTCCATAGAGGCTTCAGGTGACTTCGGTACCCTGTTGCCTATTGACAGAAACACCTCGTTCTGGCTCCGTACGGCAGCAGGCCATAACTTCGGAGATGAAGAATCGGTGTTTGGCACAACCTATTTCGGTGGTTTCCGTAATAACTATGTAGATAACAGGAACGCCTTCCAATATCGAACGACCTTGGCGATGCCTGGTACTGATATCGATGCTATCCCAGCCCACACCTTTGCCAAGGCGACGGCTGAGCTCAACCTGCGTCCCATCCGGCTCAACGACTTCGGTGCCTTGTTCTGCTATCCGACGTGGATCCAGTGTTCACTCTTCGGAACGGGACTTTCCACCTGGATTCCCTACTCAACCCACAAGATGTACTACAGCACTGGTATCCAACTGACCACTGAATTGGTATTCTTGAACTATCTCAAAACGACACTGTCTCTTGGCTATGGTCATCTGTTTGCGCCTGAAGGCTTCCAAAATGGGCGACATGGTAATGAATTTATGATCTCGCTCAAACTGTTGTAATGCAATTCGTCGCTGCCCTCCTCCCTGTTGTCATCTACATCTTTGTAGTCTATAAGATCGACAATTTTGCGCTCATCAGCGTCAGAAACCTCTTATTACAGGTGCTGTACGGTATGGTAACGGCACTGGTCTGCTTCGGCCTGTTCCAGTTGACAGGAGAGATGCTTGCCGATGAGCACTCCGATTATGTCAATCCGGTATTGGAAGAACTCGTAAAAGGCCTTCCTCTCCTGTATTTAGCCAGTCGTAAGAAGATCGTGTTCTTCATCGACAGTGTCATCTGCGGTGCTGCCGTCGGTGGTGGTTTCTCCATCCTTGAAAACATCTTCTACCTGCTGTTTGGCCATGAAATGGGCCTTGGAACCGTACTGTTCCGAGGTTTGGAGGTGGCCCTTGTCCACATGGGATGCAGTGCTATCGTCGCTGCAGGACTCATGCTGGCAGTTCGTATCATTGAACGTTCTCGTTCTCGATTAGGCATTAAAAAGAGTGATATTGGAATGTCTGTATTTCTGTTAATGGAAGCACCTGTGCTGCACGTGTTCCACAATGCCTTCCATTTCATGCCACTGGTGCAGTTCATTTTCGTATTCGGCACCTTGGGCGGTCTTCTGATGTGGACTTATTACTACGATGTAAATATGATCCACCGTTGGCTTGACAAAGGTCTCGACAAACAGTTCGCTTTGCTTGACTCCATCAAGAGCGGCCAACTGGACAAGACCCAAACAGGCATCTTCCTGGAGTCTATTAAAAAGAAATTTCCCCCTGAGGACTTTTTCGACATTATCTGTTATGTGCAATTGCATGTGGAGTTGTCGGTAGCTGCTAAGAGCAGGGTTATGGTTCGGGAATCTGGGCTGGTGAAAGATCTTCCTTTGACGGAGGAAAATAAGGAATTAATCCTCTCTCAATATGAAGAATACAAAATTCTTGAGAAGAGATTAGGGAAGCTGGCAAAAATGACCATCGCCCCTATCGTGAAATATTATCCTGCTGATTATAAAGCGCTCGAAGCCCTTCGGGCTGAATGCAGGAAGACTAACACTTCAGTTTCCAGGCCATCAGTCAAACAGTTTCTTCCAAAGCCATAATACAGCTATTGAACCTACCACGCAAAACACGAAGTTAGTCAGATACCCCTTACCTAACAGTTCTATGTTCAGCAGGTGACTGATGAATGTGCCAACATAACTGCCGACAATGCCCACGATAAGGTTCATACAACATCCCTTACCCTCACCACTCATAATGCGGTTGGCTACATAACCAATAAGGATGCCTGTCAGTATCGGCCAGGCCGTAAAATCTGCAATGTGTTCTAACATATCGTTCTATTGTATATTCATTATTTATTTTATCTGGTCTTATTTCAGTTACCTATCCAAGATACTTATCATCCCTTACCAGTACCTTTTCAATCTTGCCGACATACATTGTATGATAGTTTACCTCTTTCATATCAAAAAACATATTAAATTTGGGGACTAAGGTACGAAAAAACAATGGATAATTACTATCTTTGCACCAAACTTTTAACAAATTAAGGAAATATTGGACATGGGAATAAAATTGTCGCCCTCAGACATCAGACATCTTCCGACGCTCACCTCTTACCAGGTGTTCCTGCATTCATATTACCATTTCATCTATCTGGTCTAATACGCTATCTGGTTTTTCTGCCCATCCTATCACATTTTTAGGCTGATGTCCGAAATAGCTGATATAATCACAAATCAACTGGTAGTGTCTGCGAGCAAAGGCTGTACTGATATTGCCATTCCCATCAAAACAGATAGGCTCATGATGAGCAATACGGTTGCGAAACTCACGGATATGCGTCAAATCCAGATAGACATCGGCCTGATTTAAACCTTTAGCCTTGTTGGGAAATATCTTGAGTAGCGTCTTGCCACCTTTCTTATAGCGTTTCTTTGAGAAAAGTTTGGTCCAATATCCAAAAGTTAAGGCCGACACCATCTTATCATTGTTATAAACACCACGTTTCTTGTAGTCGTTGGCGGTTGACCTTATTTCGTCCTGCTCGTGAGCAAACACACCCCCAACTATCGCTTGATTGACAATCCAATCTGAATCAGAGTAATATGATTTATAATGTTCATTGACAGCATTACGTAACACCACTTCGAACACATTCAGTACGCCATAGAACCTTTGGCATAACCTGAGGTTATAACGATACAGCAGCATCGTTTTCTGTTTATTTCCATTACAGGCTCTTTCATATTTACCCATTCTGGGCAACGAATATAGCTTTTGACTCGTCTTGAAGTCCATTTTCTATTAATTATTCTAAATTTGCGCTCGTTTTTCTTGCGAGTTTCAAATATAATCTCTATCTTTGCAGCGTAATACCCCGTTGTCCCTGCTTTCGCATACTTCGGGGTTCGTGTTTTTTATAAACCTACCCCTAACATTTCCCTTGAAGCTTTTAGTCTTTCTTTTTTGGCCCCAATAGCTGTGCTTCAGCATCAACGGTTGTACTTTTCCTCCTGCAAAATTACACAAAAATACTTACACGTCCAAATATATCAATGGTGATTTAGCGATTCACATCGCACTTTTCAGAATATAGGATACTATTGTTCGTAAATGGACGAATAGAGGTGGTTTTGTGATAAAATTATGAGAGCGAGACTTATCTGTCCCAGGCGCTCTTCTGAGATAGTTGGAGAATTAAGGAAATATTGGACGTGGGAATAAATTTGTCGACCTCTTCCCTCTTACATCTTCCCTCTTCCCTCTTACATCTTCCCTCTTACATCTTCCCTCTTACATCTTCCCTCTTCCCTCTTCCCTCTTACATCTCCCGCCATCAGCCTTCAGACGCTTTAGCCATAGTCTAGCCTTGCTCTAGCCATACTCTAGCCATAGTCTAGCCATACTCTAGCCTGCTTCTAGCCTGCTCCATGGAGCAGCTTAGGAGCAGCCTAGGAGCAGCCTAGGAGCAGAGTGATTGCTGCCTAAGAGCAGGCTAGAAGCTGATTTAGGTTGTCAGTTTTCTATCTCACGACTAGAATCTGTTGACAGGTTAATATGCCATCGGCCTTCAGACATCAGACATATTCCATCGGAGCGAGACACTCACCCGTCCCCTTCTGTAGTGATATAAAACTCGCGCTGAAGGTCATCTTTAAGCGGAAGAACCTCAATAAAATGCGACCAAGACAATTTTCGCGCAGCCTGCGCGACAATCTGTTCATCAGCAAAAAAATTAGCAAACTGCATCATTCTTCTGATACTTCGTGTCTCAAATCCTTTCTTTCCATATTCTTCTTGTAATTGTGTCGCAACCTGCGACACAATTTGCTTTCCATACTCAGCGCGCTGACTATCATGCACTTCGCGATTGATGCGCTCGCCTATATGCCAATACATCATGGTCTGGGCATAGTTGGCAGTAGCAGTTACACGAACACGCGCCTGCTCAATGATTTGACGTAAATCCTGTATCAGAGATTGTCGTGACACTGTCGCGACAATATAAAGAGATAGCAGTTCCAGTACCCAGTCATCACAGGAGCGAGACACTCACCCGTCCCCTATGGACTCTAGACATCCTCTTCTGCGGCCTTCGGGATTTGCATTTGGATTGTTCTGGCCTTTTCTTCTGAAGCAGGATCCTTCATGTTTGGTCTAATCATCGAGGTGTATGCCTCGATGATATGACGCCAGTCGTTGAGTTTCATGCCTCCATACCTCTCGCCAAACTTATTGATGACCTCTTCCTGGATACTCAAGTCGCTCATCTCACAATCCACTTGAAGCAAATTAAATATCAGGTTGCGAACCTCTCTATCATCCTCTACATTCATAAGCACTTTACTTACCTCACCAGCCGTAAATGCATCTATCAAACTCATCTGCTGGGCAAGTTCAACAACATCTGTCGAGTCTTCTTCACTTTCAGCCTTCTCATACTTCTTGAAGTTCTCAGCCTGCTCAAAAATCTCTTTAAACACATCATCTTGGGGTACAGGAGGGTAACCGTGCTCTGCAAGAATCAGGATCAAATCCATCTGAAGCTCTGCCTTAATATCAGTACGGTTGGCCCAGTCTGTATACTTCGACTTATCGTCAATCATCTTCTTTACATCAGCAGAAAGTGCCAGCAGCTTGTCCTCTGGATACTCGAACCCAAACTTATGGGCAATCTCCTTCAGAATATCATAGAAAGCCTTCTCCTCGTACGAGATGCCTAAATCCTTGAATGATTTCTTCTCCTTATTCACCTCTTTCAGCAGTTCTGCCATCTGCTTGGCCACCTCGTCAAGTACCTCCCGCGCAAATATGGCATTATCGCTACGATCGTTGTATTTGTCTACCAGAGAGTTCAGACGCTTGGTAAAGTCAACGCCCTTCATCTTATTCACCTTTTTAAACTCGTTGATGACCGTTCTAAGCAGTTTCTCCATCAACTTCACCTTGGTGTTGGGCATATCCAGTTTTTCAAGTCTGGCCATATAGTCCTCACTCAGCAGGTCGATGTCTTTTGAATTGACATTCACTTGAGCCACCTCTTCTACTCCATCTGCCAGCAAGGCTTTCTCCAGCATCTGACTCACCTTGCGATTCATCTGAGTTACGTCAGGAGCATCACCCTTTGTCAATTTATAGATGATGGAGCGCACACCTGTAAAGAAGTGGATATTCTCTCTGTCCTCATCGGTAATCTCATCGTGATTGGAACAGATATTAAATGCCGACTTCAATTTCTTTACGTGCCCCATAAACAGATTCTGAGTTTTCTCAGTACTCTGGATAAACTCAGCAGCCCGCTTTAAGCACTCCAATTGCTCCAACGGGGTACCAGTAGTAAACTTTGAATAATCAAACTGAGCAAACAGACGTTTCAATATGTCAAGCTCGTCCTTGACCATCGTTAGCGACTTCTCGATAGTTTCAATATTCTCACCCAAATCTCCACCTCCTGCATATTGCTTCAGGGCATTGTTCATGTTGCTCTTGATGCCAAGGTAGTCAACTACCAAGCCTTTGTCCTTACCTTCGTAAACACGATTGACGCGCGATATGGTTTGGATGAGTGTGTGTTTCTGTAGCGGTTTATCGATATACATCGTGTCAAGGCACGGCGCATCGAATCCTGTAATCCACATATCCACCACAATTGCTATCTTAAAGTCAGAGTCTGGATCTTTAAACTTCAAATCCAGCTTCTTCCTGTCTTCATCAGTACCAAGCAATTCATAGAGTCGTGGCTCATCATCCTTCGAACGGGTCATCACCATCTTGATGCGTTCTTCTTCCCACTCTGGACGTAAAGCAACAATCTGCTTATAAAGGTCATAGGCTATCTGACGACTAGCGCAAACAAACATGGCCTTGCCACAAACGGTACTGCCTTCTTCTATTCGTTTTTCGTAATGCTCCACAAAATCCTTAGCCACCACAGCCAGTCGCTGAGGATCGCCCAGAATCATGTTCATCTGCGTAACGGCCTTCTTACTCTCCTCTATCTGATATTCGTTGGCACCTTCCTCCTCACACTTCTTGTAATAGTTCTCAATCTCCTGCAATTGCTTACCATCAGCAAACACCTTGGCAGCACGACCTTCATACACAATTCTACGCGTAATGCCATCAGCTACCGATTCTGTCATCGAGTAGCTATCCACCACATCGCCAAACACATCGATAGTGGCATCGATAGGCGTACCCGTAAAGCCAACATAAGTAGCATTAGGCAGCGAGTCGTGCAGATATTTGGCAAAACCATAACTGCGTTTAACGCCCTTTTCCGTAATCTTCACGTTCTGCTCCACGTTGGCCTGCGAACGATGAGCCTCATCAGATATACAGATGATATTCGCACGCTCTGACAGCAAGTCTGTATCCTCGCTGAATTTCTGTATCGTAGTCAGAAACACGCCGCCACTCTTTCTGCCTCTCAATAGTTCCCCAAGCTCCCTGCGAGTCTCAACATTGATGACGGTCTCATCGCCAATAAACTGCTTGGCATTCAGGAACTGCCCTGATAGTTGGTCGTCAAGGTCGGTACGGTCAGTAATCAGCACGATGGTTGGTGAGGCCAAATGCCTACTGCGCATCAGCATACGTGTCAGGAAAAGCATCGTCAAGCTCTTACCGCATCCTGTAGCACCAAAGTATGTTCCGCCTTTACCATCACCAAGAATATTGATATGCGAGTGCTCCAGAATATTCTCATAGAGCCTATGCGTAGCAAAGAACTGCGGATAGCGACATACTATCTTCAGCTCGTTTTTTGAATTATCTGGGAAGAACACAAAGTCCTTAATCACGCTCAATAGTCGCTCCTTGCGGAACAATCCCTGCATCATCGTATGCAGTGTATCGATACCATCGCCAGGCTTATCCGTTCGCTCTATTTTTCGCCAGGCATAGAAGAAGTCGTAATCAGCAAACAGGGCGCCATACTTATTATTCACGCCATCGCTAATCACTACAAAGGCGTTATATCTGAACAACTCAGGTATATCCCTGCGATAGCGCACAGTCAACTGCGTATAGGCATTCATGATGGTAGCATCTGTCTTGACGGCGCTCTTGAACTCCAGCACCACTACAGGCAGACCGTTTACATACACAATGCCATCAGGAATACGTTTCTGCGTACCCTTTATCTCCAACTGGTTTACCACCTTGAAGATATTTCTGTCTACGTTCTCAAAGTCAATTACCTCCACGAACAAGTCTGGCTTCGAGGCATCTTCACGCTTAATGGCAAAGCCCTCTGTCATCAGTCTGTAGGTCTGCGCGTTCTGCACATAGAATGGCGCACCGTTATCAGCAGTCAACTTAGCCAATACGCGCTCCACCTCCAGTGGTGTAACACCCTCCTTACTATATCTGTCCATCAGATACATCCGAAGATCGTCACGTAGCAGCACCTCAGACAATTCCTTATGGATTGTCTCGCCATTTACGTAGCTGTAGCCTTGTTGCTCAAACAGTTCCATGATGGCCATTTCCAGACTGTGTTCGTTAAAGTTTGACATAAGCTCTTTAGTTTTTAGTCTTAATTCGTCTCAAGTCCCTCAATAAATCTGTCAAAGTCAGATAGGAATGTCTTGTCTTGTAGCCTCCAGAATTTTTCGTATTCTCCCAAAGCCTTGGCTTCTGCTTCTTCATGGCTAATAGAGCCGGCATCTGGCAGTATGTCGGCATCTGACACTTTCAGATATTGCTCCAATACCTGCTTCCATTCTGCCATTGTTGTAATCAAATGTCGCCTTGCCCTTCTCTCTGCCAAATTCAGGAAGGCCGTCGTCAATAGATTCAACTCTTCCACCTCTTTCTCTGACAAGTAATTCTTGGCAATGGTCACGTCGCTCTTCACCACACGTCCGTCAGGGGCATTCTTCCATGTTGTCAATCCCATGTGCGGCTTCTCGGCATTGGCGCGATTGTAAACAATCTCTGCTGCTGTCTGATGACTGACAGCATAGTGCATCATGTTCTGAACGGTCTTATAGAACGTCTTTGTCACCTCGCTCTTGGGGTCATAGTCGCTACTGCACTCGGCATAGATATCCGTTATCTTCTGATAATAGCGACGCTCGGAGGTTCGAATCTCGCGGATGCGATCCAGCAAGTCCTCAAAGTAGTCGGCACCAAACGGATTCTTGCCTTTCAACCGCTCATCATCCAGCACATATCCCTTTTTGATGTATTCCTTCAATACCTCGCGAGCCCAGATGCGGAACTGTGTGGCCTCATAGCTGTTTACGCGATAGCCAACGGCGATGATGGCATCAAGATTATAGAGAATCGTGCCCGTATCATCGCAATTGTCCGAAGGAATCAAAATTTTTTTGATAGCTGTGGACATTTGCAACTCACCACTGTCATTAATCTGTATCAGATGGTAACTGATATCCTGAATGGTCACATTATACAATTCTGACATCCGTTTTTGCGACAGCCAGAACGTATCATTGTTGAACAGTACACTAACATTTACCTTACCCCTACTTGTGCGATAAATCAGGACGTTACCCTCAATACTAGCGGCCAGTGCCTTCGAGTCTATCTTCTGCATGAAGTATTCCTGGGCAACCTTGACAATGGGTTTCTTCTTGTCTGCATTCAGGGCGATGGCAACACAGGCTGTACGTGAGAGAAGAAATGAAGTCACCTGACGATAACCGCCATTGTTCAACTGGGCCATCTCCTCTATCTCCACCATGTGTTCTTTCAAGTCAAGTCCCTTCTCCTGTTGCAGGAACGTAGCCACCTTATCCATCAGCCGCTCGAAGTTCCAGTATTTCATGTAGCCCAGCAGACGAGCCAGTTTGCGCGAATTCCACCACTCACGCCCTTCAGCATCCACCTCCTTGATACTATCAAAGGGTGACTGAATCTCTTCAGGATTAAACAATTCGTAATTTATATCTTTGTCTTCTGCCATGTTTTTATTGTTCATTACTTTCCATATTTAGCCGCTATCTCCTTATATATGATAGCTTTTTCCAAGAACCAATTATAGGACTTGGCCCATAATTCTCGTTTCTTAGGGTTGATATCAGTTGATATACAGATTCGGCAAGCTTTCTTTGCTTCTCGCCAATCCACTTCACTATTAAGCATGGTTGCAATTTCATCCTTATGACTCTTGAACTGTGCAAACAAATCCTTGTCGTCATCAATATAAATGTCAGCGCCAATGCATTGCTTCTGAGTATTAATGGTGAGACATATATGATAAGCAGAGCTTCCAATGCTCAAATCATACCAATGCTGAGGGGATGCTTTACGTGCACGGAAATGATGTTTAAACACATCATTATTACTCATAGCATCATTAAAGCCTGTCCAGAATTCGAGTTTCAGCAAATCAGTATCAGAAAGGCCTTCTATTGTCTTCATTGTCTTAGACCAATCGTTTGGTTTCTCTACAATATTAAAGCGTGGTGCTTTCATAGAATCACCTATCTGCCAAAGTTCAATCTCCAACAGGAAGAAACCAATATTGCTATCCGTATGCTGATTTAGCCATTCGATAGCCTGTCTATGTTCGTCTCGAGCTCGTTTTACTATCCAAACAATCACTTCTGCTCCTTTTCCTGAAGCATAGGTTATCAGTTTTCCAAGGTGATCATGATTGGTATCCTCAAGCTGGTTCTCTATGATTACACGACGATTAGTGCCTGATTCCTTTGCATAGATATCTACATTAAAACTACCAACAGAAGATTCCCTCTCTTCTAATTCCAAGTCGATATCAATAGCATCACTAAGCAGCGCAAGATTCTCCTCTTGTGCTAACCACTTTGTGAAATCATTAGCCTCATGAGGCCATACAGACCTCAAATCGGTAATACGAATCATCTTGCCTAATTTATCCATAGTTTTATCTCTTTAGTTCGTACTTATAGTCTTCTTTTATTTCTTTTAACAGAGACCTTGTAGTTCTTTCAAGATTTCTATAATAGTCGAGAGGAGAATAACTCTCTTTATATTCGATTGATGAATCGCACAAAGCCCTTTCCTGTCTATATTCTTTCCACTTGTCAATGTAACTAAAATCATTATAATGAAAACGACCTTTATCTTGCTTTAATTTAAGAGTTTCTATTAAATCGTCGAGTTCTTTATCTGCTTTTTCGTATTCCTCTTGAGCGATTTCAATCTCTTTAATACTATCTATCTGGTCAGAGTATAAAGTATTTCTGATAATATCATCCGAATTATCAATGAACTCAATCGCGTGGGAGATTAACTTTCTTGCACTATCTATATCGATATTCTTTTTCAAAGGAACTTCATGACAGTAAATGTGCCTAAGCCTGAAGATTTCATTTATTGACTCCAATACTATATTTCCATTTTCTTTCTTCCTAAATTCTGACAAGAAGTTAATACCAAGTAGTTTTGATAGTGCATTATCAATGTCAGCCAATTTACTACAGGGTATTAAGAGAGATAAATAATCACTTAATGAAATTGTGTTCTCTTCAAAAGCCCCTATTACATCAAAATTGAACTTGGTGTCTTTAAATAAATCTATATTTTTAAGGTTCTTCTTTACTTTCGGATTTACAAGAATTTCCTGATACTCATCTCTGAATAATTGCTCAAAACAAGCTACAATTTTAACAGGTACATACTCTAACAGTTGGGGATTATCCATTTTATAGCATAATTCCCGCAAATCATAGAGCTCTATTTGAGCCTGGAAATTTGTTTTTCCTCGCTCTAATGATTCTGTTAATTCTGACAATTGTAGCACCTTTTTCATATTACCATTTTATACTGAATAGTTTTTGTTATCTAATCTTCTTTGCATTATCCAATCTCCTGTAGCAATACGAAATGATACCTAATATCTCCAAAGCATCTTGTTCTGTTATCTCCCAATCAATCTTTGGCTCATGTGCAGTCGGATTCCTAAACATACTACATAAGCCTTTTAGCAAATTGCAGAATCCTGTATGCTCATTCTTTTCTGATGATGATTGATAGTTGTTGATTGTCAATATTGGATTAGAACTAAATACTTGCTCAATAAGAGTATTTCCATCAGCCTGTATCCCTGACAAATCACGTATCTTTTGGAATAAGCCTTTATTTGCTTCTAATACTGCATGAAAGTAATTGTTCTGTAGTAACTCTGCTTTACAATACTTGAAAACTTCGCTATGTGCATTTCTATTCTCTAATTCTTGTTTAAGATTATCAACTTTTATCTGGACATCAGAGATTGTTGAAGCAGGTTCTATCTCTCTAAACTTCCCATTTTCTTTTAACTCATATCCGACAAAAGCCAATTGTTGATTAACAAGAGTTCTTAGTCTTTCAAACTCTTCAGGTTTATCAACATATCGTGATGGCGCTAGAGCATACCCAATAAAATTGAGAATATGATTCGAGCATTTAATCTCATTTTGATTCTTTGCTAAAGAATTGAACAAATTCTTTCGTTTTGCAAGCATCACACCTTCCTGAGTTGTATCCTCAATTCTGGCTTGTAATAATAGACGATGTATTTCACTACCAGTCAAACCTTTGTCTGTGTCCCCCAGAATGTCGCTAATCATTTCCAAGACATTAGCAGGAAAACATTTTCTTAATACTGTAGCCATATATTCATTTTCTTATTGCCCCATCTTCGCCAAAAGCAAAGACTGTAATTCGGTTAATTTCTCGTTTTCTTGTTCTGCTATTGATTGGTAATGATGTATAACTATCATTTCCTTTTCAAATTCAGCTAGTAAATCTATTGGTGGTATAAAAGATTTCATCATATGAACATCGTTTCGGTTCAAAGTTGGCACAGCAGCAAAACCTGATACAGTTTTACCTAATTCCAATTCTTTTAGTTTGTAGTAAACAAAGAATGGTGGTGTATTCTTAAAGTCTTTAACCCACAATGTTGTATTGAGAGGCCAGCATTTGTTGTCGACATAAAATACCTCCCCTATTGTTCCACTACGGCCTGTAACAACACATGGTGGTTCAACTTTATACTCGTTATGATATTCAGCAATACCTGTAGACGCATAGATAGGATAAATTCCTTCTGCCCTTTCTTGGCTTGGTAAATCAAAACCACGTTGTAATTCGAATAAATCCCCAATTATCCCCATTCTCCAGCCTTCTGGTAGTTTTTCTTTGTCGATGCCATCAACGAACATTTTGCGGTAGAGAGCTTGGGCTGTGGCTTCAAGCTTTTCTATCATCTGTTCATTCAGACGAATGCGACAAGATAGCGTTTCGTATTCCTCCACGATTTCACGCTGACGGGCTATATCTGGCAAAGGAAGATACACATCACATAGTTCGTCCCAATCAAATATCTCACGAGCACTACCATGAGAATGGAAACGTGCATATCGGTCAAATTCTGGACGTTGGAACCACATCATCAAATATTCTGATGACATCTTATCCTTATCGACAACCTCAAAGACCGTATATGCCTGAGAAATGATGGCATCATCATCGCCCTTATATAATGCTATCGACACTTTGTCACCATTGCGTGAGGTTACAGGACCGTATGCGAATTGGCCAGGATTAACCACCTTATAGGTTGACATATCCGTTCCAATAGTATTGGCAATCGAGGGAATGAATTGCTTGGATATACTCACACCCTGCAGATTCGTAACCTTTAAATCCTTGTTACGAACATTTACTTCCCTGATATAGTCACCTAATCGCTTATATTCCATAGCCTAATTTTTCAAAGAGTGACTTCAGTTCTTTGTTGCTTGCCTCTTCCTGTTGCATGAGATCACGCATTTCAACTTGCAGCTGCTTCATCTTGGCGTCGAAGTCTATCTGCTCGTCACGATTTTTGAACTCTATGTATTTACTTGGAACCAGGCTCCAACCCTTCTGCTCTATCTCATCAATAGTAGCAGAATAGCAATATTCTGGCTCATTGTGATAGGTTTCCTCGTAGCCCTCGCGCTGCCAATTATGGAAGTTCTCAGCAATCTGCTGAATCTGTTCTGGTGAGAACTGAATGTATTTCTTCTCAAATGGCTCGCCCCATTGGCGTAGGTCGATGAACAACACTTCGTTCTCACGATTGCGATACTTCACAATCTTGCCATTCTGCTCGATAGTGCGAGTTTTCTTATTGTTGTTCAGAATCCATAGTGTTACGCTAATGTCTGTAGAATAGAACATATTGCGAGGTAGAATCACAATAGCCTCAACAATATGGTTCTGAATAAGCTGTTTGCGGATAGCCAACTCTGTGCCATCACCACTCAATGCGCCATTGGCCAACAGGAATCCAGCTGTACCATTAGCAGAAAGTTTGCTCACGATATTCAGAATCCAGCCATAGTTGGCGTTACTGGTGGGAGGTGTGTCATAGCCCATCCATCGCGGATCATCCACCAACTCATTATCAGCTCGCCACGCTTTCTGGTTGAATGGTGGGTTGGCCATAATAAAGTCGGCCTTCAGGTCTTTATGCTGGTCGTTATGAAAGGTATCAGCAGCCATTTCGCCAAGGTTACAAGCAATACCACGAATAGCCAGGTTCATCTTTGCCAGTTTATATGTGGTGTTGGTATACTCCTGACCATATACGCTGATATCACGTTTGTTACCGTGATGGGTCTCGATAAACTTCATGCTCTGAACAAACATACCGCCAGAACCACAACATGGGTCGTAAATCTTGCCACGATAAGGCTCAATCATCTCAGCTATCAGGTTGACGATGGTCTTTGGCGTATAGTATTCTCCTTTACCCTTACCTTCGGCAATAGCAAACTTGCCTAAGAAGTACTCATACACACGTCCCATCAGGTCGTGCTCAGGGTCTTTCAGCGTATCTATCTTATTGATTTCGTCGAGCAAAGCAGCCAGTTTGGTACGATCGAGCGACAGACCAGCATAGTAGTTGCTGGGCAAGGCACCCTTTAACGATGGGTTGCTATCCTCAACCTTTGCTAAGGCCTTATCAATCTTAATGGCGATATCATTCTGTTTGGCATTCTCTATCAGGAAATCCCAACGACTTTCGGGGTCCAGATAGAACACGTTTTTAGCATTATAGAATACGGGGTTATCAGCAAACTGCTCCTTACCTTCAGCCACCAGCTCATTCCTACGCTCCGTAAAACGGTCGTAAGCATACTTTAGGAAGATAAGGCTCAGCACCACGTGCTTATACTCCGATGGCTCCACAGAGCCTCGCAGTTTATTCGCTGATTCCCACAGCGTTTCTTCTATCGATTTCTCTTTTATCTGTTTCTTTGCCATAATTCTATATTTGTTCAGCCTTCAGCCTGAAAGCTTCTGGATCTGTTGTCATTTGATATATTTTGATATTTGGATTCAGTTTCCTTGCAGTCTTGATAATCTTGGTTTTATTTCGAGGAAAGATATTCACGCCCAGATAGACAGACTCAAAACAATCGGCTGTTAATTGGGGATAATGCCTTATTTCTCTGCCATCAACTAATTTTTCGTTTTTCAATTCGTTTGGTATATCTCTTCCTGCACGAACCCATAGCGGATTTTTTGTTATCAATCTCACCTCCTGCTCATGCTCCCATGCCTTGGCCTTTGTAGTCCATAAATTCTTCCATGAAGGCAAGGATTTAAAATAATTGGGCTTTTGGAGTATATCCTTATACTTAACTACTTCAAGAGAAGGAGGCATCATTCCAAAGAATCCGTAATGACAGGACTTTAAAACTGCTTCTACATTCAAACCTATACAGATACCCTTGTGACAGTTATAATAGGCCCACATCAGCAAGGAGTCATATACTTTAGACAAACAGCAAATCCATGTATTGTTTCTCAGGTTCACCATATCAATTTCTCCTTTAAAAGAGAGAAATTTTGCTATCGGCCAATCGTTTTTATTTTCAGGAATATATGAGTAATCAAACAAAGCTGGATGGCAGTCAAACGGATCGTTAAATTTGGATGCATTAGTAAACTGTAGATTGTGATGCTCCAGCATCGCCAATCCACCGTTCACATCTAAATATTTATATAACGTCTCCATTAATAAGATTACCAAACTAAACAACCTTTGTTTTAAGCATAATTGCCTACAAAGATAGTAAAAAAAATGCAATCTGTTTCCATTTTGAAGAAAAAAAATGGCTTAGTAGGGGAAAATGACAAGAAAGAAGCCATGGATACAAAAAGAAAGCAATCCTTTCAGTTTTTGCAGAAAATTCACCCATATATAGCTGAAATCATGAAATGACTCGAGTGATTTCATGACTTGAGCTAGCTAATTCGATGATTTCACTCGAGTGGCGTTTTTGGGGGTATTATGAATACATGAAACATTAAACATGAAACATTAAACATGAAATTACGACTCGATTGGGGGGTTACAAAGAGAAACGTCGTTTCTCGATGAGCAACACGTCGTTTCTCGGACAGAGATACGACGAAGTGAAACGAGGGGGCAGTTTTTGACTTCCGTCAAAAAAGTGAACAAAAAAACGGGTCAGAAAATGGCCCGTTATCTGAATTCATTGCCTATCCGAGATACTCATCATCCCGTACCAGCACCTTCACAATCTTGCCGACGTACATTGTATGGAAGTTACTTATTCTCCCTAGCTTTCCTTGCAAACTCAAACAGCGACAGGGGCAGATGACAGTAGCCATCGGGATTCTTGTCGAGATAGTCCTGATGATACTCCTCGGCCGTGTAGAAGTTCTGCAGGGGAAGTTTTTCCACCACCAGCGGTTGCTCGTAGTTTTTCTGTTCCTCGGCAAAGACCTTCTCTATGACAGGCAGGTCTGCTGGGTCGGTATAATAGACGCCCGTGCGATAGCGTGTGCCCTCGTCGTGTCCCTGCTTGTTGAGACTGGTAGGATCGATGGCCTTGAAAAACATCTGCAACAGGAATTCCAGGCTGACCACATCGGGATTAAAGCGCACCAGAACTGTCTCTGCAAAGCCTGTAGTATCTGTATAAACTTCCTTGTACGAGGGATTCTCGGTATGTCCGTTGGCAAATCCCACCTCCGTGAGGACCACACCTTCAATCTGTTTGAAAAAATGTTCTGTACCCCAGAAGCAGCCACCAGCAAAGTAGATATCCTTTGTGGTCTGCGCGCCGTCTGAGGCCGTTCCGTTTAATAACTGTTCGTCTAGTTTCATAATTATAATAATAATAGTTCAAGTATGTTGTTGTGAACATGCAGACAGATTAAATTTTCCTGCATTTTAATGCAAAGGTACGGTTTTTCCGTGTAAAGTTACGCTAAATATGGGAAAATTGCTACCTTTGCACCCAATAATTAACAACATTTTGGCAATACAGATAACATACAGACGTACCAGCCGCTTGTCTATGCGCATCGTGAAGAATGGCGATGTGCACGTGTCGGCACCCATCGGACTATCACGAGACAGGGTGATAGCCTTTATCGAGGAGCACCGCGAATGGATTGACGAGGCCAGGCAGAAGACCGCTGAGCGCCAACAGCGGCGCAACGCCTTCTACGACAAACTGCCCCTGTCCACCCGCGCTGAGGCAGACGAGGCTTTGCGACGGTTGAAAGCGCTAATAGAACCGATGGTAGAGCGCCATGCAAAGGAGATGGGTGTAAGGCCGAGCAGGGTGTTTTTTAAACCTACCATCTCGCGCTGGGGACTGTGCAACGTGCGCGACCGCAGCATCTGTATTTCGGCCTACGTACTGCTATTGCCCGAATGGTGTGCCGAACATGTTGTGGTGCACGAGATGTGCCACCTCTTGGAACCAAGTCATAATGCTCGTTTCCATGCCCTCATGGACAAGTATTTCCCTCGCTGGCGCGAGGCCAGACGAGAGACGCGCAGGGTGGCGTCGCTGTCGAAATAATCATAAGGCGAGCCTCAACCCACATAACAAACAACAAAAAGAAATGTCTCAAGCATCCACTTCAGGGAGCCTGAGGCATTTCTAAATACCACTATATATGCGCAGGGTTACAACTTAGTGATGATACCCTGCTGCGTACTCTTCATAAACTCGATGATATGACGAATCTCTGCACTGTCGGGCACCTGCTCCTCAATCTGTTTTACAGCATCGAAGAGTGAAGTCTGACCGTGGAACACCAGACGATAGGCATTAGCAATATGCTTCAGCACCTTCTCGTCGATGCCGTTCATGCGACCCATGGTATAGTTCACACCACCATACTCGCTGCGCTTGGTGCAGATGATAAAGGGAGGCACATCCTTGGAGAAGGTAGTACCGGCCTGAATCATTGCGCCGCGGCCCACGCGTGTCTTGGCATTCTCGATGACCGACGACGAGAAGATGACGCCATCCTGAATCTCGCAGTCGCCGGCAATCTTGGTACCATAGCCTAAGACACAGCGGTTACCCACCTTGGTGTCGTGCGAGATATGGGCACCCTCCATCAGCACGTTATCATTGCCTATAACGGTCTGGCCGCCAGTATGGGTGGCGCGGTTGATGACTACATTCTCGCGGATAATGTTGTTGTCGCCAATGATGCACTCGGACTTCTCGCCACGGAACTCAAAATCCTGAGGCAGAGCACCTATCACGGAACCCTGGTGCACCTTATTATTCTTACCCATGCGCGTGCCACTGAGGATGCTGACGAAGGGGAAGATGACGCAGTTGTCACCAATCTCTACATCGTCCTCGATATACACGAAGGGGAATATCTTACAGTTGTCGCCAATCTTCGCCTTGGGCGATATCTCGGCTCTTGGACTAATTTCACTTGCCATAATTCTTAACGCTTAATTCCTAACTGGTCATTATTTGGAGCCACCGCCCAGGGCCTGATACAGGTTCACTACAGCCTGCATCTTATTGAAGTCGTCAGTGACCTTAGAGATGCGGGCATTCAGCAAGCCGTTCTGTGCCTGGATAACCTCCAGATAGCTGGAGCCCTTAGAGGTGTAGAGCAGTTTGGTATCCTCCACATTCTGCTCGTAGATCTTCACCTGCTTCTCGTCGAGCTTGCTCTTCTCGTCGCAAGTGTTATAGGCCAGAAGGGCGTTGCTCACCTCGTTGCCAGCCTTGAGGATTGTGTTCTGGAAGGTGTTGAGCGCCTGCTCCTGCTGTGCCTTTGCCACCTTCAGGCCAGCCACAATCTGTCCGTGCTGGAAGATGGGCTGCGTCAGTGAGCCGATTGCAGAGAGAATCCACTTGCCGGGGTTGACAACGGCAGTACCAAGGCTATTGGTAAACATGGCCGTACCCGTGACATTCAGACTGGGATAGAAGCGTGAGCGAGCCGTCTCCGTGTCGTAGAAGCACTGAGCCAGCGACATCTCGGCAGCGTGGACATCAGGGCGATTAGAGAGCAACTGGATGCCTACACCCGCAGAGAATGAAGTGGGCAGGCTCTGGTTGTAGAACTTGCCGCGGGCAATCTGGTGACCAGCCTCGTTGAGCAGCAGCGACATCGAGTTTTCCATCTCACGAATCTGGCGCTTGAGGTCGGCCTTCTTTGCCTGCACGCTATAGTAGTTGGCCTCGGCCGTCTGCACACTGGTAGAGCGGGCACGGCCCAACTGCATCTGCAACTGCATCATGTCCCAGGTGTCCTTGGTGAGTCCCTCCATATCGGTGACAATAGCCAACTGTTCGTCGAGCATCATCAGCGTGTAGTAGAGGTTGGCCACACCACAGATAATCTGTGTCTGCACAGCCACCTGATAATCCTTTGTTGCCAGCAATTTCATCTGTGCCGAGCGCTTCTGCGAGAGCAGGTTGCCAAAGAGGTCAATGTTCCACGTAGCGCTGACAGGCAACTGATAGGTCTTGCTGACAGAGGCGCCGTCCATCTGTACCTGACTGATGGTGCCCTGGGGCGCAAAAGCCACAGAGGGCAGGAAAGCCAGTTTGGCACAGGTCAGTGCCGTCTCCATCATCTTCACGTTGAGGGCAGCATTGCGCAGGTCAACATTATTCTCAAGAGCGGTCTCGATGAGTCCCTGCAGCTGAGGGTCAGTAAACACCTCGCGCCAGGGCAGATTGCCAAAGTTCTCGTCGGTATTCACAGCCAGGGTGTCGCCATCGCTCTGCAGGTCGCGAATCAGTCCCTTGGTATTCAAATCCTCAGGACGCTCGTATTTGTTGTAGAGTCCGCAGCTGGTCAACATCAAGCTGAGCAACAGACCCACCCCCAGGCTCCTCCCTATATGGAGGGGAGTGGACGCCTTTTTCTTTAATATCTTATTCATCTTTATCTTCATTATATTATTCTACCCATTCCCCTCCCTCGCAGGGAGGGGTCAGGGGAGAGTCTTTTATTTTTCCAATTTATAATCTACAGGACGCTTGGCATACTGCTGCAACTCGGTGGTCACATCAGGATTCTCCTCGTCACCTTCGAACTTCATCGGTCTGAACTTCTCCTGCAGACTCTGGAAGAGCACAAACAAGGCAGGCACCACAAAAATCTGACACAGCGTACCGATGAGCATACCGCCCACGGCAGCTGCACCCAGCGTCTGGTTACCATTCTTGCCTACGCCCGATGCAAACATCATTGGCAGCAAACCGATAATCATGGCCAGTGACGTCATCAGGATAGGACGCAGACGAGCGGCGGCACCCAGCACGGCAGACCACGAGACTGCCATACCCGTCTGACGACGCTCAAGGGCGAACTGCACAATCAGGATGGCGTTCTTAGCCAACAGACCAATCAGCATGATGAGTGAAATCTGCATGTAGATATCGTTGGAGTGACCAAAGAGTGCCGTAAAGCCGAAACAGCCAGCCAGACCAAACGGTACGGAGAGCACCACGGCCAGAGGCAGGATATAGGATTCGTACTGTGCCGACAGAATCAGATAGATAAAGAGGAAGCAGAGCACGAAGATAATCCACGTAGAGTTAGATGCCTTGGCCTCCTCACGGGTCAAACCAGAATAGTCGTAGGTATAACCTGTGGGCAGTGTTGTGGCAGCAACTTCCTGACAAGCCTTGATGGCCTCACCAGAAGAGAAACCGTCGTTCACCGTTGCCGTTACGTTGATAGAGGTAAACAGGTTGAAGCGGTTGATGTTTGAAGGTCCGTAGACACGCTCCAGACGACAGAACTCTTTCACGGGCGACATGCCTGATGGGGTGCGCACATAGATGCTGTTAAGCGACTCTTCTGTCTGACGCGTCTCGGGCGAACCCTGAATCATCACACGGAACAACTTACCATAGGCGTTGAAGTTGGAGGCGTAGAGTCCGCCATAGTAGCCCTGCAGGGTGCTCAGGATGGCAGAAGGCGACACACCCACCTGCTTACACTTAGCCACATCAACATGAACCATGTACTGCGGGTAAGAGGGGTTGTATGATGTCTGGGCCATCTGAATCTCAGGACGCTTATTCAGCTCTGCGATATAGTTCTTCACAATATCATAGAACTTGTTCAAATCGCCACCTGTGCGGTCCTGCATCACCAACGACACACCACTGCTCAACGAGTAACCAGGAATCATTGGGGGCGAGAAAGCCAGGATAGAGGCATCCTTGATATGTGCCGTCTTGATGAATATCTGGGCTACAACCATCTGGGCATCCAGCGGGTTCACAAAGAAACGATAGATACCATCGCCCTGCCAGAGTCCAGAGATTTTCCACCACAGTCCGCGCTGACGCTCAGAGAAGGGCTTCAACTTAATAATAAAGGTAGCCTGGTCTGAACCAGAACCTGCGATAAAGTTGTATCCCTGAATCTGCTCACGGGCCTGAATAGCAGGATCGGCAGCCAGAATACTATCTACCTCATTGATAATCTGACGGGTACGAGCCACGGAGGTGGCAGGGGGCATAGAGATGGTACAGAACACGGTTCCGGTATCCTCGTCGGGCACCAGACCGCTCTTGGTGGTCAACATAGAACCTACAAGGGCCACGATACCCACCAGCGCTACCATCAGGATAAGCACAGGCTTGCGCACGGTCTTCTCAATGCTCTTCTTATACTTACCCAGAATCTTATCGTAAGCGGTATTGAAGGCCAGGTGGAAACGGTCAATACGACTCAGTTTCTTCTCACCGTCCTTGTCGTGGGGTTTCAGGAAGATAGCACACAGGGCAGGCGACAGCGTCAGGGCATTCAGGGCAGAGATAAAGATTGACACGGCCATCGTCACACCAAACTCGCGATAGAAGGTGCCGCTGGTGCCACCGATAAACGATACCGGAACGAACACTGAGGCCATCACCAGCGTGATGGAGATGATAGCGCCCGAAATCTCGTTCATGGCATCAACAGAGGCTGTCAACGCACTCTTATAGCCCTGGTCCAACTTGGCATGCACAGCCTCAACCACCACGATGGCATCGTCCACCACAATAGCGATAGCCAGCAGCAGAGCCGACAGCGTGAGCAGGTTGATAGAGAAGCCCATCACATTGAGGAAGAAGAATGTACCTATCAGCGACACAGGTACTGCAATCAGAGGTATCAGCGTAGAACGCCAGTCCTGCAGGAACACGTAGATAACGATGAACACCAGAATCAACGTGAAGAACAGGGTGAAGATAACCTCTTCGATAGAGGCATACAGGAACTCCGTCACGTCGTAGTTGATCTTATAGGTCATGCCCGGGGGGAACAGTTTAGCCTGCTCTTCGAGCTCGGCCTTCACCTGCTTGGCAATCTCGTTGGCGTTAGAACCGGCAATCTGCTGTACCATACCCAGCACTGAGGGCAGGTTGTTGTTTCTCATGGACACAGAATACATCTGGCCACCCAACTCGATACGTGCCACATCCTTCAGCTTCAGGGTCTGACCGTTGGCATCACTGGAGATGATGATATTGCCAAACTCTTCTGCCGACTTCAGACGACCTGTATAGCGCAGTGAATACTCGTAGGCTACATCCGACTGCTCACCAAAGGAACCAGGAGCGGCCTCGATATTCTGTTCGGCCAGTACATTACTGATATCAGAAGGCATCAGGTTATACTGCTTCATCACGTCGGGCTTCAGCCAGATACGCATGGCGTATGACTTCATACCAGGGCTCTGCACATCACCCACACCCTGAATACGCTTGATAGCAGGGATGATATTGATGTTGTTGTAGTTGGTCAGGAACTCATCATCATAGCGTCCGTCCTCAGAGGTCAGCGTGAACATCAGCACCTGAGAGGTCTGACGCTTCATCACGGTAACACCCACACGGGTTACCTCGGCAGGCAACAGAGCCTGAGCCTGCTGCACACGGTTCTGTACGTTCACAGCACACATATCGGCGTTCATGCCCTGACGGAACAGAATGCTAATCTGTGCCGAACCTGCACCAGCTGTTGACTGGATATAGTCCATACCCTCTACACCATTGATGCTCTCTTCCAGAGGGGTGATAACCGAGTTTTTCACCGTCTCGGCATCGGCACCGGGATACTGAGTGTGCACCACAACGGTAGGCGGTGCAATATCCGGATACTGCTCAATAGGCAGCGAGAAAAGTCCGATAACACCCAGGATAACGATGAGGATAGAAATCACCGTCGAAAGTACTGGGCGCTTGATAAAATTAGTAAATGTCATACTTTCTATTATTTTTTAATAGCGTTAACAATATCACTGGCCGACATAGCCTTGGCCTGCTCGTCTATCTTCTGCTGATAGCGCTCGGGCGTGATGGGAACAATCTCCATCTGGTCGGTCAACTTAGTGATACCATTGGTCACGTACTTATCGCCAGCTTTCAATCCGCTGGTCACAATATAGTTCATACCATCGTTCTGTGGGTCAACAGTAATCTCGGTGTAAGCCACCTTATTATTCTCCTTCAGCACATACACAAACTTCTTGTTCTGCACTTCCATCACCACACGCTGGGGAATAACGATGGCTGAATCGGCCACGCTGGGAATGACAATAGAACCTGAGCCTCCGCTCTTCAGCAGCTTCTCGGGATTGGGGAACTGAGCCTTCAACTGTACAGAACCTGTAGAACGGTCAATGACACCGCTGATAGAGGTCACATGACCGTCATAAGCATACATCGTACCGTCGGCCAACTGCAGTTTCAAAGGAGGGAATTTCTCTACGGCGCCCTTCAGGCCACCTTCACCCTGAGACATTGTCAGCATGTCTTTCTCGGTCATAGAGAAATAGACATCCATAGTGCTGATATCTGATACGTGGGTCAGTACATTTGAAGCACTCACCAGCGCACCTTTCTTCAATGGCAGCGTACCAACGACACCAGCTGCAGGACTCTTCACATAGCAGAAGCTCAGAGCCTCTTTAGCGGAAGACAGGGCTGCCTGGGCCTGGGCCAACTGAGCCTGAGCACTGAGGAAAGTATTCTCGGCAGTCTGCAACTCATAGTCGCCTACCACCTTGCTGGCATGCAGTTTCTTGGTATTATCAAAAGTCAGTTTGGCTGTATTCACCGCACTCTGGGCAGTGTTTACGGCAGCCTGAGCCTGACGAACCTGCGCCTGATAGGTCTCGTTGTCAATCACGAAAAGCACCTGACCAGCGCTCACCGTCTGACCTTCTGTCACGTTAATCTGAGTAAGGAATCCTGAAACTTTAGGACGGATTTCCACGTCCTGAACACCATTAATCGTTGCTGGATAGGTGGACTGTAGCGAGGCATTCTGTGTGGCTACAACATCCACAGGGTACTCATTGTCGCCAAACGTTGGACGGCCACCGCCTCCACCACACGACATCAGCACGGTTGCAACAACTGCAACCAGCATCATTTTGTTCTTCTTCATAATAGTTCTTAATACTTAAATTTATATATAAATTCTGTTCCGATATTGAAAACTCATTGAAAAAATGAAGTTTCCGAATTGCAAAGGTATAAAAAAAGGTACAAGTTGTAACACTCATACCTCTATTTTTACATGTTATTAATATTTTATTAATATTCTATATAGATTCCTTAACATCCTTAAAGAACTTCCAGAACTTATCCGAGAAGTATTTGTTTTGCAGACCTGCAGGCACATATACTGTTACGTCGTAGGAATCGAAGGCTTCATCGATGATGGGCGGATACTTCTTGGGACACACAATCTTAGTCAGACGCTTGCAACCTTTGAAGGCATTCTTCTGAAGGCGTTCAATGCTTTTAGTAAGGGTAACGGCTTGTAAAGATTTGCATCCCATAAAGGTAGCTGGTTCAACAAAACGAACGCCCTGAGGCAGTGAGACCTCCTGCAAAGCCACACAGTCCATGAAGGCAGAATCACCAATCTCTTCCATTCGTTTGGGGAAGGAAACAGCTGTCAGGTCTCTGCAACCACGGAAAGCCTGCGGGGCAATATAGCCAATGCGATCAATTATTGTAGTATTCTTACAACCTGCTACTAGCATCAGCGTACCTTTCCACGTACAGATAATACCATTGCAGTTGTCGCGTGAGTCATAATGTGTATTGGTGGAATCCACACTGATAGCCTCCAAGGCAGGACAGTCGGCAAAGGCGCCATAGGCAATATCTTCCACTTGAGAAGGGATGACAATCTCCGCCAACTGGTCTGCATGAGCAAAGGCCTCTGCCTGAATCTGCTTCAGACCCACAAAATAGCGAAACTCCTTGAAGCTCTTCAAGTTGCAGCCACTAAAGATAGTACCTATACTATCCACAGCTGCTGCATCAACGCTTGTCATCTCCGTAGCGTCGGCATCAATCCATCCCTGCTCACGTGCTATTTTTATCAGGGGTTCATTTGTCTGGAGGGTCGCAATGACCTCCATTTCCACTTCTGGTGTGTCGTCATCATCGGGCGAACCCACCATATTGATTGCTAAAAAACACAGGGCAAAGATGGCAAGTGTTGCTAATCCGCCCAAAAACCAGATTTGTTTGTAAAACGGTGTTTTCTCTTCAGTTTCCATTGTTTTATTGATTGTTTTTGGTTATGATATCTTCAATCCCATTGATTGTGCTTTCTCCATCAACAGTTTCATCAAAGGCTCGCGCTCGTTCTCCACCTTATTGTCAAGGACGGCATCTTTCAGATACTGTTTCAGCGTGCCCACCTCGCGAGAGGGCTGCAGATGGAACATTTCCATGATTTCATTGCCGTCGATAACAGGCTGCAACAGGCGCTTATAGTCTTTCACCTGCAGATCAGCCAGTTTTTCGCGGACCATACGGAAATTCTCCAGGAACATCTTTTTCTTGCCTTCATTCTTCGAGGTGATATCAGCCTCGCAGAGTGTCATCAGGTCGTCAATATCATCGCCTGCATCATTCAACAGACGACGGACAGCAGAATCGGTCACCTCGCTGTCGGCAATGACCTGCGGACGCATGTGGAGGTCAACAAGTTTCTGCACATATTTCATCTCGCCACCCATTGGCAGTTTCAGGCGGCGGAATATCTCGGGTACCATCTTTGCACCAATAAAATTATGGTTATGGAAAGTCCAGCCCGCAGATGGTTCCCAACGCTTTGACTTGGTCTTACCGATATCATGAAGCAGCGCGCCCCAACGGAGCCATAAGCCTCCATCGTGAGCCACGACATTCTCAAGCACTTCCAGTGTATGATAGAAATTATTCTTATGGGCACGTCCGTTTTTCTGTTCAACGATGTCGAGAGCAGCCAGTTCAGGCAGGATAATACTCAGGAGTCCGGAGCGCTGCAAGTCAACGAAGCCCTTACTGGGATGTGGTGACATGATAATCTTGTTGAGTTCCACCTCAATACGCTCGCCACTGACAATCTTGATACGGTCGGCCATGCGTTCCAAGGCCTCGAAGGTCTCATCCTCAATCTGGAAGTTCAACTGGGTGGCAAAACGGATGCAACGCATCATACGCAGTGGGTCATCACTGAATGTGATACCCGGCTCCAAAGGAGTGGCGATGATACCATCCTCCAAGTCGGCCAAGCCATTGAAGGGGTCTACCAATTCACCGAAGCGGCTCTTATTCAGGCAAATAGCCATCGCATTGATGGTGAAGTCACGACGATTCTGATCATCCTCCAACGTACCATTCTCCACAATGGGTTTTCGCGAGTCATGGCTATAGCTCTCCTTTCGGGCTCCCACAAACTCCACTTCTGTATCGTGGAATTTTACTTGAGCAGTTCCGAAATTCTTGAATACAGAGAGATGGGCCTTGCGTCCCAACATATGTTTCAGTTCCTGAGCCACGGAGATACCGCTACCCACCACAACCACATCGATATCATTTGAAGGGCGCTCTAAAAAGATATCGCGTACATAGCCACCTACCACATAGCACTCCAGTCCTAAGCGATCGGCAGCCTCGCTGATTTGATGAAATATATTTTGGTCTAATATCTCGGCCAGTTCTTCGTCAGAATACAACTTCATTCTTTATCTTTCTCATGATTTGGACTGCAAAATTACAAAAAAAACACCACCTAGTATGTCAATTTAATTATTTTTAGTAACTTTGCCACAGAATTAAATCTAAATATGATTTCCAAAGAATGAAAAGATATTTTATTATTATTCCAGTCATCATTGCCACACTGTTTACCACAGCTTGTGGCAACTCGCGCAGAGACGAGATTGAAGCGCGGAAAGCAGCCCTGAAGCACAAGCAGGACTCCAGTTTACAGGCCGCCCAACAGGAGTTGGCCGTCGTTGACTCCACCTTAGAGGCGGTCAAGGCAGAATATGAACAGAAGAAAAAAGAAGTAGAGGCTCATAAAGCGGCCCTGCAGGCTACAGAAGAGGAGCTCACTGCCCTGACGCTGCTGCGTATGCACCGCGACTCCCTGCAGGTTCAATGGAATGCCTTAGGCGCAAAAATCAAGTATATCAGGATGAAAAGTCAAGACAGTCACAACGACCAGTAGACTGCCTGCCAGAAGTAGGAAATCCCAAATTTCGCTATAGCGACGGTTCAACGAGAAAAGTGCTCGTAAAGTAAAAAAGCGAGTTTTTCCTTTGCCGTTCTCTCAACTTTTCGTAACTTTGCACCCGAATTATGGATAGATTTGAAAAGACAAACGCAGAATTTGAGGCCGCCATTGCCGAATGCCGTGACATGTTTTCCAAGAAACTGCACGACTACAAGGCGTCTTGGCGCATTTTGCGTCCATCATCGCTTACTGACCAACTGTTTATCAAGGCTAAGCGTATCCGCTCACTGGAAATCAAGCAGGAGTCACTGGTTGGCGAAGGTATCAGACCTGAATTCGTGGCGCTGATTAACTACGGCATCGTAGGATTGATACAATTGGAGAAAGGTTTTGCCGATACGGTGGATATGGACAATGAGGCCGCCATGGCACTCTATGACCATTATGCCCATGAGGCCCTGGAACTGATGAAACGCAAGAACCACGACTATGACGAGGCGTGGCGCGGCATGCGTGTAAGCAGCTACACAGACCTGATACTCACCAAGATTGAGCGTATCAAGGAGATAGAGAACCTGAGCGGAAAGACTCTCGTCAGCGAGGGTATTGACGCTAACTATATGGATATCATCAACTACGCGGTCTTCGGACTGATTAAGTTGGGAGAATGAAAAAAGCGATAGTCAATCTGTGTCGCCTGCTTTTAGCGGCGGTCTTTATCCTTTCAGGATTCGTCAAGGCCGTAGACCCGCTGGGTACGCTATACAAGATGCAAGACTATCTGCAGGCCATGGATCTGGGCGGGTGGCTGCCCGACTTGGCATTATTGGCCTTCGCCGTAGGACTGTCGGCATTGGAGTTCTGTCTGGGAATCTTCATGCTGTTTGCCATCAGGCGCAGGCTCACATCCAGGACAATGGTGATTGTTCTGGCTATCATGACATCACTGACACTATGGCTGGCACTGACCGACCCCATCAGCGACTGCGGATGCTTTGGCGATGCGCTCGTATTGACCAACTGGCAGACGTTCTGGAAGAACATCATTCTTCTGACCGCAGCACTCGTCGTTGCAAAATGGCCCTTCGGGATGATTCGATTCATCAGCAAGTCAAACCAATGGATTGTCATCAATTACTCGTTACTGTTTATCCTGATTATCTCAGGATGGAGCCTGTACGACAGACCGCAGTTTGACTTCCGTCCCTATCACGAGGGAACAGACTTGCGTGAAGGATGGAACCTGATGATGGAGGGCAACGAGTCGCCCTACGCTGACTTCTTCATAGAGAAGGCCGATAACGGGGAGGATATCACGGAACAGGTGCTCAACAACGAAGGCTACACCTTTCTGCTGATTGCGCCCTGGCTGGAGAAAGCCGACGATTCGCAACTGGACTTGATAAACCAGGTCTACGAGTATGCAGAAGACAATGACTATCTGTTCTATTGCCTGACAGCCAGCGGAGAATCGGGCATCAGCCTTTGGCGCGACATCACAGGTGCCGACTACCCATTCTGCCAGACCGACGGGACAGTACTGAAGACGATGATCAGAAGTAATCCCGGACTGCTGTTGCTGAAAGACGGCAAGGTGATACGTAAATGGAGCCATAACAGGCTGCCCGATGAATATGACCTGGCACGACCTCTGGAGGAACTGGAGTTAGGACAGGCAGCCGGCAATACGATGGGCCGCCATATCGCTGAGGTGATGCTTTGGTTTGTATTACCATTGTTACTGCTCTCCATCACTGACCGGTTGTGGATGTGGTCCAAATGGATAAGGAAACGAAAAAATAGTAATTCTATTAATAAAAAAGAAGTAAAAATGAGAAAGAAAATTGTTGCAGGAAACTGGAAGATGAACATGAATCTCCAGGATGGTATTGCTCTGGCAAAGGAGCTGAACGAGACATTGAAGGCTGAGAAGCCCAACTGTGGTGTAGTTATCTGCACACCATTCATCCACCTCGCTTCTATTGCACAGTTCCTCGACCAGAACATCATCGGCCTGGGTGCAGAGAACTGCGCAGACAAGGAGAAGGGTGCTTTCACTGGTGAGGTTTCTGCCGAGATGGTAAAGAGCACTGGTGCTCAGTATGTCATCCTGGGTCACTCTGAGCGTCGTGAGTACTACAAGGAGACTCCCGAGATCCTGAAGGAGAAGGTGCTGCTGGCTCAGAAGAACGACCTGAAGGTTATCTTCTGTATCGGTGAGTCACTCGAGGAGCGCGAGGCAGGCAAGCAGAACGAGGTCGTTAAGGCTGAGCTTGAGGGTAGCGTATTCAACCTCTCTGAGGAGGATTTCCGCAAGATCGTTATCGCCTACGAGCCAATCTGGGCTATCGGTACCGGTAAGACTGCTACTGCTGAGCAGGCAGAGGAGATTCACGCTTACATCCGTTCAATCATCGCTGAGAAGTACGGTCAGGCTGTTGCCGACGACACCACTATCCTCTATGGTGGTTCTTGCAAGGCAAGCAACGCTCCTGAGCTCTTTGCTAAGCCCGACATCGACGGTGGTCTGATCGGTGGTGCTTCTCTGAAGGCTGCTGATTTCAAGGGTATCATCGATGCCTTTAAGTAAAAAGTAAAAAGGTAAGAAAGTAAAAGAGTAAAAAGAGTAATGATTATGCGTATGAAAACAGGATTATTGCAATCTATTATTAAAAAGGTAATAGTCATTTTACCCTTTTACCTTTTTACTTTTTTACCTTTAACCGCACAGACTTTCACCCAGCGCATACAGAAGACTACGGCTGGTGAAGGTACTATAACCATTCATCAGGATACAGCCATCGATGAACTGGTCAACGGTCCGGTATCCCCTGCGAAGCCCGCACCGGCTCCAAAGAAGACGACACCTGCACCCGTCAAACCTGTCACAAAGGCAAAAGACACACCTGTCATGCAAATCAAAGACACGACAGTCAGTCATAGTCAGCAAGAGACAGAGACCGACAGCACACAGATTACCCCAAAGCGTGTATTCAAGACTGTAGGCTACAGAGTACAGGTATTTGCAGGAGGCAACACACGCCAGGACAGGCAAAGAGCCGAACAGGCCGGACGTTCACTCAGGACACTCTTCCCAGGCGAGGAAGTTTATGTTCACTTCTATTCTCCACGATGGATTTGCCGGTTAGGCAACTACCGCACTTATGAGGAAGCCCACGAAAAGATGCTGGAAGTACGAAAACTGGGCTACGACGCTGCTACAGTCGTCAAAGGAAAAATCACCGTCACAGAATCTATAAAATGACATTAGAACCCGAATACAGAGAAGGCCTCGACGAATTGGCCGTACACTATAAACGAATTCTGGAACTTCTTGGAGAAGACCCGGATCGTGAAGGTCTGCAGAAGACCCCCATGCGAGTGGCAAAAGCTATGCAAGTGCTGACTCGCGGCTATGAAATGGATGCACACAAAGTGCTCACCGACGCACTTTTCAAGGAAGACTACAATCACATGGTCATTGTCAAGGACATTGACTTCTTCTCGCTCTGCGAGCATCATATGCTGCCTATGTACGGAAAGGTACATGTGGCTTATATCCCCAATGGCTATATCACTGGCCTCTCAAAGATTGCCCGTGTGGTTGATATCTACAGCCACCGACTGCAAGTACAGGAACGCATGACGATGCAGATTCGTCAGTGCATCCAGGAGACTCTCCACCCTCTCGGCGTCATGGTTGTTGTCGAAGCCAAGCACATGTGTATGCAGATGCGTGGCATTGAGAAACAGAACAGCATCACCACAACCAGTGAGTTCAGTGGTGCCTTTGAGCAGGCCAAGACCCGTCAGGAATTCATGAATCTCATTCATCATAACAACGCTTTATAGTAATCAGATTATGTATCAGAAAGATCGCGGATCATATCGCAACAAAGAATCACTCTTAGTGGAGTTCCAGCACAGTTGTCTGGGACGTGTTGTCATCGCAGCTGCCATTCTTGCTGTTATCGCCATCTTTGCTATCATTACCTGTCCCTCAGAAGAGACGATGCATGAAGAGATGAACGACAACATCCGTCAGTGCATCGAGGAAAGAGACAGTCTGGCTGTCGACTGGATTGATGACGCCATCAACAATTTCGGTTACATCTTCACGACTGCCGACACAACCATCAATACGGGGGCGATGAAGAGTTTCCAGGAGCATAACACACTGGTATACCACAATCACCTGCTCTTCTCTACCATGCACCTGCATAACACCTTCCAGGTACAGGGTATGCGTTGCGGCATCGGTATTCTCGGCATTGTGATACCCACGGTCAATTTCAACGACTTCATACTCAAGACGGGAACGATGCGCAAAGAGTATAACCAGCCAATCATACGAAACACCATAGCCGACGATGACTACATGGGTGAGACCCCAGACCTCGGAGGCGTATTTGAATATGAAGGGGATTAGATTATTTGTTCTAATCTACACACTGTTACTGGGCATGGCTATCCATGCCCAGCAATCGTTACAAATCACCGGTGTCATCACTGACGAAGAGACCGGAGATTCAATTTCTTTTGCCAGTATTGTCTATAAGGGGCACAATATCTCCACGGTAGCCAACGTATTCGGCCAGTATACCATTCCCCGTCAGGAAGGCTGGAATATCACGGTAAGTGCCGTAGGCTATAAGTCACGCATCATCCCTGTCAACAGCAAGACGAGGCGCAAGCTGAATATCACACTGAAACCCGCCAAGCAGGAACTGGCCGAAGTAACCGTAAAATCTAAGCGCAACCGGTATAGCCGGAAGGACAATCCGGCCGTGGAACTGATGCGGCGCGTGGTGGCAGCAAAGAAAAAGACCGACCTCAGCAATAATGACTATTATCGTTACAACAAATACGAGAAGCTGACACTGGCTCTCAACGACCTGACGCCCCAGCAACTGGAAAGTCCGTTTTTTGCCAAGAAGCCATGGCTACTCAATCAGGTGGAGGTCAATCCATACACCAACAAGCTGGTGCTCCCTGTCAGCGTAGATGAGACCGTCTCACAGAAATTCTACCGCAAGTCACCGAAAGACGAGAAGAATATCATCCAGGGACAGACGTCAACGGGTATCAATGACTATTTCCAGACGGGCGACATCATCAATACCGTGGTCAAGGATGTATTCACCAACGTAGACCTTTATCAGGATGATATCCGCATCCTTCAGCGCCCGTTCACCTCGCCCATGTCGGAAAAGGGTATCGGCTTCTACCGTTACTATATAGAAGACACACTGGCCATTGGGCAAGACAGTTGTATACACCTGGCCTTCGTTCCCAACAACATGCAGGATATGGGATTCCGCGGTGACCTGTATATCCTGAAGGACTCAACCCTTCACCTGCGTCGCTGTCAGTTGTCCATCCCCAAACAGAGTAATGTCAACTTTGTGGAGAGCCTGCAGGTGCTGCAGGAATACGAGAAGCTGCCCGACGGACAATGGGTACTGACTACTGATGATATGATTACCGAACTGCAACTCTTTGATTTTATCAGTGCCGGTGCTATTGTCACGCGTATCACCCGTTATTCAGACTATGACTTCAGTGAGGTGCCCAACAAGATATTCCACGGACAAAAGAAGGAAGTGACAGAAGCCGATGCACAGATGCGTGACAAGGCATTCTGGGACCAATACCGCCAGGTGGAACTGACACGTAGCGAGAACTCCATGGACAAATTCATGGAGAACATCCAGAACATGAAAGGATTCAAATATGTTATCTACGGACTGAAGACCCTTGTAGAAAATTCCCTGGAGACTGGCGACCCCAACTATGTTGACATCTGTCCCATCAACACCCTACTAACGAGGAACTACGTGGACGGATGGCGCACACGCCTCAGCGCGAAGACCACAGCCAACCTCAACAAGCATTTCTTCCTGTCGGGCTATTACGCTCACGGCTGGGGCAGTCATCGCAATTACTACGATGCAGAGATGACCTATTCGCTCAATGCAAAGAAATACCTGCCACACGAATTCCCCAGACGCACCATGACCATACAGTCGTCACAGGATATCTGTTCACCTAACGACCGTTTCATGGAGTCCGACAAGGACAACATCTTCGTAGCCATGAAATGGGCCGAGACCAATAAGATGATGTCCTATAACCGGCAGAAGGTCAGCTTTGAATATGAGACCGACTGGGGCCTGAAAGCCATCATCAGCGGAAAGACGGAAGAGAACGAGGCCTTCGGGGCCATGAATTACCAGACACTCGACAAGCCCTTTGTTCCCATCAACAGTAAAACCGGCAACGGTGAATATCTGCGTACGACAGAGGCCTCCTTTTACGTGAGGTATGCCCCCGGCGAAACATATATCAACAACAAGCTGCGCAGGCGCGTCATCAACCTGGATGCCCCCGTATTCAGCCTCAGCCATACGATAGGTTTTAACGGTGTCCTGGGAGGCGATTACAACTTCCACCTGACCGAGGCGCATATCTTCAAGCGTTTCTGGCTGAACAGCTGGGGAAAATTTGACGTAGACCTGAAAGGCGGTATCGAATGGGATCAGGTACCCTACCCTCTCCTCATCATGCCGGCCTCCAACGCGTCGTATATCATTCAGAAGAATACATTCAGCCTCATCAATACGATGGAGTTTGTCAACGACCGATATGTATCCCTGATGCTGGCATGGGATATGAACGGAAAGATACTGAACCGCATTCCATTAGCCAAGAAACTCTATTGGCGCGAGTACCTGGGAGTAAGGATGCTTTGGGGTGACCTTTCAGATAAGAATAACCCAGAGAAGAATCCTGGCAATCCCCGTCTGATGTATTTTCCCGAGGGTACCAATATCATGAACCCCAACCGGCCATATATGGAAATGGTGGTTGGAGTCCACAATATCTTCAAGTTCTTCCGAGTGGAATATGTGAAACGCCTGACTTACAAGGACCTGCCTTCAGCACCTCACTGGGGCATGCGCTACGGCGTATCACTCACATTCTGACACACGGCTCTTCACTCAGAGTCAGTAGTCATAGTCATCTTCCTCATCTTCGAAATCATCGTATACCCCACGAGAACGTTTCTCCTCACCCCAGCAGTCATCACTCTGGCGGCTGAATACCTCGTCAGTAAATCTGTCTCCTGATTTTGGAAGACTGTTCTGGCGCAGACAAACGCTTTCCACATGCAGGACGCAGGATGAAGGCGTCATATATCTCTTTTTCATCTTTCCAAATACTTTTTACCCTTATTTATCACCAGTCCACCCGTTCCTTTGGAAGGACGTCCCGACAAATCATATCTCAAATCGGCAGCAGTCTGCTTGGGCTCCACGTTCATCTGCCTGTCTACGACCGTCGGCTCTTCCTCCCATTGCAAGACAAGGCCTCTTGTTCCTGCGACAGGTGTGTAATCGAGATAGGCACGGTTTGCAGGAATAGTTGTACCGTTATAAAGCCAGAAACCTAATTCCCTGTCACCATCCTTTGCATGTCCCAGCGTCAAGACGCTTCCCGCTTCAACAGTCGTTTCTTCCGTCGTACCCTTAAGCAGGTTCATGTCTGTTATGGCATCAGCATCTGCCACACGCGACAGCCATTCATACTTTTTCTGTCCGGAGGCTCTCAGAAGCACAGGCACATTCTTGGGAAGTACTGTGACCGGCACCTCCTTCACCTTCAGTACGCCATCACTGATCTGCGATGCCACATACACCGATATATCATCAGGGACCGCTGCATCAAAAGGCAGGCATGTAGTAGCCCACCCCTCAGTACTCGTCGTCATGGATACGGGGGCCGGCAAATCAATGACAATAGGATTGCCTGGTGAGCCAGTGATACCATTGTATATAAATGACAGGCCAGTATCCACCTCTATAACACGGCCCTCGTAAAGAACCTTAAAATACAGAGGCTCACCTGTCTCGTCACCATATACCGTGAAGAAATACACGCCAGGTTTCTGGGAAGACGGCGTACCCTTGCCACGTATGGAATTGCCGGAGAACACGGCTGGCGTAATATCCTGCAACGGCACGCCATTCATCCGTACTTCCACGGAGACTGACATGTTTCCATAATAGTCGTAAGGGTTGACATCATCAAACATCCCTCCTGTCTGCGCTTGCAGATAACCAGGAATCACCAAGAAAAGCAACAGCAAGATGGCTGTCCGTGGCCCCTCCCACGAGGGGAGGGGGACGGATAGCGTTACAAATGATCGGTATTTTATCAAGCCTGTCATTTCACTGTTTTCTTTTTCCCGTTAAGGATATATACACCTTTAGATAACCTGCGAGGAGCGTTCTTACCTTGATGAACCATACGACCACTGAGATCATAGACTGCTGTATTATCAACATCAACCATAATCTCACTGATACCTACGGCCTCATTAAGGTCAAGAAGCACCGGCTGCTTAGGCGTGCCGTAGACAGCATCTGCCTCAAAGGCAAGTGCATATGGCAACTCAAGAATCTCGTTCTCAACAGCCACCTTGAAATTCAGCATAGCAGCATCATCACCAGGAATCGTGAGATAAGCCATACCGTTTTCATTGGTAACAGCAGCCGTACGGCACTCATCGTCCACATACACGCCCAGTTCCACATGACCCACAGGCTTACCACCATTGACAACCCTTGCAGCCATGACAGCGTTGCCAGAATAGAGGCGGAAATCTACAGGCGAGAACACACTGAGCGATGAATGAGCTGTTGGAGACACAGCCTGTCGTGCCCCAGCCACAGCAACCGTTGGATAACCAAAAGTACGTGCGCCATCAGAAACACTCTTCAGCATGTAACCCTTTCCAGGTTCTACAAGACTCATGGAGCCGACCCACTCGCTCGCGTCATAGTAGGCCACGCCACTCTGTCCTTTCAGCATATCGCCGTCAACAGCATTCAGACCGGCCAGGGCATTGTCCAGAGATGAAATCTGACGACCATAGTAGCCAATCCAGTTCCAGCCTTTGTTCACCGTAATCTGGCAGTCATCAGGATTCACACGCTGACCGATGACATACAGGCTGCGGTCGTTCTTCATCTTCACGGCATACATCTGGTCGTTAGTCAGATCCACATTGAGACTTCCATCCCATTTGCCGTCTTCATACATCAGCCATCCATTATTCTGTGTCTTGATGATGCTGACGTCGTCAGCAATCTTCTCCAGGATGGACTCAGCCGACATATTATCAGCCTTTACGTTCAGAGACATCCAGTTCCAGCCAGTCTTCAGCTCGGTTGACTGTTCAATCTTGTCAAGAACGGTAAACAGAACAGGTTCTGTGTACTTTCCTATCAGGGCAAGCGATTCAAACTTCACAGCACGATCAGGCTCTACAGCAGGATAGACCGTTCCCGTAGAAGCATCATAGGCACGGAAGGTCACAGTCTTGTTATTATCCGATGCATTATTTCCAAAGATATCCATCGTCACGAAGTAACCGTCGTAGCGGTCCTTGTATTCAAGATGTGCGACACCACGACACTCGTCGCCAATGAAGGCAGCCACGATATCCTTGTTGTCGTTCATCAGCGTACCGTCCAGCTTCACCTGTCCGATGATATTCATCGAGCCCTCAAAGTCTCTTGGGTTCACACTCCACAGAGGTGCCTGTCCCTCACTGACGACAGTCACATTCAACGGAGCTGCAATATTCTGTGAGCCCGTCAGGTAAATGGTCGTCTCGTAAGTACCGATAGGCAGATTCTCTGCAACGGTAAAGGCCAGTTGGACAGAAGCCAGCGGCATCAGTGAACCACCGTCCACGTTAGCGCTCAGCCATGACGGCATTCCGCTTAAGCTCCAGCTCTCACTCTCTGATCCCCTATTCTCAATAGTGGCATTAAAGCGTGCGGCGTTGGTTCCGACCTTGTTGACTTCAACTTCTGTCTCCTGCCAGCGCAGTTTGTTCTGTTGCACATAGACAGTCCATGTAATAGGATCGCATGTATTACCATTCACATCCTTCACGTTCTTGGCAGTGATGTAGATGTTGCAGCCTTCAATTTTTGCAGGCTGTTCCTTCAGATTCACCTTAATCTGACGCTCACTGGCAACAAAGTCAAACAACACATTCTCGAATTTCGGAGCCTGTTTCAGGGCTGCCGTGTTATCCGGACTGAGTGTTGAGAGCTGGGGAGTGAGAACCAAACCATCAGCATCGAAGCAGGACAGCTGCTCTGCCGCAGAGTTCTTGGATACGCTGTTATCAAAGGTACCCGTTGTCATAATCTGGTTGTACGCGTCCTTCGTGAGTTTCTCCAGCGGATAATAAGCCACCAGACCCGGTTCATCTGCCTTCACGCGTACGTACATATTATTGTTAATGACATCAGCAGTACGACGTCCTTTCCAGATACGTACCTCATCAATAGCGCCCTTCATCTGCTGTGAGAAGGTGTAGACGCCATTGGAAACCTGATTACGACGACCGCCCAGCATCAGTTTGTCACCAAACAACTCAGGCATAGCCGATGCAGAAATCTGCTTGCACTGCAGACCATCTACATAGACAGTACCCATTCCATTGGTACTCTTCAGCACGTTCACAGCCACATGGTGCCACTGTCCGTCACGCAAATCCCTGTTATAGACCTCTGCAGACGAGCCATTAACATCAAGTTCCATCTTACCCTGCGCATTCAGGCGCAAATCCATCTTGACAGTACTCAGTACCGAAGCAGCACCATCCTGCTGTTTGTCGGCCTTGAACCATGCTTCCACAAGATAATCCTCTTTTTCAGTGGTGTTCAGGCTTCCAATATTGACGGCAGCAGTTTTCGTTCCATCGAGCACAAGTGCATAGTTGTCGCCATCTATCCACCATGCATTCTGAGAAGGCAGGGTCATATGACGTGAGCGAGCCTTGTCGGTAGCCACGCTGCCATGTCCCTCGTTCAGTTGCCAATAACCGATAAGGCCATTTGTAAACTGACTCTTGGTAGTGTACATCTCTGCCTGAGCCTCAGCCATAGAGCGGTTACCGTTCCAAACGGCCAGTTCCTGTACCTTGGCAGTCAGGTTGTTACCACCAATACTCAGCGGTCCGTTGCCCTCGTAGGCATTTGCCATCAAACTATTGAAAAGCGACACGGTTTCAGAATCCATGGCATAGCCGGCACTCACCGTCTTTGCCTGCGCATCATAGCCCACATTCAGATACAGCCATTTGTTCTTGGGCAATGGATCACCTCCCGTCACGGTCTTACCCGCCACACTGACAGCCAGTTTACCATCCACGATGGCTACGTTGAAGTTGTAATCAGAAGTTCCATGGGTCAGCAGCGTACCATCAGTGCTGTAGTTTACCCACATACTGGTAGTAAACGACTTGCCGTTGAGGTCGATGGTAGCATCAGTCTTGGACACGGAATTGCCGGATACGCTGAGAGCCACATCATGCGCCACCTCACTCTCATTGAGTACGCCAAACACATCAAAGTTGTTGGGCTGCGTCAATGCAGAGCCCTGGATGTCTTCATTGAAGGTAATAACCAAGTCATCACCGCTGGTCAGTATTCCACTGGCAGGACTTGGCGTTGCCATCAGCATAGGAGGCGTCATATCACGGATAACCGTTATCTCCTCGCTCTCATTGTTCACCTCAACACCACCCTGGTCGCACACAGTGATGGCGCGGAACACGTAGGTCTTGTCACTGAAGCTGCTTGAACGCAAGTCAAGCACATAATTCAGCTTCGCCGTACCAGCCAGCGCAGGCAGCGCCAGGAGGTTAGGATCACTGGCCAGTTTGGCGGCATCCTTCGTATACTCCTGCAAGGTACGGAAGTCGGCATCATGTTCGCCCTTATACTGCAGACGGATACCCTGCAGCGAAGCCATCGCATAATTATAGCCACTCATCGACAGCGTAACAGGTGTCTCGGTGTCGGTATTCACAAGCGTGTGCGAAGCGGTCAGTTTAATATCCGAACATGACGGTTGGAAGTATACATAGAATTCCGTTGAGTCTGCAATCTCAGCATAAGTGCTGGTATTATCCTTCTGACACTGTGACGCAATACGCAAATGCACTCTTTCATAATTCAGCACATCGGGATTCGACTGACTCACTGTGAGCGTCTTCACCATCGTCTCACCAGCTTTCACCAGGATGGTATTACCCTTGCTCAGGTTGGCGCCATCCATCGTAACGATCAGTCCGTCGGGGTTAGAATCAGGCGTTACCAAGAGGTCGAACCATAGATCCTCACCCGTATCACTATTGTTGCGGATATACACCTTGAAAGTACCAGAACCGCCAGCAGGAATACCCGTGATGGTCTGCGTCTGGGCTTCAATCTCAGGTTTCTCAATCTGCACGGTCTTTGCAGAAATCACCGTACCCTTCTCGTAGTACTCGGTCACCACCTCGTCCTCATAAGGACAACTGGTAGCACCGCCACGGGTTACGAAGATGGGACCCATGCCGTCGGGGGCGTTGAACACATCTACCGACAGGTAGTCGTCGTCACCATCCTCGGCCAGCGTATAGCTCATGGACACAGAAACAGTTGTATCGTTCTGCTCCTCGCTCGTCCATTCGTTACCGTTTTTCTCTTCCAGTTCAGCACCGATACCAAGACCAGAGAAGGTGTAACCCAACTCCAGACCAAGAATGATGTTGAATCCGTCGGACTGGGAACTTGTCGATGAAGTACCGTTTTCCGTACTTACCGTCTGGGTAACGCTGGCACCGGCAGAGATAGAATGGTTTTCCTTCAGCCACTTATTGCGGTTCTGGATAGCCGTCACCTTGGCCTCCTCGTTCTTGCGCAGCTCATTCTCCCACTTGTTAATCTGTACGTTGTAGTAGTTCACCATATCCTGATAGTCCTTACCCAACTCGTGATCCATGGGAAGGAACATGGTGTATGACGGTCCGCTATAGATACCGTCTTTCACCTTATCAACTCCTACTGCCTGAGAACCCCAGACGCTCTTATCGCTATTGCTGGTACCATACTTTTCATTGTCCTCGCTCAGCGTGGTGACGTACAGAGGCTCTTCGCCCACTGCAGGACGGGGTATACCTGTCGTCGTGGCAGAAGGCGTAAGCAGTTTGTTACGCATATCCACGAAATTCGGAATCAGCACGTTCTTGATATAGTTCTGGTCGTACATGAAGCCGGTAGTAAACTCCTCACCCATCGAAAGAGCATCTTCCTGTATCAGTTCTGCCTTACCGTTCACGTTGTCCCACTTGATATCCACTGAACGACAGGCGCCGAAGATGATATTCTTGGAAGAACCGATGAACACGTCGCCTACAGCACCCACGAAGTCCATGGCATCACTGGTAGAGATATCACGGGTCGTCGTCGTGGTCTGCACGGTGGTATTGCCCGACGTACGCTTAGCAGAGTACTCGGCACCAGCCTTGATATTAACCTTGCTACTCAATTCATTTATGACCATGAAACCGACACCAACACCTGTTTCCGCCTTCACACCGGCATAGATCGTTGAGTTGATACCCGTTTCATTGGTATACTCCGTGGTCGTTGTCTTGGTCTTGCTGATGGTCGTACCCTTGCTCCATGTCACAGAAGAGCCTGTTCCTGGGGGATCGCGCAGCACCATGAGCACCTCATCCGGACCTTCCGTCACGAAGTTATTACCCGTTGGCAGGCCGCCAAGCACAATCACCTTGAACTTACCGTTCTCGCTCCACTCCATCTCAGTACCATTGTTATCGTAGCTGATAGACAGGCCGCGCGTGTAGGGAGCCTGGATATTGGGGAAACCCACGGTAAAGTTATAGACCGCCTTACCATTATCGTCCAGTTCCAGTTTATCATCAACCATCTCGCCCACAGAACCATCAGCCTGTGAAACGGAAGTAGTCGTTGCATACTGGTTCTTGATGGTCACCTCCTTACCAGCAAGGGGCACCTCGTCTACAACCGGTTTGTCTCCGTCGTAGTTGGTATAGCGCTCATAGGCATATACCGTGTACTTATAGGAAGACAGTTCCTGATAGACAGGATAGCCGTTGGGATTCTCATTGCTCACACCGAAGGTGTACTGCACCTTGCCGTTGGCATTGGGGATGACATTGCCGGTAACGTCGTCATAGTCGTAGAGTTTCACGACATGCTCCACGCCGCTGAGATCCTTCACCTTGTAGTTCTTCATACCAAAGGTGCCATTCTTGTTCTCAGACAGTTCAATCGTTGAAACAGCCTTATACTCCATCTTTGCACTGCCCACATACTCGAACTTCTGCCATACACCGTCCACCTCAACAGAGTCGGTGTAAACAAGGTTGGGATTCGTTGCGTCGATGGTGGGCAGACTGAGCTGATCCTTCGTGATGGCATCTTCATCGGGTCTGCCGGGGAATGCCACGGAGGTCACGTCGTAGCGCAGCGGGGGCAACTGAGCCACCCACTCACCTGTCTTCGAGTCGGTCTCAATCGTAATGAAGTTCTTTGATCCGGGTACATACGCCTTACCATACGATGTTTCCAAGTCGCGCTGTACCTTATTTATATTTACGGTCTTTTTCGTATCGTCAGGATCGGGCTCTTCCACATTCAGATAGCCATTCTCGTTCGAGAGCTCCAGTTTCAGCGTGGCCTTACCGATATTGTTCTTACCCTGATTCAGACCGAGAGGCTTTTCGTACTCGATATCACCACCGGCCACACGTCCGGCTACGGTCACCGTAGTCTGGTCATAGAAGGTCACGTCTCTCAACTCCCTGTCGAAGTTGACACGCTCTCCCGTTCCATTGGGATCAGCCGGATAGCGACCATCGTTCAGGAACGTATGACCATTCTTCTTCACCTGGATGAAATGCTCGCCAATAGGCACGCTGATTTCAAACTCACCCTTGGAATTAGTCATGATAGGCTCACCATCCTTCGAAGCCATCAGGCCGTCAACATACAGATAAGCCTCCTCTACAGGAATACTGGTATGTTCATAATATACCACGCCACTAACGGGGAACGAACTCACATCGTCAAAGTCCACACCATTGTGCACCAGTGAGTTGTTGCCCACATAGCGCAGATGCTGCTGCGGGTTGAACTTATGAACGCCCAAGGCAGGTATGATGGCATAGGTCGTACCCTCACCCGTGAACGGAACACCCTGGATGATATAGTTTCCGTCCTTGTCGGTCTTGGCCTTCAATGCCAGGTCCTCAGGTGTAAACGTTGAACTTTCGGTGTTACTGCCAATCTTACCATGGTGCTCGTTATAGACGGTTCCGTCGCGCGAGTAGTCGAAGAACTGGGTACGCAAGCCTTCATCAAAGGTCCAGTAGGTTTCCAGGTTCTTCTCGTTACCCACGAGCAGATGGTCGTAGTTCTCCTTGATTTCATCCTCGGTAAGACACTTTGTCCACAGACGGAATTCATCGACATAACCCTTGAAGTAACCCAGCTGGAACTGGGTAGCGCTACTCAGGTCAAGCGTTCCAATGGTCTGCGTCTCCTTCAACAGCTTTGGATTGCCGAGTGAATCGAGCTCCACCAGATAACAGGTCACACTCGTTCCCTTACGCGTTAGCGCCACATGATTGTAGGCGCCTTTCTTCAGTTTGATGTTGAAGAAATACTGTTTCTTACCGTCGCAATAGATGATCCTGCCATCACTGAAAATACCAAATGCGCCCACGTTTTCACCCTTCAGTCGTGCCATCCACTTGTTAGGATACTCCTCGGGAGCAATCCACATCTGCATGGAGTAGTCGCCAGTGGCAAACTTATTCTTGGCATAGTTGGCATCGGGATAATTCCACGTCACCACACTCTGTTCGGTATCAGTGAAGTGCATGGAGTGGAACTGTTCCAGGTTATCACCTGACGAAGAGCTCTTTTCCGCAATTACATCGGCACCGGCCACAGAACTGCCCGTTGAACCGAAGGTGATTCGTCCGCTCACGGTACCGGTAGTCTGTGCGAAACCGATATCAGTAGCTTCATTGGAGATGATCTTACCGTTGTCACACTTGTCCTGCACGGTGATGCGGTAGTCATAGTAGATGCCGGGAAGTGGCGTCTCATCAGTATAGAACAGGTACTCATCGGTGCTCGATGTACGATAAAGAGTGGTCCAGGCCTCATCTTCCTTCTCAGTGCGCCTTCTGTCCACGATATAGGTTTTGGAAGTAGTAGAGCCCTGCAGGTCAACATGCCACGACAGTTTCACCGTACCGGGATAAGCGCCCTTCGTCGCAGTGAAGTCATAGAACAGCGTACCACTGCCGATAGCCTTGCTTTGTACGGCATCTGAATTAAATGTCTTATCACCGATGACACCCTCCACACGATAGTTGTGGGGCTCGCAACCGTTCAGCGGTTCCTCAGTGTAATGGATTCCGTCCTGAACACCATTCTGGCGGTCGTTATGCTTGTCGGTAGTACGATGTTCCCAGCGGAAACTTGTCTGGTTGTTCGTAGGCGTGATGGTATATATAGGCTCCGTCTCATCGTCCACATAGATATTGAACTTATTACCCCAGTTGGCAGGGTAGCCGTCGGATGTCCAAGTGAACACGATGCGGTCTTCCTTACTCTCAGCCTTGAAACCGTTGACAGGCACCTTACGCTGGGTGCTCACCGGGTAAGGTTTGGATGTCAGTTCCTTGAGTTGCGTATCTAATGGCCAGCCTTTCCATACATAGCATATCGTATAGGTGACTTCCTGATCCACCGGAACATTATTATCGGTAAAGGATTTCACAGATTGAGCAACATCCCCCACTTTGTTACCATTACGGTAAATCACCCACTTAGTGCCCCAATCGCCTGTCTCGTAATTACCATTATCCGCTGTCCAGTGAAGCGTCACCGAATTATCAGCCTGATTGTACGACGCACCTGAAATGGTGGCAAGAGGCATTTGAGCAAATGTCTTTGCACCAGCTGACGAGGTATAATACTTTGTGCCGTTGCCGGCATCGCGGTCACGGGGATGCGCATATTCGTGATAAGGTGCAATGGTAAACTGTGAGCGCATATCCTTGCCGATGTCGCTCAACTTGAATGTATACGAGCCATTGTTATAGTTCGATATGTTTTTGATACCAATTTTGCCCTCGTATTTGCCATCGATGGCAGTACAGAGGTGCGTGCGTCCATCCGTATTCTGAGAACCGCCAAAACTATAAGGAATGGTTACCGTACCATCGGGCGACACGCTGAATTCTCCATTCCAGTTCAACTGACGTACATTAAAGGTATAAGGACAGGCCACAGTCTGCGTCACGTCCACTGTCGTTGAACTGCTTTTGTTCCAATACCACCAGGTACCCCACAGACGTACGGTGATATTCGTATTAAGCATATCAAAGGGAATCTTCCACATTGTTCTCATCCACGTAATCTTTCCCTTTCCATCAGTTCCTTCATGGTAACTGTACTTAAACTGTCCACCATAGTCCCATGAGTCATTCGTGGTCCACTGCTTGTCGGAGTAGTACTGTTTCTTTGAATAGATGTTATACATACGACGGTTATAACCGTTCTCGTTACAGCACAGGTTACCGGCATACTTATAGGAGTCGCTGCCCACCTTCATGTGCACACCGAGACCCCACGCGTAGTTGTCGCCTTCAAAGAAACCCTCATCGGCTCCCTCATCATTCCACACGACGGTACCCCACCTGATATACGGGTCACCGTCATTGGTAATATAGGTCACATTCTCCTTGAAGGGATACCACGACTTATAGTCAGTCTGGGCATTAATCCCCATGGCGGAGAATACAAATAACAGTACTAGGAGAAAAACATGTTTCCCCATACTCACATCACTCATGCGTAGCCATACCCATGGCCGTCGCAGAAAAAGAAACCAGTTGGCAATCATAAAATAGTTAGGTTTATATTGAGTTAATTATTCACTGGTCAATGCTTTAGGTCACTACCTGTAGACGCTGCAAAATTAAACAAAATCCGCAAAAACTCCAAAAAAATAATCAGTTTTTCATAAAAAAAGCATAAAAAACCTGTTATGTTGGCATACAAAACAAAAAAAGTCTGAGAATCTGTTGACTCTCAGACCTTTAACTTAGTCGGGATTACTGGACTCGAACCAGCGACCTCGCGCCCCCCAGACGTGTGCGCTACCAACTGCGCTAAATCCCGATCCTTAAAGCTTAGCACTGACGTTTTCGTCGAATGCGGGTGCAAAGGTACGGAGTTTTTCCGAGACTACCAAATTTTTCCATATTTTTTTTGCGTTTTTGCAAAAAACTTTAATTATTTCGGTGCCATAGCACGTTTATTGCATTTATTTTGTATCTTTGCATCAATTATGACAACATATCAAATAACTGGACCCAAACGATTACAGACAACCGTCAAGTTGCCCGCATCGAAGAGTATATCAAATCGTGCACTCATCATTCATGCACTGTCGGGAGGCACTATCCTTCCTGAGAATCTGAGCGATTGCGACGACACCGAAGTCATCATACAGGCATTGAAGAATATGCCTGAGGTCATCAACATCAAAGCGGCCGGTACCGCCATGCGTTTTATGACAGCCTTCTTGGCTGCCACCGAACACGGTGAACATGTCTTAACCGGAACAGAACGTATGCAGCACCGCCCCATCAAAGTCCTGGTGGACGCGCTTCGCCGTTTGGGAGCCGACATCAGCTATGAAGGCGAGGAGGGTTTTCCGCCCTTACGCATCAAGGGAAGCACACTGGAAGGTGGAGAACTGGATGTTGCAGGCGACATCAGTTCACAGTATATCTCTGCCCTACTGATGATAGGACCCGTCCTGAAGAAGGGACTGACCCTGCGCCTGAATGGTGAGATCATCTCCAGGCCCTATATAGACCTCACCCTCTGGACCATGCGCGAATTTGGTGCCGATGCCGAATGGATATCCATGGACACCATCAAGGTGGAGCCGAAGCCATACGTCCAGCGTCCCTATTTCATTGAGAGCGACTGGAGTGCTGCCAGCTACTGGTACGAGATGGTAGCCCTGTCAGACGACCCTGAGGCAGAAGTAAGACTGGAAGGTCTGATGGACGGTTCCAAGCAAGGTGACTCCAGCGTACGGTATATTTTCAGTTTGCTGGGAGTAAAGACCATCTTTGCATCAAAGACCCCCGGAAAGCCAACCACCGTCACGCTCACTAAGAGTGGACATCGCGTGCCTCGCCTGGAATACGATTTTGTCAATGTGCCCGACTTGACTCAGACTTTTGTCTGCACTTGTTGTGCTATGAACATACCATTCCACTTCACAGGCCTACAGACATTAGAAATCAAAGAGACCAACCGTATTAAGGCTCTAAAAACAGAACTTGCCAAATTGGGATACTACATAGAAGCCATCAACGGTTGTGAGCTAAAATGGGATGGAAAGAAACCTCAGGGCTCAGACCTCAGGGCTCAGACCACCATCGATACCTACGAGGATCACCGTATGGCTTTGGCATTTGCCCCACTCGGATTCAAGATGCCAATCTGCATCAACAACCCACAAGTTGTCACTAAGTCCTACCCACATTATTGGGACGATTTAAAGAAGGCACAATTCACCATTCAAGAATAAGACAATATGGAGTTTGCGCTGATTTGCATCGGTTCAATAGTATTATTAGGTATTGTTGCCGCATTGGCATCCATATTCACCAAAGGCGGCACCGACGAACCTGTGATTGAGGCTCACGACTGTACCTCGTGCAGCAGTAAGGTATCCGGTGACTGTAAAATTGCCTGTCTGATGGAAGAGAAAAAGAAGCGAGAAGGCAATAAATCAGACATTTAGGAGTTTCTATAATTGATGCGCAGATACTCATACATACTATTAATGGTCGTCGTCAGCCTGCTGATGACGGCTTGTTCTGTGCAGAAAAACACGGCCAAGAGTCGCTTCTGGCAATCATTCACGGCGAAATACAACACTTACTATAATGGCTCGCAAGCCTATATCGACGGCTCCAGGGAGAAAGAGAAGGGCAACAAGGACAACTTCACCGAACAGTTGCCCCTCTTCACCGTTGGCAACAAGAACAGTCGTTCGATAGGAAAAGGTAATTTCGACCGTTCTATAGAGAAGATGGAGAAAACCATCAAGCAACACTCTATCAAGGCAAAACCCGAATGGAACAAGACACGCCGCAAGACCGCAAAGGACAAGGAGTGGCTAGGACGCAGGGAGTACAACCCGTTCCTGTGGAAGGCATGGCTCTTGATGGGTCAGGCCCAATACCAGAAAGGTGAGTTTGAAGAGGCCGCAGCCACCTTCAGTTATATGTCACGCCTCTACCAGACACAACCCATGGAGAATGCCATGGCCCGTGCCTGGCTGGCCCGCTGCTATACGGAGCTCGACTGGATTTACGATGCCGAGGATGTGATCCGCAACATGAGCCGCGACTCCATCCATTACCGGGCACAAAACGATTGGGACAATGTCTATGCCGGCTATTATCTGAAGACTGGCGAATTTGAAAAGGCTATCCCCTATCTGCGCAAGACCATCAGGCACGAGCACCGCAAGACACAGAAAGCCCGTGAGTGGTATATCATGGGCCAGATACAGACGGCTATCGGCAAGCGCGAGGAAGCCTACAAGGCCTATCAGAGGGTGATACGCCAGAATCCGCCCTACGAACTGGAGTTCAATGCCCGTATTGCCCAGACCGAGGTCATGGCAAAGGGCAACTACAAGAAAATGATCAGTCGTCTGAAGCGCATGGCACGCTCAGACAACAACAAAGACTATCTGGACCAGGTTTATTACGCCATTGGCAATATCTACCTGATGCAGAAAGATACCACACAGGCTATCGCTGCCTATGAGAAAGGCAATACGAAAGCCACACGCAGCGGTATAGAGAAAGGTGTGCTGCTGCTTAAACTGGGCGACCTCTACTGGGTGCTCGAGAAATACAATGATGCGCAGCGCTGCTATGGCGAGGCTATCGGACTGCTTGACAAGGAACGTGACGACTATGAGATGCTGTCCAAGCGCTCAAAAATCCTTGACGAGCTGGTACCGTTTACCGATGCCGTCCACCTGCAGGACTCCCTGCAGGAGTTGGCCAACATGCCCGAGAAAGAGCGCTTGGCTGCTATCGACCGTGTCATCGAGGCCCTGAAGAAGAAGGAGAAGGAGGAGCGCGACAAAGCCCTTGAGGCCGAGGTGGAGCGCGTCCAGCAGAAGCAAGGTGCCGTGGGTAACCGCAACCAGGCCACCCGTCCCACCACCCCACAGTCAACTCCCCCCACCAACGGTCAGTGGTATTTCTACAACCAGATGGCCGTGAACCAAGGTAAACAGACGTTCCAGAAACAATGGGGCAAGCGTGAGAATGCCGACGACTGGCAGCGCACGAACAAGACCGTTGTAGGTAATCTGAACATGGAAAGCGCACAGGAAGTTCCCGATAGCCTGGGCAGTTTGGAAAACCCGGAGAACCCGGATGTTGCGGAGAGCCAAGACAGTCTTTCTGCCGAGGCCGACACACTGGCCAACGACCCGCACAACCGCGAGTACTACCTGGCACAGATACCCTTTACCGATGAACAGAAAGCCGAGAGCGACCTGATCATCATGGATGGTCTGTATAATGCCGGCGTTATCTTCAAGGATAAACTGGAGAACTACGGTCTGGCCGAGAAGCAGCTGACCCGCCTGACTTACCAGTATCCCACCTACGAACAGATGGACAAGGCCTGGTATCACCTCTTCCTGCTCTACTCCCGCAAGGGACAGACCGACCTTGCCGACAGTTGTCTGGCACGCATGAAGGAAAACTACCCGGAAAGTGAGTTGACCATCCTGCTCAGCAATCCCTATTTCGAGGAGAACGCCCGATTTGGCGAACATATAGAGGACTCCATCTATGCTGCCACCTATGATGCTTTCAAGGAGGGCAGACATGACGTCATCACGGCCAATGCCAAGCTATCGGCCGAACGTTTCCCCTTGGGCGAGAACCGTCCGAAGTTCATCTTCCTCAACGGACTCAGCCTGCTGAACCAGGGCGATGCTTCCGGTTGCGTGGCAGAACTGAAGACCGTGGTTGAGAAATATCCGAAGAGTGAGGTGTCCGAGATGGCCGGCATGATTATCAAAGGCGTACAGGAAGGTCGCACGCTGACTGGCGGCACCTTCGACATTGACGACTTCTGGTCGCGCCGTGACCTGACCATGGCTCAGGACTCCACCTCTACCGACACCCTTTCAGCCGACCGTAACGTACCGTTCACTTTCCTGCTGGCATTCCAGCCTGATTCCGTCAACGAGAACCAGTTGCTCTACGAGATGGCACGCTTCAACTTCTCCAACTTCCTGGTGCGCAACTTCGACCTGGAGATAGAGCGCCAGCAAGGCTTTGACCGCATGATGATTCGCGGTTTCATGAATTTCGACGAAGCCCAGCAATATGCCCGACAGCTGTATCAGTCGGACACCATGTCGCGCATGTTGCGCCATTGTCGCAGCCTGGTCATCAGCGACCACAACCTGACGCTCATCGGCACCCGATTCAGTTATAAAGACTATGACGAGTTCTACGAGCGCACGTTCATGCCGCTGCAAATCAGCAATGAGGAACTGCTCAATATTCCGCCCGACCTCCAGATTATCAACCCCGAGGATGCTGAACCCGAGGTCAAGGAAGAGGAGGAAGAAACTGACGATACAGATGATTTCGACCTTTGGTAAACACTAAATAACGACAGAAAAGTATGACTAACGGACATCTACTATGGGTTGACGATGAGGCAGAGTTGCTCAAGGCCCACATCATCTTTCTCGAGAACAAAGGCTACGAGGTGACCACCGTATCCAATGGTACGGATGCCATAGACCTCTGTCAGCAGAGTTCCTTCGACCTGGTATTACTCGACGAGCAGATGCCAGGTCTCAGTGGCTTGGAGACCCTGCAGCGCATCAAGCAGATATCGCCGTCTACCCCTGTCGTCATGGTGACCAAGAGTGAAGAGGAGAATATCATGGAACAGGCCATCGGACAGAAGATTGCCGATTATCTCATCAAGCCTGTCAACCCCAACCAGATTCTCCTGGTCCTGAAAAAGAATATCCACCGCCGCGAGATTGAGACGGAAGTGACGCAGAGTCAGTATCAGCAGCAGTTCCAGCAGATTGCCATGCAGATCATGGACTGTCGTACCTGGCAGGACTGGGTTGAAGTCTATAAGCAGCTGGTCCACTGGGAACTGCAGCTCTCAAGCACCGACTCACAGATGACCGATATGCTGGCCATGCAGAAAGAAGAGGCCAACCTGGGATTCACGAAGTATATCAAGAAAAACTATCTGGACTGGATAAAAAAGCTCTCCCCCAGCCCCCTGATGTCACCCGAAGTCTTCAAGACAAAGGTATTCCCGCTGCTCAATAACGGCGAGAAGGTATTCCTGATTGTCCTTGATAACTTCCGCTACGACCAGTGGCGCATGTTGTCGCAGGAGATCGGCGACCAGTTCGATATTGAGGAAGATCTCTATTGCAGCATCCTGCCCACGGCTACGCAGTATGCCCGTAATGCCATCTTCAGTGGACTCATGCCCAACAAGATTGCGGAGATGTTCCCCGACTTATGGGTTGACGAGGACGAGGAGGAGGGCAAGAACCTGAACGAGGGACCGCTTATCCAGACACAGCTGGAGCGTTACCGCCGTCACAACACGTTCTCGTACCACAAGATCAACACCTCCTCCGAGGCCGACCGTTTCATCCAGCAGCTGAAGTCACTGGAACGCAACGACCTCAATGTCGTCGTCTTCAATTTCATCGACATGCTCAGCCATGCACGCACGGAGTCCAGGATGGTACGCGAGCTCGCCAACAGCGAGTCGGCCTATCGCAGCATCACGCTCTCCTGGTTCCGCCACTCCGTCATTGCCGACTTCTTCCGCCAGTTGTCACAGACTGACTATAAGATTATCGTTACCACGGACCATGGCTCTATCCGATGCACCAAACCCGTGAAGATTGTGGGCGACCGCAATACGAATACCAATCTGCGTTACAAACTGGGTAAGAATCTCAGCTACGACTCCAAGGATCTCTTCGTTATCAAGAATCCCAACGAGGCGCTACTGCCACAGCCCAACCTCTCTACCAGTTATGTCTTCGCTACCGGCGACTCGTTCTTCGCCTACCCCAACAACTACAACTATTACGTATCCTATTATAAAGATACCTTCCAGCATGGAGGCATCTCTATGGAAGAGATGATTATCCCGCTGATTACCATGACAGGAAAGAAAAGATAATATACAATATGGAAATAAAGATTCAAAACATAGACACAATCCGCGAGTCAGCTCGTGAGTTTATACAGAACATCGGTGAACATAAAGTGTTTGCCTTCTACGGCAAGATGGGTGCAGGAAAGACCACCTTCGTCAAGGCTATCTGCGAGGAACTGGGTGTTGAGGATGTCATCACCAGTCCCACCTTCGCCATCGTTAACGAGTACGAGGCTCATGATCAAAGCATCTTCCACTTCGACTTCTACCGCATCAAGCGCCTGGAGGAAGTCTATGACATGGGCTATGAGGATTATTTCTACAGTGGTGCCCTCTGTTTCATTGAGTGGCCCGAGCTCATCGAAGACCTTCTTCCCGAAGATGCCGTCAAGGTGACCATCACGGAAAATACCGACGGCACCCGCACCGTTACATTCTAACAGGCCCTCATCACACCTCCCCAGAATATGCAAAGACTACTTGCCCTGCTTTTCGCGGTTTTGCTTTCAGCGGCTCCCATGGCGGCTCGTAGTCCCGTGCTCGGCGATTTGGTCGCTGAGGCATCCATGCAGTCCGACCTCCTTCAGATGCTGGCCGACTTTGCCACCTATATGAAGCACGATTTCCAGGACTGTGCAGCCCCCAACAGCATTGGTGAGGCCTGCGGCTGTTTCAAGGGCGAGCATACCATGGCTAACGACGAGCGCGGCGTGCGTCCTAATGCCGACCTGTCGATGATTTGTGCCTTCCTGAGCAAATACGGCAAGGGGAAGGTGAGTCTCCCCGCCGACGTCACCTGGACAGACATCGAGTCCATGGCCATGAAGAGCCTTGTCTTTGCCTATTCCACCCACAAAGCCAACAAACTGAAGGTCTGCTCCGGTAATAACTACTGGGGCTCCACATCGTCAAGCGATGCCGTATGGGAGAGTTCTCTCTGGGCTATGTCGGTGGCCTATAGCGCCTTCTTTCAGTGGGACAAACTGAGCGACACGCAGAAAGACTATATATACCAGCTGCTGAAGGCTGAGTGCAACTACGAGTTGCACCGCACCATCCCCACAGGCTATGCCGGTGATACCAAGGCCGAGGAAAACGGATGGGAAGCCGATGTGCTGGCAGTCACCCTGGGACTTTTCCCCAACGACCCGCTGGCTCCACAGTGGTTCGAACGCCTGCGCGAGTTCGCTGTCAACAGCTACTCACATCAGGATGATGCCACCGACGCCACCATCATCGACCCTACATACGACACCAAGACCGTGAAGGACCTCTATAAAGGGCAGAACCTCTATGACGACTTCACGCTCCAGAACCATAATTATTTCCACACCTCCTATCAGAATGTGGTCATTCAGGAACTGGGCGAGGCTGCCCTGGCCCTGAAACTCTTCCAACAGGAACTTTACGGTACAGAAAAATGGCATACCAACGCCCTGATGCATCATAATGACAAGGTGATGCAAGAGGTGCTCTATTGGCTGGCACTCAGCGATGGCGAACTGGCCATGCCCAACGGTAACGACTGGAGCCTGTTCCTTTACGACCAGATTACCTCCTACTCTACCAATGCCTGTTTCTTGCGCGATCCGCATGCGCTGATGCTCGAGAACCTGGCGTATAAAATGATCAAGCACCGCCAGCAGACCACTACAGACGGCTCCTGGCTCCTGCGCGCTGACGTCGGTGCCCGTCGCATGGGCGTAGAGGCCCACCGTGTCATGATGACATGGCTGATGCACGAGGTACTCTCCACCGCCAGTCTCACACCCACCCGCTGGGAAGATTTCACCCGCGAATATAGCGCTGCGAAGATTCTGTCTTCGCAGGACATCGTCCGAGCCGCCACCCCCGACCGTTTCACCTGTTTCTCATGGAGCCAGGGTCTGCGCAGCTACACCGGCTATATCAGCCCTCAGACCTCAGACCTCCGCCCTCAGACATCCAACCTCATCGTCCCCTTCCGTGCCAACAACACCGGCAATTTCCTTGGCTGGTACGAGGTTCAGGGCAAGAAGACCAATGCCACGCCCATCGTTCCTGGCATCTATGACCTCCACGGTAACAGTTATGTGATGAATGGGGAAATTGACACTAACGACGGTACCCTCAACAACCGCTTCGCCATCTACTCCACCCCAGGTAATGCGGTCATCTATATAGATAATGTACGCGCAAAGCAGCCCTGCACCATCACAGCCGAGAAAGGCGGGCTCATGGCCATCAGCGTGGACGAGATGACAAAGACCACCCGCACCCTCTATACGACCAAGGGCACACAACGGTTGGATGGTACCCAACTGACACGCATGAGCGGTCCGTGGGTGAATATCGACAATACGTTTGGCATCGTTACCACCGGCAACAAACAGATAGCCTTCGGCGAACGCGCCAACAACAACTCTATCATGACGGCACGTCTCTACACCTCCTACTCCGATGAGCCCCGCACCGTTGGGCAAGACCAGTTGGTTGACCGTCGCGCCATTATCTACTATTCCAATATCGACAGCGCATCAACGGCACAATTATCCGACGCCTGTCAGCAACTCTCCACGCCTGAAGGATGGAGTGGCATCATGGCTGCCGATCCAGATAGTACGCGCTATCTGCTGCTCAGCAATTTCTCCGGACAACGTGCGTGCAGACTGAAAAATGTCAACACCCGCTATGGCGCTCCTGTCTTCACCGCCAAGACAATGATTTCCAAGAGTGGTTCAGCCGTCACATTTACTGCCGACCAGAATCACTCCATTGCCAATACCATGAAGTTCTTTATCAGTGGCGCGGATGTCACCGCCATACAGGATGCCAATGATCCAAGCATCATCTATTTGCATAATAATACCAACGAAAAACAAAAAATCCTGATTACCGCAACAGAAAAAGGTCGCTGTTTTACAAAAGAGGTAAAACTAAACACAAAATCACTCAAAGTTTCCCTAAAAGACGGTAAAATAAGGGTTTTTAAGGGCACATTTTAGTGTGTGAGACATAAAAAAAAACAAATGTAACATAACAAAAAGCGGCGTAAACAAATATCCCGTATATTTGCACCCGAAAGCCAAAGGACCTAAAAACCTACTAGTAAACCAAAGGACCAAAAACCTTACTTGTAAGTCAAAGGACCAAAACCTTACATGTAAACCAATGTAATTATTAACCATATTTTTTAACTTATTATTAACTTACAAACATGAGAACTATTACTAAATCTTTAGTAACGTTCCTGCTGCTATTTGTAGCGGGTTCGATGAGTGCTCAGTCTCTCAAGGTCATCTTGGAACGAGACTACAGTACAACAGATTCTTATCCGTACTATTGGATGGGTGACAAAGATGGCGATGCCGCAAAACAACCATTCTTCTGTAATGGTACAGCTGTCGTTGAAATCACCGATGGTGCTCTTAGGATCGCAAACAATGAAGTTCAGGCCAACAACTATGACCTGCAGCCATTCGTACTTGACTGGTTCAACACCACCGAAGGCGAGGACTATGTGATTCGCGTATGGTTGAAAGCCGAGATGGATGGTTCTGCCAACCTGTCTATCGGCACATGGGGCACAAGTGGCAACGCTACCCTCGAGTTTAAGCAGTCCGACGATTATGTGATGTATTCAGTCAACCACACTGCAGCCGTAACATCTACAGGAAACGACGAACACATCCTTTGGCAGATGGGTAGCACAGTAGGTACCGTTTACATCCAGAAGATTCAGATTCTGCAGATGGGTGAGGACAAACCTGTTCTGTCATCTTGGGGTACTTGGAAGCCATTGATCAACAACAGCGACATGGAAGGTGACGACGTAAGCAGCTTCTTCGCTAAGATTGACCGTGACGGTACAGATCCTGTTCCCAACGCAGTGATTTCAGACGGTGTTGGTGTTGATGGTAGCCGTGGTATTATGGTTGCTGCAACAGCAAAAGTTGAACAAGCTTGGGACAACCAGTTCTGGTTCCGTTTCAATGAGCCTTTGGAGGCAAACACCCAGTATCGTGTTAAGTTCGACTATAAAGCAGACCTCTCTGGCGATGTAGCAACACAGGCTCACGCTGCTCCTGGTGACTATATCCACTATGAATTGCTTGGTAACATCAGCTTTACCGGCGACTGGCAGACCTACGAGAAAAATGATCTCAAGGTGACAAGTAGTCAGGCAAAGAATGGCAATGGTAACAAGTTCCAGTCTGTAGCATTCAACCTGAACGATATCGCAGATGCTAACAATTACTATTTCGACAACATTTACGTTGATGCTTACGAGCCTCAGATTGATGTTCAGTATGGTGAAAATGGTAGTATCAAGATTCTCTTCCCCTATTATGTGAACACATGCCGTCTGATGGTTCAGCACGCTGGTGGTAAGCGCCGTCTGATTCTCCCCAACGAGATGTTCAAGGTGACTGTTAATGGTAAGGAGGCTGAGTTCGAGTCTATTGAAATTGATGTCACTGGTGCTATCCTTGTCTTCATCAGCGAAGACTGGGCTGCAGACAACGGCTGCGAATATCTGAGTGAGGACGATGAGATTGTCGTAACCTTCAACAACCTTGAGGGCGACTATAACATCTTCAATATTGACACCAACGAGAAAGTTGAAGCCTTCACACAGAACGGCCGCTTCAACGAAGAACTGGACGAACTGCCCTTCACCTATGGTGCACCTGAGATGATGACCAGCGATCCTGAGGAAGGTTCATTCAACCTGCCCAGCACTATCAGCGAGTTCAAGCTCACATTCGATAAGAAGGTTATCGTCAACAAGATTGAGGCTAAACTGGACAATGAGACCCTGAAAGCCGAGGCTGAAGAGGAATTCTCAACAGCCATCACGCTGAAGCGTACCTCAGACAAAGCTCTGGCCGATGGCGAGCACAAGATTACGGTTACCCAAATCTTCGCAGAACAGAACTTGGGCAGTAACGACTACTCTTCTTGCGAAGTAAACTTCTCTACTGGCATAAAGGTATCACAAGATCTGTTGGATGCTATCGCAGCTGCTAAGACCGTATTAGATAATACTAACGATGCTCGTTACGCTGGCACAGCTTACACCAATTTGGATGCAGCTATCACTAAGTACACCACCGAGGCACCTTCTTACACAGCTCCAAGCGTTATCGATGCTGCTATGCTTGACCTGAGCAACCTGTCAAAGGCTCTGAACGCTCACAAGACACTCGTTGACGAATACGATGCTGCTAACCAGAAAGTTCAAGACCTTGCATTGGAACTGGCCGAGAGCAAGTTCAACGGCACCGATCTGTATAAGCAGTTGAAAGAACTTGCAGCAAAATTTGCTGGTAAGGAACTGACCGACGATGAAGAACTGACCGCAGCAAATGGCGAACTGAAGCCAATGGCTGACCTTTGCGCTAACATGTTCACTGAAGGTGAATCTAAGAACGGTGATGCCGGATTCAAGGTACTGACAGACCGTATCCGTCGTGGTGTTGAAGCGCTGAAGAACTTCGGATATGATGACGAAGATCCTCTGATTGTAGCAGCTAACAACCTGATCTCTGACGACGACAATATTGCAGACCAGATTAAGGTTGCTTTGACAAAGAAGATTTACGAAGGCATGAAGGATCCTGAGGCCTTCTTCCCCACTATTGACATTGACGAAGAAACAGGAAAAGAGATTAAGCAGTCTTACGACCTGAGTGTATTCGTTAAGAATCCTAACATGTACGCAATGCTTCCAAGCAAGGGCTTCTCTGAAGAGAACATGCCTGGTTGGTCAGTAGTTAAGGGCAATCCTGGATTCTGGGGTACTGGTGGCGACGGTTGGGGTAACCCACGTAACATCGAAGGTCTGCCTGAGGATATCGCAGTAACCGTTTACCACTCTGAGGCACAGGTTGAACAGACCATTACAGACCTTCCCGTAGGTATCTACAACGTAACTCTGTATGGTACTGACTGGGGTAACCAGAAGGGTGACTATGACGACGAGACTGGCGAATGGTCTGGTAAGGACGCATTAGGTTTCGTATATGCTAAGACATCTGAGACACTGGAGCCCGCAGAAGGTGAGACTGCTGATCGCGAACTCAACTTTGCCGCTACCGCTACCATCGAGGCTGCCAAGCATCATGGTCTGAGCGAGTACAGCATGGATCTGGCTCATACACTGGAAGAGATCACCGTAACAGACGGTAAGCTGACTCTCGGATTCTACTATGGCAACGACTCACAGTACTTCTTCGGTGATGTGAAGCTGGATTTGGTAGGTGCAGTATCAGGATTTGACTACAGAAGAGCCGTTGATACAATCGAGACCAATATCAACGAACCCGCAACTGCAAAGGTTCGCGCTCTGCAGCTCTACGATCTGAACGGACGTCGTATCGTGACAGCCCAGAAGGGTATCCAGATTGTGAAGAAGATGATGAGCGACGGTACTGTCAAGACTCAGAAGGTTATCAAATAACCTACCCTACTCATAAACATTCGCCCCCAGGAGCATCCGCTCTTGGGGGCGTTTTTAATTTCAGTGGAATTTCAGGGGCTAGGAGCGCGTTTCTCTGTATAGAGGCATAAGATATCACAAAGAGCAGAGGAAAGCCTTATAGGGGCTTAAAAATACCACAAAAGATCACGCAAGCCTAAAACAGGATAAACTAGGAAAGACAAGTTAGAACTAGAAAGACTAGTTAGAACTAGTTAGAACTAGTTAGAACTAGTAAAACTAGTAATAACTAGAATCTACTAGTTACCCCTCAGTTTCTACCAGGCATAAAAAAAGATCCGCATCGTGTGATGCGGACCTTCATATCAGAGATATTGTTTCTATTGATCGAAACCTTATTCAGCCTTCGGAGCCTCTTCGGCTGCGGGTGCCTCGGCAGCAGCTTCTTCAGCCTTAGGAGCCTCCTGAGCAGGAGCCTCGGCCTTAGTAGCCTTACGAGAACGACGAGTAGCCTTCTTCTTGGTCTCAGTCTTTGCCATTTCGGGATCGAAGTCTACGAGCTCGATAAAGCAGATCTGAGCAGCGTCACCCTGACGGGTACCCAGCTTGATGATACGGGTATATCCACCGGGACGGTCGCCAACCTTCTCACTTACAGTAGAGAAGAGTTCCTTGATAGCTTCCTTGTTCTGAAGGTAGCTGAATACTACACGACGTGAGTTAGTTGAGTCCTCCTTAGCCTTAGTGATCAGGGGCTCAACATACTTCTTGAGGGCCTTTGCCTTGGCCACGGTCGTAGTGATTCTTTTGTGCATGATCAGCGAGATGGCCATGTTGGCAAGCATGGAAGCGCGATGCGATGCAGTACGACCGAGATGGTTGAATTTCTTATTATGTCTCATTTTTCTTTTTACTTTTTTTTATTGGGCAATCTTCATATCATCAAAACGATATTACTCTTTGTCCAGTTTATACTTTGAAATATCGGTTCCAAACGACAGATTCAGACTCTCGAGCAAATCATCAAGCTCAGTGAGCGATTTCTTACCAAAGTTACGGAACTTCAGGAGGTCAGTCTTATTGTACTGTACGAGATCACCAAGTGTCTCTACATCGGCAGCCTTCAGACAGTTCAGGGCACGAACAGAGAGGTTCATGTCAACGAGCTTGGTCTTGAGCAACTGACGCATGTGCAGTACCTCCTCATCAAACTCCTGGTTGCCCTCGACATCGTTGGTCTCGAGGGTAATCTTCTCATCAGAGAAGAGCATGAAGTGATAGATAAGGATCTTAGCAGCCTCTTTCAGGGCGTCCTTTGGGTGAATGGAACCATCCGTTGTGACTTCCAGCACGAGCTTATCGTAGTCGGTCTTCTGCTCAACGCGGAAAGGCTCTACTGCGAATTTCACGTTACGGATAGGAGTGTAGATAGAATCGATGGGAATGACATTCACGTCAGTGCAGAACTCACGGTTCTCATCTGAAGGAACGTATCCACGACCTTTGTTAATGGTCAGATCTATCTGCATTGAAGCCTTAGAGTCGAGATGACAAATCACCAAATCGGGATTTAACACTTCAAATCCAGTCAGATACTTGCCGATATCACCGGCCTTGAACTCGGTTGAATTCTCGACGGTGATGCTGACTTTCTCGTTCTCGAATTCTTCAACTATTTGCTTGAATCGAACTTGCTTCAGATTCAAGATAATGTTGGTAACATCTTCCTTTACACCAGGAACGGATGAGAACTCATGCTCTACACCAGCAATACGGATGGTGTTGATGGCATAGCCCTCAAGCGATGAAAGGAGTATGCGGCGCAGGGCGTTACCGATGGTTACACCGAAGCCCGGCTCCAACGGACGGAATTCGAACTTGCCGAATCGCTCGTTGGCTTCCAACATTACCACTTTATCGGGTTTTTGAAATGCTAATATCGCCATTAATTCAATGATTTTGATTAGTTCTTAGAGTACAACTCAACGATTAACTGCTCCTTAATGCTCTCGGGGATGTCGGCACGGTCAGGACGGTGCAAGAACTTACCGGCCTTCTGATTCTCGTCCCACTCGATCCAGGGATATTTGCTGTGATTGAAACCAGCCAGAGCGTCACCGATAACTTCGAGAGACTTAGACTTCTCACGAACACCGATCACCTGACCAGCCTTCACAGAGTACGAAGGAATGTTAACTACCTTACCATCAACAACGATGTGACGGTGACCTACCAGCTGACGGGCAGCGGCACGGGTAGGAGCAAGTCCCAGACGGAACACAACATTGTCGAGACGGCACTCCAGCAACTGCAGCAGCACCTCACCGGTGATACCGTCAGCCTTTGCAGCTTTCTCAAACAAGATGCGGAACTGGCGCTCAAGCACTCCATAAGTGTACTTGGCTTTCTGCTTCTCTGCCAGCATGACAGCATACTCCGACTGCTTGCGGCGGCGGTTATTGCCATGCTGTCCAGGAGGGAAGTTTCTCCTAGACAAAACTTTGTCAGCGCCGAAGATGGGTTCACCAAAACGGCGTGCAATTTTAGATTTCGGTCCAATATACTTTGCCATATACTATAAAAATGTTTCGTTATTACGTTATATCGTTATTACGTTATATCGTCCTATTATTATACGCGACGACGCTTTGGAGGACGACAGCCGTTGTGTGGCAGTGGAGTTACGTCAACAATCTCGATAACCTCGATGCCAGCACCGTGTACGGCACGGATAGCTGACTCACGGCCATTACCGGGACCTTTAACATAAGCCTTTACCTTGCGCAGACCCAGGTCGAAAGCAACCTTAGCGCAATCCTCTGCAGCCATCTGAGCAGCATAAGGAGTGTTCTTCTTAGAACCACGGAAGCCCATCTTACCAGCTGATGACCAAGAGATGATCTGACCCTCGTCATTAGCCAACGAAACGATAATATTATTGAAAGAGCTGTGAACGTGCAACTGACCGATGGCCGTTACCTTCACGTTTCTTTTCTTTGAAGTGACTGTTTTCTTTGCCATAATTCTTTTAATCTCTAATTTTTAATGTTTAACAGAATTACTTCGTAGCCTTCTTCTTGTTAGCAACAGTCTTCTTCTTACCCTTACGAGTACGAGCATTGTTCTTGGTGCTCTGACCGCGAACAGGAAGACCATTACGATGACGGACTCCACGATAGCAACCAATATCCATCAGTCGCTTGATATTCAACTGGATCTCACTGCGGAGATCACCTTCTACTTTGAATTCAGCGCCGATAATTTCACGGATTTTAGCTGCCTGGTCGTCGTTCCACTCGCTAACCTTCAGGTCGCGGCTGACGCCTGCCTTATCCAATATCTTTGCTGAACTACTTCGACCGATACCATAGATATAGGTCAATGCGATTTCGCCACGCTTGTTCTGGGGCAAATCTACTCCAACAATTCTTATTGCCATTTGTTAATATAAAAGATAATTAATAATGTGTAAAATTCGAATTTCTACTAAAAAGCGCACAAAGGTACGAAGATTTTCGCAAACCTCCGCACTTTGCTATGCTATTTTAGTTTTTTTTAACCCTGACGCATCTTGTACTTAGGGTTCTTCTTGTTGATAACGAACAGGCGACCCTTACGACGTACGATTTTGCAATCGGGGGTGCGCTTCTTCAACGATGCTCTTGTTTTCATATCTCTTAATAAATTTATTTGTATCGAAAAACAATTCTTCCTTTTGTCAAATCGTAGGGACTCATCTCTACCTTGACCTTGTCGCCAGGGAGGATACGGATGTAGTGCATACGCATCTTACCTGAAATATGTGCAATGATCTGCACACCATTCTCTAGTTCTACGCGGAACATTGCATTCGAGAGCGACTCGATAATTGTTCCATCCTGCTCAATAGCGGATTGTTTTGCCATGCTTTGCTATTAGTAAATTATACCTTCTAATGATTCAACTTCTTCAAATGATGATAAAATCTCGGCCTTGCCTTTGCGGACGCAAATCGTATGTTCGAAATGAGCAGCCGGTTTGCCGTCACGTGTACAAATGCTCCAGCGATCTTGTTTCAGATAGATGTCGCGCTTGCCCATCGTAATCATCGGTTCGATAGCGATACACATGTTAGCCTTCAACATCACACCATTACCACGTCTTCCATAGTTAGGCACTTGCGGGTCTTCATGCATCTCCCTGCCGATACCGTGTCCTGTCAGTTCACGCACCACTCCGTAGCCTTCGGCCTCACAGTAGTCCTGAACGGCGCTGCCGATATCACCTATATGCTTTCCTGCCACTGCATTCTCAATGCCCTTGTAGAGCGACTCCTTGGTCACCCGGAGCAGTTTCTTGACCTCGTCTGACACCTCGCCCACGCAGAACGTATAGCAAGAGTCGCCATTGAAGCCATTCAGGAGTGTGCCACAGTCGATTGAGATAATATCTCCGTCCTTCAGCACTGTCTCCTCATCGGGGACGCCATGAACCACGACATCATTCACCGATGTGCAGATACTGGCAGGAAACGGCCCTCCATATGGATTGGGGAAACCCTTGAAAGTCGGGATAGCACCATGGTCGCGAATAAACTCATCGGCCACACGATCCAACTGGAGGGTCGTTACACCAGGTTTTATATGTTTTGCCAATTCGCCAAGGGTTTTTCCAACCAGCTGGTTGGCCTGGCGCATCAGCTCAATTTCATCTTCAGTCTTCAGAAATATCTTCATTCGCTTAGTAAGCTGCTACACCACCGCGGCCGTGGATACGACCAGAATTAAGCAGACCATCATAATGGCGCATCAGGAGGTGACTCTCAATCTGCTGGAGGGTATCGAGTACCACACCAACGAGAATCAACAAAGATGTACCACCGAAGAACTGAGCAAACTCCTGTTTAACATCCAACAGTCCGGCAAAAGCAGGCATGATAGCGATGAATGCGATGAACAGTGAGCCAGGCAGTGTAATGCGCGACATCACCGTGTCAATGTAGTCAGCGGTATCCTTACCGGGCTTCACGCCAGGAATGAAACCATTGTTACGCTTCATATCCTCTGCCATCTGAGTAGGATTCAGAGTGATGGCAGTATAGAAGTAAGTGAATGCGATGATCAGGACAGCGAAGATCACATTATAGAGCCAGCTCTGGTGATCCATGAGCGAGCGAGTGAACCAGCTTGCCTCCTGAGGATTAGCATACTGTACAATGGCTAAGGGGATGAACATGAGTGCCTGTGCGAAGATGATAGGCATCACGTTAGCAGCAAAGAGCTTGAGGGGGATGTACTGACGTGCACCACCATACTGCTTATTGCCAACGACACGCTTTGCATACTGCACGGGGATCTTGCGAACACCCTGCACCAAAACAATAGCGGCGCAAACAACGGCGTAGAGGATGATAATCTCAATGAGGAACATCACCAGACCACCACCTGTAGCGGCAGCGAAACGTGAGCCAGCCTCCTGGAAGAAAGCGTTCGGCAGACGGGCGATGATACCGATCATAATGATCAGAGATACACCATTACCAATACCCTTATCTGTTATGCGCTCACCCAGCCACAGGATAAACATACTACCTGCAGCAAGGATGATGGTAGCGGGAACCATGAAAACAGGCCAGTCGATGCCCGAAGCAAGGGCAGGACCAACCTGGAACTTCAGGTTAAAGAGGTAGCTCGGTGCCTGGAACAGCAGGATTGCTACTGTCAGGTACCGAGTATAAGCTGAAATCTTTTTACGGCCGCTCTCACCCTCGCGCTGCATCTTCTGGAAATAAGGTACAGCGACAGCGAGAAGCTGCATAACGATAGAAGCCGAGATGTAAGGCATAATACCCAACGCGAAGATTGACGCGTGAGAAAATGCGCCACCCGAGAACATATCCAGCAGTGACATCAGACCTGTTGCAGTCTGGTTCTGTAATTCATCCAGTCCATTGTAATCAATACCTGGAAGCACAATCTTTGTACCGAAACGGTAGATTGCGACAAACAATACTGTGATAAGGATGCGCTGACGCAGATCCTCGATCTTCCAGATGTTCTTTAGGGTGTCTATTAACTTCTTCATTTTCGTTTTTAGATTATTGTTGCGTTTCCACCTACTGCTTTGATTGCTTCCTCAGCGGTCTTTGAGAAGGCATTAGCCTCCACGTCAACCTTAGCCTTGAGCTCGCCGTTACCAAGAACCTTAACCAGTTCCTTGCCGTTGGTCAGGCCAGCAGCCACCAACTCAGCAACACCGATCTTAGTGAGGTTCTTCTCCTCTGCCAGTTTCTGGAGAGTAGAGAGGTTAACAGCAAAGTACTCCTTGTGGTTGATGTTCTTGAAACCAGACTTCGGAACACGACGCTGCAAAGGCATCTGACCACCTTCAAAACCAATCTTTCTCTTATAACCAGAGCGAGCCTTGGCACCCTTGTGACCACGGGTAGAAGTACCGCCCAGACCTGAACCAGGTCCGCGACCGATTCTGCGACGTGCGTGGGTAGAGCCCTCTGCAGGTTTCAAATTATTCAGTTTCATAATCGAATTCTGTTTTAATGTGTTATTACTGTTTAGTCAATAACGGTCACCAGATGATGAACCTTGCGAATCATACCACGGAGAGCGGGAGAATCTTCCTTCTCAACGACCTGGCCGATCTTACGAAGGCCAAGTGCCTCGAGGGTACGCTTCTGGTCAACGGGATAACCGATCTTACTCTTAATCTGCTGAATCTTAATTGTTGCCATAGTCTATACCTCCTTATCCGTTGAATACTTTGTTCATGCTGATACCACGATTGCCTGCAACGGTGTAAGCGTCACGCATCTGGCTCAGGGCCTCGATGGTAGCCTTCACCAAGTTGTGGGGGTTAGAAGAACCCTTAGACTTAGCAAGCACATCCTTAATACCAACGCTCTCCAGAACGGCACGCATAGCACCACCGGCTACAAGACCGGTACCGGCAGCAGCGGGCTTCAGGAATACCTGAGCACCACCGAAGCGTGCTTCCATCTCGTGAGGGATAGTACCCTTGAGCACGGGAACCTTAACAAGATTCTTCTTGGCAGACTCTACACCCTTGGCGATAGCAGCTGTTACTTCACCAGCCTTACCCAGGCCCCAGCCGATTACGCCATTGCCGTCGCCGACAACAACGATAGCTGCGAATGTGAAGGTGCGACCACCCTTGGTTACCTTAGTTACACGGTTGATGGCAACCAGTCTGTCTTTCAGTTCAACGTCACTATTTACTCTAACTTTGTTCATTGCCATAATCGTTTAAAAATTAAGTCCACCTTTACGAGCTGCATCAGCGAGAGACTTCACGCGGCCGTGATACAGATAACCGTTACGGTCGAAGACAACTGACTCTACGCCAGCCTCCTTAGCCTTAGCGGCGATCATCTCACCAACCTTGGCAGCCTGCTCAATCTTAGGCATAGCCTCGAGGCCAGCAGAAGATGCAGATGCAAGTGTTTTACCTTCCAAATCGTTAATCACCTGAACGTAGATCTGCTTGTTGCTGCGGAACACGCTCATACGAGGACGCTCGGCTGTACCGAACACGCTCTTACGAATTCTATATTTGATCTTAATTCGTCTTTCTACTTTCTTAGTCGTCATAATCTTGAATTCTTAATCTTAGTTCTTAATTCTTAATTACTTAGCTGATGCTGACTTACCCGACTTACGACGGATAACCTCACCCTGGAACAAGATACCCTTTCCTTTATAAGGCTCAGGCTTGCGGAAAGAACGAATTTTAGCACAAATAAGTCCGAGGAGCTGCTTGTCGCAAGACTCGAGGATAATCTGAGGATTCTGGTTACGCTCAGACTTTGTCTCAACCTTAACCTCCTTAGGAAGCTGGATGAAGATGGGGTGAGTATAACCCAGAGCGAACTCGATGATGTTACCCTGATTAGAAACACGGTAACCTACACCTACGAGCTCCATCTCCTTCTTGTAACCCTCGCTTACGCCAACAACCATGTTGTTAACGAGTGCGCGGTAGAGGCCATGGAAAGCCTGCTTCTGCTTGTAGTTAACAGGGCTGTTCTCGTCAACTTCGAAAGTTACGTGACCGTCCTCAATCTTAACGATGATTGACTTGTCGACTTTCTGAGAGAGTTCACCCTTGGGACCCTTAACGGTAACGACTCCGTCCTTATCCTGAGCGACTGTTACGCCAGCAGGAATACTAATTGGCAATTTTCCTATTCTTGACATATTCTATCCTCCAATTAATAAACGTAGCAAAGTACCTCACCACCGATCTTCAGGGCTGCGGCCTCTTTGTCTGTCATTACACCTTTAGACGTGGATAAGATAGCGATACCCAGTCCGTTAATAACTCTCGGCATATCTTTGTAACCAGTGTACTTACGGAGACCTGGTGTAGATACGCGCTTCAAGAACTTGATGGCGTTCTCTTTTGTTACAGGATCATACTTCAAGGCAACCTTGATAGTACCCTGAGGGCCATCCTCAACGAACTTGTAGTTCAGAATGTAACCCTTCTCGAAGAGGATCTTAGTAATTTCCTTCTTCAAGTTTGAAGCTGGTACTTCCACAACACGGTGATTAGCCATGATTGCGTTTCTCAACCTCGTCAGAAAATCTGCTATTGGATCTGTCATAAAAATAATTGTTTAATTAATCGGGACTCCCCCGACAATATTAAATAAAAATGAAAATCTCTTTTTTTGATTACCAGCTAGCCTTCTTCACTCCGGGAATCAGACCGTTTGATGCCATCTCACGGAACTGAATACGAGAGAGACCGAACTGACGCATGTAACCCTTTGGACGACCTGTCACCTTGCAACGGTTGTGCAGACGGATGGGGTTAGCGTTGCGGGGAATCTCCTGCAGCTTGCGGGCAGCCTCGTAGGCAGCCATAGCACCTTCCTCGGTGTTAACGTCGGCAGTAGCGATTACCTTCTTCAGTGCAGCACGCTTCTCAGCATAGCGGGCAACGAGCTTGGCGCGCTTTACCTCGCGGGCCTTCATTGATTCTTTTGCCATATCTCTTAGTCGTTTTTAGCGTTCTTGAATGGGAGACCGAAAGCCTTCAGCAGAGCATAACCCTCCTCGTCGGTCTGAGCCGATGTAACGAAGGTGATGTTCATACCCTGGATGCGATCTACTGAATCGATATTGATCTCGGGGAAGATAATCTGCTCCTGGATACCCAGTGTGTAGTTACCACGACCGTCGAACTTGCTCTCGATACCCTTGAAGTCACGGATACGGGGCAGAGCGATGCGAACGAGTCTCTCGAGGAACTCGTACATGCGCTCACGACGCAGTGTTACCATAACGCCGATAGGCATCTTCTTACGGAGTTTGAAGTTTGCGATATCCTTCTTAGAATATGTAGCAACGGCCTTCTGACCAGTGATGGCAGAAATCTCGTTGATAGCTACCTCGATAATCTTCTTATCCTGAGTAGCGTCGCCCAGACCCTGGTTTACGACAATCTTCTTCAGGGCAGGAATCTGCATAGCAGAACTATAGTTGAACTGCTTCATCAGAGCCGGAGCGATCTGCTCGGCATAAGTTTTCTTCAGTTGTGCTGTATTCATTACTTAATCTCCTCTCCTGATTTTTTTGCCACGCGGATGACGTTCTTACCCTCGTGCTTGATAGCAACACGGGTAGCCTTGCCACTCTTGGGGTCAATCAAACTTAAGTTAGAAATATGAATAGGAGCCTCGACTTTCTCGAAACCTCCCTGAGGATTCTTGGCGCTGGGCTTTGTGCTCTTGTTGACGATATTGATACCCTCAACAATAGCACGCTGCTTCTCTACCAAGACCTTCAGCACCTTACCAGTCTTGCCCTTGTCCTCACCGGCCAGGACCATGACTGTATCGTTTTTCTTGATATGTAACTTGCTCATTACTTTTTAATCTTTTTAATGTTAAAGAACCTCAGGTGCCAAAGAAACGACCTTCATGTTAACTGCGCGCAGCTCACGAGCCACGGGACCGAAGATACGGCTACCACGGAGCTCACCAGCATTGTTCAGCAGTACGCATGCATTGTCATCAAAACGGATGTAAGAACCGTCAGCACGACGGATTTCCTTCTTAGTGCGAACAATCAGAGCCTTCGACACTGCACCCTTTTTCACATCACTAGTAGGGATTGCGTTCTTGATAGCAACGACAATCACGTCGCCTACACTGGCATAACGGCGGCGGGTACCACCCAGCACACGGATGCAGAGAGCCTCGCGTGCACCGCTGTTATCACATACTGTAAGTCTTGATTCTGTCTGTATCATAATTACTTAGCCTTTTCAACGATTTGAACTAATCTCCAGCGCTTTGTCTTAGACAGAGGGCGGGTTTCCATAATGAGCACTGTATCACCTACATTGCACTCATTCTTCTCATCATGTACATGGTATTTCTTCGTTTTCTGAACGAACTTACCATAAATAGGGTGCTTCTCCTTGAACTTAGCGGCAATAACAATGGTTTTATCCATTTTGTTGCTGATAACGACACCCTGTCTTGTCTTTCTTAAATTTCTTGTTTCCATCTGGACCATTGTTATTTGTTAAGTTCTCTCTGACGGAGTTCCGTCTTCATGCGTGCGATATCACGACGTGCAGCCTTAATCAGTGATGGGTTCTCCAGCGGAGTTACGTTGTGATTGAACTTCATCTGGTTGTACTTAGCAACCTCAGTCTCCAAACGCTCGGCCAATTCTTTGGTCTCAAGCTCCTTAATTTCCTTCGTCTTCATACTAATTAAGCGTTTTTATCGTAGTCACGTCTTACAACAAACTTGGTCTTAACAGGCAGCTTCTGAGCACCGAGGCGAAGAGCCTCCTTGGCGATCTCAAAAGGTACGCCTTCCACTTCGAAGAGGATACGACCAGGAGTTACAGGTGCAACCCATCCTGCGGGATCACCCTTACCCTTACCCATACGTACGTCAGCAGGCTTACGAGTGATGGGTTTGTCGGGGAAGATGCGGATCCAAACCTGACCTTCACGGTTCATGTAACGATTGATGGCCACACGGGCAGCCTCAATCTGGCGGCTGTCGATCCATTTAGCGTCAAGTGTCTTGATACCGAAAGATCCGAAAGCCAGTGTTGTACCTCTGTGGGCGTTGCCTTTGTTGCCACGTCCATCCTGAGGCCTTCTATATCTTACTCTTTTTGGTTGTAACATGATAGCTTCTTTCTTTAATAATTAATTACTTCTTCTTATTGCGGAACTTACGGCCACCATTGTTACCTCCGTTGCCACGGCCACTCTGCTTCTCCTGAGAGAAGTTAGGAGCGAGGTCAACCTTGCCGTAAACTTCACCACGGCAAATCCAGACCTTGATGCCCAGCAGACCAACCTTAGTCAGAGCCTCTGCCTGGCAGAAGTCGATGTCAGCACGGAATGTGTGCAGGGGAGTACGGCCCTCCTTGATCATCTCGCTGCGTGCGATTTCAGCACCGTTAAGACGACCTGAGATCTGAACCTTGATACCCTCGGCACCAGCGCGCATGGTGTTGGCCACAGCCTGCTTGATAGCACGACGATAAGCAATCTTGCCCTCGATCTGGCGAGCGATGTTCGTGGCAACGATTGTTGCGTCAAGTTCTGGACGCTTTACTTCAAAGATATTAATCTGTACTTCCTTGTCGAAGAGCTTCTTCAGCTCATCCTTCAAGTTGTCTACATCCTGTCCACCCTTACCAATGACGATACCCGGACGAGCCGTGCAAATAGTAATGGTAATCAGTTTCAAAGTGCGCTCGATGACAATCTTAGAAACGCTAGCCTTAGCCAGACGCTCGTTGAGGTACTTACGGATTTTCTGATCCTCTACCAGGTTATCTCCGAAGTCCTTGCCTCCGAACCAATTTGAATCCCAACCTCTAACGATACCCAGACGGTTGCTAATTGGATTTACTTTCTGTCCCATTCTATTATTCTTTTACGTCGTTAGTTTTAGCGTCAACAAACAGAGTGACGTGGTTACTGCGCTTGCGGATACGATAGCCACGGCCCTGTGGGGCGGGACGCATGCGCTTCAGGGTTACGCCCTCGTCAACGAATACGCGGGTGATGAACAACTCGCCGGCCTCGGCCTTGCGATCATTCTTCTGCTCCCAGTTATTAATAGCTGAGCGGAGAAGCTTCTCCACATCAGCGGCAGCAGCCTTCTTTGAGAAGCGAAGCACGCCCAAAGCGCGGTTCACCTCCATGCCACGGATCATATCCACGACATAGCGCATCTTGCGCGGAGAAGAAGGACAGCCTTTCAACTTTGCAAAATACTGTGTCTTAAGAGCTGCTTTTCTCTCTTCAGCCTTAATATGTTTTCTTGCTCCCATTGTAATTTCTTAATTCTTAATTCTTAATTCTTAATTCACCCTGGAGCATTACTTCTTGTTACCGGCGTGACCACCGAAGCGACGTGTGGGTGCGAACTCACCGAGCTTGTGACCAACCATGTTCTCAGTAATGTAAACAGGGATAAATTTGTTACCGTTATGAACTGCAACAGTGTGTCCCACGAAATCGGGTGAGATCATTGATGCTCTGGCCCATGTCTTTACGACGTTCTTCTTGCCGCTCTCATTCATAGCGAGAACTTTCTTCTCGAGAGCAACGTTGATATAAGGACCTTTCTTTAATGAACGACTCATAATTTAACTCTTGTTACTTTGATTACTTCTTGTTAGCTCTTTCAATAATGTACTTGTTTGAAAGCTTCTTAGGTGCACGTGTCTTCAGACCCTTAGCGTACAGACCCTTACGTGAACGTGGGTGTCCACCAGACTGACGGCCTTCACCACCACCCATTGGGTGATCGTGGGGGTTCATAACAACACCACGGTTGTGAGGACGACGTCCCAACCAGCGAGAGCGACCAGCCTTACCTGATGCCTCCAGCGCGTGGTCAGAGTTGCCTACAGCACCTACAGTAGCCTTACAAGCAGAGAGGACCTTACGTGTCTCACCTGAAGGGAGCTTAATCACGCAATAGTCTCCTTCACGAGAAGTCAACTGAGCAAAATTACCAGCCGAACGAACGAGCAGTGCACCCTGACCAGGACGGAGCTCAATGTTGTGAATCACCGTACCTACGGGAATGTTGGCAAGGGGAAGAGCATTACCCACCTCGGGCGCTGCCTCCGCACCAGACATCAGTGTTGCGCCAACCTGCAGTCCATTAGGAGCAATTATGTAACGTTTTTCACCATCTGCGTAGAAAAGAAGTGCAATGCGAGCTGAACGGTTAGGATCGTACTCGATTGTCTTTACTACAGCAGGTACACCATCTTTCTCTCGCTTGAAGTCGATCAGACGATACTTCTTCTTGTGACCGCCACCCATGTAGCGAACAGTCATCTTACCGGTGTTGTTTCGACCGCCGGTAGAACGCTTACCGTAAACGAGAGACTTCTCTGGCACGGATGCAGTAATATCCTCGAACGTGCCAATAATTTTGTGTCTTTGACCCGGAGTTACGGGCTTTAATTTACGTACTGCCATTTTTTATTAATCAATATTGCTGTAAAAATCAATTTCCTCACCCTCTTTCAGAGTGACAATAGCCTTCTTGAAGGCGTTCTTCTGTCCCTTCACGAGACCGGCCTTTGTATAACGCTGACTGCGCTTACCAGCGTAGCGAACCGTGTTGACATCCTCAACGGTTACGTTATAAAGAGCCTCGACTTCCTTCTTAATCTCAATCTTATTAGCCTCAGGACGTACGATGAAGCCATAGCGGTTAGGCTGCTTCTCCGTAATCTTGGTCATCTTCTCAGTGACCAGGGGTTTTATAATAAATGCCATAGTCTAATGTCTCCTTTTTACTTGTTTAAGATTCCGTCGATTGTCTCCAGTGACTTCTCGGTGATAACCAGAACGTCAGCGTCGAGTACCTTGTAGGTATTCACGTTGGCAGCCTCGATCACCTCAGCCTTCTGCAGGTTGCGAGCCGACAAATATACGTTTTTATTTGCTTCTGGCAAAACGAAGAGCAACTTCTTACCATCGACTTTCAGATTTTTAGCAATATTTACAAAATCTTTAGTCTTTGGAGCCTCAAAGTTGAAGTCCTCGAGTACGAGAACAGCATTCTCCTGAGCCTTATAAGTCAGAGCTGACTTACGAGCGAGCTGCTTAACCTTCTTGTTCAGCTTGAAGCCATAGTCACGAGGTGTAGGACCGAACACGCGACCACCACCACGCAGCAGAGGAGAGTTGATATCACCATGACGAGCACCGCCGCCGCCCTTCTGACGACCCAGTTTGCGTGTAGATCCAGAGATCTCGCTACGCTCCTTTGACTTAGCGTTGCCCTGACGCTGGTTGGCCATATACTGCTTAACGTCCAGATAAATGACGTGGTCATTAGGCTCAACACCAAAGATAGCCTCATTCAGAGTTACCTTTCTTCCGGTCTCCTGACCGTTGATATTCAATACACTAACTTCCATCTCTTTACATCTCGATTAAAACAGTTGAACCATTGCATCCAGCGCAGCTACCCTTCACAAGCAGAAGGTTGTGCTCAGGAATCACCTTTAATACTTTCAGGTTCTGTGTGGTTACGCGGTCACCACCCATGTGGCCACCCATGCGCATACCCTTGAACACCTTAGCGGGGTAAGAACAAGCACCGATAGAACCGGGCTTACGCAGACGGTCGTCCTGACCGTGAGTGCTCTGACCTACACCACCGAAACCGTGGCGCTTAACTACACCCTGAAAACCTTTACCTTTTGAAGTACCTACAACGTCTACGAACTCTGCATCAGCGAAAAGCTCTACGGTGATGGTGTCACCCAGGTTGTAGTCCTCTTCAAACTTGAACTCGGCCAAGTGGGCCTTAGGTGTTGTGCCGGCCTTCTTGAACACACCCATCATGGGCTTTGTTGTGTTCTTCTCCTTTGCCTCGCCAAAACCGAGCTGAACAGCCTTGTAGCCATCCTTCTCAACTGTCTTGACCTGGGTCACAACGCAAGGACCAACTTCGATAACAGTGCACGGTACATTCTTACCGTCGGCACTGAAAACGGATGTCATTCCGATTTTTCTTCCTAATAATCCTGGCATTTCAGTTTAAAATTTTAATAATAAAATGTTATAAATAAATATTGTATTCTCTTTTGCTTTTAAGTGTCATTTTGCCTTTTATCCACCTATACGCACACAAAATTGAGAAACAGCCGATTCCTTTTCTTTCGGAACATAAACTGCTCTTTTTCAGTGTGTTGTTAGCGAATTGCCAGCGCAACGGCCACTTTTGCGGGTGCAAAGGTACAACTTTTATATGGAATACACAATACTACCCACCTCTAAATTAGTATTATTTAGTATTTTTTATGATTAGGAGATAAGAGATCGAGGGTACGGAGGTGCGAAGATACGGGGTGCAAGGATTGTCTTATTTAATATTGTACCCGCGCCCGCGAGGCCCTTTTCCATTCTTACGTAAAATTCTCCTATTTGCGAAGAATGCAAAAAATAGTTGTATATTTTACGTTCGTTTTTGGAAAATATTACGTAATTTTGCATTCATGAACAACACGAAAATAACATCCTATACGCCCAAGGCGGGTAATGGCAGGACGACGAAACGCCGATCTGCCATACGAGTTGTTATTGCTATTCCACATAGTCCTATTTTGTTAACCATCCCCTCAACACATTTTTCAGGTAACGATCCACAAACCGCCAATCGTAATGATACCGCAGCAAGACATACCCGATCACTCTCAAGACCTCCACAATTTCCAAAAGGATGTGGAAGAGGCGATAGAGTATCATCTTGCAAACGGTGGTGCTAATGCCGCAAGAGAAGCTGTCAAAGATCTAGCAAAGGTTTATTTCTACAAACAAGAATGGCCCAATGTGTCGCGCGAAGCTATGAAAAAAATAAAACAGTACGAAGACAAACAGCTTATCATGGAAGAACAGCGTAAGCAGCAACACATAGAAAACGCGATGAGGACGATGATGGGATCCATTACACCGCAGCAGCAGATACAGAATTCCATACCCGTTGTTTTACCCCAGGAACTAAGCACCGAAAGGGCAATGCTTATATGGAAATTACTACAGGATAGCCATTTGGTCAACGAGAACTACCAGCCGAAGGTGTCGCGTACCAAGGCGGCAATCATGGCAGGATGGTTCTTCACGCAACTAAACATGGATGTACAATGGCCTTTATTTGAAACGCTATGGCATCGCGAGAATATGAGAAGCGACCATAGCAAAGGTATGGATCAAAAACAGATGAAGACCTTTCAAAACAAACTTAAAGACATAGAAGCATCTATTCCAAAGCCTAGGACAAACGCGCAACTGGCTGCGCAACTACCACGCTCATAGTTTTTCCTTTGATTCCTACTAACTTTGCATCGTAATTTAATCTATTGATAATTATGATGCAAAAAGAAAAAAGCAAGAGAAGTAGACAGACTGAAGACCTGAAGAAGGAGCATAAGCCCAACTGGAAGGAGTACACGGCCATGCCAGAAGACATTAAAGCCTTTCTGGCGGACAGGATTTTTCTGAGACATAACGTCATCACCAAACGTGTGGAGTGCAGGATACCTTCGAGTTATGAGAACGACGGAACTGACTGGCAGCCTATCACCGACCGCATCGTGAACTCGCTATGGACGGAGATGTCGAAAGAGAAGAAGGTGCGCATCCAGGATGTATACCATGTGATTGAGTCGGACTTTGTGCCCGACTATCACCCATTCCTCTACTTTCTGGAACACCTGCCTAAATGGGACGGACAGGATTATATCCTGGCGATGTCGGTATCTGTCACGGTGAAGGGCGAGATAGAGGAGCAGATGCTCTTTGCCAATTACCTGAAGAAATGGCTGGTGGGCATGGTGGCAGGATGGATAGACCCAAAGGTGGTCAACAATGTGATCCTGGTACTCATCGGTGAACAGGGCTCTTATAAGACCACCTGGTTCAATTACCTGCTACCGCCAGAGCTTTCGAAATACTTCTATACGAAAACAAACGCCAACCGCATGGGGCGTGATGACCTCCTGACACTGGCACAATACGGACTGGTGTGCTGCGAAGAGCTGGACACTATGAAACCCTCGGAACTCAACCAACTGAAGGCTGCTGTCACCATGCCCTCTATCGACGAGCGTGCTGCCTATGCCCACTTCCATGAACACCGCAAACATATCGCCTCGTTCTGTGGCACGGGTAACAACGCTCAGTTTCTTAGCGACCCCACGGGCAACCGCCGTTGGCTGCCCTTTGAAGTTGAAAGCATCGAGTCGCCACGAGATCATCCCTTCGATTATATGGGTATCTACTCACAGGCCTATACCCTCTACCAGCAGGGCTACCGCTACTGGTTCTCACGCGAGGAAATCCTGAAGCTGCAGGAGCACAACAAGCAGTTTGAGGCACCGCGACTGGAACAGGAACTTGTACAACAGTACTTCCGCAAACCCGTTGGAAAAGAGCCTGGCGAGTTTATCAGCATCGCATTGGCCTTGCAAATTGTGGGCTTAGGCATCACTCAGAAAATCAGTAGTGTTCTTTTGGGACGTGCCTTTGCCGAATTAGGCTTCGAGCGAAAGACAAGCAGAAACGTACGAGGCTATATTGCGATACGTAGAAGTGCAGAGGAAATGCGTGCCTTACGCAGTGCTATGGCCCAGGAAACAGGACATACAGATACAGATGATACGGAGGTATTCTGAAAACGCTTTGCGTACACCTGCACATATACGTACGCGAGAAAGTCTATAAAATGTACTGTATCATCTGTATCTGTATTTCTCAGAAAGCCTTCTTCACAAACAATAGGTTAAGGCCTGCCAAAGCACTGAATAAGGACTCGTAAATCATTGAGTAACAAGGCGTAAGTCACTAATTTACGACCTCAAAGTCACTAAACTGCGATGTCAAAACAAGTGGTTTATAAATCTACAGTCAAATACAGGCACAAATCCATCAAAACAAACAAGGAAAAATGATTATCAAAAGTTACCCCAAAAGCGAATTGGCTCTCATGTATTTCCCCGACAGCGAACCTCATGTAGCCACCAATCACCTCACAAAGTGGATAAAAGGCAACCCCTCACTCGTTGAAGCACTGAGAAGTTGCCACCAGAGCAGGCACGCCAAATTCTACTCGGCCCAGGCCGTCAGGTTCATCATAGAACATCTGGGTGAACCATAAAGATTATCGCACTTTATCGCATCCGCAGGCATCGATGCGCACGTTGTGCACGAATCACGGCTTCCAAATGTAGTACCTTTGCATTATCAGAGAAACGCTCTGACGAGTGTAGAAAGCTTTTCGCGCGGAAGCCGCTCGAGCTCTGCTCGCTTTTACAAAGCGGAGCGACTAAAAGATTTTTTCACTCTTCACTATTCACTTTAACTTTACCATTATGATTTCCTACGTATTGAAACAAAACAAGAACCCGCATTCTGTATCAAAAGGTAACTGGTTTGCCTATCCCGACATTAAGCAGACCGTCAACCTCTCCAAGCTGGCAGAACTGATGTGCCTCCATAACACCGGTTTCTCTAAGGGTGCTGTCAATGGTTTGCTCACCGATATGGTCAGCATCATCAAGGAACAGCTTCTGGAGGGAAAGAACGTGAAGATTGCCGACCTTGCCATCTTCTCTCTGGGTATCAAGAACACCAAGGGCGGTGCCAAGAGCGAGGCCGATTTCTCGGTCGTCAAGAATATCCAGGGCGTGAAACTCCGTGCACGTGCCACCGGTGAACTGATCACCAAGAGCCTGAACCTGGAGGCTTCACTGATGAAGGCCACGGCTAATACGAACATCGCTAACGGCGGTACCACGGATGACGGGAACGGAGGAGGCGGAAACAACGAAGGACCTGTAAACCCCTAAACATTAAACATTAAACATTAATCATTAATCATTAAACATTAATCATTAAATTTCAGGAAAAATGAAGAATAAGACATTATGGAAATTCGTGATTCAAACAAGTATTAGCATGCTGTCGGCCATCGCCACAGCACTCGGTGTAGCTAGTTGTATGTAGCCCATGCGTAGTATAGATTTAATCGTAGTGCACTGCTCCGCCACCCGTTGCAATCGGCGCTATAGCGTGATGCAACTGATCCGCGACCATCGCGATCGCTTCGGGTTCACGGGCTACCACTACTACATCACACGCGACGGCACCGTCACCCAGACACGTCATGAGCAACTCATCGGTGCCCATGCCAAGGGCTATAACAGTCGTTCCCTGGGTGTATGCTACGAAGGAGGGTTGGATAAGGAGGGCAAAACGGCCGATACCAGGACCATCAAACAGAAGCGAGCGCTCCTTGCACTGCTCAAGAGGCTCAAACGGGAACATCCCCAAGCGCAGATCCTGGGTCATCGCGACCTTCCCAATGTCCACAAAGCCTGTCCTTGCTTTGATGCCAAGACAGAATATCAAGACTTGTAAACACGAAAAAGACCCTGACTCATTGCTGAATCAGGGTCTTCACTTTGTAAAAATGGCAGCCTCCTACTCTCCCGCATTGCATTGCAGTACCATCGGCGCAAGCGGGCTTAACTTCTCTGTTCGGAATGGGAAGAGGTGGGACCCCGCCGCAATAGCCACCTGAATATCTTTGCTAAATTGATAATTGACAATTGATAATTGACAATTATACAACCGCGTATAAGGTTGACATATCACACTAAGACTGAAGACAAAACTTCAGCGTCAATACTGTCACAGTTGAAAGCATGCGCTTTAGCAGCGAAAGCCTTCGGGCAATTAGTAGTGCTCGGCTTTGACATCACTGTCTTTACACCTGCACCCTATCAACGTCGTAGTCTACGACGACCCTCAATGGAGCCCTCATCTTGTGGCCGGCTTCGCACTTAGATGCTTTCAGCGCTTATCCGATCCCGACGCGGATACCCGGCGGTGCACCTGGCGGTACAACCGGTAAACCGGAGGTCAGTCAAACACGGTCCTCTCGTACTAGTGTCCGATCCACTCAAGACTCCCACGCCCACGATAGATAGAGACCGAACTGTCTCACGACGTTCTGAACCCAGCTCGCGTGCCACTTTAATGGGCGAACAGCCCAACCCTTGGGACCTTCTCCAGCCCCAGGATGTGACGAGCCGACATCGAGGTGCCAAACCACCCCGTCGATATGAGCTCTTGGGGGGGATCAGCCTGTTATCCCCGGAGTACCTTTTATCCTTTGAGCGATGCAGTTTCCATACACTTGCACCGGATCACTAAGCCCCAGTTTCCTGCCTGCTCGGCATGTCTGCCTCCCAGTCAAGCGCCCTTTTGCCTTTACACTCTATAAGGCCGGTTACCAATCGGCCCGAGGGCACCTTTGGAAGCCTCCGTTACGCTTTTGGAGGCGACCACCCCAGTCAAACTACCCACCAAACAGTGTCCACGCATCTGCGTGTTAGACCTCAGGCAGCAGAAGGGCCGTATTTCAACGGCGGCTCCATGAACGCTGGCGCGCCCACTTCATAGCCTCCGGCCTATCCTACACATCCGATGACCAAGGTCAGTGCTAAGCTGTAGTAAAGGTTCACGGGGTCTTTTCGTCCCATCGCGGGTAATCGGCATCTTCACCGATACTACAATTTCACTGAGATCGTGGCCGAGACAGCGTCCGGATCATTACACCATTCGTGCAGGTCGGAACTTACCCGACAAGGAATTTCGCTACCTTAGGACCGTTATAGTTACGGCCGCCGTTTACTGGGGCTTCAATTCAATGCTTCATCCGAAGACTGACATCTCCTCTTAACCTTCCAGCACCGGGCAGGTGTCAGGCTGTATACCTCATCTTTCGAGTTTGCACAGCCCTGTGTTTTTGTTAAACAGTTGCCTGGACCTATTCTCTGCGCCTCACTTAAAGTGAGGACCCTTTATCCCGAAGTTACAGGGTCAGTTTGCCTAGTTCCTTAGCCACGAATCTCTCAACGCCTTAGTATGTTCTACCCGACTACGTGTGTCCGTTTGCGGTACGGGTACCACACGGGTTAAGCTTAGCGGTTTTTCTCGGGAGTATGTTTACCTGCGCTATCAAGCTCTTCCGAAGAAGACCCTGTACTGTCACGTTCGGCTCGGAGTGTGGATTTGCCTGCACTCCTCTACACCTACACGCTTCAACGTGCTATTCCGTCAGCACGCGGCAGTGTCACTGCTCCGTCACCACGTCGCCCCGTATGGTAGTCACGGAATATTAACCGTGTCAGCCATCGCTCTCGCCGTTCGGCTTAAACTTAGGACCCGACTCACCCCGGGGTGATTGACATCGCCCGGGAAACCTTAGTCTTATGGCGGACGGGAATCTCACCCGTCTTATCGTTACTTATACCTACATTTGCTTTTCCAGAAACTCCAGTGAAGGTCATCCTTCACCTTCGACGTCGCTGGAATGCTCCCCTACCGATACTTCTTAATGCTATCCCGCGCCTTCGGTACCTGTCTTATACCCGATTATTATCCATGCACGGCCTCTCGACTAGTGAGCTGTTACGCACTCTTTGAATGAATGGCTGCTTCCAAGCCAACATCCTAGCTGTCATCGAGGCCACACTTCGTTAGACTAACTCAGACAGGATTCCGGGACCTTAGACGGCGGTCTGGATTCTTCTCCTCTCGGGGACGGACCTTAGCACCCGCCCCCTTACTGCCGGACTGCAGACCGTGAGCATTCGGAGTTCGTCAGGTCTCGATAGGCGGTGAAGCCCTCTTGACCTATCGGTCGCTCTACCTCTCACGGTGACCATCCGACGCGGCACCTAAATGCCTTTCGGGGAGTACGAGCTATCTCCGAGTTTGATTGGCCTTTCACTCCTACACACACCTCATCCGGAAGCTTTTCAACGCTTATCGGTGCGGACCTCCATCCCGTGTTACCGGGACTTCATCCTGGACATGTGTAGATCACTCGGTTTCGCGTCTACCCCATCCGACTTGGGCGGCCTCTTCAGCCTCGCTTTCACTGCGGTTGCGCCCCAGAAGGGCTTAACCTCGCCGGACATGGTAACTCGTAGGTTCATTATGCAAAAGGCACGCCGTCACTAGTATAACTAGCTCCGACCGCTTGTAGGCGACTGGTTTCAGGTACTATTTCACTCCCCTAATAGGGGTGCTTTTCACCTTTCCCTCACGGTACTGGTTCGCTATCGGTCTCTCGGGAGTATTTAGCCTTACCGGATGGTCCCGGCAGATTCGCGCAGAATTCCTCGTGCTCCGCGTTACTCAGGATACCACTAGGCCTCATTTCACTTCGCGTACAGAACTTTCATCTTCTATGGTTGAACTTTCCAGAACATTCTGCTCATGATCAGAGTACCACGGCGTGGTCCTACAACCCCCATTATGCATTGCTACATAACAGGTTTGGGCTCTTCCCCGTTCGCTCGCCACTACTAGGGGAATCATTGTTTATTTTCTCTTCCTAGGGGTACTAAGATGTTTCAGTTCCCCCCGTTTGCCTTCCTACCTTTGTAGGAATAACAGTCCTTCAGACTGCTGGGTTGTCCCATTCGGAAATCCCTGGATCAAAGATTATTTGCATCTACCCAGAGCTTATCGCAGCTTATCACGTCCTTCATCGCCTCCGAGAGCCAAGGCATCCACCAGACGCCCTAACTTGCTTTCGCCTATATACATTAAACATTAATGATTAAACATTAAACATTCAATGCATAGCTCATACTTTCAGCTGTAATTTTGAGATTTTTTAATCTACTCAGTTTGACTTCTTAAAGTCTTTACTTACAGTCTTGTGTGTCAATATGTCAAAGATCTCTTCCTCTATAAGAGGATTGTGGAGAATAACGGATTCGAACCGTTGACCCCCTGCTTGCAAAGCAGGTGCTCTAGCCAACTGAGCTAATCCCCCAACTTTTATTCGAGTCGGATGTAGTCCCAGGCAGACTTGAACTGCCGACCTCCACATTATCAGTGTGGCGCTCTAACCAACTGAGCTATAGGACTGGCTTCAAGCTTCGCCGTTACTACGCTCAGCTTCATCTTTCTCTATTCTTATATATAAACATCAGCAGTAAAGAAGCACTGGGTTAAAAACTAACCTTCTTAACTAAAAGCGGTAGCAAATTCTTCACTTTTCACTATTCACTTTTACCTTTTATAGTCATTCTCTCCAGAAAGGAGGTGTTCCAGCCGCACCTTCCGGTACGGCTACCTTGTTACGACTTAGCCCCAATTACCAGTTTCGCTCTAGGCCGATCCTTGCGGTCACGGACTTCAAGCGCCCCCGGCTTTCATGGCTTGACGGGCGGTGTGTACAAGGCCCGGGAACGTATTCACCGCGCCATGGCTGATGCGCGATTACTAGCGAATCCAGCTTCATGGGGTCGGGTTGCAGACCCCAATCCGAACTGAGGATGGCTTTTAGGATTAGATGCGCCTTACGGAACACCATCTCTCTGTACCACCCATTGTAACACGTGTGTAGCCCCGGACGTAAGGGCCGTGCTGATTTGACGTCATCCCCACCTTCCTCACACCTTACGGTGGCAGTCCAACCAGAGTGCCCAGCATAACCTGATGGCAACTAGTCGCAGGGGTTGCGCTCGTTATGGCACTTAAGCCGACACCTCACGGCACGAGCTGACGACAACCATGCAGCACCTCCACAGGAGCCCCGAAGGGCCTCATCATCTCTGAATCGTTCTCCTGCAGTTCAAGCCCGGGTAAGGTTCCTCGCGTATCATCGAATTAAACCACATGTTCCTCCGCTTGTGCGGGCCCCCGTCAATTCCTTTGAGTTTCACCGTTGCCGGCGTACTCCCCAGGTGGGATGCTTAACGCTTTCGCTTGGCCGCATACACTATATCGCATACAGCGGGCATCCATCGTTTACCGTGCGGACTACCAGGGTATCTAATCCTGTTCGATACCCGCACCTTCGAGCTTTAGCGTCAGTTATAGCCTCGCCAGCTGCCTTCGCAATCGGAGTTCTTCGTGATATCTAAGCATTTCACCGCTACACCACGAATTCCGCTGACGTCGAATACACTCAAGGAAACCAGTTCGCGACGCACTTCCACGGTTGAGCCGCGGCATTTCACGTCACGCTTAATCTCCAGCCTGCGCTCCCTTTAAACCCAATAAATCCGGATAACGCCCGGACCTTCCGTATTACCGCGGCTGCTGGCACGGAATTAGCCGGTCCTTATTCTTACGGTACATACAAAACGGGACACGTCCCGCACTTTATTCCCGTACAAAAGCAGTTTACAACCCATAGGGCCGTCATCCTGCACGCTACTTGGCTGGTTCAGACTTCCGTCCATTGACCAATATTCCTCACTGCTGCCTCCCGTAGGAGTTTGGACCGTGTCTCAGTTCCAATGTGGGGGACCTTCCTCTCAGAACCCCTACTGATCGTGGGCTTGGTGGGCCGTTACCCCGCCAACAACCTAATCAGACGCATCCCCATCCCTTAGCGGTAAACCTTTGATTCATTTCAGATGTCTTCTACGAATAACATAGAGTATTAATCCGACTTTCGCCGGGCTATCCTCTACTAAGGGGAAGGTTGGATACGCGTTACTCACCCGTGCGCCGGTCGCCATCAATCAAAGCAAGCTTCGATTATGCTGCCCCTCGACTTGCATGTGTTAAGCCTGTAGCTAGCGTTCATCCTGAGCCAGGATCAAACTCTTCATTGTAAAATGTTTTATCTCTAAAGTTTTGCTAAAGCAGGAAATGCTGCTTTCACAATCTTTTATATCTGTCTCAGAACGACTATCCAGTATCAAGTTAAGAATTAAACGGTTTGTTTCTTCTACCCAAGAGTAACCGAAATTACTCTCGCTTCTTGTACTACTTCTGTCTATGTAAATCTTTCAAAGAACTCTTTCCTATTTTGCTTGTCAGGAGGTGTTCCTGATTTGCGGGTGCAAAGGTACGACTTTTTTCTGAACCACCAAAACTTTTCCTATAAAAAATCACTTTTTTCATGCATTTTTTATGCGCTCTTGATTTATATCAATATACAAAACAGCCTTCACCTTATTATATATTATATAGGGAGAACTGTTTTTGCAAAGAGCCAGAAACAACGGATTGAACGGATGAAACGGATTTTCTACCACAGATTGCACAGATGATACAGGTTACAATCGCATTAATATGCAAGAAATATCAAATAATAAAAATAAATTCTAAGTTTTTTGCATTTTTATTTGTCGGTTTATCAGAAAAACCGTACCTTTGCACGCCGATTTGAAAGAAAAAGCATAAATTTCGTAATAATATGAAAAAACTACAATTAATTTTAACCATGACCTTAGCACTGGCATCTACAATGCCGGCTATTGGCCAAACGATTTTAGAAGAAGATTTTGAAACAGGATTAACGCAGCCAGCCAAAACCCCATTAACACGTACCGAAGGTTGGACGACCATTGATTCGTACAAAGGCACCAACACGACGTACAACTGGTACAACTACTACGCCGATCCCACTTCACAAGCCGGTCCTACCCTTTCTGGTGCCAACTGCGCAGCCTGCGACGGTCCTATCTCAAGTGGCAACACAGTAGACGGTCAGGGACCACGTGAAGAAATCCTGCTCTCACCCGAGCTCGACCTGAACGACACCTACCAGCTGCAGTTCTCATGGAAGGTTAGTCCCATGAACAACCGCGACAACTCCCGCTACGATCTTCAGGTACGTGTAGTTACCAACAACGACATCAACAGCGCCGAGACCGTGTTCTCTATCCAGAACGAGGCTATGCTCCGCGAGAGTGGTGTCACCGTATTCCCAATCGACGCATGGGATCCCCACACCTCAAAGATTGATCTGAGCGACTGGAAAGGTGAGAAGGTGAAGCTGGCTTTCGTTTACAAGATGATGGCCCCCATCGCCAATATCGCATGGATTGACGACATCACCGTCAAGAAGTTCACCCCCGTCAATGGTCCTCTTGCCAGCATCTCACTGGATCGCTACGATTTCAAGGATATGTATATCGGCGAGAAGATGTATAGTGAGGTGATTACCCTGACCAATATTGGTAAGAACGGTCTGAAGATCACTGGTATGGACCTGCCCAGCGGCGTCGGTACCACGCTGGATCCCGAAACAGTAGACCTGCGCGCTTACGACAAGGTGAACTTCCAGTTGACCTATACCGCCACAATGTTTGCTCCTGCCAAAGGCGAAGCTGTGATTCACACCACTGGTGGCGACGTGAAGATTGCCTACTCAGCCAACAAGAACGCCGTTCCCGAAGGCTATACCCTCGAAGGTTTCAACCAGTATTTCCCCCCTGCAGGATGGAAGAGCAACGGATGGCGCGGCTCTAACGCAGCCATCGAGGGCGACCAGAGCGCCTATGCCGGTGGCGACTTCAGTGCTACTACACTCCGTTCACCCCGTCTGGATCTGACCGATGGCGGTAAGGTATATTTCACCTATTATAATCAGTATGATGGTGAAAGTGTCCCCGAATATGACATTGAACTCCAGCTGTCGACCGATGGTGGCGACAACTGGAAGACCGTATGGACCAGCGACTATCAGAACGGACTGAACAAACTGCTCACCGCCGAGGTTGACCTGGGTGAGGATGGTACAGACAACAGTTATGTGCGCTGGTACTACCCCGCTATCGAGAGCGACGACGAGGGTGCTTACGACCACTCAAACTTCACACTGGACCGCGTGCTGCTGCCCCATGTATATGGTGCTAACGGCGTACCCGGCAGTGCTACCCTGATTGCCCCAGCATCAAATGCCAAGGACGTATATCCCAAGAACGTGAAACTGGAATGGGGCCCTGCTCAGTTTGCCAAGGGCTACAAGCTCTATGTGGGCACCAATGCTGAGGTTAACGACCTAATTGACGGTGGCGACCTGGGTAACGTGCTGACCTACACCATTCCTCAGTGCGACTATGCGACGACCTACAAATGGAAGGTTGTGGCCTATAACGACAAGGGCGACGCTACGACAGCCAGCACATGGAAGTTCACTACACAGCCCGACGCCTCTGTGATGGAATTCCCCTATACCGAGAACTTCGACGAGTGCACCAATACAGCTCCCGTGCCCACAGGCTGGTTGAGCACTACTACAGGCAGCTATAAGTTCCAGGCCTGGACTCCCAACAATATCTATCCTTATGGTGGCAAGGGTGTTTCACTCGCTACCGGTTGGAAGGACGCCGGCCAGCAGTCTATTCTGACCTCTCCCGAATTCAACCTCCCCGCAGGTGGTCAGGGCATGAGCATCTCATTCGTTTGGGGTAACGATCATCCCAGCGACCTGATTGTTGACGAGACCGGTCTGCTGAAGAAGCAGAACGTAGAAGGCGGCAATGGTGTCAGCGACATCGCATTCGAGATCTTTGCCGACGGCGAATGGAAGCAGGCTTCATACCTGTCTGAGAACAGCATCGAAGGTATGGACGGTAAGAAGTACTGGCGCAACGAGACCATCGACCTGACAGAATATGCAGGTAAGAAGGTACAGTTCCGTTGGGTTAACACCAGCTTCGCCAACCAGACCGGTGAGGCAGCTCTTGACAACATCGTGATCAACGGTAACGTAGACGATATGGCCGTATTCAACCAGGAGGGTTGGAATGCCGGCAAGATCAACTTCGGCAAGGCCGTTAACTCTGGCGACCAGTTCACCATGCTGAACAAGGGTAAGAGAGCCCTGAAGGTGAAGAGCGTCAGCTTCGGCACCAACAATTTCGAAAGCTCTATCGCCGCAGGCACCGAGATTGCCGTTGGCGAGGGTATCACCTTCAACCTGCAGTTCAATGCCGGCGAGTCTGCCAAGGCCATCGAGGACGTGATGACCGTTGAGTTTGAGAGCGGCAGCAAGGTAACCTTCCCCGTGAGCGGTGAAGGTCTGGCAAGCGACGTACTCTTCTACGGTTTCGAGATGAATCCTCTGGACTACAACTGGAAGGATGACTTCACCACCATCGACGTGGACCGCAAGGTGACACACCAGTTGGGCTACTACCAGACCATTATTGAGGACGACGGCGGACGCATCGCCTTCACACAGGCTCAGCACTACAATGCCAACCTGAAGGCTCACAACGGTATCGGCACACTGGCAGCAGCATCGCCCGACGATCAGACAGCCGCCAACGACTGGCTTATCAGCAAGCAGATAACGCCTGCCGAGGGTGCTACCCTTGATTTCTATGCACGCAACCTCTCTACTACCGGTTCGGTATTTGTTGGCGACAACGACCTGCACAGCGTAGAGGTGCTGGTCAGCGAGACTGGTAATACCAAGACCACCGACTTCAAGGCCGTGATGAACCCCACCGAGATGGCTTATCTGGGTGAGAACCAGTGGCACCACTTCAACGTGGATCTCTCTGCATATGCAGGCAAGAACATCTACGTAGCCGTGCGCCACACCACCAACAGCGCCAGCTTCCTGGCCTTCTTCGATGACTTCACCTTCAACCACGTAGGTAATGCAGACCTGACCGGTATTGAGTGCGTGAAGAATATCACCAGCGAGGATGCTCCCGTGGCTGTTTACAACCTCAACGGTGTACAGGTGGCCAACGGCAACCAGAAAGGCATGTATATCATCAAGACCGCCAACGGAAAGACCGTGAAAGTGATCCGCAAGTAATTTATACTGAATATCAGGGGTAATGGGTTACATCGCATGCCGGTGCACTCATTACCCTTTTCGCTTAACATCAACCAATGAAAAAATATCTACCCTTTTCTCTCTTATTTCTATTACTGACGCTCACGGCCTATGCGCAGGAGCGAAACACCCAACTGACCATCCAGGTGACGTCTGTTGAAGGCGACAACCTGAAGGGACAGAGCCTGAAGATTACCCAGACCGACTACGAACTGGGATACGGTTCTCTGTCACTTGATGCCAACGGGAAATGCACCCTGATGGTCTATGCCGGCAACCACCACGTCAGCCTGAACCGCGGCGGCTTTATCCCCGTGGAGCAGGACTTCGTCGTTGCTGAAGGCGAGACCACGAAGCAGATCAATATCCAGCTGACCGAGAAAACGCGTCAGCCCTTTGCCCTGAAGGCAGAGACCGTGCACGACATCTTCACCGGCAAGAACACCATCAACCTGTCATGGAACACGGAAGAACCGGCTTTCTTCGATGACTTCGAGAGTTATGAGCCCTTCGCCATCAACTTTGGCGGATGGACCGGCATCGACGTAGACATGGAAGCCGCCGCTCCCCTGGTAGGCACCTACCCCAACCGCGGCGTACTGCAGTATGCCCAGGTGATCAACCCGCTCGCCGTAGACCCTGTGTGGTGGTACGACTACCCCATCCTGCGTCCTTACGACGGCAAGCAGTATATCGGTTTCACCCGTACCAACAGCGGTAATGCCAATGACGACTGGCTCATCTCGCCCGTCGTCACCGTAGGCACCGAGAATGTGCTCTCGTTCTACGCCAAGGCTGCCGACCGCTATCCCGAGCGCTTCATGGTCTATGTCACCACGAAGACAGACAACCCTGCACAGTCAGACTTCGTACGCCTGGACCAGGACAACTACGAGAAGGCCGACTATACCGGCTGGAAGGAATACACCTACGACCTGAAGGCCTACGAAGGCAAACAGGTGAAGTTTGCCATCCGCTATATCAGCCACTACAACAGTTACGGCTCGTTCATGCTGATGGTTGACAATGTGTTCGTAGGTATGAATGCCAAGGCCTCAGCCATTCCCAACGAACAGTTCCAGATTTATCTGGACGGTGAACTGGTAACCACCACTACCGACTGCAGTTATGTGTTGGAAGGCATTGCCAACGGCAACCATACCATCGGCATCAAGGCTACCTATCTGAAGGCACAAAGTGAGACGACAACCATCGAGGCCAACATTCCCTCGGATGCCTATTCACACGTAATTCTGAACGTCACCGCCAACAGTAAGCTGACAGCCAACGGTCAGCACCTGACACTCACCAACACAGCTACCATGGAGTCGTACAGCCTGACCGTCGCCGACGGAAAGGTTGAGCTGGCATCACTGCCCAACGGACAGTATGCGATCAGCACGGAGGAAGGTGCATTCCAGGCACTGCAGAAACCCGTGACCATCAATGCAGATGCCACCATCGACATCACGCTGAACGACTATCTGCTGAAGCCCTACAACATCACGGCAAAGCTCAACGACGATGCAACCTACACCCTGCGCTGGAACCAGGAACTGATTTTCAGCGACAGCTTTGAGGACTACGACGACTTCGCCACCGGTACCTTCGGCGGATGGAAGAGCATCGACCGCGACGGATACCCCGTGTACCCCATCGCCCTGGGCTCACAGACCAACATCGTATCGTTCCCCGGCTCTGGTTCAGCCACCAAACCAACGGCTATCGCCCCGATAGTGTTCAACCCCTGGAAGACAACGCCTGCCATGATGCCTACCGACCCCGCCATTGCTGCGCCTACGGGTGAGAAATGTATCACGTTCTTCTCGCCTCAGCAGGCCAAAGCCGACGACTGGCTCATCTCGCCCGTCATTGACATCCACGAGAACTACAGCCTCACCCTGAAGGCTAAGTCATACTCTTCCATGTATCCCGAGACACTGGAGTTCTACGTATCCGACGGCAGTGACAATCCTGATGACTTCGTGAAGATCAGTATTGCCGAGAATATTCCCGCTGAGCGCTGGACCATCTATCAGGTAGACCTGAGCCAGTTTAACGGCATGGCTATCCGCATCGGTATCCACTATGTATCCTACGACACCTTCCTCTGTCAGATTGACGACTTCACCGTAGGTCCTGAGAATGGCGAAGGCGAGGTGGTGGACTATGGCAACGTGGTACGCTATGATATTCTGGTTGACGGCGAGAAGATTGGTGAGAGCCAGACGGCCTCATACACCATCCCCGTACTGTCGGCCGGCACTCACACCGTGGGCATCAAGGCCATCTATCAGTCGGGTGAATCAGAAATCGCGACTTACACCATTGAGGGTACAGCCGGTATCGCTCAGACCGCCATCAATGCCGCCATGCCTACAGCCGTATACAGCCTGTCGGGCGTTTACATGGGCAACAAACTGGAGGCTGTGCCTGCAGGTATCTACCTCGTGAAGCACAACGGTAAAACCATTAAAATACGCAAGTAAAACAACACATGAAACTACGTCATATCTTTCTCACGGCCTTCGCAGCCGTCATGTCCCTCACCTCACTGGCACAGGGACTCTCAGAGAACCAGCGTCTGCTGGGCTATATCATGACAGACAGTATCACCGTGAGCGGTGGTGCCTTCGGTACGGCTGGTACTTACCCTGTGGGTGCCGTGATGACACCACAGACCCTGTCCAGCTATGCCGGCTGTAAGATTGTAGGTATACGCATGGCTGCCGCACTGGATCTTGGACGTACCAGCACATTTGTCTATCAGGTGAAAAGCAACAAGATGGACACGCTGTGCATCCAGAAGCAACGCCTCTATGCCGGGTGGAACAATATCTTCTTCAACAACGGCGGCTACGAGATCAAGGGCGACGAAACGCTGTTCTTCGGTTTCGACTACGTTGAGACGCCTGAGATGATTACTGCCGACCAGGGGGGGCTCTGCGGATTTGGCGACGACATGGAGGGTGCCCTCTATGCCTATGGCAACTTCGGTCAGGGACTGAACCTCTACTCGCTGAGCGGCCTGGGTCGTCTCTGCGTGCAGCTCATCGTGGATGTCAGTTCGCTGCCCCTCTACGACCTCGACATCACCTGGTTTGATATCGGTTTCAAATACAAGGCGCCCGGCGAGAATATTGATGCGATGATCAATTTCTCTAACGTGGGCCGTAAGGCTGTTGGCCGCTATCAGCTGTGCTATCAGCTGGACGACAACGATCCTGTGGTGAGCAACTTGACCGACAGCCTGCGCACTGGCGTTCAGGCCGACTGGAAGTTCTCCTTGAAACTACCCAACGATATTGCCACGGGTCTTCACACGCTGAAGGTCTTCGTAGGTCAGGTAGAGGGCGAGGCACTTCCTGAGAGGTCAAAGTACGACATGAAGAGTGTTTCCTTTGGTGTGTATCGCAACAAACTGGCGCGCCAGAAGGCTTATATGGAGGTTTATACCGACCAGACATCGCCCATCACACCGTATCTGAACGATATGGTGAAACTGGTGGCCGACAATTCAAGTGCGCTGGTCACGGTCAATGTACACAAGCCCAACACGCCACTGGCACTGGCCTCAGCGGCCTATCTGCACGACCTGTATGCCTACACGCACCCCGCGTTTAGCATCAACCGCTCGTTCTTCCCTGGCGAAGAGCATATTGCCTATGACATGAACGACTACCTGCCCTCTGTAGGTGCTGAGTTCTGTGCAGGCATCCTGAGCGATATGCTGATGCAGGACTTCGAGTCACCTTCGTTTGCCTCTGTTGACCTGAAGCTGAGTTACGACCCTGCCACACGCAAGGTTGGCATCAAGGCCACAGGCGACATGTTGCCCGAGGCAAAGGCCATCTATGGCGACGTGGCCCTGACACTGATGATTACGGAGGATCAGGTGAAGAGCCGTCAGACCACCGTGAATGCCCTCACCGGACGCACGACCAACAACCAGAACTATCTGCATAATGATGTGCTCCGTGCTTACGTCACCTCACCCATCGGTGATGCTGTCACCAACAACGACAACAAGTACGAGGCCAACTATGAGTTCACACTCGAAGAAGAATGGAATCCCGACAACATCAAGGTCGTTGGCCTGCTGACGAAGAAGGTGGATGCCGTGACGGAGGACAACCTGTATGACATGGATGTCATCAATGCCAACTCGGCAGCACTGGGTACCATCACCGGTATTGAGACCATTCAGCCCTCTGTTGCCGTCAAGCACACAGGCTGCTATACGCTCGATGGTCGCCGCGTTGAGACAAAGAACCTGAAGCCAGGTCTCTACGTCATCAACGGCAAAAAGACTGTCATCAAATAAAAGGAAGGCCTTCGGGCCTTTCTTTTTTTTCCCTTAATCCAATTATTTGGATAATTTCTTGGAGGATTCAGACAAAATGTGTAAATTTGCAGTTTGTAATCAAAAACGACATTTTAATCAACTATTATTATCAATATCAACTAAAAATAAAAAAGATTGTAACCATTTTATAGAAAAAAGCAACAATAAACCATAACGTGTACCACATCTGGTCTCACCACTAAGACTGGGAGATAATAAAAGGTTCGCAGATGGGCACAAACGACAACCATTTTATAGTATTTCCATGCGCTCACGAACCGGAAGGCGCAAAACCTAAAAACAAAACCAAATGAATAAAACAATACGTTTTTCATTGCTCATGCTGCTGGTGATGTTGAGCGGTATGGTGTATGCTGATGCCTATACAGTGGACTTCAACACTTCTATTGCGACCAGCAACCATGGATTCATCCTTGGCAGCAACTGGGGACACGTTGTAGGTTCTGGCAACTATGATGGTTACGGACCTTACTACATGTCATACAGCTATACCGCTGATGGTGGCTTTAACGGTACAGGTTCACTCCAGGCTTATCGTCAGTATGCAGGCGACAGCCAGGGTGGAACCGTATGCTATGACCTGCTGGTAACCCCACTTGTATCTGGCAAAATCACCATGAAGGTGAAGGCCAGCAGCAGTGCAAGCAGCAGCAATCCTTCATTCGTTGAGGTTTACAAGATTGATGCTGCCGGCACCACACGTGGCGACCTGATTCAGCGTTTCACAGAGTCTGAAGGCTATACAGCCATCGAAGGTCAGGACGATTGGAAAGAAATCACACTGACACTTACGGAAGAGCAGCGTATCGCTATCCGTGCACAATATGTTTACCTAGACGACTTCACTGCAGCAGTTGTCAATATCATTCCACAGAAGGCACTTTCTGTTATCTCTGTGATGAACATGGAAGGAAAGACCGGCACTGAGGGTTCTACAACCTACTTTGAGCAGCAGGCCGATGGAACTTTGAGCGTACCCTTGAAGGTATTGCTGAGCAACACCGGTGATGTTGACCTCGTCGCAGGCACTACCGAGAACTATACTCTGACCCTGGCATATGCAAGCTATCCAAGCGGCACCAAGACCTATTTCGACGAAGCAAGCGTTAATATTCCCAAAAATCTTGCAGCAGGTGCATCGGATACTATAGAGGTAACCTTCAATATTCCCTACTCTTCTGGTTGGAAGTATTTCTTTGTCAAGGAGAATATCACTGGTACCACATCTTCGACTAGTCGCTATGCAGGTACTACCGCATACGAGCCCATATTCGTGTTCCGCGCAGCCGAGAGCACCGCTACCAGCAGCATCACAGGTGCACAGGCCTACGGCTTGGTGAGCGAGAACACGACTAAGAACTTTGAGATTGCCAACACGGGTACCGCTCCTCTGACTATTAAGAGCATCAACCTGCCCGAAGGCTTTACATCTGCCAACATGCCCGAGATTCCCACTGAGGGTCTTGTGATTGCCAAGGGTGCATCTCAGGCACTGGATATCACATTGCCTGCTACCACACTGGGAGACTTCTCTGGCAATTTGACAATTGTTTATCTTGATAAGGACGGCGCAGAGAAGACCTTCACACTGGCATTCTCTGGCAATGTACTGCCTGCCGGTACATGGGCAACCAACTTTGACAACACCAGCAGTACACCTGCCTATCCCGCAGGTTCCATTGCAGAAAGTGGTATCAATAGCGACTACAGCTACAATTCTGGCACCTACGAGATTTTCCTGAAGGGACGCACACAGAGTAGCTTTGCTTCAGGAAACAACAAGTTCATCACTCCGAAATTGCACGCTACGGCTGGTCAGCAGCTGACCTTCGATATCAAGGGTGCATACGGTAACTCTTACTATGCAAAAGTATATGTCTCTACCGATCGCAAGACCTGGGGCGAACCTGTTGCCACCTTCACCTATGCTGAGACCGAAGGCGCAGAGGCCATTGGTTCTTCTGATTGGGTGAACAAGGCTGTCACCTTCGAGACCGAGGGCGACTATTATGTAGCTTTCGCACTCTATGGTGAGTTCAAGATTGACAACATCATTGGTCTGACAAAGGTTGACGTGGCCCACGACCTCTATATCAAGAACGTCAACTGGCCCGATGCTTCTGTAAAGAGCGGTACTTCTCTTTCTAAGCCATCAATCGATATTATTCCTCTGAGCGATGAAACTGCCGAGGCCTACACCGTGAAATATGTATGCGACGAGACCGTTTTGGCTGAAGCTACTGCAGCTGAGCTGACTGCAAGTGCAAGCAGTTCTAAGACCTTCACCTTCAACTGGACACCTCAGGTAGAAAGTACGACTAAATATGAGGGTTCAAAGATTGTATTTGAGTTCACCGACGGTACGAAGTACGAGACAGAAGGTTTCGATCTCACTGTGACCAACGAGCCCATCTTCCACTTCGTCAACAGCATTCCTTCAAGCAAGTGGTATGAGCCTACTGACTACACCACTCCTGTGGCATTTGGCAAGACAAACACTGCCGACAAGAAGACCTTCTACGTGTACAACTGGGGTTCTGCTCCTCTGACCGTGAAGAGCATCGTTGCTCCTGATGGCTTCACTGCTACTCCCGCTGGCGAATTCACAGTTGCTGCCTTCGATGAGACCAATATCAGCGCTGCTGCACAGGCTGTAGAGATTACTTTCTCTACTACCCACGCTGCCACCTATAATGGCGACATGGTTATCACCTATCTGGATGGTACAGGTACTGAAAAGACCTTCACTTTGGCTCTGAGCGGAACCAAGCTCGATCCTACGAAGTTCTATGCAAACTTTGGCACGGAGAGCGACCAGTGGCCTGCAGGTTCTGTATATCAGAAGAATATCAGCAAGACCAACGGTGGCACCTATAATGCTCCCAACTATTACATCACTTCAAGCAACACTACCGACAACATCTTCATTACGCCGAAATTGACGGCTGCTATTGATGACACGTTGAAATTTGATGCGAAGCTTTACAGTACTTCTTGGTCAGAAGGCAAGGTTACAGTCTTTGCTGCTGCTACCCGTGAAGAGGTACTGAACGCAGAGGAGGGAACAACCCGTGTCATGCTGTTCAGCGTTAGCGGAGAAGATACAGAGAGGCCGATGACAACCGACTTCCAGACCTTCCAGGCACCCATTCACGTGGCTGGCGACTACTTCATAGGTATCGAGATTAGTGGACGTGCTTACGTAGACGAAATCTACGGTCTGACTCCCGCTGCCGTTGCTCACGACCTGAAGATTGCTTCTAGCTACATTCCTACTGAGGCTATGCAGAATATTCCTTCGGCAGCTACCGTAAACATTCTGAACCTCGGTCTGGCAGCAGAAGAAGCTGACAGCTACACCGTAACAGCATTCATCGATGGAAAGGCAACTTCTACTGGTACTGCTGTTGCACTGCCTACCACAAATAAGCTCAGTGACGCTGGCACACAACTGACAGTAGGTATCCAGTCTCCAAAGGTTGGTACGTTCCCCGTATACATTGAGGTAAAAGCTGGCGACTATAGCATTGCCACAGAACCCGTCAATGTAGTGTTTACCGCAGAAGTTGCAAAGAGCGAGCTGACCGCTACTGCAGATGGTACAAGCTCTAACTCACCACTCAACCTGAGTTACTATAACAGTGAGTCAGTTTCTCTCTACACAGCTGATGTACTTGCAAATTCTTACGGTCTGACAAGCGGTGCCAAGATTAAGTCTATCACCTTCAAAGGCTATAAGACTACTGCACAAACCAAGTCAACATTTAACTTATGGTATGAGTGGAGTGATGATGCCGAACAGGCTAAACCAGCCGACGGTCTCTATCCTACGGAAGGTCTTACACAACTCATCGCTGACCAGGAAAAGACCTGGCCTGAAGCAGGAAGTGCTACAGAATTGGCAGACTTCATCACACTGACATTTGCAGAGCCTATTGTTTACGAAGCAGGTAAAGCACTGCGTATCGTGATGCGCTCTAATTCTGACGACTGGAAAGCTGCAAACTTTGAGAAGAGTACTTCTGCAACAAGTGGCCTGACCTATTATCACTACAATGACAACAAGAGCACATTCGAGTCTAACAGTTGGACAAACACTGTTCTCCCAGTACTGCATATTGGTCTGGCTGTAGAGCCTGCCACCATCTCTGGTACTGTTAAGAACAGCGAGGGTGCTGCTATTGAGAACGCTACCGTGACACTGGTTAGCACCGATGGCGAGGGTGTACAGTATGAAGGCAAGACCGACGCTGAGGGTGCTTACAGTTTCAACGTGATTCAGACTAGTCGCACCTACAATGCTACTGTTGTGGCTTCTGAGGACTACAAGACCGCTACTGCAGAAATCTCATTTGCAGAGGGCAGCGTCATAAAGGACTTCGTCCTGGCTGACACTAATCCTCTTGGTGATGCGAACCTCGACGGTGAGGTAACTACCTCTGACGCCGTGGCAGCCGTGACCTTCGCTCTTGAGAAGGAAGTTCCCTCTGAGAAGGCTCTGAAGGTGGCCGACGTAAACAAGTCTGGCAATATCACCGTGAGCGACGCCGTTGGTATCGTGAACATTGCACTGAATGCTGAGACTCCTGCTCCTGCACGTGGCGAGATGGAGGCCGTGAACTTCCTGACGAAGAACGGCACCAGCCTCAACCTGATCAACAGCACTGAATTCGTTGGCTTCCAGATGGATGTCACACTGGTCGAGGGTGCTATGCTGAACAGCGTATCACTGAACAACCGTGCTGCCAGCCTGCAGGTTGTCTACAACCGCATCGCGAAGAACACCTACCGCATCATCGCCTTCTCTACCGGCAATGCCGCTATCGAGGGTAATGAGGGTGAGCTCATCTCACTCAACATCACTGGCAACGACAACATCGCCATCAGTAACATTGAGTTTGCCGATGCTGTCGCTAACGCCTATGCACTGAGTCTGACAGAGACCACTGGCATCAACGGCATCTATGCCGGTGCTGCTAACGTGGAGAGCTATACCGTAGGTGGTGTGAAGAACGACAAGGTGCGCAATGGCATGAACATCGTTCGTACTGCCGATGGTAAGGTGAAGAAAGTATTAGTAAAGTAAACAAACAATAAAAACAAAAACCAAGATGAACAAAAACACGATTTCCAAATGGTTCTCGATGTTCGTGCTCATGATGGCCGGTATTACGGGAGCGACTGCACAGTCGCTCACCGTTGCCGACGCCACATTGGTACCGGGCAAGACAAAGGTTGTTTCTATTAGCCTGGATGCAGCCGAAGGACAAACCATCTATGGTATTCAAACGGATATTACTCTGAGTAAGGGTCTTAAGATTAACGCTGCCACTGCAGCCAACACAGCCATTCACTTCAACCAGAACAAGTTGGAAAGCGGTGCTACCCGCGTAGCCCTGCTGTCACTGGGTGGTGAGGCCATCCCTGCTGGTGAGGCTATCAAACTGACCATCGAGGCCGATGCCTCATTCAAGAATGGTAGCATAGACCTGGCCAACACCAAGTTGACCACCACCGCTACTGGTACAGAAATCAACGTTGACGCCACCAGCGCCATCATCGACACCTACGACTGTCTCCCCTATCAGAAATATATCATCGGCAACTATACCTCAGAGAAATTCCTCGGTGCCGGCAACGGCTGGGGCACACAAGCCTCACTCGTGGCCCATCCTGAGTACGTAAAACTGGACTACAACGAAGCCGACGGCACCTATAAGTTGGAGTCACAGGTAAGCAATGGTGGCAATAAGTATTATTTCAATGGTGACTACATGGACAGCAATGCCCCTGTATCGCTGACACTCAAGAAGATTGAGGAGCCCCTTGGCTATCAGGACGAGGAAGAGACAAAGCCCATCTTTGGCTATACCATCTCTGATGGCGACAACTATTATGGTTGGGACGGCACCTCTACCGTACTGGGCAAGAACCTGTCGGCTACCGACGAGAATGCCATCTGGCTTATCATGCCACTGGACGAGGCAAAAGCCGGTCTGGTAAACGCCACGCTCGAAGAGCCGCTCGACGCCACCATGCTGATTGAAGACCATGACTTTGGTCGTAACAACCGCTATCAGGACAAATGGACAATGGTTGCAAGCAACCAGAATCTCTCTGGCGGTGAGGACAAGAATGGCACTATTGGTAACAACTGTGCTGAGTCATGGCACTCAACATTCACCCTGAGTCAGACACTGGCCGACGCTCCCGCTGGTATCTATGCACTGACAGCACAGGGATTCTACGGTCAGGACGGCAGTGACAATGAGCACCTACCCGTATTCTATGCCAACGACGCTACTCAGACATTCCCATTGAAGACTGGCTCTGAAGCCTCTATGACAGCTGCAAGTCAGTCTTTCTCTGCAGGCAAATACACTATCGAGCCCCTGGTCTTCGAGTTGAAAGAAGGCGAGACACTGACTATCGGTGCCAAGCTCGAGGGCAACACCAGCCTGTGGTGTATCTGGGATAACTTCACCCTGACCTACTATGGTAAGAATACCACCATCGAGGATGTGAAGGCGGAGTCTCTTCGCAAGCAAGTAGACGAATTGCGCGAGAAGGCAACCGCATTATATGATGAGGTAGAAGTAGAAAGCATCAAGGCTGTACTAGATAATGCTATCAACTCAACAGAATCTGTATCGGGTGCCGAGGCTATCAACAATGCCATCGCTACCCTGAAGACTGCCATCGAGAAGGGTGAGGCCTCTCTCGAAGCCAAGGCTAAGCTGGCCAAGATGAAGGAACTCATCGACGCTACCAATGTTTATACTGCCGAGGCCAAGAATGAATACTACGACCAGTGGGAAGTGAAGTATCTCGACGGAACGATTACTAAGGCAGAAGCCAATGCGCTGCAGGATCCATTCCTCGTAACAGGATGGCGCGCCAATGTTAACGTTGACGACCTGCTGATGAGCGTATGGGATGAAGAGCCCATGAACTGGGACAGTTATCACGTGAACACATGGAGTACTGAAGGTGAGAATGACGGCTCTGAATTCAAGGTTCCTTTCATTGAATATTGGACAGGCGATGGTGACTCTCTGGCTGTCAAGACTCTTACCGCAACTATAAATGGCGTTGAGCCTGGTATATATGACGTCACAGCTTGGGTACGTATTCGCAGAAAGAATACTGATTCTGCCATCAAGACTCCTTACGGTATCACCATGCAGGCAAACGATGATATGGCTACTACTGTTTGCGATGGAACACAGGTTGGCACCTCACAGTTCTACTTGAAGGAAGTGACAACAACTGGTACTGTTGCTGAGGACGGTGTACTGAAAATCAAGTTCAACGTAGCTGCCGATAACAACATCTCTTGGCTGAGCTTCAAGAACGTGAACTATGCTTTACACATCAATCCTGATAAGGAAGAGCTCGCAGCTCCTCAAGGATGGTATAGTCTGATTTCGAATGGTAACCTTGCCTCTGAGGATGTAACGAGCTTCCTAACGAGAACTGTCCAAGCTACAGAATTCGTTGGAGCCAATATCGTTCCCGGTGCAGGTGAAGACCAAAGCCGAGGTATCGTTGTAAAGACAAACGAGTCAAATCTTTCATTTGATACTCAGTTCTACATTAACTTTAGCGAAGCACTGCCAAAGGGAACAAAGTTGCATGTTGAGTTCGACTATAAAGCCAAAGTCGAAGGCTCTGTAGTGATGTTCTCTTTCTGTGGCGACCCACTTGAACCTGCAGACCTCCATAAAGGCTATCTTATTGAAGTCAGCAAGGGATGGAACAAATTCTCACAGGACATTACCGTTGAATATAAGAATCTCAAGAGTCTGGGTATCTTCCTCAATTGTATTAATGAGGCAAACACCTATTACTTCGATAACTTCGGTGTATGGGCCAAGAAGCCTGTCAAGCCCGCTAATCCAATATTTACCCCTGCTGGTGGAGAATACTCTAAAGCAAAGAAGGTAACTATTGCCTGCGAGACTGAGGGCGCTTCTATCTACTACACACTCGATGGTACGATTCCAACGGCAAAAAGCACGCTCTACACTGAGCCTATTGCTATTAGCGAAACAACAACTGTGAAAGCTATCGCAGTTCTGGAGGACCAAGAGAGCAGAGTTGTTGAAGCAACCTACACCATCACACCTCTTGACGACAGCTTTGTAGAAATTGCTCAGAGTCAGAGCTCTGATATCCAGGACGGTGCTAGTCGTGCAACAGTTGTAGAAGGCGAAGGGTTTACCCAGTACACCACAGACGGTAATGTTTGCGTTATCTTCAAGATGTATGATGTAAATGTGAAGAATTGCGACTACGTGGTTGTGAAGTTCGCTGAGCCTGTACCTGCAGGTATCAAAATTGCATTCTGGGCTCAGAACGGAACAGACAATGTTGAAGTTCCCGCAGGTGCAACAGAATACAAGTATGTATTTGCGGAGGACGCCAAGTGCGCTATCGCTAACGACATTCTGCCACAGATTACCTTGCTGACACTCTGGAATCCACAGACTGTCAAGGTTGAGGGCGTTTACAAGCATCAGCTTCCCGTTGCTGACGCTATCAGCAACATCACTACCGATGCTCAGAAGACTGCCATATTCAACCTGAATGGTCAGAAGGTGAACAAGGCTCAGAAGGGTCTCTTCATCATCAATGGCAAGAAAGTGCTTGTAAAATAAGGCCTTCCCCCTCCCCTGAGGGGAACAAAAAACAGCCCTCACCGCAATGACGCGGTGGGGGCTGTTTCTTTTTCTTCTTGTCGCGCGGACACCACAGATGGCACTGATTTTTTCTTCTTTTTCTTGGATTATTCATTTTTTCTATTTATTTTTGCAGCCGATTATGTGAACTAATTTACTTACTAACAATAACAACAACTAAAAACAATTAAACATTCCAAGAAGAAAACTTCCGGAAATAAGGTGCCCCCACTGGCCCTACCACTAAGAATGGAGGGTAATAATAGGTCCGCAGAAGGGCACAGAAGACCTACAAAACTAAAACTATAAGCGCTGACGGACCAGCAGGCGCATATTTCATTACTAACAAAAAACAATAATGAAACGAAATTTACTAAGAACGCTATTCCTAAGTATCATGATGATTTTGGGAGCAACAGGTGTTTGGGCTGATGAGATTACTGCCACGCTTGACCACACGGCTGGTGCTCAATGGGGCAGCAACACAGGTGCTTCAACTGTTGATGCAGAGAAAGAGCATTACAATAATGATGCTGCCACTGCATGGGCTGGTTGTGCCTACGCCAAGTTCTCGTACACCATTCCAGAAGGTCACTCTATCACAAAAGCCCAACTAACGTATAGTGTTAATCAGGGGGGCAGGTCTGGTCGTGATGACATTATCTATTACATGAAGAAAGATTTTGACCTTGATTGGGCTACATTCGCAGGTCAAACGGGTCTTGATCTCCGTAATGCAAGCAACCGCGCAGACAAAGCTGTTGCTGCTGCTTCAACAGGAGGTACTGGCGACAGAATAAATCTGTCACAGGATGTAACAGATGCCGTAAAAGCCATCTTCAATGAAGGACAGAACTACATCATTTTCCAATGGACAGGAAACGCTGGCGGTGCAGACCTTTATGGTAAAGCTTCAGCAAACGCGCCAACACTGGTTATCACTACTGCCGATGTCAGCAGTGTAACATCCTATACAGTAAAGTTTACTGACGGAACCAACGAACTCAAGGATGCTGCCGTTTATACTAATGTGGCTATTGGCTCTGAACAGACTGCAAGTTCTGCCGACATAGCTTCTTTCGTCGTGGGTGATAAAAAATACATCTATGTATCTGGCAATTCAACAATTACAACCGTAGCAGATGCTGCTACAAATGTGATTACATTAGTATTCCGCGAGGCCGCAACTTATAACTATACGGTTAAGAGTAGTCTTGGTACAACTATTTTTGAAGGAACAGGATTCGAAAGTGACGCAATCACTTATTATTTCCCTCAATACTTATTATCAGAGGGAGTATTATACAATACCCCAGCAAACAACAAGGAGTACCGAAACACTACAACTCTTGATGCAGACAACAAGGTCATTACAGTTAATTATTCTGCTACCGAGACAAATGACATCGTATTCCTGAAAGAAGCAGAAGATATCGAGGGAGCAACAGCCTCTGCCGCAAGTAATGCCGATATCCGCTGTTCAATGGGTAAAGGTGCTTTCTTTGCTAACGATGCTGTTGTTACGACCCTCCAACCTGGCAAGTACAAGTTGACCGCTCAGGTTTGGGGTAACGCTACTACTACCTTTGTTATCAAGGCTGGTGAAGCAACTGTATTGTCTATTGATACCAAAGGATACGTCTATTCTGAGACTTCAGAAGAATTTGAATTAACAAAAGCCACCGATATTACTATTCCTGCTGTTGGTAACGAGAACCGTGTTCTTGACCTTGTCTACATTCAGAAGACTGGCGACGTAGAGGTTGCTGATCCTAACGACTATACCAGCTATATCGTAAATGCTGACCTTACTGGTGAGGGGGGCTTCGATGCTACAGGCACGAAGGGTATTAGTGGCGGTATTGTGAAGGTCGGAAATGCTTCAGCATTCGACTTCAAGCAGACTATCGCGAACCTGCCCGCAGGTAAATATAAGGTAACTGCACAGGCTGCTTATCGCTTTGGTGCTGACGAGGCTGCAGAGGCTGCTGCTATTACTGCCGGTACTGACACTAAACTGGTTCAGCTTTATGCTACCGTAGGTGAGAAAACCGTAGCTACCAAAGTTCAAAACCGCTATGACGGTGCTTCTGAGACTGACTACGCCAACGGCAGCGGTTCTGTAACCGTGAACGAGAAGTTCGTTCCCAACTCATCTGATGCTGTGAAGGCTTGGTTTGCTGCTGGCAAGTATGTAAACGAGGTTACCTTCAACCTGCCTGCTGATGGTGCTGTTACAATTGGAATCAACAGAACCGGCACACCAGAGTCTGACTACACCGTTATTGGTCCTTGGACACTGACACGTCTCGGTGATGCAGAGGTTGAGCCAGAGCCTGCTATCGAGCCTGGAACCGATATGACAAGCAAGATTGTGAACCCAAGCTTTGAGACAGGTGACTTGACTGGCTGGACAGTAACTAATAGTTCTGATACTGGCGTTAAGCCTAACAGCAATGCTACCTACACCGCCGAGGGATGCGATGGTGACTATCTGTTCAACACATGGTGGAAAGGTAATCCCATCACTCAGACAATCGCAGGTCTGCCCAATGGTCTGTACGAGTTGAAGGTGCTTGTAACCAACGACGCTGGCGAAGGCAACAACGATAAGCCATGCATCTTCCTGATTGCCAATGGCGCCCACAGTGATGCCATTCCTACAACGACAAAGTCTAAGTTCGAAGAAGGAAGTCTGCAGTTCTATGTAATTGATGGTACAGCAACTATCGGCGTTGTCGGTGGCAATGGCGATGGTACATTCAACGCTGGTGGCTACTATTGGTACAAGGCTGACAATTTCCGTCTGAAATACGTAGCAGCACTGCCTTCTGTTGACGATATCGAGATTCCTGAAGGCAAGATGAGTGTAGCAGCTGCCAATGCAATTACGACAGCTAAGGAAGCTGGTGATGTTATTGCACTGATGACTGCCGTAAAGAATGCCAAAGCATCTATTGAGGCTTACGCCCACATGAAGAAGGTGCTTGATGACATGACTGCTATAGCAGAGGCAACAAACGTCTATACTGCTGAGGCTAAGACTACATTCGATGCTGCCGTTGCCGCTGCACAGAAGGGATACGAAGAAGGTACGGTGAGCGATGCTGATGCTTCTGCATTCAACTATGGCTCTCGTCTTGAGGGAACCCTTCCCACCCTGCTGCTCTCTGCCTTTACTTCTACTGTTGAGGGCACTCCGTATATCAACACATGGAGTGTTGAGGGAAACAACGACGGTTCAAACTTCTACACCCCATTCTTCGAGTATTGGGTAAGCGATGGTAATTCGCTCGGTGCTAACGACATCACTGCTACACTGAACGGTGTTGAACCTGGTAAGTATGATGTTACCGCATGGGTACGCGTACGCGCTAAAAATGGTTATGAGGCTCCTGCTACTGGAATTACCATGCAGGCTAACGACGGCGAAGCTGTCAACGTAGCTGCAGGCGATCAGGTTGGTACCTCACAGTTCTTCCTGAAGGAGTTCACTGCTACAGGTACTGTTGCAGAGAACGGCGTACTGAAGATCAAGTTCAACGTGGCTGCCGACAACAACATCTCTTGGCTGAGCTTCAAGAACGTAATGGTTACTAAGAATCTTGGCGAGCCAATCTTTACATTGAATGCCAAGGTTGGTGAAGAAGTATCTATCAAGCCTGGTGTATATGATGAGTTCGACGTCTTCTCAGTTGACTTTGGTGATGGTGTACTTGTAACAGACTCTGTAGGTCACCAGAATAAGGGTGTATGCGTCAATGATGGTACTGAGACCTGGCCTCAGAAGGAAGGTACTACCCACACTAGTATTACTGAGTTCAAGGGTACTGTAGCTGGCGATGGTATTATTAAGGTATATGGTAACAGCGACATCTGGTATCTGGCTGTTTCTGGTGCTACCCTTGCTGTAGACCAGCCCAAGCTGAAGAAGGTTGTTCAGTTCACGATGAGCAAGGTAGCTGTTGAGTCTCTCGACCTGACAGGTCTTGATAACATGGAGATCTTCAGCTTCTCACAGGGTTCTTTGAAGAACATTAATGTGAAGAACAATGCTGCTCTGACCAACCTCACTATCAACAACAACACTGCATCTGCCTTCGAGAGCGTCCTTGAGAGTCTCGACCTGAGCGGCAATGCCAATCTTGAACAGTTGAACGTGATGGCTGCCAGCGCAACCAAGCCTGGTGTTCTGAAAACTCTTGACCTGAGTGCTAACACGAAGCTCACCAACTTGTACGCTCAGTATAATGCTCTTGAGAGTGTGATTCTGCCAGAGAATGCAGAACTTAGCTTCGCAAACCTGCAGAACAACAAGATTGCAGCTATCGACCTGTCAAAGGTTGCCAGCCTGAAGGACACCTATCTGAACAATAACCTGCTGACAGAAGTTGACCTGTCAAAGGTTGTTGCAGGAGCAAACTTGTATTTGGACGGCAACCAGCTGACCACAGTTAATGTTCCCGTTATTGTTAAGAACCTTCAGCTGAACGACAACAAACTGACAAGTGCCACTATTGCAGGCGCTACAGCTTCTTGCAAGTTGGAGAACAATGCATTCACACTGGCTACGCTCCCTGCTCAGCCCGCAGGTCTGAACACTGCTAGCAAGACAAAGAAGTTTACCTACGCTCCTCAGGCTGCAATGCAGGTTGCTGAGACCGTTAGCGAGCTTGATCTCACTTCACAACTGACTGTGGCTAAGGGTGAATTGAATCCTGAGACTGTAGGAGAGGCTGCTGCCTATACTACATGGCTCGAGAACCAGACTACATCCTTCAGCTTCGTTACCGCTGGTGGTAATGCACTTGTTGAGGGTACCGACTATGAAGTAGTTGAGCCTGGTAAGTTCAAGTTCCTGAAGGCTCAGGAAGAGAAGGTACACGCTGTGATGCTGAATGCCGCATTCCCCAAGTTCACTGAGGCTGCACCATTCACAACTACTGAGTTCACCGTTGAGGCTGCTACTGGAGAAGAATTTGAGGAAGTAAAGGTTACTTATGCATTAAAGGAAGGCGAGACTCACGTTTCTGCCGACGTTGTAGAGGTTAAGAACGAGGATAAGGTTGTAGCTACAATCACCTATGGTGAGGCTGGTGGTGAGGCCTTCCATGCAGCAGCTGCAAACGCTGCAGTTGAAGGATTTGAAGCCTTTACAGATGGTAACGGTCAAAACGGCAACAAGGAAGGTGGCACATTCTACACCATCGTTCCAAAGTTTGACGGTAAGATTGACGTTGCAGTCGTTCTGAACAAAGACAAGTCTTTCTACATCTTAGAGGATGGTACTGCACTGACCGACTTCGATGGAATCACAGTTTCTGATAAGATGTATGGCACCTTCACATTCGACGTGAAGGCAGAAAAGGCATACAAGATCTATGCTGCTGGCACTAAGTTGGGCTTCTACGGTTTCAACTACACCTATAAGCAGGCTAAGCAGCCCGAAGTAACAGAACTTGAGCTGACGCTTAACGTAGAGCGTTACACAGGCATGGGTTACGGTGCTACTGAGGCTACAGTAGACTTCACTGAGGCTAAGGCATTCTTGGGTGTTGAAGCTATCACAGAGGATATGCTGAGCGTTCTGAATCCCGATGGTAACGCCATCAGTGACTTTAAGGCTTACGACGGTTGGTTCAACGGTGAAGGAGTTGCCGAAACTTGGGGTGATAACACTAAGATCAACGTGAAGTTCTTCGAAGCAATCGCTGGTGAAGGCAAGTACAGCATCTGCGACATGAACGGTGCCGACGAGGTAGGCAAGACCTACAGCGTGAAGTGGCAGCTCGCAGCCAACGGTAAGAAGGTGATCTACACCATCAACGTAACATTCGTAGCTGCTCCTGAATTCAAGCCTGAGATTGTTAAGACAATCGACGTACCTGTATATATGACAGCTGAGGCTGCTTACGAAGGACTGACAGCTCAGTTTGATGCTGCCGAGGTTGCTACAGCACTCAACATTGCTTCTATCGCTGATGCTAAGGCTTACATCGTTAACGTGACAACAGGTAGCTTCGTTGAGAATACCACCGACGGATGGCGCGATGCTAATGGTGATGCTACTCAATGGCCAAATGCAACCAATGGTCTCTGTGCAAAGATTCAAGATCCAGCATCTGGTACAATTGATTACCTGGGTACCCACGACGCTAACTTCATGGAGAACGATACCTACACTGCAAAGTGGGGCTTCGTTGCAAACGAGAAGGCTGTGGTACTCAACATCAATATTACCTTCAAGTCTGCTGCCTTCATGACAAGAATTAATTCTATGAAGTCTGACAGCCAGCAGGGTACTATCTACAACCTGAATGGTCAGAAGGTGAACAAGGCTCAGAAGGGTCTGAACATCATCAACGGCAAAAAGATCGTGATTAAGTGAGTATAAAGCTCGAGATTATGATTTAGTAAGCATAAAGCAGAGCAAAACCAACAAGCCCTCACCGCAATAAAGCGTTGGGGGCTTGTTTTTTGTGTTAAAACAGGCTCAATAAGGCCCTTTTATCGATTTGTCTCACAATTAGGTATGAAACAAAAGATACAACAAAATGAGACAAAAGGCAAAATGTCTTGTTATTATATATTGTATCTTTGCACCCGAAAATAAATCAATGTTATTTACCTATTAACACTTTTACATTAACTAAAAACAATTAAATCATGAGATTAATTACAAAATTGTGGGCAACACTGTTGCTACTATGTGTAGCTGGTGTTGCAAGTGCCGCGACGGAGTATGAGGTCGATCAAAGGTTCACGAGTATCAGTGACCTGGATGGCAAGTCGTTTGCTATCGTTGACGAGACGCCCACTACTCCTACCGCAATGGGAATCGGTATCACAGGACATGGACAAGGTTGGGACATGTACTTTGGAACCATTACCGAAGCTTACAACTCTAATGCTTGCTTCTATAAATTAGAAGCTGTAACAACCGAAGGTCTAGAGGGTTATTACTATCTTCGCACCTACAAAGCCGATGGCAACATGTATACGGCATGGGGTAATACCACCACCATGGGCTATTTCAATTCACAGCTTGCAGACAAAAGTTGCTGCTTTGCTCTTGGTCTGGAGGGCAGAAACGGTCAGGATGGTACAAACTTAGCCATCTGGGCAATTGAAGAGAGTGAAGGAAAATTCGCACTGAAAAATATCGGCACGGGACTTTATCTTCACGCCGACAACCTGCCTGCTAAATACGAGGACGCCTTCTATTTTACATTCTGCTCACTGAAGGAAAAGGCTCAGACCGATCCATTGGCTTCAGAGAAGGACGATCTTTCTACTGCCATTGCCAAAGGTAAAATGATTAAAGCCTTAGCTTACACAGATGCTACATTCGGTGCCCTTACCACAGCTATTACTGACGGTGAGACCGCATTGGCTTCTACTGAGGCTACCGCAACAAGCCTGACTAATGCTACTAACGCTATTACCAATGCTATTGAGGCATTGGCACTGAAGGCAGGCTTTACAAGTCTGCAGGATGTAGATTTTGGTGTATTTAATGGTTGGGGTGCTGAAGCCACGCTGACACAAAAAGTAGCTCCCACATGGGATCTTTTCAAAGCTACCGGACAGTCATACGGTGACCCCAGCGTGAATAATCGCGCAGATGTATCTGCTTTTGATAAGTTGTATGTTGTAGCCGTTAGCGGCTCACCACGTATTCTGATGAACCGTGACGCTGACAATGGACAGTGGAACGAGACCGAGGCTGAGTCACACCTGATTGACAACACGAAGGGTGGCTGGTCTGCAAAGTATTTCTCTACGGAAGATGGTATCACCACCGTAGATCTGAAGCAACTGGTAGCTGATAAGGGTTTTGCTCACCTCACCGCTATCAAGAGCTATGACAACAACGTTATCTCAGGTCTGTACCTCTATAAGGAGGCTACCGTAGCTAACGAGGATGTACTTCCTATTGACATTCAGTTTGGTGAAAGTTATAATGATAAGAAAGTACAGAATTACACTTCCACCTGGACCGCTACCAAGGATGGAAAGACTTGGACTATCGTAAACTTCAACAACAATAACAGCGGATGGGATTTGATTAAATGCGGCAGCAAGAACGACGCTAGCGTAGCCACTATTACATCTCCTGCTATCAATGCTGTTGTAAAGAGTTATGTCATTTCTTTGACTAAGGCCTCAAATATCAACTCTGCCAAACTGACCATCATGAATGGTGAGGAGAAAGTTGGCGAAGACATTGATATCACAGAGAAGTTTGTTGTTGGTGACGTAGTTGTTCCTGTAGAAAGTCAGAAGGGCTACAGCTACGTTCTGACCATTGACAACAAGCAAGCCAGCGGAAACGGTTCTGTTGAAATTTCAAAGATTACACTGTCTGGCGAAGCTATTCAGCCTGTTGAGCCTGTTCACATTGAAAACACTGCAGAGACAGCTTACACCGTAGCCAAGGCTATCGAACTTATTGACGCTGGTGAAGCACTGAGTGAGACTGTATTCGTAAAGGGTATTGTGTCTAAGGTCGATGAGTACAACGAACAGTATAAGAATATCAGCTACTGGATTTCTGATGATGGTACCACCGAGAGTGCACAGTTCGAGTGCTTCCGCGGTAAGGGTATTGACGGTGCAGACTTCACCTCTATTGATGATATTAAGGTAGGTGCTAACGTTATTATAAAGGGCACCATGAAGAAGTATGTCAAAGAAGGACAAGCCGACATCTACGAGTTCAATCAGAACAACGAGTTGGTAAGCTATGAAGCTCCTGTTGCTCCCGCTGAGTTGTTCGCTGGTGAGACAGGAAAATACTATATCTTCAATACTGCTGCAGAGAAATATCTTGGTGCAGGCAACAGTTGGGGAACTCAGGCTTCACTTCTGAAGAATCCTGATTTCGTAACGCTGATTAAACAACCCGATGGAACCTATCAGCTGGAGTCACAGGTAAGCAATGGTGACAACAAGTATTTCTTCAACGGCAGCTTCATGGACAGCAATGCTCCTGTGAACCTGACCATTACAAAGATTCCTGAAGCTTTTGGCTATAAGGATGAACAAGAAACCGAACCTGTATATGCTTACACTATTGCTACTGGTGAGAAGTTCTATGGATGGGATGGTACTACCACTGTTCTGGCTTCTAACCTTACTGCAGACAACGAGAATGCAGCTTGGTTGATTTTCACAGAGTCTGAAATCCTGGATGGCTTAAAGGAAGCAACTGCAGAAAATCCCGTAGATGCCACATTCTTGATTACAGACCACACCTTTGGTCGTAACCACCGCAATGTAAGCGCTTGGACTAACGAAGGCGGTGCAGCTCTTACTGGCGGTAACAGCGATAAGCACGACGCAGAGAAATTTCATGGTGCATTCAATGTTTACCAGAAGTTGACCAAGGCTCCCGCAGGTATCTATAAGTTCACCGCCCAAGGCTTCTATCGTCAGGACGGTACTGATGAAGAGAATCTGCCTGTATTCTATGCAAACGATGTTACATCACTGTTCCCTGTGAAGACTGGTGCCGAGAATAGCATGGCTGACGCCTGCACATCATTCGAAGCAGGTCTCTATGCAGCAGAGCCCATCTACGTGCAAGTGACAGAAGATGGTGAGTTGACAGTTGGCGCAAAACTCGAGACAAATGCATCCCTGTGGTGTATCTGGGATAACTTCGAATTGTTCTATTACGGCAATGAGGCAACACTCGAACAGGTGAAAAATGCTGCCATCATCGCTGAGTTGGATGAACTCCGCACTAATGCTTCTGAAAAGATTGAAGACGCTGAAGTAGAGGCTGTCAAGACAGCTCTTCAGGATGCTTTGACCGCTACCGCTGAAGTAGATAAGTCTGATGCAGAGGCTATCAAGACAGCTATCGCCACTCTGAAGGCTGCCGTCGAGAAGGCAGAAGCTTCTCTCGAAGCCAAGGCTAAGCTGGCCAAGATGAAGGAACTCATCGACGCCACAAATGTTTATACTGCCGAGGCTAAGAATGCATACTACGACCAGTGGGTTGTGAAGTACAACGACGGAACGATTACAAAGACAGAGGCCAATGCGCTGCAGGATCCATTCCTCGTAACAGGATGGCACGCCAATGTCACCGTGGACAACTTCCTGCTCTCTGCATGGGATACCAACCCTGACTTCCAGGATGCTGCATACTACATCAACACATGGAGCAATGAGGGCGAGACTGACGGTTCTAACTTCAAGGTGCCCTTCTTCGAATATTGGACGAATGATGACAAATCTCTGGCCGAAAAGGCCCTGACAGCTACCATGAACGGTCTGGAGGCTGGTAACTATGACGTCACCGCTTGGGTACGCGTACGCGCTAAGAATGGTTATGAAGCACCTGTTACTGGTATCACCATGCAGGCTAACGACGGCGAGGCTGTTGACGTAGCTGCAGGTGATCAGGTTGGCGAAAGTCAGTTCTACATGAAGGAGTTCACCGCAACAGGAACAGTTGCTGAGGACGGCATACTGAAAATCAAGTTCAACGTGGCTGCCGACAACAACATCTCTTGGCTGAGCTTCAAGAACGTGAAATTTGGTGAGCATCAGATTACTCCGGAAGAAATTGCGGCTCTCGAATTAGAGGCAGCCAAAGCAGATCTCCAAACCGCCATCACTGCAGCCAAGGCTATCGAAACCGAAGGCAAGAATGGTGCAGATGCACTGGCTACTGCTATCACAGATGCCGAGACAGCTTTGAATGCTGCTGACGCTACTGTTGAAACTATCGCTACCGCAAAGGCCAATCTGGCTGACGCTATCATCCTGTTTGACAAGGCAAACCTTGATGCTAACCTCATAGAGATTGCACAGGAACAGCAGGATCAAGAGGGTGGTGTTGTAACTCTGGCCACATCCGAAAAGAATGAAAAGACTGGTGTAATAACCTATACTTCTAAAGACCAGGTTAGCGTTATCTTCAAGATGAAGAATGTTGATGTATCAAATTGCGACTACATTCTCTTCAAGTTTACAGAACCCACACCTGCAGGTCTCAGTTATGCATTCTGGACAAACAACAAGAACAAGGAACTGCCTGCTGGCATTACCGAGTTCAAGTATGTCTTCGCAGAGGATAATGAAAGTGAAATCAAGGATGGTATTATCCCTGAAATCAGTCTTCTGACTATCTTTACTGGTGCAGGAAAGGTTGTTAAGGTTGCCGGTGTCTATAAGCATCAGGTTCCTGTAGAGGTTACTCATACTTGGGACTTCACAAAGTGGAGCGAGGCTACCGTTGCAAACCTGAAGGCCGAGGCCGCAAAGGTTACTGTATCTGCTGATCCAGACAAGGAAGGTAACACGAAGTGTGAGGACAACGGAGCACTGTGGTCTGACCACGAAAAGAAGCCCGGCACGACCTGTGATACTTATGCCGCTTCAAAGGACAACTGCTTCTGGTATGTTGGAGGCGAGGCTACGCCTACTGCCAACGGTACCGCTATTGCAGAGTTTGCAGGTCTGCAGTTCAACACTGCTTACGGTGCTTCTCGTGCACTGGCTATTGCAGTGAACTATCCTTCAACTTCTATTGGTACTTATAACGGTCCTTCATACCTCTGGTTCGGCGGTAAGGGTCAGACCATTATGACTATCCCCGCAGTGAAGGGTGGATCTACCATCAAGATTGGTGTTGAGTCACACAAGAGCAGTGAGGCTCGTGGCATACAGTTGTTCGCAGGTGAGACAGAGTTGAAGGACGCTGAAGGCAACGCCGTTGCAGCTCCTAAGACTTACACCGAGCAGACGTGGGTTGTTCCCGCAGGTGTTGCTTACGACATCGTTGTGAAGAACACCAACGGCTGCCACATCTACTTCATCGATGCTGAGCAGGATGAGAATACTCTGACAAGCATCAACACCGTGAAGAGCAACGTGATGAACAATGCTATCTACAACCTGAACGGTCAGAAGGTGAACAAGGCTCAGAAGGGTCTCTTCATCATCAATGGCAAGAAGGTCGTTAAGTAATAGACATTCCCTACCCCTCCCCACATAAGGAGGGTACAAAACGGCCCTCACCGCAAGATGCGGTGGGGGCTATTTTTTATAGATAATTGCAAGAATATCAAGATTTATTATTACCTTTGCCAACAAAATGACCAAAACCATCATGATATGAGAAAACTATTACCTATTCTATTCCTGTTTGTCACCGTAACATCATGGGCAGGCAATGTAACGGAAAGTGAAGCTCTGCAGAAGGCAAAGGCCTTTATAGACAGTCAGCGAGCCACGCAATCACAACGCCAGATGAGACTGGCAGCCAAGAGCACGCAGGTAAACAAAGAGTTGACTACCGCCACGAAGGAGAGCTTCTACGTGTTTAACGTGGGACAGAACGATGGTTACGTCGTAGTCAGTGCCGACGACAGAACCCCAGCCATCCTGGGCTATGCCGACGAGGGGACATTCAATAGGAACGACATACCAGACAATATGAAAGCGTGGCTGCAAGGATACACATACCAACTGGAATACCTGGCCACCCATGCCAACACCAGAAGAGCCGAGACGGCAGAGCACGCCACCATCAGACCACTGATACAGAGCACATGGGATCAAGGCAGTCCTTATAACAACAAATGCCCCATGGATGGTGACAAGAGAAGTCTGACTGGATGTCTGGCAACCGTCATGGCACAAATCTTGAATTATTATCAATATCCCGAAAAGACCACGAGCACTATTCCAAGCTATACAACAGGAACAAAAGGTATCACAGTCAATGAAATTCCTGTAACAACCATTGATTGGAGTAATATCAGAAACAACTATAACGGAAACGAGACTGCGGCTCAGAAAAATGCCATCGCCACACTGATGCAATTATGCGGCGCCAGCATGGAGATGGACTACACCTCCTACAGTAGTTATGCCTACATGATACCCGCACTCAATGCATTTAAGAATTACTTCGACTATGACACGAGCTTGAGGCATGTAAACCGAATTGAATTCAAAGCCAGCGAATGGGACGAATTAATCTACAACGAACTGGCCCAAAAGCGTCCCGTATACTATTGCGGACAATCAATTGGCGGTGGACATGCCTTTGTGATTGACGGCTATAGCAAGGATGGTCTCTTCCACGTGAACTGGGGATGGGGCGGTAGCTGCAACGGCTATTTCCTGCTGAGTATCCTCGACCCACATAGTAATACAGGTAGCGGCGCCAGCAGTAGCAGCGATGGCTACAGCTTTGATCAGGATGCTATCATTGGCATACAGCCCAACACCGACAACAAACCAGAATGGGGAGTAAGAATGACATCAGAAGGGCTATATACAAATTTAAGCATAGTGAACAAACAGGGAAGCTATTTTCCCATCTCTCTGACAGCCACTTTCTATAACCGTACTGGTGCCACACAAGACTTTGACCTTGGCATAGGTGTGTACGACAAGGACAACAAGGAGGTATCCGCCCAGAAAATGAACGATGGCAGATTTGCTGAAAGTTGGGGTTATAATGGAATCACCTACAACTGCAACATTCCTGCCCTACCCGATGGCACCTATGCCATTACTGCTATCAGCCGGGAAAAGGGTACAGACACATGGTATCAGAATTCAAGAAGCTTCCAGTATTACATCACCGCTACCATCAATGGCAACCAGATGACGCTGCAGAACCCAACTGTTGATGCGAGTGGCTCAGTAGCAGTAAACGGTAACATGGAGGTATACAGCACGCAAACTGCCAAGGCAACTATCAAAAACAACGGTACATTCTTTAACAACGTGGTATTCCTGCTGGTTAACGGTGAGCCTAAGGGTGGAAGACATCTTGAGATAGCTCCAGGAGAGACAGCCGACTTAGATATGAATTTCACTCCTGAAGATACAGGAGAGCATACCATTGTATTTGCCCTGAAAACATGGGTCTTCGACGATGAGCAAAACCAATGGATGGAGCAATACAACGAGCTTGCCAATACCACAGTGACCATCAAGGCTGCCAAGACCAACGAACTGAAACTGACCAATGGCATGTTGCTCAATGCTGATGCCAATGGTTATATCAAAAGCAATGTTGCCAAGCTCAGGTTCAAGGCCCAGAACGCGAAGACAACCAGTGATTACTACGACAATATCCGCGTGAGAGTGCTGCAAAACAGCGATGGAGGTAATTATTACTGGGATATCACGTCAGTTGAGATTCCTGTACGTCTGGGCAAACTCAAGAGTGAGACCTTCGAGGTAGAGGTACCACTGGAAGTAGATGGATATTACTGGTTTAACATCTCGTATAAGACCGATGGTTACTATCTTGGCAATGACCTATGGGATGATCGTAATATCAACCTGATACCATTCAAGGTTGAGATACCTGCACCTACAGCCGAGGAGCTTGGTGTAGAGCCTATCACAAAGACCAAGACCCCAAGTATTGTCTACGACTTGCAAGGTCGCAACATAGACAATAATATGATGAAGAAAGGTCTTTATATCAAGGACGGCAAGAAAATCATCAAGAGGTAAGAAAACCATCTTACCTCTTCCATCATCCATTTTACATCTTACTTTTTATCTCCAGATACTTGTTAATCACGTCGACGGACAGATTCCGAGGCGTGGTTAACAAGCTTTGTATACCATACTGTCGGAGTGTCTGCACAATCAGGCGCTGCTCATAGGCAAACTTCTCTGCGATGACATGCTGATAAACTGACTCAGTAGAAGGAGAATTGAAAGATGAAAGATGAGAGATATGATTAGAGTCTGTTGTGAACTGCGAATGATGAGCTATGAACTGAGATAGCTCTTCGTCCTCGAAGAATACCACCAACAGGCGATGACGCATGTTTAGCTGGCGCAAATACTGCAACTGGCGACGCATAGATGCCATTGAGGTAAACGAGGTATAAAGAATCAGCAAGGAACGGCGTGTTACGTGGCGGGAAAGGCCTGCCAGCAAAGCTGAATAGTCGGTCTCACCAAACTGTGTCTGTTCGGCATACAGAGCCTCTTGAATCGTCTGCATCTGTCCCTCCTGTTTAGAAGGCGCCACAAAGGTCCCGAACTGGTCGGCAAAGGTCACCAAACCAGCTTTATCCTGCTTATTGATTGTGACGTAAGAGAGCACTAGAGCCGCATTGATGGCATAATCCAGGAGTGTCATCTCCTGAAAAGCCTGCTGCATCATACGTCCCTTGTCAATCACAGAGAATACCTGCTGCGACCGCTCATCCTGATAGACATTAACCATGAGCTGATGGCGACGGGCCGTAGCACGCCAGTTGATAGTACGGTAGTCATCACCCACGACATAGTCCTTAATCTGTTCAAAGTCGGTATTGTTGCCTATACGACGGATGCGCTTAATACCCATCTCAGTAAGGTTATTGCTCATAGCCAGCAGTTCATACTGGCGAAGCATCATATAAGAAGGATAGACCTTAACGTCCTGCGGTTCACAACAGGTATAGCGGCGCTGTACAAGTCCCAACAGCGTACTCACAAAGACACGCACACGTCCAAAGTCATAAACGCCACGTTCTGTGGGGCGCAACTGATAGGTGATTGTAGCCTCACCCATTTTCCTGACGTCAGCCTTAAACAGAATATCACGGCGCTGGAAGACGGGCGGCACCTCGTCGATAACCTCCGTATGAACCCCGAAGGGATAACTGCTCTCCAGACGGATGTTCACAGGATTATCGTCGCCATTAGAGAAACGCAGCGAGAGGGTACGAAAAGCCCGGATGCCCCTCCTGCTCCACAACAACACGATATCCACCACGACACCAGTCACCAACAGCCAAAAGAAGAGACGACCGATGGTGAACAGCGACGGCACTGCGTATCCCATTGCAATAATCAGGATAACAGCAGATAGCAGATAATAAAAGCGATACCTTAAATACACTTTTTTCTTTAGAACAACGAATTACACGAATTATATTCGTTCCTATATCTTAAACATGTTATTATGTTATTGTGTCTTTAAAACATGTTACTATGTCTTTACTTTGGTACTTCTACCTTTTCGATGAGTCGTCGTACGGCCTTGAGAGGTGTGATACCCTCCATCTCAGCCTCAGCCGTAAGGATAAGGCGATGCTGCAAGATGCTGGGACACACAAAGCGTACATCATCAGGCGTTACGAAGTCACGCCCCTGCAACAACGCATAAGCCTTAGACGCCTGCAACAAGGCCACAGAGGCGCGAGGCGATGCACCTAAGAACACCGCTTTGCTCTGGCGTGTCTGCATCACGATAGCAGCGATATAACGCAACAAGACAGGATCCACAAAGACAGCGTCAAGCATCTGACGCAGTTGTACGAGCTCCTCCTTAGTGACAACAGGTTGGATATTCTCCAACGAAGTGAGACGCTGGTTGGCATGATGACGCTCAAGGATAGCCACCTCCTCCTCAAGCGAAGGATAGCCCATCGTTATCTTCATCATAAAACGGTCGGTTTGTGCCTCAGGCAACTTATAGGTGCCCTCCTGCTCTACCGGGTTCTGCGTAGCGAGGATGGTATAAAACTGCCCCATAGGATGGGTAGTGCCGTCGATGGTGACCTGACGCTCCTCCATCACCTCAAAGAGAGCCGCCTGCGTCTTTGCAGGCGCACGATTTATCTCGTCCACCAATACGATATCAGCAAATACCGGACCGGCATGGAAGTCAAAATCAGACGTCTTCATGTTAAACACGTTGGTGCCAAGCACATCAGACGGCATCAAGTCGGGCGTAAACTGCACACGACTGAACTTCGCATCGATCAACTTAGACAGCAGTCGAGCCAGTAAGGTCTTTGCCACCCCAGGCACACCCTCGAGCAGTACGTGACCGTTAGCCAGTACGGCGGTGAGCAGCAAGTCAATGTTTTCCGACTGTCCCACGATGACTTGAGAAATTTGCTGGCGCAACTCCTCGATGCGCGCTGCAAACTGCGTGAGGTCAATTCTTTCTTGTTCCATATAGATTACTTTTTTTACCTTTTCTACCTTTTTACTTTTTTACCTTTTTACTTTTCTATAACGACTGAAGAATACGGTTCAGCTCGTTGATATAGTATTTCAGCGTCTTATCAGGAATGACATAATTCCCATAGGCATACTCACGAATCTCGCTGAGCAGTTGCTCATCTTCAGCAGAGATACGCACATTCTGTCGACGAATCTCCTCCGTGGCATACGCCAGTTTCTTAGCCAGCAGTCCCGCATTATCGTGCTGTTGCCAATAGAGAGAACCGATGAGACGAACAAACTCCAGGTTGCGGTTCTCGGGCTTCCTCACAACAGGAATCACACGTTGACGACGACGAGCCGTGAAGACACAAAACAGCAAGAGAGCCAAGATTGAGAGATAGAGTGACCAGCGTAATGGCGGATGCTTCAGCATCACATAAAACAGACTCGACTCTGTCATCGCCGTACCCCTGACATAACTCTCCATACGGATGACGGGATGAGCCTTCAACCTGTCCATCAGGCGCGCCTGCAACAGACTACCCTGCCCGCTGATAGTCATATAATTCGTGAAAAGCAGCGGTGCCGAAACAATAATCAGTTCGCCCCTACCACGCTTGAAAGAAAGGGCAACAGGACGTTCCCCCTCACCATCAATCGCTTGACTAATAGCTTCATACCCAGAGAACGCCAACAACGTGTCACAAACCACACTATCATTACCTTCGAAGGTGTTAGGTATCAGTTGTGCATAAGCAGAAACAGCGAGTGGATGGTGTCTGTAGTTTCCCCTTTTCCCTTTCCACCGCAGCGCCCCCTTCTCTATATTTTTTCCAGCAAATTTAGAGATATTAAATGCACTGCTATTGAATACGGAACTGATATGCAGAGTATCACACAGAACAGCGAGACTCTTTGCAGCCAGGAGAACCGTATGCCCCCGCTGCACCAAAGCCAACAACTCACCCACATCTTCCTTACCTATCGGGTCCTCCGTAGCCACCAGTATAGACTTCGGCTCCTTGAATGTGCTGTCGCGCTGCAACTGCCACACCGTCTTCTTCGTGACGCTGTAGCCCCGAGGCATAGACGAATGCATCACACTATCAAAGAGCATACATCCGAAGGGCTGCCCGTCTGTATGACTAAAAGTAGGTATCCACACGAACTTAGGTGAGGTGCGAAACTCGATGGCAAAGACGATGCCGAGGAGTACCAGGATACCGATGATGAACTTCGTGCGATTAGTCATGAGTGGCAGGTGTTAGCTGTTGGGTAACAGACAATTGTAAAGAAAGCATCTCTTCGAAAAGCGCCTGAGTAGCCTCAAAGTTACCATAGCGCACACGGATAAAGTGTTGCGACATGGCAGTAAAGTCAGACTTGTTGACCTGACGCATATATTCCACCGGCGTCTTTGACGGTTGCCAGTTAATCAATTCAGCATTTTGCAGATGCCATAACGTCTGCAGATAGACAAGGCGCACAGCCATGCGATAATCCTGAGCCTGCACAGCCTTAGCGATATCACCCTTAAAATCGACGCCATAGATGGTATCCTCCTGCACCTCATACGTCAGATCGTCCCCCTTCTCATTACGTATAAAGAGTTTGGGACGTAGTTGCCAGTAAAGGAAAACCAGGAACAGCACCACCAGCACACCTATACCTATTAATATATAATTGGTAACATCGTCGCTCAGCACGATATCCAGGTGGTCGAACACCCATTTGTTGATGACACGCTGAAGCCACTCCAGCAGACTCTCGCCACCACTGTTTATCTCGCGGTCGTAGTCGTACTGCGAATCAGACTGCAACGCAGTCATGAGTTCCTGGTCCAGTTGGAGTGTATCTGCCGTCATCGTTAGAATACCAAGTAGTGCCAGTGGATATTAGAAATTATCAAACTCGTCAAACTTCTCGATGCGCTGAGCCACGCCCTTACCGTCAATCTTCTCGCTGGCATGTCCATACTGGATAGTGACAGCCACAAGCGTGAATATCTCTGAGAGCATATAGCCCAGATACATCAGGATACAAGTGAGATACTGGATGAAAGCAAAGACAAACGAATGCAGGAAAGGCTTATCCATATCATTGCTCAGCGTAAAGAACATCTTCACCATCGACAGGATATACCAAGGCATCATGGTGACAGTCTGGACAACACTCGACAGGATACCTACCACAAACAACAGGGCAAAGAGGCCGCCCCAGGTAGCAAAGCCCAGACGGAATCCCTTTTTATAGGCTGCAAAGACTCCTATCTCGTCTTCCAACAGATAGATGGGCGAAACCATCATCATTGGGAGGAGCACAATAACCAGCACGACATATAAGAAGATGACGCCTAATATGCTAATCACCGCGCCAAACTTCGCCCCTACGGAGAAGGCGATTGCTATCACAGCAACAAAGAGCAAAGCGACAATAACGGCCAATGCCACACCCACCAGCGACTCTATACAACCCCGCTTGAAGCAGAAAAACAAATCGTCACGGAAATCGGCATAGATGATATCCTTCAACCGCTGTGGATTGCGCATATAGACACGAATCATAGCAAAGATGAACGCCTGCAACAGGATGACAGAAAAGAGACCAAGCACAACACTGGCTACAGTCGATAAGCCATATAGCCACACATCCGAGGAACTAAACGCATTCGGATTCTCTGCGAGGGTAATCAATTTAAAATAGCCCTCAAAGAAATGATTGAACGGCAATGCCACCACGATACTCGTAGGCAGCATCAGGTACAGGAAATATTTCAGCAGAGAGCGCCAGTTGTCACGCAAGAAATTAAACGTATCTGTGAGTTTCTCTGTAAATGTACGCACACGGTACAACTCAATTTGGGGAGTTTCTATTTGCATGATTATTATGATTTGAGGTTTGAGATTTATTCCTGAAATAAGGCAGTACTATATAATAATAGATGATAAACGCGGCAGAAAGCAAAATGATGGTCAGTCGGCCCAGATCAGGCCACTCCGTATGACGGGTGAGGAATCCCTCAATGAAACCAGCCACACAGAATAGCGGCACCGTGCCAATCACGATCTTCAATCCACGCTTGGCCCCACGTCTGAACGAGTATAGACGGGAATACGTGCCGGGAAATAGCCACCCGTTGCCCATGGCGAGCCCTGCGGCACCAGCCACGATGATAGCCGATATCTCGATAGTGCCGTGCAGCCATATAGCCAAAGCCGACTCCCATAGCAGTCCATGCTGGGCAAAAAAAGTCTGAAAGGCTCCCAACATGACCCCATTCTGCAGCAATATCAATCCCGTTCCGAAACTGGTAAGCAGTCCCGATACAAAAGCCATGAACGACACACCTATATTATTCTTGGTAATCATGAAGAACATGAGTCCCTCAGAACCACCGTCATAGACAGCCATCGGCGTACCATTCTCAATATTATTGAGCGTCATCTCCACATAACGGTTGCCCATCACCAGACGCGAGAAATCGGGGTCGAGCCATTGCGACAGCACACCGATGAGCGCACTTATCAGGAATATGACAAACGACAGACGCAGCTCCTTGCGGGCATCCCACATGATGAGCGGCACCTCCTGTGTCCAGAAAGTGACGATTCGCGACCAGCGCTCCCGCTTGTTGCGGTAGATATTCTGATGGATGGCAGAAGCCAAGTTGTTCAGATAAAGCGTGATACGTGACTGGGGGTAGTGCGTCTGCGAAAAAGCCAGGTCGGAAGTGACGTCTATATAAGCGTCAGCCATTTCGTCGGGAGTAGAGAGTGCCGGACTCTCAGCCACCGTCTCGTAACTGCGCCATTTGTCAAGGTTCTGCCGAATAAACGTTACTTCTTTCATCAATTTCCAGTTATCGAGCGACAAAGTTACAAAATAATTTGATAATTATGTGCAATATGTCAACTTTTTTATCTACTTTTGTCGCAAAATTACATATATAGCAAAGAAAATGGCAGAATCAGCTATCATCACAGGCCAATACGTGCGCCTTCAACCAACCGTTGCCAGCGTGGGCGACCGCATCCTTGCACAGATACTCGACTGGATTATATTGTTTGCCTACGTCATGCTTGCCATCATTATAGCAGCAGATATCATCAAAACCGAGTGGTATTACATCATCACCATAGGCGTGATACCCCTGTTCTACACCCTCCTCATGGAAATATTCAACCAGGGACAGTCCATCGGCAAGATGATTATGAATATGCAGGTGGTGAAACTTGACGGCTCACGCCCCACGCTGGGTTCCTATCTGATGCGCTGGCTGCTGTTTATGATTGACGGACCAATGACCAGTTACATGGGACTCATCGTGATGGTACTCACCCGCAACAACCAGCGACTTGGCGACCTTGCCGCAGGGACGGTGGTTATAAAAAAACAGAAATACAAGAAGATACAAATCAGTCTTGACGAGTACGACTATCTCTCCAAGGGCTATGTGCCCCGCTATCCGCAGGCTGCCGACCTGTCCCTGGAACAGATAGACATCATTACGCACACCCTCTCTATGCAGCAAAGCGATTTTGCCGAGCGCACGGCCCAACTAGCCCGTAAGGTGTGCGAAAAACTGACTATCGAAAGAAAAGAAACGGACGATACAGCTTTTCTTCGCCGCATCGTCCGTGATTATCAATATTATGCTTTAGAGGAGATTTAACGATCCTCTCTTCGAGCACACCTTTCACAGCGTCACCTCGACACCCAAACCAAGTACGCTGTTGGTACGGGTAAAGCTATCCTTAATCAGCGGATTCTGCTGACTTACGCGGTCATAATTGGTATAGTTTGTCTGGAAGTAACCAGCCTTCAGCGTCACGTTGTCCGTAGCCCTGTAGCTCGTTCCAAAACCAATGCTGTAGCTGTTGACCACAAACGACATATCATTCATATAAGCATCAGTAAGTCCGTAGCGGGTCAGCTGTCCTCCCAAAGAAATCATGACGCGGTCGTTGACATCCCACTCAGCACCCAACAGATACTCGTTTGTATCGTGATCCAGCAAGTCCTGCGAGTTGTTATACCATGTGGTGCTCTTATCGAAATAGTGGTGCCAACCAGCATTCAAACGAACCTCATCCATGGGGCTCCACATGACACCCAGCGCCAACTGCGCAGGCTGATCCTCGCGAATTTCCTCACCATCGCGGAACTTATTCACGGCAGCAATCTCGCTTGCCTGGTTCACCGTTGACTCGTTCTTCATGTGAATCTCGGTTTTGAACTCATACTTAGCGGCAAAGTTGAACTTACCCATCTTGTAGTCGACACCAACGATAGGTGCAACACCCACACTCCACTGATTACACAACAGGTTCACACCCTGAGAATACTTCTGCAAAGCACCAAGACTGGCCTTTGTACCTTCAAGTTGAGCCTTCTGGGCAACGAGTGCAGCATACTGAGGTGCAGCAGTAGCCTGAGCTGCCTCGTACTGAGCCATGCCAGCAACTACCTGCGTCAGGCTAGCATCTACCTTTGTCTCTGCGCCTTGCAGGAAACTACCGAAGTCAACATAGCCTCCAGCCGTATTCACCATGATATTGCTGATTTTAGCCTTGTAGGTAGCTGTGCCGTAGAGAACACGCAGACCACCATATACAGCTAGATTCTCGTTCACCTTATAGGCAGAACCCAACTGAAAACCAAAATAATACTGGCGTCCCTGCATATAGCCATCCATATCGTAGCCAGAAGCACCAAGCGGTTTCAGCTGATTAGCAATGGCACCTACCGTGCTCTCGAAAGAACCCAGACCGTCAGCATATTCACAAGCACCACCGCCGCCAGGTAGTGAGAAATTGAACTGCAAACTCCAGTTATTCTTATTCCATGCAGCTTGCAAAGAAGGCAGAAATGGTGCATCGGCCACGCCTTCAAAAATCTTAGAATCAGAACCGCCATTCTTCTTGCCCAAAGCCAGCACAGGATTGGTAGAAGTGATGGTACGCGTCTGGTGAGCATATTGCCAGTTGAAACCCAAATGGAAACCTTCAGGAAGGAAAGCCACACCTGCGGGGTTACTATAAACACCATCGAGGCCAATAGCTGCATCACGTGCAGGATTGCGCAAGAAGTCAATACTCTGGTTTGTGTTGGTTAAGATACCACCAGCCTGTGCTGTTGTGGCGGCTGCAGCCAGCATGATGCCAGCCAGAATTACTTTTGTTTTCATATCCTTTTTAAACAAATCTTAAAAAAATCGGCTGCAAAGGTACGTTTGTTGTCGCACACAAAAGAAAAAAGTGTGCATATTTTAAACTTCATTAACCTAATAAACATTAAATCCTGCACAAACTATAGCAGTTTGTGCATGATTTAATTGCACATTTAGTCCTTTTGGTGTGCAAATTATTCACTTTTTCATCTCCGGATAACTGATACGGGTATGATAGATAGTCTTCAATTTCTCAATCAAAACCGTCTTGGCATACTGGATATCGCGGAAGGTGATAGGACATTCATGGAAGAAACCGTCGTCCACCATACCGTCAATCAACTTATTCACCAGCTGACGAATGGTCTGTTCGGTATAGTCGGGCAACGAACGTGAAGCGGCCTCCACAGCATCAGCCATCATCAGGATAGCCTGTTCCTTGGTAAACGGATTAGGACCAGGATAAGTAAACAGAAGGTCGTCGACAGGCTGGTCAGGGAATTCATTCTTGTATTTGATATAGAAATACTTGGCCTTTCCCTGTCCGTGATGGGTGGCAATCAGGTCGCGAATCTGCACTGGGAGATTGTTCTCGTCAGCCAGTTTCAGTCCCTCTGTCACATGACTGATAATCATCTGGGCACTCTCAATATACGTCAACTGACTATGCGGACTGATACCACCCGACTGGTTCTCCGTGAAATAAATGGGATTCTGCATCTTGCCGATATCGTGGTAAAGGGCACCCGTACGAACCAGTTGCGGATTACCACCAATCTTACGGGCAATCTCAGCGGCCAGATTACCCACCTGAATACTATGCTGGAACGTGCCAGGAGCCACCTCACTCATCCGGCGCAACAGCACCTTGTTCATATCACTCAACTCTATCAGCGTGATATCAGAGATAAAGCCGAAGAACTTTTCTATGAGGTAGAGCATGGGGTACGAACAGAACAGCACGATGCCGCTGATGGCCAGGAACACATATTCCCCGCCATCAATACTTGAGAAGTCATTATGACGAATCAGGAAGATACTCAGATTGGTCAGCATGGCCATCATCGTGGTGACGATAGCCGTCCAGAACAGTTGCGAACGACTTGACAACTCACGCAGAGAGAATACCGCCGTAAGACCAGCAGCCAGCTGAACAGCTATGAATTCCAGCGGTCGCTGCAGGATAGACGCACAAATCAGCACCACAGCAGCATGGGCCATCACAGCCGTACGTGAGTCCATAAACACACGGATAAAGATGGGCACAATGGCAAATGGCAGGATATAGACATGCAACAGCGAATGATCTACCATCAAGGAAGCCAGTACCGTAGCCAAAATCACCAATGTGTACATCATCGCAATATGACGGGTGTGCTCAAAGAAATCCTTCCTATAGAGTGTCAGATAGATGGTAAACATCGAAATGATGATGAGCACGAACAGCGCCTCACCGATAATCATCGAGGCGAAAGTCGAGTTCGACTGGTCACGGCGTTCCAGTTCTTTCTGATATGATTCTATCACCTGAAGGATTTCAGGCGTTACCACCTCACCCTGATTCACGATTTTCTGACCACTCTGTACCACCCCACTTGCCAGCGGAATGCTGTTCAGCAGTTCCAGGCGTGCCGCCTCACTCCGGTCTTCGTCATAGGTCAGATTGGGCAACAGGAACTCATTCAGGTCCAACTGTGCCAGCAATGTATGATAAATCTGCAACGACGGCGTATTCAGCAGTTCTTCATAGGCCTCTCGTGGCGTATAGACTTGTGAGATATTGATGACCGACACCTCCCTATCATCGATACGACGCAGGTTCTTCATCGTATCCGTCTCAAGTTCAAGCGGTTTCTTCGTATCCACGATACCCTTTTCATAGAGCATATCGAAAGGAGTCAGCACCAGTCGCAGGAAGTCTGAGCCTAGTTCCGGATGTTTCTGCCAGATAAAATGCGAGAGGGCCGTTCTTTGCTGCTCAGCCACCGATGCGCTGTAGATGTAATAAGGCTCGAAATCCCGCATCACCTGTTCGCGTTCATGCTTCACGACACTGTCACTCTTATAGACAGGGAAATCAAAAGTTGCCGTCAGGTCACTGTAAAGCCACACCTTGTCGACCTCCATCTTGAAATTGGGCTTATTATCGCGTGGCATGAACCATACGATGACGGCCACCGTACACAACACCAAGGCCACACGCAGCGCAATATCACGCCAGGTCAGGTCTGTTTTTATGTCGAATTTACTCATATCACATCTAATTTGGTGGCAAAGATACAAATAATTCCTAATTCTTAATTCTTTATTCTTAATTTTTTCGTACCTTTGCACCCAAATTTGTATAATAATAAGGTATAATGACTGAAAGAAAAGTAAGGGTGCGCTTCGCACCGAGTCCTACAGGACCCCTACATATTGGCGGTGTGCGTACCGCTTTGTACAACTATCTCTTCGCCAAGCAGCACGGCGGCGACCTGGTGTTCCGTATTGAGGACACCGACTCTACACGCTTCGTGCCAGGTGCCGAAGACTATATCATCGAGGCCTTCAACTGGCTGGGTATCAAGTTCGACGAGGGTGTATCATTTGGTGGCAACTACGGTCCCTATCGTCAGAGCGAGCGTCGCGATATCTACAAGAAATACGTGCAGCAGTTGCTCGACAACGGCAAGGCCTATATTGCTTTCGACACACCAGAGGAACTGGATGCCAAGCGCAAGGAGATAGAGAACTTCCAATATGACAACAAGACACGCGGTCAGATGCGCAACTCACTGACACTGAGCAAGGAAGAGGTAGACCAACTGATTGCTGAGGGTAAGCAGTACGTCGTGCGCTTCAAGATTGACGCCGGCGAAGAGGTGCTGGTCGACGACCTGATTCGTGGTGAAGTGCGCGTAAAGAGCGATATCCTCGACGACAAGGTGCTCTATAAGAGTGCTGACCAGCTGCCCACCTACCACCTGGCCAACATCGTGGACGACCATCTGATGGAGATCACCCACGTGATCCGCGGTGAGGAGTGGTTGCCCTCTGCCCCACTCCACGTGTTGCTCTACAGAGCTTTCGGCTGGGAAGATACCATGCCCCGCTTCGCCCACCTGCCTCTGCTGCTGAAGCCCATTGGCAACGGCAAGCTCTCAAAGCGCGATGGCGACAAACTGGGTTTCCCTGTATTCCCACTGGAATGGCACGACCCCAAGACTGGCGATATCAGCAGTGGCTACCGTGAGAAGGGCTATCTGCCCCAGGCCGTTATCAACTTCCTTGCCCTGCTGGGCTGGAGTCCCGGCAACGACCAGGAACTGATGACACTCGAAGAGATGGTCAACCTTTTCGACCTTTCAAAATGTTCAAAGAGCGGTGCCAAGTTCGACCATATCAAGGCTGAATGGTTCAACCACCAGTACCTCCTTCGTCAGGCAGATGCTGACTGGTGTCCCGCTTTCGACAAGATCCTGAAGGAGAATGGCATTGAGGCCACTGCCGAGCAGGAAGCCGAGGTTGTGAGAATGATGAAGACAAAGGTGGTTGAGGTTGTCAACAACGACGGCACCAAGCGCAAGCGTAACATCTCGTTCGCCAGCGACCTGTGGCCCCTGACGAAATTCTTCTTCGTGGCTCCCACCGAGTTTGACCGCGAAGGCGACAAGTTCATCCGCAAGAACTGGAACGAGAACACGGCCGGCCAAATGCGCCAGATGACGGATGTGCTGGAGACCATCACCGACTGGAACGTGGAAGGTCTGAAAGCCGTTATCGACCCTTGGGCTGAACAAGCGGGCATCAAGCCCTGGAACGCATGGCGTATCGCCCTCGTTGGCGCCGGACAGGGTCCCGACATGTATGAGTTGGCTGCCTTCCTCGGTAAGGAAGAAACGATTCGCAGAACACGTAAAGCAATTGAGGTACTGGGCTAATGTATAATCTAGCAATATATCTCTATCTGCTCGGAGTGGCTGTCTACAGTCGCTTCAACGAGAAAGTACGGAAGATGTGGCGCGGTGAGCGCGACGCCTTCCGCATTCTCCGTGAGCAGGTAGATCCAAACGCCCGCTACGTATGGTTCCACGCAGCATCACTCGGTGAGTTCGAGCAAGGTCGTCCACTGATGGAACAGATGAAGCGCGAGCATCCTGACATCAAAATTCTGCTCACCTTCTTCTCGCCTTCAGGCTACGAGGTGCGCAAGAATTACGAGGGAGCCGACATTATCTGCTACCTGCCACTCGACACCATCACCAACGCACGCCGCTTCCTGCGCACCGTACGTCCTGAGATGGCTTTCTTCATCAAGTACGAATTCTGGTACAACTACCTGCATATCCTGAAGCATCGTAACGTACCCGTATATAGCGTATCCAGCATTTTCCGCGACGGACAGGTATTCTTCCGCTGGTACGGTCGTCAGTACGGCAAGGTACTGAAATGCTTCACCCATTTCTACGTACAGAACGAGAAGAGCAAGGAGCTCCTCAATAAGATAGGTCTCAACAACGTGACCATCACTGGCGACACCCGTTTCGACCGTGTGCTCCAGATCAAGGAGCAGGCTAAGCAACTGCCTGTCATTGAACAGTTCACCAAGGGACAGAAAGTATTCATTGCCGGTAGCAGCTGGCAACCCGATGAAGACATATTCATCAAGTACTTCAATGAGCATCGCGACTGGAAACTGGTCATCGCCCCACACGTTATCGGCGAGGATCATCTGCAGCAGATAGAAAAACTGCTGGAAGGCAGGAAGGTTGTGAGATATACCGATGTTTCTGAGAACTCAAAGGATTTGGAAAACGCAGAGGCTCTGATTATCAACTGCTTCGGACTTCTGTCGAGCATCTACAACTATGCCGGCGTGACCTATGTTGGCGGTGGTTTCGGCGTAGGTATCCACAACACGCTGGAAGCAGCCGTATGGGATGTACCCGTTATCTTCGGACCCAACAACAAGAAATTCCACGAGGCCCAGGGCCTGAAAACCTGCGAAGGTGGTTTCGAGATTACCAACTACGAGGATTTTGAACGCCTGATGAACCATTTTGAGAGTGATGCCGACTACCTGAAGAACGCAGGTCAGCAGGCTGGCAACTACGTCAAACAGTTGTCTGGCGCCACCAAGCGCATTCTTTCTGATGTTAAACTATAAGACTAAACTTTATAAGATGAAAAAGATTGCTTTGATTTGTGCAGCCGCAGCTGCCGTGGTACTGCTGAGCAGCGCCAAGAAAGACGATGGCATCATGACCAAGGAGAATGGCGCCTATGTCATCAACACCACCGAACTCGGAAAACAGGTGGATGGCTACGTAGGTCCTACCCCTTTGAAAGTGTATATCCGCAAGAACAAGATTGAGAAGATAGAATTCCTGCCCAATCAGGAAACGCCCAAATACTGGAATGCCTGCAAGAAGCACCTGCAGAACAAATGGGATGGAATGAAGGTATCTGAAGCCAAGAAGACCGAGGTCGACGGACGCACAGGTGCCACCTTCTCAAGTAACGCCGTCAAGAAGAACGTAAAACTCGCTATTGAGTATTACGAGAAGAATAAATAAAGATATGAATTAAGATTTAAGATACTCTTTAGCATACTCCACGTAGTGGGCTGCATTATCAGTCTGTCCAGGACGTGTAGGCTTCAGATATTTCGCAGGAACACCGCCCCATATCTCGTGAGGCGGTATTTTTGTATTCTGAAGCACCAGGGCACCAGCAGCCACAATAGCCCCCTCACCAATCTCACAGCCATCCAGCAACGTGGAACCCATGCCTATCAGCGCACCATCGTGGATGGTACAGGCATGAACGGTGACATTATGTCCGATAGTGACATCACTGCCGATATGCGTAGGACCCGTGTCATGCGTCACATGTACACAACTGCCGTCCTGCACATTCGTACGGTCACCAATCGTGATAGGAGCCACATCACCCCTCACCACGGCGTTAAACCACACTGAGCACTGATCACCCATTGTCACATCGCCTACAATCGTAGCGTTCTCACTGAAATAGCAGTCTTTTCCCCACTTTGGAGAAAGTCCCTTGTAAGATTTGATTAAAGCCATACCACCAAAAAGCAAAAATCCCTTGTAAATACTAGATTCACAAGGGACTTCAAAATGTTTTGGCGGAGAGAGAGGGATTCGAACCCCCGGTGCCTCTCAGCACGGCGGTTTTCAAGACCGCTGTAATCGACCACTCTACCATCTCTCCAGTGCTCGAACTGCATCAAAGCGGGTGCAAAGGTACGGGTATTTTTTCAAACTTGCAAATTTTTCGAGCACTTTTTTGCAAAATAGATGTAAAATGATTAATTTTGCAGCATGATTTACCCTAATAACTTTGAAAATAAGATAGGATTCGACGATATCCGTACACTATTGAAGGAACGGTGTCAGAGTTCGTTGGGTCGCAATATGGTGGACGAGTTGGCATTTTCTTCTGATGCCGACGAAGTAAACGAGTGGTTGCAGCAAGCCAATGAGTTCCGTCGCCTGAAAGAGACGACTGACGATTTCCCCATGCAGTATTTCTTCGACATGCGCGAGTCAATCGCACGCATCCGTCTGACAGGCACCCATCTGGAGGAAAACGAAGTCTTCGACCTGCGCCGCTCACTGGAGACCATCAGCAATATTGTCATCTATCTGAATAAAGGAAACGCATCCGAGGACGAAGAGAAGGTGACCTACACTTACCCTGCCCTGCAGCGCCTGACTACCGACATCATGACGTTCCCTGCCATGATCCGTCGCATAGACTCCATCCTGGATAAATATGGTAAAATCAAGGACGGCGCCTCAATGACGCTGGCCAGCATACGCCACGAACTGCAAAAGACCGAGGGCAGCATCTCACGCACCCTCTATACGATACTGCATGCCGCCCAGCGCGACGGACTGGTAGACAAGGACGCTGCGCCCACCATGCGCGACGGTCGTCTGATGATTCCCGTAGCCCCTGGTCTGAAACGTAAGATCAATGGTATTGTTCACGATGAGAGTGCTACAGGAAAGACCGTCTTCATAGAACCTGCCGAGGTCGTGGAAGCCAACAACCGCGTACGCGAACTCGAAGCCGAGGAGCGTCGCGAGGTAATCCGTATCCTCACCGTCTTCACCGACGAGGTACGTCCCCACGTCAAGGAGATTCTTGATTCCTACCGTTTCCTGGCTATCATCGACCTGATTCAGGCGAAGGCCGCCTTTGCCCAACTGACAAAAGCCTTTGAGCCCAAGGTAGAGAACAAGCCGCATCTCGACTGGATCCGTGCCATTCACCCCCTGCTCCAGTTGTCACTGGAGAAACAAGGAAAGAAAGTGGTGCCCCTTGATATCCTCCTCGAACAGGACAAGCGCCTGCTCATTATCTCAGGTCCCAATGCCGGTGGTAAATCCGTGTGCCTGAAGACCGTTGGACTGCTGCAATATATGTTACAATGCGGACTGCCCATTCCCATTGGCGACCGTTCCACCTGCGGCATCTTCAAGAATATCATGATTGATATCGGTGACGAACAGAGCATCGAGGACGACCTGTCCACCTATTCCAGTCATCTGATGAACATGAAGCAGATGATCAAGAACTGCGATGCCCACACCATATTATTAATAGACGAGTTTGGTGGCGGTACAGAACCCATGATTGGCGGCGCCATTGCCGAGGCCGTCCTGAAGCAGTTCTGGCAGAAGAAAGCCTTCGGCGTGATTACCACCCACTATCAGAACCTGAAGCATTTCGCCGACGACCACGAGGGTGTTGTCAACGGTGCGATGCTCTACGACCGTCACCAGATGCAGGCCCTGTTCCAGCTCAGTATCGGTCAGCCCGGTTCCTCGTTTGCCATCGAGATAGCCCGCAAGACCGGCCTGCCTGAGGAAGTCATCAAGGACGCCTCCGACATTGTAGGCCAGGACTATATCCAGAGCGACAAATACCTGCAGGACATCGTACGCGACAAACGTTACTGGGAAGGCAAGCGCCAGACCATCCACCAGCACGAGAAGAACCTCGAAGGACATATCCAGCGCTATGAGACCAACCTCGAGGAGATTGAGCGCGAACGCAAGCAGATCCTGAAGCGCGCCCAACAGCAAGCTGAGGAACTGCTGGCCGAGACCAACCGTAAGATTGAGAATGCCATCCGCGAGATTCGTGAGGCGCAGGCTGAGAAAGAGCGTACCCGCGAGATTCGCGAAGAACTGCAGGAATTCCGTCAGCAGGTGCAGAGCGACGACACCCGCGGACTGATGAGCGAGGAAGAGTTTGCCAGGAAACTTCGCCAGATGGAAGAGCGCAAGGCACGCAAGGGGCAGCGCAAGGCCGAGAAAGCACAGAAGAAGGAGGAGAGCGACAAGCGCCAACAGACCTTCGGTGCCGAACGCAACAGCGCCAACGACCTCAACCGTCCCCTCCAGAAGGGTGACACCGTGCGTATCAAAGGTCTCAACACCATTGGTACAGTGGAAAACATCCAAGGCAAGCAGATCACCGTTATCTTTGGCGATGTGCGCACGAAGATGAAGGCCGAACAGCTGGAGAGATGCGACAAGGGTAAGGTGAAGAGCGAGGACACCTCCGCAGCAAACAAACATGCCGGTCTGGCTATCCTGACCTCGAAGATGACGCGTGCCACCATGGAAGACCGCAAGCAGAATTTCCATCAGGATATCGATGTGCGCGGCATGCGTGGCGACGAGGCCATAGATGCCGTGATGCACTTCATCGACGATGCTATATTAATAGGTATGTCACGCGTGCGTATCCTCCACGGCACGGGCACCGGCGTACTGCGCCAGCTCATCCGCCAGTACCTCCGCACTATCCCCAATGTGAGTCATTTCCGCGACGAACACGTACAGTTTGGCGGTGCCGGCATCACCGTTGTGGACATAGACTAAGAAACACCCATTTTCTAACGACGAAAATTAGAATACAATTGACGAAAGTCACGAATTTAACTTAAATAAATACAAAATCAGGCTTCGCTATTAGGAATATTACGAATAATTTCCTACATTTGCAAACAAAGAAAATGGTAAACGTCCCCATCAACGTCTCGTGACGAGACAAGGACGAATGTTTCATCAAGGGCCTTGGCAAAGCCCTCCAAACACATACTAACCATGATGAGAATAGCGAAGCAACTATGCCTGAGCTTATCGATTCTAACTTTGTTGCCCCTCGGCGCTGGGGCGAAAAACAAAGCGGTAAAATCAGGGCCGTTTGACTGGTCATCTGTGATAGAGGCCATCATTCTGGTAGAAAGTGAAGGAAATCCCAAAGCCGTGGGCGGACAGTCAGTGGGTGCCATGCAGATTACCCCTGTTGCCGTACGTGAATGCAACTACATTCTGAAGACACGTGGTAGCGAGAAGCGCTACACCCTGGCAGACAGATTTGATGTGGCCAAGTCAAAGGAGATGTTCCTTCTGATTCAGTCAAAGTACAATCCATCTAACGACATTGAGAAAGCGATTCGTTTGTGGAACGGTGGACCCAACTACAGTCTACGCGCTACCGAAAGATATTATAAAAAGGTACTGAGACGTATGAAGTAATCATTACTAATGTTACTTAGAGAAAACACAAAGAAGAAAAAAAGAATCCAACAGCAGTGATTGAGGTCGTGCTGTTGGATTTTTTTTGCGATTTATCCTAAAAATCCTTCCTGTTTTATAATTTTCTGCTTATCTTTGTCGCATGATTAGGAAAAACATCATATTCTTTACTGCCCTCTGCCTTTGTATGCTAACCGCAACGGCACAGGCACAGCACGTCAGCTATCGTTCTACGGCCCACTACAACAAGCGTGTGGCACAGTTTGAGCGCGAGGGCGGCATCAACGAGAACAGTATTGTGATGCTCGGCAACAGTCTGACAGAGAACGGTAAAAACTGGGGCGAGCGTCTAGGTATGGACAACGTGGTGAATCGCGGCATCATTGGCGACAACACCATCGGCATGACGGAACGTCTCTGTCAGATTACACCCCACAAACCCAAAGTCATCTTCCTGATGGCTGGCATCAACAACATGGTAAACGATGCACCGTGTATTGACGTGGCCCAACAGGTCATCGGCTTGATAGAGGCTATCAGACAGCAGACCCCCAACACGAAACTCATTGTGGAGAGTCTGCTGCCCATCAATGAGAAATCGGGGCGTTGGCGCACACTGGCAGGCCGCACCGATGACATCCCCCTGACGAATATGTATATCCGCGCCTATTGCGAATCAAACGACATCACGTTTGTGGACCTCTTTCACCAGATGACCTACCCCACCAGCAACATGCTGAGAGACGAGCTGAGCTACGACGGGCTACACATCACGGAGGCGGGATACGAAATATGGGCAAAAGAAATCAAACGGCAATTAAACCATTGGGAACGTTAGGCGTCTATAAAAACATAAACCCAACGACTAAAATAGATGAACTTACGTTTTTTTACCCTACTATCACTCATCTGCTTGTGCGTGCTTCATGTCAACGCTCAAACAGACAACGTATCAGGACGTGTTATTGACAAGGAGACCAAAGAGGCCCTTGCGAAGGCCACCCTCCAGCTCTACCGTATTGGAAATAAAAAAGACACCACCTTTGTTGGAGGCACCCTCTCCAATGATCGCGGTGCCTTTTCATTTAATAATGTCAGCGCAGGCACCTATATGCTTAAAATCACTTTCCTGGGCTATCAAGAGCAGAAGAAAGCACTGACAAAAACGAGCACACGTGCCCTTACACTGGGTAGCATCGCAATGGAGCCCAATAGCGTGCTCATCAACGAGGCAGTGGTAACCGCCAATATTCCCAAGATGGTAATTAAGGACGACACGGTGGTCTATAACGCCGACGCCTTCCGTGTGCCCGAAGGATCTGTCATCGAGGCCTTGGTAGAGGTACTGCCCGGCGCTAAAATTGACGAAGACGGAAAAATCAGCGTCAATGGCAAAGAGGTAAAGAAATTCAAGCTCGACGGGCGCGACTTCATGACAGGTAATAATGATGCCGTGATGAAAAACCTGCCCTCATACGTCATCGATAAGGTAAAAGCCTACGACGAGAAGAGTGACCTGAGCAGGATGACAGGCGTTGATGACGGCAACGACGACTTCGTGTTGGAATTCACCACAAAGCGCAGCGCCCGCAACGGCATACAGGCCAACCCCGACGTGGGCTATGGTACCGACAATCGCTATGGCGTGCGTCTCACGGCCATGAAGCCCTTCGGTGATATGCGCTACACCTTCATGGGCAATGCCAACAATGTGAACGACCGCAACTTCTCTGGTCGTGGCGGACGAGGCCGTGGCAACAACAACGGACAGCGCCATACAAAGACGGCAGCCCTGGATGTGAGTTATGAGAATCAACGCAAAGAAAACGGCAGTCAACTCAGGATGAGCGGACGCGTGACGTGGAACCACGGCAACACCAACAACTGGAACCGTACGGGCTCCGAGAGCTTCGTCAACACGCGTGGCGGTGCCTTCTCCAATAGTATCAGCCAGAGCTATTCACGCAACAACTCGTGGACTGGCAACATGAATTTACAATGGAGCATAGACTCTCTGACCACACTGTCTTTCCGCCCGAACATCAGTTTCTCAAGTAATGACAACCAAAACGCCTCCAACTCGGCCTCGTTTAATGTGGACCCCTTTGAGTATGTGACCGACCCGCTGAGCACAAGGGGACTGCAGGAGCTGAGTCAGGACAGTCTGGTGGTGAACAGTCGCAGCAACAAGTCGCTGAGCTATGGTACCAACAAAAACCTGAGGTCACAACTGCAACTCTATAGACGATTGAACAACAAGGGACGCAACATCGCCATCAGCACCAACCTGAGCTATGGCGACGGCGACAACCGCAATGCCAACCTGTCGGGCGTGCATCTGTGGCTACAAAAGAACAGCCTGGGTAATGACTCTACCTATCAGACCAACCGCTACACGACCTCAGACAACAAGAACTACAGCATCTCGCTCGGTACCACCTATACCGAACCGCTCTATATCTTCAAGAAGAAGGAAAATCCCGAGGACACCCTCCAACAACAAAACGGACGCGGTCCGTTTGGCAATCGTGGCAGAAGGATGGTGGGACAAGAAGGCATCTTCCTGCAGTTGAACTACAACTTCAACTACAGCTTCCAGAAGAATGACCCCAGCACCTACGACCTGCTAGGCATCAGCGAAGAACAGTTTCAGAACGCACTGCTGGACTATCGAGATTTCGGTTTCCTGCCCGAGGACTATGAAGACCGTCTGTCAACCAGTCTGAGTCGCTATTCTGAGCGTACGGAATATGCACATAATGGTGATGTGCAAATCAGGCTGAACCGCGAGAAATATAATCTTAACGTGGGTGTGAATATCCAGCCTCAGCGCTCACACTACATCCAGCAGTATCTGGGTAAGCCCGTTGACACGGTGCGCACCGTGGTGAACCTCTCGCCCACCCTGAACATGCGTTACCGTTTTGACCAGTATACCAATCTGCAGGTGCAGTTCCGCGGACAGACTCAGCAGCCTAGCATCACGCAGTTGCTCGACATCTACGATGACACCAACCCACTATCGGTGACAATGGGTAATCCAGGATTAAAACCCTCGTTTACCACCAACCTCAGTTTCAACTTCCAGAAGCAGCGCAAGCCCACCCTCGTGGAAGACAGTCTTGGTTTCCAAGTGCCCAAGAACCAGCGCCACTGGAGTTTCAGCAGCAACGGCTCGTTCCAGCGCACCACCAATTCCATCGGCAATATCGTGACCTACGAAGAGAATACCGGTCGCCGCATCAGTCGTCCGGACAACTTTGACGGCAACTGGAATGCCAGTGGCGGTGTGACGTTCAACATGGGACTTGACACACTGAACCGCTGGGACGTGAGTGGTAGCATTCGTGGTAGCTACCGTCACCAGGTAAGCTATGTCAACCTGAACCGCACGGCAACGCCTGATCGCAACGTGACGCATAGCATCAACGTGTCGCCCGACGTATCGCTGAGCTATCGCAACCGCTGGCTTAACTTCTCACTCAACGGTCAGACAACATACGCTCGCACAGAGAACCGACTCCAGGCTTCACGTAATCTGGACACATGGAATTTCTCTTACGGCGGCAACACACGCATCGATTTAAATCAGCTGAACGGACGCCAGTCGGCCAACGCTTCTTCATGGCCCGTACTATCTACCGACTTCCACGTATATAGCAAGCGCGGCTATGCCGATGCCACTCTGAATACAGACGAACTGATATGGAACGCCCAACTGAGCTATAGTTTCCTACGTGGCAAGGCTCTCACCGTGATGCTGCAATGGTATGATATCCTGCGCGAACAGACCAATTTCAGTCGCACCGTCAATGCCAACGGTTGGCGCGACCAAGAGGTTAATGCCATCAACTCGTATGCCATCCTCCACATCAGCTATCGCATGAACTTCTTCGGCGGCCGCGGCAGCAGCGGATGGGGCGGCGGCGAAGGCGGTCGAGGCAATCGTAGCGAAGGCTTTGGCGGAGGCCGAGGCGGACGCGGCGGCTTCGGTGGCGGTGGACGCAGATAACAGAAGAAAAGAAGCCCAGCGGTTGCTGGGCTTCATCATTATCAACAAAAAAAAGAACGCAAATGCGTTCTTTGTAGTTGCGGAGGCAAGACTCGAACATGCGACCTCCAGGTTATGAGCCTGGCGAGCTACCAACTGCTCCACTCCGCGATATTCAACCAATAATCAAAAACATGGAATCAAAACCATTGTTTCCTGTTTTGCGGGTGCAAAGGTACTACTATTTTCCGAGATATGCAAATTTTCATGCATCTTTTTTTCTTTTCCCCATAATTTATGCTAAAAAACTTGGCAGTTTAAAACAAAACCACTAATTTTGCACATGTTTATAAAGTGTGCAAAAGCTAAATTTCGCAACAAGCAATGTCAATATCCAAAACCAGACAACTACTCGTAGATGTGGCTCGCCAACTGTTCGCCAAGAACGGATTGGAGAATACCACGATGAATGATATCGCGCAAGCCTCTGGCAAGGGACGTCGCACACTTTATACCTATTTTAAGTCAAAAGAGGACATCTACTACGCCGTTATCGAGACCGAGCTGGAGCGTCTTAGTGACAAGCTCGACGAGGTAGCCGCTCGCAAAATCAGTCCGCAGGAGAAGGTCATCGAACTCATCTACACCCACCTCAGCATGATTCGTGAAACCGTGGTGCGCAATGGTAACCTGCGTGCCGAGTTCTTCCGCAACATCTGGATGGTAGAGAAGGTGCGCCGCCATTTCGACGATGCTGAGGTAGAGCTGTTCCGCAAGGTATTTGCCGAGGGCAAGGAAAGTGGCGAGTTTGATATCGACAACGTAGATCTTGTGGCCGACATCACCCACTATTGTATCAAGGGACTGGAAGTGCCTTATATCTACGGACGCATAGCCCGCGGCATGACCGAGGAAGCCACCAAGCCCCAGGTAGCCAAGTTCGTCTATGGTGCTCTGGGCAAGAAAGTGAAGATAAAAGATTAGAATACATTTTATATAAAAGTTTAGAAAATGGGATTATTAGAAGGTAAGACTGCGCTGATCACTGGCGCAGCACGCGGTATCGGAAAGGCTATCGCACTGAAGTACGCCGCTGAAGGCTGTAACATCGCATTCACCGACCTGCAGGTCAACGAGGAGACAGAGAAAGAGATTGCCGCTCTGGGTGTCAAGGCCAAGAGCTACGCCTCTAATGCTGCCGACTTCGCTCAGACCGAAGAGGTTGTCAAGGCCGTTAAGGAAGAGTTCGGCTCAATTGATATTCTGGTAAACAATGCTGGTATCACCAAGGACGGACTGATGCTCCGCATGACTGAGCAGCAGTGGGACGCTGTCATCGCAGTAAACCTGAAGTCAGCATTCAACTTCATCCACGCTTGTGTGCCCGTGATGATGCGTCAGCGTGGTGGTTCTATCATCAACATGGCCTCTGTAGTAGGTGTTCACGGTAATGCCGGTCAGGCCAACTATGCCGCTTCAAAGGCAGGCCTTATCGCCCTGGCTAAGAGTATCGCCCAGGAGATGGGTCCCAAGGGTATCCGTGCCAACGCTATCGCTCCTGGCTTCATCGAGACAGCCATGACCGCTGCCCTGCCTGAGGATGTACGCAACGAGTGGAAGCAGAAGATTCCCCTCCGTCGTGGTGGACAGGTTGAGGATATCGCCAACGTAGCTACCTTCCTGGCTTCAGATCTGTCAAGCTATGTCAGCGGTCAGGTTATTCAGGTTGACGGTGGTATGAACATGTAAGCATCCGTTTGCAGATACACACACAACGGCTCCTGAAGCATTCCGCCTCAGGAGCCGTTTTTTTGTTTCAATTGTTCCCATAGTTTTTAATTTGGGGTTTTAATCGTACCTTTGGACTGGTGCTCGAAGGTACTCACGTTCGAAAAAACTCAAATAAATTTGGTTTTTTACTCACTTAATCGTACCTTTGCAGGCAAGAAAAGACAAAAGCATGCAAGTAGTCTACGAAGACAACCATATTATCATAGTCAACAAGGAAAGCGGAGAGATTGTGCAGGGTGATAAAACCGGCGACCGTCCCCTTTCTGAGATTGTGAAAGACTACATCAAGGAGAAATACCAGAAACCCGGGGCCGTGTTCCTCGGAGTGGTACATAGACTGGACCGTCCTGTAAGTGGTCTGGTGGTCTTTGCCCGTACCTCAAAAGCCCTCACCCGCCTCAATAAGATGTTCGCCGAAAAGGACAATATCAAGAAGACGTACTGGGCGATTGTTGAAAGGGAAAAGGGAATAGTGAAAAGTGAAAAATTTGCTACCGCGACGCCAGCAGATCTCCAAAATTCCGGGTATTTATTAGAAAATTGGCTGGTCAGAAACGAGCAGCAGAACAAGAGTTATGCCTACGACCACGAGGTACCCCGCTCGAAGAAGGCGCAGTTGCGCTACAGGGTGCTGACCCAGGGCGACAACTACGACCTGGTGGAGGTGGAGCTGCTGACAGGCCGCCATCACCAGATACGATGCCAGTTGTCCGCCATCGGCCGTCCTATCAAGGGTGACCTGAAATATGGTGCCAGGCGGTCGAACCCCGACGGCAGCATCTCGCTGCAGAGCCACCGCATAGAGTTCGTTCACCCCGTGAGCAAAGAGACTATCTGCATCGAGGCCCCCATCCCCAATGATTCGCTCTGGGAAAAGCTGGCAGAAGGAGCAAAACTAACGTCTTGACTCCTTAACTCCTTTAACTCCTCAGATTTAACTCCTCAGAATGAAATCCCGTCTGAAACATATTGCCATCATCGCCGCGGTAACGGTTGTAGCCGTACTGGCTCTGCCACTGCTGATCTATGTGCCGCCCATCCAGAACTGGCTGGTGCAGCAGGTGGCCGAAGTGGCTTCAGAAAAGACGGGCTACGACATCACCGTGGAGCACGTGGATTTGTGTTTTCCGCTGGACCTGGGCGTTGACGGCGTCACCGTGGTGCAACAAGGTGACACGATAGCCGACATCCACAGGGCGGTGGTAGGCATCGGACTGATGCCCCTGTTGGCCGGTGATATCGTGGTAGATGAACTGGAACTGCAGGAGTCGCGCATCAACACACTCGACCTGATCAGCGACGTACAGGTGAAAGGTGCGCTGGGCCGCTTTTCACTGAGTCCCAGCAAGATACAACTGGCCAGCAATCGCGTCAAACTGGGCGATGCCCTGCTGTCGGATGCCGACATCACCGTATTGCTGAGCGATACCGCCGCCGTTGACACCACCGAGTCGGAGCCCCTGCTCTGGATCATCGACGCGAACAAATTATCCATTATCAATTCTCAATTCTCCATTCATATGCCCGGCGACTCGATGCTGATAGCGCTGAGTGCCGAGAAGATGCAGGCCGACGGCAGTCATATCAACCTGGCAAAGGAGCGTTACGAAGTGGATAAGTTTACCTGGCAGAACGGAACGTTCCGTTTTGACATGCCCTTCGAACCGCGTCAGGAGCCCGGACTGCTGGACTATTTCCACATAGACATGAGCGCCATCAACTGGCAGATAGACTCCCTACTCTACGCCAGTCCGGTGACCAGGATGAACGTACGTCATGCGGCGATGAAGGATGTATGCGGACTGGTGGTCAACGAGCTCAGCGGTGCCGTCAGCCTCGACGACAAAGCCATCCACCTGCCCGGCATGACCCTGCAGACGCCCTACACCAACATCTATGCGAGGGCCGACGTAGACTTAAACGTAGCCGACTCGGTAGCACCCGGACAGATGGACATCACGCTGGATGCACAGATGGGCAAGCAGGACGTGGCATGGTTTTATAACGGCATAGACATGAGCCGTTTGCCCGAATGGCCCCTGCAACTGAAAGGCGACGTAAAGGGCAACATGCAGCACCTGGCGCTGAACGTCCAGCAACTGCTGTGGCCCACGATGCTGGAAGCCAATGCCCGCGGCACCATCAGTAACCTGACGGATCCAGACCACATGGAGGCCGACGTAGACCTGTATGCCAAGAGCTACGACATGCAACCACTGCTGGCCACCTTCGACGTACCCACGAAAGACATCAGGATTCCCCACGGACTGAGCATCGACGGTAATGTGCAGGTGGACGGACAGCACTATATGACCTCGCTGACCGCCTATGAGGGTAAGGGCACGGCCAAACTGAGCGCCTTCTTCGACGCCAGACAGATGGCCTACGACGCGCAGGCCGATGTGCAGAACGTGGACCTGAAGCATTTCCTGCCCAACTATCCACTTTCAACTCTCAACTCTCAACTTTCAATTTCAGGCAAGGGCACCGACTTCATGCAGCGCAGCACCTGGATGGATGCCGACGTGAACATAGCGCACCTGGGCTACGACAAATACAACATGGATGATATCAAGATGCAGGCCCACCTGAAGAACGGGCACGCCATGATAGACCTGATGACCTGTAACGCACTGGTTGACGGCACGCTCAACATGGACGTGAGCATCAGTAAGGAGGGCAAGCGCAACAGCATCCTCTCGACACTGTCTACCCAGATGAGTCATATAGACCTCTATGCCCTGGGCGTCACCCCCGACCCGCTGACCATCGGACTGGCAGGCGACTTCGAGGTGAACAGCAACCTGAACGACACTCACCGCCTGAGCGGACTGATAGACCATATCTACCTGCGCGACTCCATGAAGAGCTACCGGCCGGAGAAAGTGGGCATCCTGATGAACCTGAGACCAGACACCACCTACCTGCGGGCACAGAGTGGTTCGCTGATTGTGAAACTGGATGCCAGCGGTGGCTACCAGCCTCTGGTCAACCAGCTGTCGGTACTGACCGACAGTGCGGTGTCACAGTTCAACCGCCGCGTCATAGATCAGCCCACTTTGAAGGCACTGTTGCCCACGGCACGCCTGTACCTGACCAGCGGGCGCGACAACCCCATGTCGGACTTCCTGAAATCGGTGGCCAACACGGACTTCCAGGAACTGCTGATCGACGTGAACACATCGCCCATCACGGGTATCAACGGCGAAGCCCATCTGTTCAGCCTGAATGCCGACTCCACACGCATAGACTCCATCTACGTGACACTTATAGACAAGCCCAACCACGGACTGACCTTCCAGAGCCGTATAGCCAACAACCGCAGGAATCCGCAGTTTGTCTTCACCGCCACCATCGACGGACTGCTGCAGGAGCACGGTGCCAGTCTGGGCGTACGCTTCTATGACGACAAGGACCAGTTGGCCCTGCGCCTGGGAGCAAAGGTAGAGATGGAGCACAACGGACTGCGCTTCCACCTGTTGCCCAGCAACCCAACTATCGGCTACCGGGTGTTCACGCTCAACGACGATAACTTCCTGTTCCTCCAGAACAACCTCAGGCTGCAGGCCAAGGTGAGTCTGCTGGCCGACGACGGCACGGGTGTGAGGGTCTATTCGGAAGATCAGAACTCTACGCTGCTGCAAGACCTCACCATCAGCTTGAACCGTTTCGACCTGGACAAGCTGACGGCCGCCATCCCCTACATGCCCCATATCACAGGTCTGCTGGACGGTGACTACCACCTGATGATGGACGAGCAGAAACAGATATCCGTGGCCAGCGACATGCAGGTAAGGAACATGAGCTACGAGGGTTGCGACATGGGTACGCTCAGCACGGAGTTTGTGTATATGCAGCGCGAGGACGACACGCACGCCGTAGAGGGCACACTGGCACAGAACGGACGTGAGGTGGCCACCTTCAGCGGTAACTACAGGAACAAGAAGGTGACCGGTGGCAACGAACAAATAGACGGTACGCTGAACCTGATGCGTGCACCGCTCGACCTGCTCAACGGTTTCATACCTGACCAGCTGATTGGCTTCGAGGGCTATGCCGAGGGTGAGATGAGCGTGGAAGGTTCGCTGAGCCAGCCCAACGTCAACGGTGAGGTGTACGTCGACTCGGCCTTCCTCATCAGTCAGCCCTACGGCATCCGCCTGCGCTTCGACAATGACCCCGTACGCATACAGCAGTCGAAGTTGCTGCTGGAGAACTTCACCATGTATGCCTATAACGATAACCCGCTGAATATCATGGGTAACATCGATTTCCACGACTTGGACCACATGACGATGGACCTGCGCATGCGTGCCACCAATTACCAGTTGATCAACTCACGACAGACGGCGAAATCGATAGCCTACGGTAAAGGATACGTGAACTTCTACGCCAGCATGAGCGGACCGGTGGAACGCCTGAAGATGCGCGGACGACTCGACGTGCTGGGCACCACCGACCTGACGTACCTGTTGCTCGACTCACCGCTGTCGACCGACAACCAGTTGGACGAGCTTGTGAAATTCACCGATTTCAACGATACCACACAGACCGTCGTACACCGTCCGGCACCTGGCGGACTGGATATGGACCTGCGTATCAGCATCGACCCAGGCACCCACGTGAAATGCGGCCTGAATGCCGACTTGAGCAACTACGTGGACCTCTTTGGCGGTGGCGACCTGCGCATGATCTACAGTACGGACGAACTGCGGCTCACCGGACGCTATACGATGACCAGCGGACAGATGAAATACTCACTCCCCGTGATACCCCTGAAGACATTCACGATTCAGGACGGCAGTTATGTGGAGTTCACTGGCGACGCGATGGACCCCACCCTGAACATCACGGCAACGGAGCATACCAATGCCAGTGTAGGACAGGAGGGCGAACAGACGCGCAGCGTGGCCTTCAACTGTGGCGTGGCCATCACAGGCTCGCTCAACAAGATGGGACTGGAATTCATCATTGAGGCGCCTGAGGACTACAGCATCAACAGCGAACTGAGTGCGCTGTCAACCGAACAGCGCAGCAAACTGGCTGTCACGATGCTGACCACGGGCATGTATCTGGCCGACGGCAACACCAGTGGTTTCTCCATGAACTCGGCCCTCAGTTCGTTCCTGGAGAGCGAGATCAACAATATCACGGGTAACGCCCTGAAGAGCGTGGACCTGAGCGTCGGACTGAACAACAGTACCGATGCCACCGGACAGACCCATACAGACTATTCGTTCAAGTTCGCCAAGCGTTTCTGGAACAACCGTCTGAAGGTGCAGATAGGCGGTAAGGTGTCATCGGGCAACGATGCCGCCCAGCAGAACGGCCAGAACCAGTCGTTCTTCGACAATGTCACGATGGAGTACCGTCTCAGTCCTACGTCCAACCAGTACGTCAAACTGTTCTACGACCAGAACTCATACGACTGGCTGGAGGGCTATACCAGCAAATACGGCGGCGGCTATATCTGGAAGAAGAAGCTGCAGAGACTGAGCGAGCTCATCAAGCCTCAGAAAACAGAACTCCGCCCTCAGACATCAGACATCAGACGTCAGGCCTCCGCCCTCAGACCTCAGACGTCAGACATCAAACCTCAAAGAAATGACTCGATACGCTAAACTCCTGATCCTACTGGTTGGCATGGTATGCCTGTCGGCTTGCTCCACTACGAAGCATGTGCCCGATGGTGACCAGTTGTTTACCGGTCTGACAAAGATAGAATACAAGAACTATGTCGACGATGACAACTTCATCGCCACACAGGAAGAGGTGGAGGCTGCACTGGCCACGGCGCCCAACGGTGCCCTCTTCGGCAGCAGCTACTATCGCACGCCATTCCCCTACGGACTGTGGATATGGAACTATGCCTACGGCTCCAGCGGCAAGATCAAGAAATGGCTCAACAAGTCATTTGGCAAGGCCCCAGTGCTGATGAGTCAGGTGAACCCCGCCCTGCGTGCCTCGGTGGCCCAGTCGGTACTCCGCAAGAACGGCTACATGCACGGTCAGGTGACGTATGAGGAGAAGCCCCAGCGCAATCCGAAGAAGATGAAGATAGGCTATACGGTGACCCTCGACACGCTGTTTACGATTGACACCCTGAGCTACGTGAACTTCCCGCCGCAGATGCAGGCGCTGATAGACTCCACGCAGCAGGAGGCGCAGGCCAGGAAAGGCGACCCGTTCAATGTGGCCACACTGGATGCCGAGCGCTCACGTCTCAGTCAGTTGTTCCGCAACAACGGCTACTACTATTACCAGTCGGGCTACGCCAGTTACCTGGCAGATACCTTCGACGTGCGCAACAGGGCGAAACTGCGTCTGCAGCTGGCCGATTCGCTGCCGGAACAGGCCCTGCATCCCTGGTATGTGGGCAACATCAGGATGCAACTCCGTGAGAGTTCCCGTCAGCAGATGACGGACAGTATCGGCCGTCGCTTCCTGAAGATTTTCTATGGCACAGGCAAGAAACATGCGCCTATCAGTCCGCGTGTCATCCTGCGCGACCTGAAACTGCGTCCGCGCCGACTGTTCAGCTATGCCGACTACTCTGAGTCCATCCAGAAAATCAATGGCACCGGCGTCTTCTCATCCGTCGATTTGCAGTTCACACCGCGCGACCGCGACACGCTCGACCTGACGCTCAACTGCACGTTCGACAAGCCCTGGGACGTGTATCTGGAGACCAACTTCGTGAACCGTACCATCGGTCGCATGGGACCAGAGCTGAAACTGGGTTTCACCCGGCGCAATGCTTTCCGTGGCGGCGAGAAACTGGATGTCAACCTGCACGGTTCGTATGAATGGCAGACCAGTTCGCAGGAGTCCAACATGAACACGTACCAGTATGGTGCCGATGCCTCCCTGGAATTCCCGCGTATCCTGCTGCCCTTTGTCAGTGACTCGCCCAGGCGCGACAAGGACGGAAGGGTGAAGCGCGACAAGAACGGACGCGTCAAGCGGCCACGACAGTTCTTTGCCACTCCCTGGACCATTGCCAAGGTTTCCACCGACATCATCAACCGCCCCGACTATTACAAGATGCACATCGTGAGCGGTGAGTGGACCTATCGCTGGCAACCACGTGAGAGCAAGCGTCATGAGTTCTCGCCCATCACCCTGAAATACCAGTATATCAACACCCGTACGGCACAGTTCAATGAGCTTCTGAACCAGAATCCCTACCTGATGACCGCGATGGATGACTACTTCATACCCAAGATGCGCTACACCTTCACCTATCAGGGTTCGGCCAAGAAGCACCACTCGCCCGTACGCTGGGAGACCACGATAGAGGAGTCGGGCAACGTGACGGCACTCTATGACGTGCTGATACAGGGCAACGGATGGAACCAGAAGGAGAAGACGCTCTTCAAGAACCCCTACTCCCAGTACGTGAAGATTGAGACCGACGTGACCAAGACGTGGCCCATCGACTCGAAGTCGCAGGTGGTAGGCCATATCAACGCAGGTTGGATGTGGTGCTACGGCAACTCTACCGAGGCACCCTTCAGTGAACGCTTCTACGTGGGCGGTGCCAACAGTATCCGCGCCTTTACCGTGCGCAGCATCGGTCCTGGCGCCTATCCGTCGATGGGCGGCGTGGGCAACAAGCAGATGTCGTACCTGTTGCAGAATGGTGACTCCAAACTGGTGATGAACCTGGAGTACCGCCGCCAGCTGGTGGGCAGTCTCTATGGAGCTATCTTCCTGGATGCAGGTAACATCTGGAGCAACAGCGACTATACGCTGAGCTATGGCGACGTGGACGATGACGACCACGATTTCGTGGATAAATGGAACCAGGATGTGTCGGACATGAAGTTCAAGCCCGGCAAGTTCCTCAAGCACCTGGCTACCGGCACGGGCCTGGGACTGCGCTACGACATGGACTTCCTGGTAATCCGTGTGGACTGGGGATTCGGTCTCCACCTGCCCTACGACACGGGCAAGTCGGGCTACTTCAACATCCCCCGTTTCAAGGATATGCACTCCCTGCATTTCGCCATAGGATATCCTTTCTAAGACGATAAGCGTGGCATGAGGAGAGAGGAAAAAGCCGTCATTTATTGTTAAAAAAGGTAGAGCAGAGGCAAATTCTCAATGCTCGATTCTCAATTCTCGATTAAAAGTAGTATCTTTGCCACGAAAATAATAAATACAAATACAAAACGAAATGAAACCAACCCTATTTCTTCTTGCAGCAGGTATGGGAAGCCGTTATGGCGGCCTGAAGCAGCTCGACGGTCTGGGCCCCAACGGCGAGACCATCATGGACTATAGTATCTACGACGCCATCCAGGCTGGATTCGGCAAAATCGTGTGGGTGATCCGTAAGGATTTCGAGGAGCAGTTCCGCACCCAGATTCTGGCCAAATATGAGGGTCACGTACCCTGCGAACTGTGCTTCCAGGCACTCGACGCACTGCCCGAGGGCTTCAAGGCTCCAGAAGGTCGTGTAAAGCCCTGGGGAACCAACCATGCTGTACTGATGGGTAAGGACGTCATCAAGGAGCCTTTCTGCGTGATCAACTGCGACGACTTCTACGGTCGTGATGCCTTCATGCAGATTGGTAAGTACCTGAGCGAACTGCCCGAGAGAACAAAGAACAAGTACGCCATGGTAGGCTTCCGCGTATGCAACACGCTGAGTGAGAACGGCAGTGTGGCCCGCGGTGTATGTGCCTACAACGACAAGCGTCATCTGACTGACGTCGTGGAGCGCACTGAGATACTGCGTATGGACGGCGTTATCAAGTACAAGGACGAGCAGGGCGAATGGCAGGCTCTGGAGGAGAACGCTCCTGTATCAATGAACATGTGGGGCTTCACACCCGACTATTTCGAATACTCAGAAGCTTACTTCAAGGAGTTCCTCAGTGATCCTAAGAACATGGAGAATCTGAAGGCCGAGTTCTTCATCCCCCTCATGGTCAACAAGCTCATCAACGACGGTACGGCTACCTGTGAGGTGCTCGATACCACCAGCGTATGGTTCGGCGTAACCTATGCTGCCGACCGCGATGCTACCGTTGCCCGCATCCAGAAGTTGGTTGACGAGGGTGTTTACCCCAACAAACTGTTTTAAATGCTCGACAACATTATAACAGAACAAGCGTGCGAACAACTCCGCACGCTTGTTTCTCATGCTGACACTATCATCTGTGTATGCCACCGCAGTCCCGACGGCGATGCCATCGGTGCTGTGCTGGGATGGACGGAATGCCTGCGTATGCTGGGAAAAGAAGCCCAGATGATTATTCCCGACCAGTATCCCGACTTCCTGCAGTGGCTGCCCAACACCGAGAAAATTATCCGTTACGACAAGCATAAGGAGGGCTGCGACTGGACCATCCAGCACGCCGACCTCATTTTCTGCCTGGATTTCAATTCACTCAGTCGTACGGGCGAGATATGTGAGGCCCTGACGTCAACCAAGGCAAAGAAGGTGCTCATCGACCACCATCTGGATCCTGATGTCGAGGCTGCGCTCACCATCTCTGTTCCGCAGGCCTCTTCTACCTGCGAACTGGTGTTCCGCCTGGCCTGGCAGCTGGGGCTCTTCCCCGAAGCCACCAAACATTTTGCCATCCCCGTGTATTGCGGCATGATGACAGATACCGGCGGTTTCACCTTCAACAGCAATGATCCTGATATCTTCTTCATCATCGGACAGTTGCTCACGAAACATATCAACAAGGACAAGATTTATCGTAACGTCTATCATAACTATTCCGAAGACCGCATCCGTCTGATGGGCTACGTGCTCTACGAGAAGATGGTGTACGACGCAGCGCGTCATGCAGCCTATTTCACCCTGAGCCGTGACGACCTGAAGCGTTTCCACTTCATCAAGGGCGATGCCGAGGGACTGGTCAACATCCCACAGCAGATCAAAGGCCTGAAGTTGAGCATCTCCCTGCGTGAGGACACTGAGAAAGAGAACCTTATCTGGGTCAGCCTGCGCTCTGTCGACGACTTCCCCTGCAATGAGGTTGCCGCACAGTTCTTCAACGGCGGAGGTCACCTGAATGCCTCTGGCGGCCGTCTGGAGTGCTCGCTCGAGGAAGCTGTCAAGATTGCCCAAAAGGCTATCCTGGCGTTCGAGGACAAATTGAAAAGTTAAACAAAATAAGATAAGCTACATGAGAAAAGTATTCTTCGTTATGGCTATTCTTGGCTGTCTCGTCAGTTTCACGTCATGCAACGACTACGAGACCTACGGTGAGAAAAAGGACAAGGAGCGCGCAGCTATCAGGAACTTCATTGCCGAACAGGGCATCAATGTGATCTCTGAGGCCGACTTCCACGCCCAGGGTGACATGACCGATACCGCCAAGAACGAGTATGTCTATCTGAACAACGACGGTGTTTACATGCAGATTGTACATAAGGGATACGGTACACCTGTGCAGAACAATGAACGTGTGACGCTCCTGATGCGTTTCTTTGAGATGTGCATCATGGACTCCACACAGGTCTATAACGATACCGACCCCTACGATCCCGACTATATGGTGGTACAGCGCACCGGTACATCCTACTCTGCCTACTTCCTTTCAGGCAGTCTGATGTATTCTACCTACGGCACGTCATCCGTAGCCGCTGGTCTGCTGTCACCGCTGCCCTATATCAATGTAGGCCGCGAGGACGATGAGACAGGACATATTGCCCAGGTCAAGCTGATTGTGCCCCACTCCAAGGGTCACACCACAGCGTCCAGCTATGTCTATCCCTATTATTACGAAATAAGTTATCAACGAACATACTAATTTTATGACACTTATCAAATCTATCTCAGGTATCCGCGGTACTATCGGCGGACATACGGGTGACACGCTCAACCCCCTGGACATCGTGAAATTCACAACGGCATACGCCACGTTTATCAACGGAAAGAAAATCGTTGTAGGCCGTGATGGCCGCATCTCTGGTCCCATGGTACGCGACGTTGTCTGTGGCACGCTTGTCGGCATGGGCTACGAAGTGATTGATATTGGTCTGGCTACCACACCAACCACCGAGTTGGCAGTACGCTGGCACAAGGCCGACGGTGGTATCATCATCACCGCCTCTCACAACCCCACACAGTGGAACGCGCTGAAGTTGCTCAACAGCGAGGGTGAGTTCCTGACTGCAGCCGACGGTGCTGAGGTACTGGCTATTGCCGAGAAGGAAGACTTCGACTACGCTCCGGTGGAGAAACTGGGTCGTGTTATCAAGGACGACACCATGAACCAGCAGCATATCCAGTCGGTGCTCGACCTCCGTCTGGTTGACGTCGAGGCTATCAAGGCCCGTAAGTTCCGTGTCTGCGCCGACACCATCAATTCTGTAGGTGGCATCATCCTGCCCGACCTGTTCAAGGCACTTGGTGTAGACTTCGAGATCCTGAATAGCGAATGCACCGGTCAGTTCGCCCATAACCCAGAGCCCCTGGAGAAGAACCTGCAGGGTATCATGGACAAGATGAAGCAGGGCGGTTTCGACCTCGGTATCGTGGTTGACCCCGACGTGGACCGTCTGGCATTCATCTGCGAAGACGGCAAGATGTTTGGCGAGGAATACACCCTGGTATCTGTAGCCGATTATGTATTGTCACACGACAAGGGCAACACCGTCAGCAACCTCTCTTCTACCCGTGCACTGCGCGACGTCACAGAGAAGCACGGCGGCAAGTACACCGCTGCAGCTGTGGGCGAGGTCAATGTCACTACGAAGATGAAGGAAGTAGGTGCCGTGATTGGTGGTGAAGGTAATGGCGGTGTCATCTATCCTGAGAGCCACTACGGCCGTGATGCCCTCGTAGGTATCGGTCTGTTCCTGAGCAGTCTGGCCCAGAAGGGTATGAAGGCCAGCGAACTGCGTAAGACGTTCCCCGACTATCAGATTGCCAAGAACCGTATCGACCTCACACCCGAGACCGATGTCGACGCCATCCTCGTGAAAGTGAAGGAGATGTTTGCTGCCGATTCAGAGGCTGTGGTCAATGATATCGACGGTGTGAAGATCGATTTCCCCACCAAGTGGGTTCACCTGCGCAAGTCAAACACCGAGCCCATCATCCGCGTCTATAGCGAGGCTCAGACCATGGAGGAGGCCGACGCCCTGGGCAAGCGCCTCATGCAGGTGGTCTACGACATGCAGTAAGCAATTACAATCCCTATACAGTTGTCTTCCAGATACGCCATTGCGTGTCTGGAAGACTTTTTTTCGGGGATTTTGTCCCATTGTTCGTATACTATATAATAGTAAACCTATACCTATATAATATTAACTTAAAATGTGGACTAGTATTTTGTCTGTAATAGTAGTCATCAACGAGTTGATGGCTTCCAACGCAGGATCAGTGATGAGTCCTGCCACGAATTTCGACAGTTGGGTAGAATTCTACAACCCCAGCGATCAGAACGTCAACCTTGCCGGCATGTATCTCTGCGACGATGCAGACCATAGTTGGCAGATGCCCAGTAACATAGGCACCATCCCCGCTAAAGGATATAAGGTCGTTTGGATGGGTTCAAACGATATCAAGTCGAACCAGGCCCCGTTCAAACTGGATTGCGACGGTGGCACCATCATCCTCAAGGATAAGAACGGTACCGTCGTAGATAACCTGCAATATCCGTCGGCCATGAGCCGTACGGCCTACGCACGTACCACGGATGGTGGCAACGAATGGAGCTGGACCTCCACGCCTACCCCAGAGGCATCAAATGCTACGGCCGTCTTTGCCAGCGAGCGTCTGGAAGCACCCGTTGTCGACAAAGGCAGTACCATCTTCAAGAATACCCTGAGCGTCAAGGTTACCATCCCCGACGGTGCCCGTCTGATGTACACCACCGATGGCAGTCTGCCCACAGCACCCAAGGGTGGAGCGGAAGCATCCCCCTGGACGGACTTCATTGTCAATGGCGACTGTGAAGGTACGGATGCCACCTGCCTTGTAAGCCGCGATGCCAACGGCAGCGGTGACGTGCAGCGTATTGTCGACGGCGCAGGCTATAATGGTTCCCGGGGCATCAAGATACACAGTACTGCCAATGCATCCAACGACTGGTCAGCCCAACTCTTTGTCTACACCCCTGACCACGTGTGGCAGACTGGCGAGAAATACCGTTTCCGCATGATGGTACGTGCCGATAAGGCCGCCCGCATCACCACACAGACCCACGGTGCGCCCCACGACTACATCAACGGCAGCATCATGGACGGCAGTTATAATGTCACCACCCAATGGAAGGAAATCAGCTACGAAGGTACGATTACCAATGAGCAGACAGGTGCCAGCTATGACTATTGGACAGGTCAGAGCACCGGGGCCAGGATGCAGTCCATCGTGTTCAACCTGAATGTTGACAAGAAGGACAACAACTACTATTTCGACAACGTAAGCTGGGAACTCTATACCGACGACGGCACAACCTTAGAAGCCACGAAGGAGAGCAAGAATGGCAAGTTCACCTTCGACAATACCACCAACCTCACCGTCCGCCTCTTCAAGGACGGCTACCTGCCCAGCGTACCCGTCACCCGCAGCTATATCAAGACCAGCAGCAACTACACCTTGCCCATCATCTCCATCGTGGGCGACAAGAAATACTTCACCGACCCGAAGATAGGTTTCGACTGCGACGGTGACGGCACAAATGGTAAGACTGGCAACGGACAGAGCAGTCCGAAGAACTACAATCAGGACTGGGACCGTCCTGTGAACTTCTCGTATATCAGCACCGACGGCGAGATGCTGTTCAACCAGGATGTCAACATCAGTGCCTCTGGCGGCTACACCCGCAGTCAGCAATACCGCTCGTTCAAGTTGAAGAGCAACAAGGTGTTTGACGGTCAGAACCAGTTTGACTATCCTTTTTTCCCACAGAAGCCCTATATCCGCAGCAAGACCCTCCTGATCCGTAACGGAGGTAATGATATCTGGCGCCATAATGCCCGTTTCATTGACCCTGCCCTTGAGACCATCATCCAGCGTTCCGGCATCGACCTCGACGTACAGTCATACGTACCCGTGATAGAATATGTCAACGGACAGCTGCGTGGTGTGTTCAATATGCGTGAGCCCAACAACGACAAGTTTGCCTATGCCAACTTCGGCTATGATGATGAGGAACTGGATGCCTTTGAGAACCTCACCATGAAGAATGGTGATGACACAGCCATCAAGCGTATCTTCGAACTGGGCAAACAGGCTTCCGACAACACTGCCTACGAAGAACTGCAGACATTGCTCGACATAGATGAGTTCACCAACTATATGGCTGCTACGTTCTACCTCTATAATGATGACTGGCCCGACAACAACATGAAGGCCTATCGCAGCAGGAACGACGGTCGCTACCGCTTTATCAGCTTCGACCTCGACTATGCCTTCAAGGGCTGCTGGAGCGACAGCGAGAACAATCCGTTCACCAATTTCGCAAGGTTCAAGAACGACAGTGCACCACGCACCAGCTACAACAAGAATATCGTGAACCTTTTCCTGAACCTGCTGAACAATACCGACTACCGTCAGAAGTTCATCACCACATTCTGTCTGATGGGAGGCAGTGTCTTCGAACCCAGTATCGCCTCGGATATCGTCAATGAACTGCTGGACAAGGTGAAGCCCATGTGCCAGCTCATGAAACAGCAGTATATCAACGACGGACACGACCCAGACCGTTCAGCAAGCACAATCAAGAACAGCCTCAGCGGACGCGCCAGCACCATGGCCGACTACATGAAGCAGTTCAGTGCCTTCGGCCTCAGCAGCACGTCCAAGCGTTCTGTGGAACTCACCACCAATATTGACGGTGCCACACTCACCCTCAATGGCATCAACGTACCCTATGCTTACTTCAAGGGCTATCTCTTCGGCACCTTCAGTCTGGAGGCCAAAGCCCCAGCCGGCTACCGCTTCGTTTGCTGGAAGAAGAGTGGCACACAGTATTCTACCAATGCCGCAATCAGCGTCACGGGTACCGATGCCGTCAAACTGCAGGCTTGTTTCACGGCCCTCACCGATGCCGAGAAAACCGCACAGGGTCTCACCCCCATACGTATCAATGAGGTCAGCGCTGCCAATGGTATCCACGTGAATGAGTATTTCAAGCGCAACGACTGGGTGGAACTCTACAACACCACCGACAAAGACATCGACGTGGCCGACATGTACCTCAGCGATAACGAGAAGAAGCCCCTGAAATATCAGATCAGCAAGGGCGACTCACAGGCATCCACCACAATTCCCGCCCACGGCTACCTCATCGTATGGTGCGACAAACTGGAGTCAAAAGACCAGTTGCACGCTTCCTTCAAACTGGATGCTGATGGTGGCAGCGTACTTCTCACCGCTGCTGATGAGTCGTGGAGCGACCGTCTGGTCTATACAGCCCATCAGGCCGACCAGACCGTAGGCCGTTATCCTGACGGTGGCAGTGATATCTTCGTGATGAACGTGCCTACCATTGCCCAGAGCAATATCAGCACCAGCTACCTCGTTCCTGTAGAGCAGGGCGACGTTACTGGCATCGACATAGCCCAGATCTCAGCTCACGGCTCTCAGATTTCACTCTATAACCTGGCTGGTCAGCCTGTCATCACGCCACAGCGTGGCAACTGCTACATTGCCCGCTATACCGATGCTCAGGGCCGCGTCAAGACGGTGAAGTTCATTCAGAAGTAAAAGATCCGCATACATAAAAGAATAGGGCACATCCGATATCGCATCGGTTGTGCCCTTATTGTACTTAAAGCAAACAATAACCTAAAAAACAAACCTATAGAATCTCGACTGATTCTGGTGCAAAGATACGGCTTTTCCCATAACGGCGCAAAAGGATGTCCCTAAACCTCAGGGGGTGTTTCCCTATTTCGCTGGGGAAAATCCCTATAATGCCTAAAATGATTTGGCTTTTCAGGAGATATTACGTAATTTTGCAACCATGAAGAAGATATACCTTATATTACTGATATGCTGCCTGAGTCTTGAGATGATGGCCCAGACAAAGGGTTTCTCCGCTGACACGCTCAGCAACGCCGTGTTTGCACGGATGCAGGGGAAGTCGTATCCCAAAGGATGCACCATCAAACGCAGCGACCTGAGATACCTGCAGGTATTACACTATGATGCCGACGGGAAGGTACACAAGGGAGAACTGGTGTGCAACCGTAAGATTGCTGCCGACCTGCTGGATATCTTCCAGAAGCTGTACGAAGCCCACTACCCTATTGAACGGATGACACTCGTTGACGACTACGACGCCAATGATGAACGTTCGATGACAGCCAACAACACCTCATGTTTCTGTTACCGCGTCGTCACAGGCAGCAAACATCTGTCGAAGCATGCACAGGGGCTGGCTATCGATATCAATCCCCTGCAGAATCCCTGCGTGAAGACGCGCAAGGACGGGAGCACATGGGTACAGCCCAAGGCCGGAAGGAAATATACGAACAGGAAGAGCAAATACCCTTATAAGCTCGAAAAGGGCGACCTCTGCTACCGACTTTTCATCGAACATGGTTTTTCGTGGGGCGGCAATTGGCGCAGCACGAAAGACTATCAGCACTTTGAGAAGTGATACTACATTAAGAGGTGTTCCAGGGAGGGTATCTCGATGATGCCACGACGCAGGCGGAGGAGACTCTCATCCTGCATGGCATTCAGCACCTGCGACACATCCAGACGACTGTCATTCACCTCCTGGGCCAACTGGTTCATCAGGATACGGAATGTCTTGGGACCTGCAGGATAGACACTATGATCCAGGAAGAACCGGATGATGCGCTGACGCAAATCGGCAGGAGCCTTACGCCAAGGCCAGCGACCACGGCGTTGCGACTGCGTGGCCAACAGATTCAGCAGGTTCAGACGGATAATCAGGAAGTCATCGAGTAATCGGAGCACCTCATCCTTGGTGAGCGTAATGAAATGACTCTCCGTCAGCGTCGTCACACTACTCTGATACTGCGGATGAGCACCAAAGATACTCTCGGGCTGCAGGAGCCAGGGAGCAGCCAACTGTTCAATGACGCTATAGCGACGATCATCATTCACGGTGGTGACAGACAGATTGCCACTAATCAGGAAGAAAAGCTGCTGACACGCATCACCCTCGCGTACGACCGTCTGTCCTGCCTCTAGTTTCAGGAAACCGAATTTCGTCTGTCCGGCCAACAGGAGTAACTCCGCACGACTCAGGCCCTGGAACAGAGGGAAACGCAATAAACTGTCGTATAACCGGAAGTCAGACATAGGAACGTTTTTAAAGACAGAGTATCTTTTTTAAAGACACAGTAACATATTAACACATTTACAGATGAACAGATTTATTGAAAATCTGAGAGGGCTGGCGATGCCCAGGTAGTCAGCTGGCCCTTCTCGTCGGTATAGATGAGATAAGCCATCAGCTCAGGGTGACGGGCTAGAACGGCCTTGGCACCTTCTACGCCAAGCACCATAAACGAGGTGGCATAAGCATCGGCTGTGGCACAATTCTCGGCTAAGACCGTAGCCGACAGCAAACTATGTTGTACAGGATAGCCCGTACGGGGATCAATGGTATGAGCATATTTCCGTCCGCCCTGATAGTAGAAGTTACGATAGTTGCCACTGGTAGCCATGGCATGGTCGGTAATACTCAGCACCGTCTGCATCTCACCCTCCACGTTCAGCGAGTCTTCTGTAGGCTTGGTGATGCCTATATGCCAGTCATCCCCCTTCGCGTTCTTACCACTTACCACGACCTCACCGCCAATCTCCACCATATAATTATGGATGCCGTGAGACTCCAGCAGACGAGCCACCACATCGCAGCCATAGCCCTTCGCGATAGCGCTGAAGTCCATCTGGTTGCGCAACTGCAAGAGACTATCCACCTGCTCGGGTGTAGGCAACTGCTCATGCTTGAAACCAAAGCCCCACGCATTCACCAGCGGTGCCACGGTGATATCAAAGGCACCATCCGTCTCTTTGCTGACCGTCTGTGCCAACTGATATATCTCGTTGAACATCTCGCTGCGCTCCACGGTAGAGTCGCCGCTATTGATACGTGCTACGGTACTCTGAGGGTTGAACATCGAGAACTCACCATCCACCTTCATCAGTTCGGCCTCTATCTCCTGTTGCAGGTCCCTATCACTCTGATACGTGATATTATAGATAGTACCAAACACAAAATTGGTATTCTGCCTATACTCCTTCTGGGCACAGGAAACGAGCAACAGCAAACTGCAAGCAATAAAAAGTAAACGTCTCATCAACTATGAACTAAATATCTATGATAAAATTAAACGTGACACCCAGCGTCGATGAATCCTGAATGCCATATCCAGGTACATACCACGTATTCCCCATCTGTCCGTCGTTATGGCTCAGACGGTTACGATAGCGGGCTGTCCATCCCAGATGCAAAGGACCGGCAATCTTCGCATCTACGCCAAAGACCAGTTCTGCCCAGTGCTGCGAACACTGTTCGTCGGTCACACCATACGATGTATCCCATTTCCACACAGGGTCGGGGAAAGGCTTCCGACTGATATCCACCTTATAACTGGTATAGCCATAACGCAAGCCTGCATAGATACGGTTGGGCGCATGTTTATTCTTCATGATGTTGAAGTCAACACCCAAACGGAAATAAGGGGCACTGGTCTTATACGTGATACCCGTCACCTCATCGTCCTCATGGTTTGCCCTTCCTACGCCCACCTCCAGGATGGGGAAATACTGGTCGTGCAGGTTCACACGCAGCGCAGCCTCATACTGGCCATAGTCGCCCAACTGCATCTGCGCCAGTCCCACGAGATCTGCCGATACAGCAAAGCCACGGAAGAACGGCACCGTGTCGCGCTCAAGTTTCAGGAATCCCTGAGCGGAAGATGAAAGAAGCGACAAGTGGAGCGCCAGGATGACAACAAGCCACCGCTTACTTCTTGAAGTGGATGTGAATATGGTCGAGAGACGGGTCATAGTTTACTTTCGGATTATTGATGAAAATCGTGTCAATCGCCTCGTGAGTGCTACGTACGGCTGTCAGCGTGTGGAAGAAATGCGCACTGCAGTCAACCGACTCGAAATGCGGTGTATCCTCTTTCTTAATCCACACGGTGTCTATCTTAGCCACCTTATTCGTATCTACCAGGCAGAACACGAGTTTATCCTCTGGATGGGTATAACTGACAGGCAGGGAGAACGAGCTGATATCAATGCCACTGTTGAAAATCAGCGTATCATCGCCATCGCTGCGTGTGGACCACACATACAGCGTATCCTTCAGCGTGTCGTTCACCTCAACGCCCCCTACGATGGTCTTCACAGCATAGTTCACCGCCACCTTGTTCTGTACAGGACAGTCGATGGTGGAGCAAGCCGCAAGGAAAAGCAGGAAGGCTGAAAGGCAGAAATACCTCATATCTTCTTTTCTATTTGATACTCGTTGCGCACATTCGACGTACGACTAATCAGGTCGCCCAGGAAGCCAGCCAGGAAGAACTGCGTACCCATCATCATCATGGTCAGCGAGAGGTAGAAGAAAGCTGAGTCTGTGATATAGAGCATGCCCAGCACCTTTCCTACACCCAGGATGAAGGCTGCACAGAAACCAATCAGGAACATGATGGTGCCCAGGAAACCGAATACGTGCATAGGTTTCTTGCCAAAGGTGCTCAGGAACCACAGCGTGAGCAGATCCAGGTAGCCATTCACAAAACGGTTCCAGCCCATGAACTTCGACTCACCGTATTTACGAGCCTGATGGTGAACCACCTTCTCGGCAATCTTGTCGAAACCAGCATTCTTAGCCAGGTAAGGCATATAGCGGTGCATCTCGCCATAGACCTCAATATTCTTCACCACGTCATGGCGATAAGCCTTCAGTCCGCAGTTAAAGTCGTGCAGGTTCTTGATACCGCTCACAGCACGAGCCGTAGCATTGAAGAGCTTTGTAGGCAACGTCTTTGACAGGGGGTCATAGCGCTTCTGCTTGTAACCACTTACAACGTCGTATCTCTCCTCCGTAATCATGCGATAGAGCTCAGGAATCTCGTCGGGCGAATCCTGCAGGTCAGCATCCATCGTAATCACCACATCACCCTCGGCCTCTTCAAAGCCGCAATAGAGCGCAGGACTCTTACCATAGTTACGACGGAACTTGATACCTTTCACATGAGCAGATTTCTCTTTCAGTTCGGTGATGATATCCCACGAGCGGTCTGTACTGCCATCGCTGATAAAAATCACTTCATACGAGAAGTTGTGCTCGTTCATCACACGTTCAATCCAAGCATAGAGTTCGGGAATCGACTCTTCCTCGTTATACAGAGGTATTACTACTGATATATCCATTGTCTTATATTGATTTCAATCCTTTAATTTTCCACTTTCACCTTTTTCATGATAGCCGCGATGGGCAGTCCCAGCATGATGCCACCCATGATAATCGTTGTGAGCATGTTCAGCGCGAAGTCAATGGGGCGCATAGCCTGAAGCATGTGGATACTCTCGCTCACCTGATCGGCCATACCCAACTGCTTGATGACCTCAGCATTCTCCGGCAAAGCCAGTATATTGGTAATCGTCATCACCAGATAGCCCTTGTCCATATAGGCCATATAGGCATACTGAGCCAGGGCGAATATCAGTCCGCCGTAGAAGAACATCAGGCAGATATAAGCCCAGCCGCGCATAAACGAGATACTACCCTCCAGTCCTGTGTCGCGGAAGCGCTTCAGGCGGATGCCCGCAAAGAAAGGCATCAGCACAATGGCGACAATCGACAGGAATCCATACAGTGGGGAGGTAAGACCTGCAACATAACAGGCAAAACAAGTAATCATCAGCACGGCCAGCAATGCTCCGTCAACGCGGGCAAAGGCTTTCAACTGTTTATATTCTGGTGCAGTCACGTCTTTTCTTTTTGTTATATAATAATGTATGACGGTGCAAAAGTACGCATTTTCTTGCACATAACGAGGGCATTGTCTTAAAAAATAGTTAAAATTTCCAAGGCGAAAGCAAATTCTTCACTCTTCACTCTTCACTCTTCACTTTTTTTCGTACCTTTGCACCCGCAAAACACGGGCAGTCCTGTACGGTCAGCTCCCTCGGAATCCCCCAGGATGGGAACGTAGCAAGGGTACTTGGTCGTAGCGACGCGATGCAGACCGCTGCCCACCCGCCTCTTTAGCTCAGTTGGCCAGAGCACGTGATTTGTAATCTCGGGGTCGTTGGTTCGAATCCGACAAGAGGCTCAGGATAAACGTAAGTTCAGGAAAGGATAGGTACACAAACGACCTATCCTTTTTTTACTATAAAGGGAAACTTAAAACGACAAGACAATGAAACCGACACCGATTAAGAAAGAAATCGTAGACACTCTCGTAGAGAGCCTCGGCATCAAGGATTTTGCCAAGGCTACCATTCGTGAAGTAAAACAGGTAGCTGCCAAAGCCGAGAAGGAGAGCGGCGTGGAATATATCAAGATGGAGATGGGTATCCCCGGTCTGCCTGCCGCAAAGGTGGGCGTGGATGCTCAGATCAAGGCTTTGCAGGATGGCATAGCCCACTCCTACCCCGATATCCAGGGCTACCCCGAACTGAAGAAGCAGGCCTCTCGTTTTGTCAAGGCTTTCATTAATGTGGACATTGCCCCCGAGGGGTGCGTACCCGTTTGCGGCTCTATGCAGGGCACCTTTGCCTCTTTCCTCACCTGTTCGCAGGCTACCAAGGGCAAGGACACCGTATTGTTTATTGACCCAGGTTTCCCTGTTCAGAAAATGCAGCTGCAGGTGCAGGGCGTGAAATACGAGACCTTTGACGTGTACGACTTCCGTGGCGACAAGTTGGGTGCCAAACTGGAGTCATATCTCTCTACGGGAAAGATCTGCGCTATCGTTTATAGCAATCCCAACAATCCTGCCTGGATCTGCTTGACAGAGCAGGAGCTGCAGACCATCGGCACACTGGCCACAAAGTATGACGCCATCGTGATGGAAGACCTCGCTTATTTCGCCATGGACTTCCGCCAGGACCTCTCCACACCATTCCAAGCCCCCTATCAGCCTTCTGTGGCCCATTATACCGACAACTATATGTTGCTTATCTCTGGCTCCAAAGCTTTCTCGTATGCCGGCGAGCGTATCGGCGTGGTGTGCATCAGCGACAAGCTGTTCCATCGCCACTTCCCCGACCTGGCCAATCGCTATGAGGGGCTGCCCTTTGGACTGGTTTTCTCTACCCGCATGCTCTACGCCCTCTCATCAGGCACCAGCCACTCGGCCCAATACGCTCTGGCAGCCCTGTTCCGTGCTGCCTGCGACGGTGAGTACCGTTTCCGCGACGATATCAAGGTGTATGGCGAGCGTGCACATAAACTCAAGGAAATCTTCTGTCGCCACAATTTCTATATTGTCTACGACAAAGACCTCGATAAGCCTATTGCCGACGGTTTCTATTTCACCATTGGCTATCCAGGCATGACCAGCGGCGAGTTGGCTCGCGAGCTGATGTACTACGGCGTTTCTGCCATCTGTCTCATCACCACAGGCTCTCATCAGGAGGGTCTGCGTGTCTGCACCTCATTTATTGAGGATCACCAGTACGACCAACTGGAAGAGCGAATGGCAATCTTTGCCGAAAACAATCCACGATGAAAAAACTAATTCTTTTCCTATCAGCAGCGCTGTTCCTCCTTGCCTGTGGAGAGGAAAGCAGACATGTTGATGCCAACGACGTTACGTTGAAGTTTGGTAGCACATGGAACATCTACGAGGAATGTGGCCTCGACGAAAACGAAAACATCATCTACAAGGGTGTCCCCTGGGGAGGCCTGGTGGGCAATTTCCTTGAGCAGAACATGCCCTCCGACCTGTCTGGCTATGAGTCGGTCACCTTCGAGTTCATCGACCCGCTCCCTGTACCTGTACAGGTGGTGGTGGCCAATAAGTTCAAGACCGTCGGCAAACCTGGTCTTACCTCGCTGACCTGCTATTTCGACGGACAGGATGTTACGTCAGTGAATGAGATTGTGCTTCAGCCGCACGACTCGTGCAACATCAGGATCAGCAATGTCTATCTGACGCCTGGCAACAACACCAAGTGGGTTTCCACCCGTATCTGGAAGGGCGAATGTGCCTTTGAGAACTGGACTGGCGGCTTTGTGCTCAAGCCAGAGAACTTCGCCTCAGCCAACGAGGGCGACAAGCTTGAGTTTATCTTCGAGGTCAACAAGGACGACCCGGAAACCAAGTACTGGGTGTTCAAGACCATCTACAACACCACTGATGAGACGCTTGAGGGCAATGACTCCGAGCTCAACGAATGGGGATGTGCCAGCGTGAGCAGCACAGCCACCTCCTACAGAATCCGCCTCACGGCAAAGGACGTCGAGAAACTCAGAAAATATGGTGCTTTCGTCAATGGTTACTATATCAACGTCACGCAGGTGAACCTGCTACGCAAGCAAGTTTCCTATGACGAATAAAGAAAAATAATAAAGGTGCCCCGCAAGGCACCTTTATTATTTATTTCCATTAGAAGTAATAGCGCATACCCACCTGGATGCCGAAGCGCTTGATGCCATAAAACTCATTATCCTTCAGCTCGAAGCCTTCGGGCTTATCCAGTTTCACGGTAATCATATTCATCTGTGCGCCCAGTGCTATCTGATCACTCACCTTGTATTCCAGGCCCATGCGCATCAGCGGTGCCACGTGACTCTCAGAAACAGACAGGTTGCCCACAGACTCCGAATATCTGCAGTAGCCAAAGCCAAGAGCCATATCCCAACGCCACTTGTCAGAAGGCAATGCCAACACCAGACTGGGACCTATATAGTCCAAACGCTGATCAAAACCTTCCTCAAACGACGTATAGTTGTGCAGGTAGTTGACACCGAGGCCGAGGCCCGACGTCCACACGTGGTCATAATCCACCGACACATCTATGCCGCACTTCGACTTATAAACTCTCTCACCAACCTGGAAATCCGAAATCAGCCATGAAGGTCCTACGCTGAAACGCAGGATATTGCGTGGTGCATTCTCATTTCTCTTCTTGATTTCCTCGAAAGGCGACTGATACGTCTGCACATACTGGTTATCCGCAGGCTGAGCAAGCGCATGGTAAAGAGAGCCCTTTACAACACTAGTGTCGCTCTCCGTCTCTGGCATACGCAGCATGGTGCCCCATATACGGTGAATCGTGCTACGCAAATCCGGCTGTCGATGTTCGGTGATGACCAGACCATTACCGCCATTCTTTGCCGTAGCCTTCACAGCCAGGTCGAGCACCTGCTTGAAACTACCTTTTGCAGCCAGTCCGCCGTCAACAACTTTCACCGTACCTATCGCCAGCGTCTGCTCAGGCACTTTTTCATTCATTAAGAACACGCGTACGGAATCTGGCGACAACGCAGCATATTCGCTGGTGTACATATCCGTTACCACCCTTGGTGCACAGCTCGCCATCAGCAAGGCGGCCATGCTCAGGAAAACAATTTTAATTTTCTTCATAGCTGTTTGTAACAATCTTTTCAGGCGCAAAGGTAAGACTTTCTTTTGAAACATCCAAATTATTTTTTACAAAAATATAAATAAACTATCATAATAAAAAATGCAAATTGTTTGGAGGATATAAAGAAAGAATAGCCTTTTAGTAAAAAAAACTAAGAATAAATTTGGATTGTAACTAATATTTAGTTACATTTGCAAGCAAAAGAGAAACAATAGACATGGGAACTAAAGAAAAATTGCGCGAAAGGTTTCTTGCAATGCCCTCAGATTTTACGTTCGATGAGATGCAACGTCTATTAGAGGGCTATGGTTACGAGCGTAGCAATAAGGGGAGAACGTCCGGCTCTAGGCTGATATTCAAGAATGGCGACAAGCGCCCCATCATGTTACACAAACCACATCCTGGCAATATCATGAAAGAATATGCCATGAAACAGGTTCTGAATGATTTACGTGAAGCAGGTTTAATAAAAAAATAATAGGAGGAGACAATATGAATACAATGACGTACAAGGGGTATATCGGTTCGGTGAACTACAGCGATAAGGACCAAGTATTCTTTGGTAAGATTGAAGGAATTAACGGACTGGTAAACTTCGAAGGTGAAAGCGTTAAGGAGTTGACCACTGCCTTTCACGAGGCAGTAGACGATTATTTGACCTATTGCGAAGACGAGGGCATTGAGCCAGACAAAAGTTATACAGGTGTATTGAATGTGCGACTATCTCCCAGCATTCATCGTCAGATAGCCATGCTTGCGTTAAAAGCTGGTATATCCATCAATGCATACATCAAGGACGCATTGGAGAAAAAGGTTGAAGCATCTGTGATATAGTCTTAAATGAAAGGAATCATGATGAAGCATTTTTATCACACCTTATTGTTCTTCCTGTTCCTGGGCCAATATTGTATGGCTCAAACGGAGGCAGTGTTCAATCTGACCCTGGAACATGGGCATTTCTATTGTGAGACGACTCTGAACGGGGCGAAGGCTAAGTTAATGCTGGAGAGTGGCGTGCCAGGCCTGATGATGAGTGAGGCATTCTATGAAGCCCATAAGGACTCCCTGAAAATGGAGGTGAAGGAGTCTGACGAGAAAATCAGGTATCTTGGCGGATTGCGTCATGTGAAATATACGGCTCAGGCACGCCTGCGGATGGGTGATGCTATCTTTGAAGGACCTGTGAAGATCACCAGTGATGACAATGAGCTCAAGATACCTATCCAGATGCTTCATCATCCTCAGGACAACAGTTCTATCGTCAAAATAGACCTTGGTAAGTCTCAATTCAGTGTCTGCAGCAGGGATGCCCTACAGAAACTCACAAGGGAAGCCTCGGATTGGAATCTGACCTACAACCAGTTTGGAATGCCAGATATCACGACCTCATTAACCATTTCTGCTGGTGGATATCAAAAAACCATCACAGGAAAATTCATTGCGGATATGGGAAATGCCTCGCTGCTTTTCCTCAACAAATGCAATGCCAGCGTAGAAAACCTCTTCAGCGATGGAAAGATCAGCCTGAAGGATGCACGCGACAAAAGAACGGGAAAGGTGGTAGCACAGGGCGTCTATGCTGAAGAGCTGACCATCTGCAAGAGGATGTACGAGAATGTCTCTGTGGGTGTGTCCACCTTCAAGTCCTTGGAAGAATGTGGCTTCTTGGGACTGAAGTTCTTTACGATGCCCGCCATCTTTGACTTTGACGAGAATAAACTGTATCTGTGCAAATAACCATAGACAAATCTACATGGTACATGGTAATCAGGGGGTCTTTGATTTTTTCAGGAGAGCATAACGAGCATCACTCATATTTTTTGCGATTTAAAACGGGTATAGGCGCACAGTTGTTTGCGTATGGGCGCACAACCGTTTGGGTGCAGGCAAACGATGGAGAGCAGCCGTTTCTTCCCCTGCTACACCTAGGTTTTTCCCTGCGAGAACTAATACGGGCACTTGCTAGAACTAATATAAAACGCTACAAGTACTATACACAGAACGGTTACATGGTTACAGCTGTAACCATGTAACCATTTTGCTATTACGGATACTATTACACGCATGCAAGATATTGAATGTCAACATATTACTATGAATTTTACCATATCTTCATACTTTAGCGGTTACATGGTTACAGCTGTAACCATGTAACCAGATATGTAGAAAATGTAAATAATCGACAAAAAACTTGGAAGTTAGTGCTATTTTTCTACCAAGATTCTGGCATCTACAGCGATGATGTCGTCGCCATCAGCAAGGAGCGGATTGATGTCCATCTCCTTGATCTCCGTGGCAAAGCGCAGGAGCGTAGAGAGACGCACGATAATCTCGGCATACTTACGTTCGTTGATGCCTCGCTGTCCACGCGTACCTTTCAGTATCTTATAGCCACGCAGGGAACGAATCATGGAGTAAGCCTCCTCGTAAGACAACGGTGCCAAACCAGACGACACATCCTTCAACACCTCCACGAAGATACCACCCAGTCCGCAGAGCACAACATGTCCGAAGCGCGGCTCGTACTTCGCACCAATAAACAGTTCGGTACCACGAATCATCTTCTGCACCATCACCGCCGTAGCATCAGGAATCTGCATCATACGATCGAACTCAGCCGAGAGCACCTGTTGGGAGTGGATATTCAGCGTCACGCCCCCCACATCACTCTTATGCACAGGACCAACCACCTTTACCACTACAGGGTAGCCTACCCTCTCGGCAAAGGCCACTATCTCGTCCTTGTCAGCACTTACAAACTCAGGCACCGTGGGGATGCCGGCAGCAGCAAGGAGGTCGTGAACAATCGAAGGAGAGACCCACCCCTTTGCCCCTCCCTGTGATGGAGGGGAATATATAGTCTTGTCGTCAGTTTTCTCTGTAGAAGAGCTATCCTCTCCCCTCCCTTCAGGGAGGGGTTGGGGGTGGGTCTGAATACTGTCGATAATCCTTCTAATTTGCGGCACATCCACGCCATTCACCACCACATTCTGCTCAGCAGGAGCAGGCGTTTTCATAATCTGCGTCAGCGCCGTGGCCAGCGTCACCTCGTCACAGAAGTTCACATGACCGCGTTTCAGGAATTCCTGAACCTCAGGACCTGCAGTACTCACACTTGGAAGAATGGGGAAAATAGGTTTCTTACACTCTTGAATCTTTTTATGCAAGACGTCATAGACCTCAAATATCTTCACCAGCCCAGGCGTGCCAAAAATCACCATGATGGCATCGATATTATCCATCCGCTCACAGTAGTCGATAGCAATACCCAGATGTTCGGCCGTTCCTGTAGCCAGGATATCAATCGGGTTGGCCACACTACTGCCAGGCAGCAACTTTCCTTTCAGCTCTTCGGCCACAGGTCCCGTAAGCGGCGGTACGTTCATACCACCTTTCGACAGCGCATCCGTGAGCATCACGCCAGGACCACCGGCATGTGTGACGATGGCAAAGTTCAGGCCGCCCTCTCTTTGAGGCAAAGGGGGAAGACAGAGGATGCACCCCACCGTAGTGAGTTCCTCACGACTAAAGCAGCGCACGATACCTGCCTTGCGGAACAGTGCCTCTACGGCAGAGTCGCTGCTGGCGATGGCACCTGTATGACTGCTGGCCGCACGACTGCCGGCTTGCGATGAACCGGCCTTGATAGCGGCAATACGACACCCTTTCTTGATGAGCGACGTAGCGTGAAACAACAATTTATCCGGATCGGCAATATTTTCAATATACAGCAACTTCACCAGCGAGTCGCGCTCGGCATCGAAATGCTCGTCCATATATTCCAACACCGTCTCGATACCATTCTGCTTACCGTTACCGATAGACCAGACGCTATTAAACTGCAGTCCCTTGCTCACTGCACTCTCAAGGATAAACACCGCCGTGGCACCAGAGCCCGAAATAAAGTCAACACCCTTTGGATTGAGGTTGGGTATAGGACGCGTGAAGACAGAGTGATGCCAGCGTGTGAGCAGTCCGATACAGTTGGGACCTATCAGCGCACAGCCATATTGGTCACAGATATCCAGAATGCGCTGTTCAAGCAGAGCACCCTCATGGGTCTCCTCGCTAAATCCAGCAGATATAATAATGAACGCACGCACCTGCTTCTCCTTGGCCAGCAGTTCCACGTAGTCAGGACAATACTTGGCGGCCACCACCAGGATAGCCAAGTCCGTTGGCGGCAATTCCTGCGCATCATGGAAGGCCTTGATACCCTGCACCTCGTCCTCCTTGGGATTCACTACACGCAGCGTACCCTCGTAGCCACCACTCAACAGATTACGCACTACGGCGCCACCAGGTTTATGCACATTATTGGAGCCGCCAATCACCACGATGCTCTCTGGCTGAAGAAGTTGCTTGTTTATCATAGCGTTTTTAGTATTTTGTTGCAAAAATAATACAATTCAGGGAAAAGGCAAAAAGTTTCAAGAGGATTTTTTGGCTGAAAGCATTATTTGTTGTACTTTTGCACTACACAAACCTAAAAACATAGACATGATTTGGAATCCTAACAAAGAGTGCATGAGCCGCGACGAGATGAGCGCGCTGCAAGGCAAACGCCTACACAAAATTGTAGAGTATGTGTACCATAATGTTCCTTTCTATCGCAATAAGTTGCAAGAGATGGACATTCGTCCAGATGACATCCAGACCATCGAGGACATCAAGAAGTTGCCATTTACCACGAAGCAAGACCTGCGCGACAACTATCCCTTTGGTCTCCAGGCAGCCCCGCAGAGCGAGATAATCCGTATCCACGCCTCAAGTGGCACCACAGGAAAGCCTACTATCGTGGGATATACACGTAAGGATATCGGTATATGGAGCGAGACCATGGCTCGCTGTCTGACAGCCTTTGGCGTGTCGCGCGATGACATTTTCTCTGTGGCCTATGGCTATGGCCTGTTTACCGGTGGACTGGGTGCCCACTATGGTGTGGAACATCTGGGAGCCAGCGTCATCCCTGCCGGCACGGGTAACACAGAGAAACACCTGAAACTGATTCGCGACCTGGGCATCACCGGTATTGCCTGCACCCCGTCGTACGCCCTCTATCTGGCCGAGACGATGGAGAAGATTGGCATCAGCAAAGACGATATCCGACTGCGTATCGGTGCTTTTGGTGCTGAGCCATGGACAGAGCAGATGCGCAAGGAGATTGAGAATAAACTGGGACTGAAAGGCTATAACATCTATGGTCTGTCAGAGATTATGGGTCCCAGCGTGAGCTATGAGTGCCAGATGCAGAATGGTTCACACATCAATGAGGACCATTTCTATCCGGAAATAATCAATCCCACCACACTGGAGCCCCTACCCTTGGGACAGACGGGCGAGTTGGTGTTTACCACACTGACCAAAGAAGGTATGCCGTTGCTGCGCTATCGCACACGCGACCTCTGCTCTCTGATACCAGGCACCTGCGACTGCGGTCGTACCAACGTACGCATGGGTCGCATCCAGGGTCGAAGCGACGATATGCTGATTATCCGCGGTATCAACGTATTCCCATCACAGGTGGAGAGCGTCATCCTGTCGCTGCCTGAGTTTGCTCCACGCTACATGCTGATTGTGGATCGTGAGAAGAACCTCGACACGCTGCTTGTTCAGGCTGAATTACGTCAGGAGGTATTTACCTCTACCTTCGACACACCTGCCGCTGTTGATGCCCTGGAGAAGAAGTTGGCCGCTAAATTAAAGAGCGTGCTCAGCATCGCCGCCAAGGTACAGCTCAAAGCACCAGGCACCATTGAGCGCAGTCAGGGTAAGAGCGCCCACGTGATAGATAATAGAAAACTGTAGACCCACCCCCAGCCCCTCCCTGTGAGGGAGGGGAGTAGATAGTTGAAGCTTAGAATGAGTTACAAAACTGCTATTCCTAACAGTTATGGAGTGCTTAAAGCGCATGCACGCGAAAACAGGAAGAATCCAACCCCTGCAGAAACTATTCTATGGGATTGCTTACGGAATAACAGATTAGGAATCAAATTCCTGCGTCAGCACGTCATCGGAGACTATATAGTGGACTTCGTCTCACGACAAGAAGGACTCATTATTGAGATTGATGGCGGTTATCATTCAGAACCTCGTCAACAGATAGACGACAGGCTAAGAGAAGAAGATCTGGAGCAAATGGGCTACCATGTTATTCGGTTTACAAATGAGGAAGTGATTTATGAGACAGAATATGTCACAGAACAGATAAGAAACTATTTCAAATAATTACTAGATGAAACAAGAAAACGACCTAACGACAAAAGTATCTACTCCCCTCCCTCACAGGGAGGGGCCGGGGGAGAGTCCTTTTTTTAATCCTGAACGCGAGACCATGAGTCGCGAACAGATTGAGGCGTTCCAGCTGGAGCGACTCAAGGAGACTGTTCGCCACTGCATGAACAACGAGTTCTACCAAAAGAAATTCAAAGAAGCAGGTATTACACCCGACGACATCCAGACATTGGCCGACGTGCGCAAGTTGCCCTTTACTACAAAGCAAGACCTGCGCGAGACCTATCCTTTCGGCATGTGCTGCGTACCTATGAGAGACTGCGTGCGTCTGCACTCGTCATCAGGCACCACAGGTAACCCCACCGTTATCCTGCACACGAAGAAAGACCTTGACGAATGGGCCAACCAGGTGGCACGTAACCTGTGGATGGTGGGACTGCGTCCTGACGACGTATTCCAGAACTCATCTGGCTACGGCATGTTCACTGGCGGACTGGGCTTCCAGTACGGCGCTGAGAAGTTGGGTATGCTCACCGTACCTGCAGCAGCAGGTAACTCGCTGCGCCAGATAAAGTTTATCAAGGACTTTGGCACTACAGCCATCCACGCTGTTCCCTCTTATGTTACCCGTCTCTACGAGGTGATGCAGGAACAGGGTGTTGACCCACGTCGTGACACCAAACTGAAGGTGCTGGCTATCGGCGCAGAGCCCCACTCTGAGGAACAGCGCAAGCGTATCGAGGATATGATGGGTGTCAAGGCCTACAACTCATTCGGCATGAGTGAGATGTGCGGTCCTGGCGTAGGTTTCGAGTGCCCTGAGCAGAATGGTCTGCATTTCTGGGAGGACTACTATATCGTAGAAATCGTAGATCCAGAGACATTGGAGCCAGTGCCCGATGGCGAGATTGGCGAACTGGTGCTCACCACGCTGTGTCGTGAGGCCATGCCGCTGCTGCGCTACCGCACCCGCGACCTCACCCGCGTATTGGGACGCAGTTGTCCCTGCGGACGTAATCACGTACGTCTGGATCGTATGCGCGGTCGCTCAGACGATATGATGGTGCTGCGCGGCGTCAACATCTTCCCCATCCAGATTGAGAAAATCCTGATGCAGTTCAAGGAACTGGGCAACAACTACCTGATTACCCTGACCACCGATGAGGACAACGACAACATGACTGTTGAGGTGGAACTGGCCGAGATGTTTACCGACGACTACAACCGTCTGCAACAGCTCAGTAAGGACATCACTCGCGCCCTGAAAGACGAGATCCTGCTCACGCCCCGCGTAAAACTCGTACCCCGCGGCACACTGCCCGTAAGCGAAGGCAAGGCCGTGCGTGTGGTTGACAAGAGAAAAGTTTATCAATAAAAATCTATATATTATGACAATTCATCAATTATCCATCTTTATCGAGAACCGCTCAGGCACCCTGATCAAGGTTCTTGAAGTACTGAAAGAGGCTAAAATTCAGATTATTGCCTCTACCATTGCCGACACGGCAGAGTATGGTATCTATCGACTCATCTGCAGCGAACCTCTGCGTGCCTACGATGAGCTGAAGAAATCTGGTGTCGCCGTGGCCCTGAGCGATGTACTTGCATTGGAACTCGACGACGAACCAGGACGTGCTGCCGACGCCGTGAAGATATTCAGCGATGCAGGCATCAGCATTGCCTATATGTACACCTTCCTGCTGCGCGGCAAGGGAATCCTCGTATTCCGTACCGACAACCGTGAGAAGGCACGTGAGGTCATCATCCTGAACAACATGAAGTTTATTGCAGAACAAGACCTGAGTAAATGGGCATAAACACAGTAAAATACTTGCTGTCAGCGCTGCTCTTAGTGAGTTCGCTGACAGCATTTTCTTATGAACATCCTCGCCGCCACATGCTACCACGTAGCATCAGCAGTAAGCGCGCTGCAGCGGCAAAACGCGCCAAATCATATATTGGTGATAAACGTCAGCTGGTAGTCCTTTCCTCTTTTAGCGACCTGGACTTTGAGAGTGAGGATCCCCTTATGCTATGGAACCAGATTCTCAATCAGCCCAACTATCACGAGGGCAACTATCAGGGGTCTGTACACGATTATTTCTACAACCAGAGCTACGGCAAGTTCAACTTGCAGTTCGACCTGTATGCCTTTAAAGTGAACAAAGAGCATGCCGTCTATCACAGTACTGCTACCGATGACGAGAATGCCTCCATGCTATTTGAGGCACTGGCCGACTCCTTGAAAAATACAGTGACAGACTGGGCACCCTACGACTGGGATGATGATGGCTACATAGACCAAGTATTGGTAATCTATGCCGGCATGGGACAGAACGATGGCGGCGACAAGAACACCATCTGGGCTCACCAGGCAGCACTCTCCATATACGAACACGATCCTGTCGTCGTGAATAGTAGCGACAAGAACTACAAAATAGATAATTATGGATTTATACCTGAGATAGGTAATACCTGTGCGACCTTCGGCACATTCTGCCACGAATTCGGGCACTGCATGACACTCCCTGATTTCTACTTTAACAACCTACAGATCGTTGGCAACTGGGACATTATGGATCATGGCAATTACAACTATAACGGCTATTGCCCGCCCAACTATTCTGCCCACGAACGCATGATACTGGGATGGCTCGACGTGAAAGAACTGACAGAGCCTGCATACATCACCAATATGCCAGCCCTCGGCGATGAGCCTGTGGCCTACATGATACGCAATGATGCCTATCCCAATGAGTATTATATCCTGGAGAATCGTCAGCAGCAAGGATGGGACAGATACCTGCCTGGCAGCGGACTTGTGATCTTCCACATCGACTATGACGAACATTTATGGAAATACGAATATCCCAATAAGTATACAGACAACCACTACAGCATCTTTCCCGCCAACGGCATGAACTATACCGTTATGGAAAGCGGATGGGCCTATCCCTATGGAGAGAAAGACTCGCTGACTAATAACTCAGTCCCTGCTGCCACACTGCGTCATGCGGCACAGGACGGCACCAAACTGATGTCGAAACCCATTACGAATATCCGTGTGGACAACGGACTGGTATCTTTTGACTTCATGGGAGGCAACAATAGTCAGACAGCCATTCAATCCCAAACCTCAAACCTAAAACCTCAAATCAAGGAGGTTTACGATCTGAGCGGACGTCAGATTCCTCAGGGAGCAATGGGAACAGGAATGTATATCATCAAATACGCTAACGGCCAGACCAAAAAGGTGGTCCGTCGCTAGCGGCATTTTTCTTTCTTCTTAATCTTCAACGAACGTGATGCGCCCCTGCGACCTGGCATAGGCGGCATCCACCATACCGTTGGCAAAGGTACTCAGATAATCAGCCACACATTCGGCATACAGTTGAGCTGTTACGGGCAACTGAGGACAATTGTTCATCATGCCACCCTTCAGCGTATAGTCTATAGTGCCTATGGTATAGCGACGCTGCAGGTCAAGAGGCTTATAAGTATTGCTCGCTGGGTCGAGCACCTCTACATCCGTCACCCTGTGACTCTTGCTATGCACGGTGAAGCGCATGCCCGACACATGTGGGAAGTTACCCTCTTCGGCGGGCAGTTGTGAGGTACATTTCTCGAGCATCGTCATAATCTGCTGACCAGTAGCCTCCATCTTGATGACATAATTCTCGAAGGGTAACGTATTGAGCACATCACCATAAGTAATCACTCCAGCCTTGATGCTGTTGCGCAGTCCGCCACCATTGGTCAGACCTATCTCAGCCTGCACAGCCTTACGGTATGCATCCGTCACGAGGTCGCCAAGATTCGTCTCACCGCTGCGCACCAGTCGTTTACCACTGGCATCATTGATGGTCAGTTCAAAGTCCGACTTGCACAACCGTCTTGAAGTTTGCTCACTAATTTGTGCCTTCACATCAGCCAGCGTAGCAGCCACCTTCACGCTCGTATAGGTATTCTCAGCAGCAGGCACGAGGGTGGTATATACCTTACCATCCTTGATAACCAGTTTGCCGAAATTAGCAAACTGCGTTCCTGTAGAACTGACTGGCACCTTCTTGCCATCCAGATTGGTGATATCCGTTCTGGCATAGGTGTGATGTGTATGTCCGTCGAGCACCGCATCGATGCCGCGCGTCGCAGCAGCCAGTCCGTAGGAGTCCACACCCGTATCAGACTCCAGTTCTCCCAGATGGGCCAGCACGATGACATAATCGGCTCCCTCCTTGCGTGCCTTGTCGGCAGCCTGCTGCACCATCTGATAGGTCTCCTTTGTATGCAGGTCGTACAACTGGCGACCCTTGTCGTCAAAGAAAGAGTAAGCCTCAGCATCCATCGACTCAGGCGTACTGACACCCACGAAAGCCACGCGCTGACTGCCATACTGCCTGATGACATAAGGCGCCATCAGCGGTTCTGTACCCTGATAGTCGTAGAGGTTCACACAGACAGCCGACGTATTTAGCCCTGGCAGCAGTTCCATGAGGCGCGGCATACCGAAGTCGTACTCATGATTACCCAGCGTCACGGCATCATAGCCCACGCTGTTCATCAGCGTCACGATATACTCACCCTTCCTTAGCGAGCAGGCCACACCACCCGAGAGATAGTCGCCACAGCTCACCACAGCCGTCCAAGCCGTATCACTCTGACTGATGGCATCACGCAGACCGGCCAGTTTGGGATAACCGTCAATCTGTCCGTGCACATCATTCTCGTAGAGCACCACGATACTTTTCTGATGCTGCTGTCTGGCAACATGCTGACCTGTAGAGCAGCCTATCAAGGCACCCACTGTCAATAGCAGGATACAAAGGTTCTTTTTCATAGGTATTTCACTTTTATGTTACAAAGGAAGTGTCATCACGAAGCGGGCACCCGGCTGGTAAGTGGTATCCAGTTCCACATCGCCACCCAGTCGGCGGGCAATAGAACGAGCCACCGTCAGACCGATACCCGTACCATCATAGTAGTTGTCCAACTGCACGAACTCCTCAAAGATATGCTCGGCCTCAGCAGCGGGTACACCGATACCCGTATCCTCCACCACGAAGCGCATCATCTTGTCCGTCTTCTCCAGTATCAGCCTGACGCTGCCCTGCTTGGTGAACTTACGTGCATTATCCAGCAGGAGCATCAGGGCACGTGAAGCCTGACGCATATTCGTGTGCAGCATAGCAGATTCCACATCGGGTGCCACCTGCATCTCGAAGGTGATATGACGATCCTGTTGCATACGTGCCTCTTCTGCGGCCTGCGATGCTATCTGCGGAGCCGACACATCATCATGGCTCTCGATCACAGCCGTACTGTTGGCATCACTCAGTTCCAGCATCTTGTTGACCAGTCCTGTGATACGGTCCGTACTCTCGATGATACGTGTATTGATATCATTCTTCGTGGCCTCATCAAGTTTCACATCCGGTGCCGTGATAATCTGCGTAAAGCCGGATAGCACATTCAGCGGCGTGCGTATCTCGTGCGAGATCTGCTGGATGAAGTTGGTCTTCATCTTCGAAGACTCCTCTGCACGGGCGTTGGCCACCTTCAGCAAGGCATGCTCACGGCGCAACTTTGCTGCTGCCACATGTCTGAGATACATCGCCAGCAGAAGGGCTACGACCAGTACGACAGCCATACCGATGAGGAAGCGCGAACGCTCCAACTGGGTCTGCATCTTCAGTTCGTCAACCTTATAGAGCGTGTTCAGCTCGTCCAACTGGATACGCATCTCGCGGTTAAACACTGAGTCCTTCTGATAATAGAGGTCGCGGAAGGTCTTGGCAGCCTCATCCATCCGTCCCATCTGCAGATAGGCCTCACCACGGAAAGCGGCCACATCGCCACCAGCATTCAGGTCGAGCGCCTCCAGACTGTCGCAATAGGCCAGCACCTGCTCTGCCTGCTTGGCAGCAAGGGCATAGTGCACACGTACGTAATATATACGGTATTGTCCCAGAGGCGTACCACAAGCCTTCTGCATCTCCTCCGCCTTGCATATCTCCTGTTCAGCTTCCTCAATTCGGTTCAGTCCGGCAAGGGCCGAAGCCTTATTACAACGACAGGCGATATAGGTGGGAAAATGCAGTTCTGGGAATGCCCCCTTACGCTGCAAGCGACGCAAGATGCCCTGTTCCCACTCGTTGGCAACATCGAGCTCCTCAGTATAGCGGTGACTCTCGTCAAGCGTCTGACAAAGGTAGTCGAATACCGTCGTGAAGGCCTCCACCTCGCTCTCGCGCTGTTTCAGCTGTTTGATACACTCACGAAACACATCGATAGCCTGGTCATACTGACCCATGCTCTCATAGACCACACCCATCAACTGATAGGCAGCAGCCTTACCGAAGTTGTCATCATTCTTCTGGGCATCGGCCAACATATCCTGGGCTTCGCGCAGGGCCGTCTGGATACGTGAGGAATACATATAGACGCAGGCCTTACTGTCCCACGTATCATAATAACGGTTCCACTGACGGTGTTTCTTAAACCACGCCATCTGCTCAGGAGCCTCCTTCAGCAGCATGGAGTCCATGGCACAGTTGGTCAGTACGGCCACCTTGCTCCAGCGGGCTTTTCCCTCGCCTTCGATATTATGCTCACCCTGCTCGAAAGCAATCCATTCATCCAGGCAGTCGAGGGCTGCCTGCGGATTATCTTCGCTACTGAGCAGTTGCGAGAGTTTCATATAGGCCTTAGAACGCTCATTGCCTTTCAGCGTGGGAACAACCTGGCGCAGGGAGTCGATGGTAGACGCACCCATCTGCAGACAGATTCCGCATAATAGTATGATAGCTAATTTTATGATTCTCATTATTTCCTCTATACCTTATTCTATTCAGTTTGCAAAGGTAAGCAAAAAAATGCATTCCCGCAAAATTTAATAATAAAACTTAAAAACAGAACAATTTCACTTAACTACCCTCAATTTATTTGGAGGGTACGGATTATTGTATTAATTTTGACAAAACAAAACCATTAAAAGGTACAATTAAACTTTTTTTGAAAAAAAAATCGCGAAAGTGCGAGATATTTTCCTAAAACTGTCGTATAACAAATAGAGATAGACAAAAAGATGAGTGCTCTGACAGAGACAGAACTTGTAGAGGCCGTCAGGCAAGGACGGCGCGAGGGACAGACAGAGATGGTCAGTCGCTATGCCGAGCGTGTCTTCGCCATGATAGCGAGACAGGTGCCCGACATGATGGACGCCCAGGAGCTGACACAGGACACCTTCCTGCGGGCCTTCAGTCATATCGACAGCTACGCCCCTCACAAGGCTTCGCTCTCCACCTGGCTCTGCCGCATCGCCTACCGGCTGACACTTGACCATCTGAGACGACGACGGCCTGTGATTGTAGCGATGGAAGACAATACTGACATCAGCGACGAGGAGCTGGAGGCAGAACTGAGCACTGGGCGCGAAGAGAGGATAGAGCAACTGATGGAGGTGATTGACGAACTGCCAGACGACGAGCGAATGCTCCTGACACTCTACTACTTCGAAGACCGTCCGCTCGCAGAGATAACCTATATCACAGGTATCGAACCTGCAGCACTGGCCAACCGCCTTTACAGGACGAGAAAGAAACTCTATCGCAAGTTAAATAATTGAAGATTCATTCAGCGCTGAAAAGAATGTTTCATGTTTAATGATTAATGTTTAATGAACAAGATAAAAGATACAGACCTGCGCGAGGCGCTACATAGGAAATATGCTGAGACACCCAAGCTGCCTGCCGACTTCATGACGAAGATGGAGGAGAAGCTGAAAGCCGCGCCTTCCCGCGTGCCCAGCGATCCTGTCGCAGGGAAAGCACGCCGCCATTGGCGCTGGATAGCCGCAGCCGCCTCGCTACTCCTCCTCATCGGCATAGGCGTCACGCTGATGCCCTCAGGAGAAGAGGGAGAGACAGGAGGTCTGACAGCACAACATACTGAGACAACGGAGCAGCCCTCTATTAGCAAAACGACGAGCTACGACCAGCAAAACGACGAGTTGCCATCAGCAATACAACGAGTTGCTGTCAACGACAAGGAGGCCGCAATTGAAGAAGAGGTACCCACGGAGGAAAAAGTTCCTGCCTACACCTCTGCAGACGATCCGAACCTGCATTACGCATCGAACGAAACTAAGACAGATACAGTGCCCTATCAGAATCCAGCCCGTGTGGACGAATTCATCACCAAGTTTGCCAATTATTACAAGGTGAAGGAAGGTGAGTTGAAGTGCTCCGCCCAGAACGACAGCAACGTCGTCAGCGCCGTTTACGTCTTCCCTGACACAAAGGAAATAGACGTTTTCAGCAGATTACTGCAAGCCGCCTGCTGGTATAGCGACGAGACACCCGGCTATCTGTTGAGTTTCTCTCACCAGCAGTTCTTCTTCGAACTGAAGGATATGCGGAAGCAGTTGCACTACCGTTGGATTGCCGAGCGTGTAAATGGAAAGATTCTGCTCTACTGCACCCACGCACCATTGGGCACCAAAGAGTCGTCTACCTGTTATCAAGAATATCGCGATGAGCTCATGCATATAAAGAGTATTAACAACAAAACAAGGAAAATATGATTATGAAATGTATTCTAACCTATAGTCTCTTGACTATCGCCTGTCTGTCTATACAGGCGCAAACAACTTGGTATCAGGCAAAGCCTATGCCGACGCAGAAACAGAAACAGAAACAGGACGTCAAGTTCCTGGCAAAATGCGATGCTTTTTTTATGGCAGCCGTCCCTGAAGCAACCATTGATAAGAAAACCAAGAAGAAGACTGTTGTCTGGAAAGACACAGAAAACAACTCCTGGCACGAGAACATGGGCTTTGTGAAGAATGTGCCCACCATCGACAGCCTCGAAAGCATCTTCCCCAATTTCATAAATCGTGAAGATTATGCCTACCTTCCCGTTGTATGGCAATTGACAGAGGAGAACGACGAGACCGTGCTCCATTGCTATTTCCGTATGCCTGCCGACATCGTAACGAACCTATGGCTCTGTAGCGACGAGTGCGTCATCCTCGACAAGGAAACAGGCGTTATCTATCAGTCGCGTCGCACAAATCCCGATTGCTACGGTAAGGTGTTCAGCGTGAAGGAGAAAGAAGGCACCATCCTGGACTTCCAGATCTTTTTCCCCAAGCTGCCTGAGACCACCAAGGAAATCTGCATCTATGGTGTGCCCAACTGGTATATGCGAGGCATGGATGTGAACCTCAACACACAGACAGGTCACTTCTGGCAGGAATACAGAGGATTAGGCTCCTGGGACAAAGCGCCTAAGTTCCACGAGGCCCACCTCGTGAGCGAGGCAAAAGATTATGACAAAGACAACTACCAGTCATGGGCTGTCTATAATGATGCGCATCTCATCAAGCCAGTACCAGAAGGCACCTATGCTATGTGGTGTACGCCTGAAGCCACCTATCTGGCTGAGGCCTGCGAGATGAACTGGATGCGCGAGTATTTCGGTCGTGGCGGCAACAATATTCTTGTTGACCAGCGGGGTCATCAGTATAAGTGCAAGGACGTGATTGGTTATCCTAACAACGATCTATTCTGGGTAGAGGGATGCACAGGCGACTACTTTGCCATCGTAATGGTATTCGAACCCATACCTGATGAGACAGAGACAATTACCTATATTGTTCCTGAGGGCGAACCTTTCGCCATGTGGGGAGCCAACTGGAGCGGCTCGGTAAAGAGCTTCAACATCAAGGAACTTCGCGACAACCAGAAACTCTTCGAGTATCATCCAAGGAAAGTTGTGAAATAAATTACTCATCATAAATAAAACAAGTTTTTCTCACCCTAGGGGCAAGACATGGAACGCAGAGATTGCGTCCCATGTCTTTGTCCGATAAAGTGATAAAGAAATTTAAAAGTACATTTTTTTCGTCAACTACTATTAAATGGTTTTGGCGTATATTACAGAACATACTATATTTGCAGTACTAAAACTATAGTACGCCCTAAAACTCTAATAGACACGAGTATCTAACAGTAAACCAATTTTTAATCATTATGACAAAAAACATTATCGGCCTCATGTTACTCATGAGCAGTTTGACATTCACAGAGACACGCGCTCAAGGTAACAACGACTTCAAGATTGACGTCAAGGTAACTCAGGGCATCGAGGATGCCGGCTACCTCGTTCAGGTCTTCGACCGTAACCAATCAGCACGTAAGTTCCTCGGAAAAATTGACGTTGTCAACAAGCGCTCTGCATTTGAGACCCATTTGGACGAACCACTCGTTGGTGACCTCACAGCCATCTTTCCTAATGGCGAGGTCTGCACGGCCTGCGTCCGTTTCCCCTTCGTACCAGGCGAGGAATGCCACATCAAAGTGAAGAACGGTACTTTCGAGCTCACAGGCACAACGTTCTATCAGCAGTGGGCCGATGCTGATGATTTAGAAGAGAATGCCCATAAGTATTACAAGCAGTGGGAGACCGACTCCATCATTCTCAACTACTTCAAGAAGCACGCCAACGAGGAGGGTTGTGTAATGCGCTACTGGCAGTACGAGGTATTGCCTCGCCCCACCATTCTGAAACTCATACCCGACAATATGCGCAACGGACGCTTCAAGTCTTTCTTCGACCAGCATAACGAGGACTATGTCGCAGCCATCGTTTTAGACAAACCAGATACGGTCGCAGTCTACGATGCCGAGGTCGATGAAGACGAAGTCGAGGTTGATGAGCCAGAAGGAATAGATGTGATAGAGATGCCCGATGTTCCTGACATAAGCTTCAACTTCGATTTTGACAGCAATGCACCCAAGATGAGCCGCAGACAGATGAAGAAGGCCATTAAGAAGCAGATGAAGGTACTGGAGAAACAAATGACCAAATACATGATAGAGATGCAGAAACACATCGAGAAAATGGGTCAGGAAATCGAGAAACGCAGCTAGGAAGGCTGCTATTGAGTACAGAAAAAAAAATTGCAATCATGAGATTTAAAACCATTATCACTTTACTGCTTGCCCTTGTCGCTCTGACAGGACAAGCTAAAGACATTATTTGGGAGAACCCCTCAGCCTTTATGGGAAACTATAACGGCATGTTTTTCATCAATCAGGTAGAACTGAAGCCTACGGAGACAGTGCTGCACATCACAGCCAACTACCTGCCTCACAATTGGATTCGCTTCGATAAGCATTCCTATCTGCAGACACCCGATGGCAAGAAATACGGAATTACAAATGGTCTGAAAACCAACGAACAGGAGTCAGACCTTACACCCGACTCACTCTTCTGGATGCCTGAAAGTGGCATGGCCCAGCTGGCCTTGCATTTCAAGCCCGTACCCCTCGACACCAAGGTGATGGACTTCTTGGAGAGTTATAATGATGGCGACTTCAAGTTCTGGAATATCTGCGACGGCAAGACGAAACGGGAAGTGGTGATTCCTGAGGACTGGAAGAACGTGAAATATGCCAAAGACGAGACTCTGCCTGCCGCAAAGATCAAAAAAGGAATAGCCACCATCAAGGTGAAGATGCTGGGCTTCAAGAAGGGTATGGAGTTGGATTTCTTCATGCACAACCTTCAGCCACTGGGTTCTAATGACCGATTCAATAAAGTGTTCCGTTTTGCCGACGATGGTACGGTGAAGTTTGAAGTGCCTCTGTGGCTGACACGTGAGGTGACCGTAGGCGTAGAGGGGATGGCTAATGCCAATATCGTTATCGGCCCTGATCAGGAGACCAACATCCTGATGAAGGTCACCTCCGCCCATCAGCCGTTTGTAGCTTTCAAGGGCTACATGGCAAAGACAAACATGGATCTCACAAAAGCAGATAACGAATTTGAGACCTTGATGGACGAAGATAACACCTACCTCAAGGTCAGGGAGTGCAACACGTCGGCAGAACGCCTGCAATGTCTGACGGACATCTTCAACCAGCGCACCGAAGCCATTAAGAAAACCAAGTACACCACCGCAGCCAAGGACCTGCTGTACATGGAGGCCGAAAGACAATTCGCGAAATGGACTCGCAATTTTGCCAGCACATTCAGTCTATATGGGCTGACAGCAAACGGTATGGTGTATAGGGGAAATGACCATTATCTTGAAGATGTAGAGAAGAACAAGGATATGCTTACCCTTCCCGCCGGTGAAGCGAATTACACCTGGAAATACCTCAATGAGCCAGGCTCACCATGCAGCGCGGCATTCTGGAATACGGAGTTGAGATCTTATGACTTAAGAGCCTCTGAGAAGAGTGTTTTCAATACGGATGTGTGCTTGATACCTACCCTTTTGAGAAACATCAAGGACGATGCTTCCGATGATGTAGTAAAGGAAATGCTTACTGATGAGGATTGCAGGAATGTGGTCCGGGAATACATGGCTGAACAACGGCGCATTGCCCAGCAACTGGGCAGTCAGGAGCATGTATTCTATCAGAAACTCGACAACGTTGCGCCTGAGAACATCCTACAAACCATCCTCGATAAATATAAGGGCAAGGCCGTGCTTATCGACATCTGGGCTACGTGGTGCGGACCCTGCAAGGCTGGTCATGCGGCTATGAAGCCTTGGAAGAAGGAGTTAAAAGGCAAGAATATCCAGTTTGTCTATATCACCTCACCTACTTCGCCCCTCGCCACTTGGCAGGAGATGATCAAGGACATCGACGGCGACCACTATTATTTGACAAAGGAGCAGTATAACTACATCCTCGACAAGTACGAGTCGCAGGGCATTCCCACCTATGCCATCTACGATGCTCAGGGCAATCAGACCTTCAAGAACATTGGTTTCCCAGGTCTCAAACCCTTCAAGGTGGCAGTAGATAAAGTGCTGAAGTAAGGGTAAAGGGTAAAAAGTAAATAGGTAAAAAGGAAAAAGCAATGAAATCAACCATCATCACTATTCTGCTCGCCCTGCTCAGCGTGGGTATTGAAGCAAAAACCTTTAAGACCATCAAGAACCCCGTGGCGATGGCACACAACATCCACGGGGGTGAGTTGAAAGCCCGCGAAGTTGTCTTCAGGGATACGGCGACGACCGTTCATTTCACCTTAGACTATCCCAAGGGACAGAATTTCAGCATCAGCAGCACCAGTTTCCTGATTGACGAGGAAGGAAATCGCTACCCATTGCGCTCGGCCGAGGGGATAAAGCTGAATTCATTCGGAGAATCAACTGGGTCGAAAGACTTCACGCTGCACTTTGAGCCCATGCCCAAAAAGGTGAAACTGTTTGACTATAGGGAGGCCGACAATATGAGGGCGTTCTATCTGATGGGCATCCACGACCAAAAGACGAAGCTCAAGGTTCCCACCTTACAGGAGATACAGACAAAGAACCCTTACAACGTACCTGCCGACTGGTTCAAGACAGACACGATCACTATCAAAGGTCGCATTGAAGGGTATAACGCAGAGCAGTTTGGTTTCACCTCAATGGAGTGTGTCTTTGAGGATGTCTTCGAGAAGGATGATGCCACGCAAGTGCTCGATATCAACCCAGACGGCACCTTTCAGAAGAAGTTCCAGATCAGCTATCCCATCTGGCAGACATTCCATACATACGACTCCAAAGTTGGCTTCGACGCCATACCGTTCTTTGCCCGTCCTGGCGAAACGATTGACATCACCGTCAGGAAAAATACTCAGGGGAAATATGAGTGCTATTATAATAGTGGTAGCAGCAAGGATGTGGAGCGTCTGCTGAAATCAGAGCACCTCTACCAAAGTCTCTGTTTTCCGCTAGCTTACTTCAAAGGCAAATACTGCGAACTGCCAGCCATAGCTGAAAGCACATGGAAGAACATGCTCTACCTGTTCAACAACGAATGTCGTGACAGGCATTACACGCCATTCGAGGCACAGCTGGCCCTTGCAGATTTACTGACTCTCTATGCTGAATCTATCTTAGACTATGGCATGTATCATGAGATGGACCTGATGAAGCAAGAGCTACGCGATGGCATCTATTACACAGAAATCCTGGATAGTGTGGAATGGCAGGAACTGTCAAAGATGGACAACTACAAGCCGCTGCACCGCATAGATTTCAACAATCCGCTGATGCTCTCCAGCAGTAGCTACAGCCATCTTCTCAACCGCGTTCAGTATGCCACGCCTGTCAGGAATCTCGTATTCAGTACATTGAATATCAACGACAAGGATGAGGGGATGGCCATTGAGGCCACAATCGAGAACGAGGTGAAAAGCATGCAACTTAGCTACGACGGTTGGCGTCAACTGATGGGATGTGACCACGATAACCTGATAGCACAAGTCAGCACCCACAAGGATTTCATGAATAATTTCAATGACTGGCGTCAAAACGGATGGATTGATGAGCTTACGCCCATTTGTGCCAACAGATACGCCAATGCCTATGTCCGCCAGAAGACAGAGCAGTATTACGAGCGCAAGATGGCGCAGAAGGAACTCTCCACCCCTCTGCCAGAGAATAATGTAGCTGCTGATTTGATTCGCAGCATCTCGGCTAAATATCCAGGCCGTTATCTGATGATTGACTTCTGGGGCATGGGATGCGGTCCATGTCGCTCTGCCATCCAAAGCAGCAAGAGCCTGCGTGCCAACATTGCCAAACGCGATGACATCAAACTGGTATTTATCGCTGAGGAACGCATTACCGGAGGTAGCGATGCCTACAAGAAATACGTAGCCGAATGGCTGGCCGATGAAGAAGCCATCTGCATCTCAAGTGCCGAATTCTCCCGCATGCAGGAACTCTTCCAGTTCAATGGCATCCCCCACTACGAAGTCATCACACCCGACGGCCGCCGCGTCCGCGATGACCTCCGTTTTCATGGCTATTATAACCTGGAAATGCAATTAGATCAACTGAAAGAGAAGCTCAAATAAGAACATATATTATATCAATATATATACTTTAAGCAAAAAGAAATGAGAAAGAGGATTTATTTTCTTACAGCGTTGTTCGCGTTTTCTTGCGTCGTATATTGTTTTGCAGAATGCTCCAGTGCAAATCGGAAACTGAAAAAACCAGTTTTCATTGCGAGCAATGATGGATCAAAGATTTACGATATAAAAGCTACCGACAACTACGACAATATCTTTTCATATCATATGGAGATGGTTCAGAATGAGATGGGAGGTGTCAAAGTGAAGCTACATGATGTCGACACTAATGGAAAAGAACTTGTCGATTCGATTTCCTATGCAGGTGTTTTCGTCGAGAAATTCGTATTTCACAAAAAGGGCTTTGAGGACTCCGATACTTTATACGCCTGGCGCGTGCAACTTCATTATGGAATGGAAAATGAAATCATGTTGAATAATGTAGGTACCACGCTAAAGATCTTCGGCAAGAATTATGGCAAGAATGTCTCCGTTTCCACTTCAGATGGTATAATTGCTTCCGAAAAGACCATAACGGATGGTGTTACAGAGATCAGCATTCCTAAAGGAGTGGAATATCTCAATGTAGATATAAAATATGACGAACAAAAACACTTCCATTTCAAGTATCCAGTAAGATAGCAACGATAAAAGAAAAACAAATCGACCAATGAAAAAATCTATTATTGCCTTTCTGCTCACCCTGCTCATCATTCCTATAGGCATGGAGGCAAAGAAGAAAGTGAAGAAAGAAGAGGTGCCACAGTTGCTGAATTATCCCAGCGCAGACTGGAACGAATACCGTATGCATGGTGGTGAGATGGTCATCAAGGGTCATGTAACAGCAGATGATTCTGCTAAGTTAAAACAACTGAGTAACAACGTCAGAATCATCATGCGTGACTACATTGTGCGCAAGGAGGAAACCATCCCCTTCAAAGTCGAGGAAGACGGCACATTTTCGCTCAATATCCACGTACCTTATCCTATGTTTATACTCTTCTATCCGTTGGCAGGCGTGTATGCCTGTCCTGGGGACACAGTCGAGTTGACGTATGACGCTACGAAACCCATGCAGAGACCAGGCGACAATGTCACATTAAGTGGAAAGGGTGTCAGTGCCGAGGCGAGCAAACTTTTCTTCCCTCTTATGTACAAGTACCTTGTTACTCTGAAAAGCCAAACACACGTGGCACATCCTGACTCGCTGCTGAACTGGAGGGATGCGCAGGTGGCAAAGCTGGATGATTTGGTGCGCCAGATGAATGCTGGACTGCCCGAACTTGAAGGTTGCTCACCCAGGACATCCGACGTCCTCCGTACGTATTTGGTTTCGCAATACTTGTATGAAATCTGCCACCGCTACTATATGTTCATGGACTTCGTAAAAGAGAATGACGGCGTTTACGACATTGACAAGGAAGCTTACTGGCAGCAGTATTTCAGCTTCTTGGCACCTCGCGAGAAATACCTGCTCGACAACCCATTGCTGATGATTGCCGCTGACGAATTTTTCTTCAACAGGATGGAGTACACGCTCATGGAACCCGTGCAACAATCTAGCATCAAAGGTTCTACATTAGCCATTGACTATTATCTAGAAGCAGCAGAAATATTGACGGAAAACAGCACATTAAGTCTACGTGAAGCGAGGAAACTGGCTATGAACGAGCTGCACGAAAAGCTGAATCTCAGCCCCACAAACTTCTGTGCTCAGGTTTGTATGGTTCGTGATCTGTTCTACAAATTGGAATGGGGTACCGACTATGGTGTTGCTGCCGAGGAGGTGGCAAGTACACTGCCCTATATCACCAACCCCGAGCTGATGCGCCGTGCCGTGTTGCAATACCGCGAGTTCGTGAAGGTGAAAGAGTCGGAAAAGCAATTTGTCGATGCCAACAGCATCCGTCCATCTACTGATGTGGAGGGCATGAGCGATGGCGAGAAGATACTCCGCAAACTCATCGAACCTTATCAAGGCAAGCTCATCTATGTGGACATCTGGGGAACATGGTGCGCTCCTTGCCGAGAGAACCTGAAGGAGTCGTGGAGGGTGAGAGAAGCCCTGAAGGACTACGATATTGTCTATCTCTTTCTGGCCAACAAGAGCAGCGACGAGGCGTGGAAGAGCGTCATCTCAGAGTACAACCTGACGGGGCCTAACTGTGTTCACTACAACCTGCCCGCAGACCAGCAAAGCGCCATCGAGCACTATATCGGTGTCAACGGCTATCCCACCTACAAGCTCATCGACAAGCAGGGTGTCATCCACCCCCTGAACTGGCAACATGCCGACAACTTGAACACCCTCATTGAAATTATCGACAAATTCAGCAAATGAAATGAAAATGAACAAGAAAACTATCATCACCATACTGCTCGCCCTCGTCGCAATGGCGGGACAGGCAAAAGAGAAAGCGATTGTGTGGGAACAGCCCACTACGGAGTTTGGAACCAGCTATGGCGACGGATTCTTCTACCTCGCCCTTGATGTAACGAAAGTAGAACTGAAGGCCGACGAGACGGTGGTGTATATCACTGCCCAGCAGCGTTCTGACGATCCCGACTACTCTTTTCTGTTTGCCGGCGATACCTACCTGAAGGTGGGCGACCAACGCTATACTATCACGTCAGCCGATAACATTGAACTCAACAAGTTTGTACAGACGAATAAGAACGGTCAGCGCGACATGGCGTTCCATTTCCCACCGCTGCCGAAGGGAACGAAGGTGTTCGACTTCATCGAGGGCGATGGTGATAGGGCTTTCCAAATCAAGGGCATCAAGCCTGTGGAGGAACGATGGAAACAACTGTTCCCTTCCTATTGGCGCGACAATAACGGCGACTGGAAGATTGCCTTCTTCGAGGACTGCGCCATCTACGACTGCAAGTTCTGGAACTACAAGCAACGCGACGTGAACCAGAAGACTGGCGAGGCTATCATCCTTATGACTAACGGCAACGATGAGTTAAAGGTCATGGTCGGCAAGGACAAGAAAGGCCAGCGTCCGATACAGATTGGCAGCGACAAGAAGGTCTATTCGATGATAACCACCCGCTTCCTGCCCGACTATCCCACGAAGGACACCCGTGAGGGCTTTGTGGATACTGGCTACAAGGAGGATACCATTACCGTCGTGGGTTGGATTAAGGATATGCCGGAGCAATTCAAGCAGTTGAAGACCTTTGATTTCGGTTACGAGAACATCTATACGGACGAGCATCAGTCTGTCAGCGCCGACTTGGACGAGCTGGGACGCTTCATAGCAAAAATTCCCGTGCTGAACAGTACGGAGTTCTTCATTGACTGGGAGCGTTGCTTCGTCCGCACGATGTTCGAGCCTGGCAAGACCTACTTCATGCTCTACGACTTCAAGGAGGGCCGCCGTTATTTCATGGGCGACGACTGCCGATTGCAGAACGAACTCTTCAAGTACCCGCTCGACTGGAAGTCCATACGTATGGAGGATGGCGACAAGGATTTCAACAAGTATATCGCTTCGGTCGACAGCCTCCTGAAGGTGCAGGGTGCCGTCATCAACCAACTCTGCGAGGAGCACCCCACGCTCTCCACCCGCTTCAACATATTCAGGAAGGGCAACACGCTGATGCAGCAAGCACGCGACTTCGGACAGTCACGTTTCAGAGGTCCCAACTTCCAACTCCCTGACAACGCCCGCCGTTATGCCTACGACAACTTCTGGACGAAGATGAAGAAGCCCTACACCCTGCACCGCGACATCGGCAGTTTCCTGAACGACTATCTTGATGACGTTATACGCCGTCGTGAATTCAATTTCTCCTACTCCTACATTGACCACTTGCCAGAAATAGCCGCAGATGAGCAGGAACTCAACCTCCTCAATCGTTGGAAGGACTGGATTGCTGATGCTCAGAAGAAAGTGGACGCTGCGGCCACGGACGAAGAACGACATCAGATTGCAGACAAGTTGAACGCCGACAATGCCGAGATGATCGAGCAGGTGAACAAGATTCTCAACGGCTCGCGCTTCAACCGAATGATGGACAGCAAACTCCTCTTTGCGCAGATGAAAGAGCAAGTTCAGGTGCTCGACTCGCTGGGTGCCGACCAGTTTATCAAGGATTTGTGGCTCGCACGGGGGATATATAAGGAGATAGACAACCGTCGTACGGCGATGCTCCCAGAGGTCATCGACACCTTGAAGACAATGGTCAGCAACCCCGTCTGCATCGCGATGGTGGAGAAGCAGAACGACTACTACCTGGCCATCGAGAACCGCGAGTTCGACAAGCTGGTGCTCAAATCGTCAGACAATCTGGCTGACCTCAGCGAGGGCGAGGCACTGCTGAAGAAGATTCTCGAACCCTACAAGGGCAAGTTCGTGCTGCTCGACATCTGGGGCACATGGTGTAGTCCATGCAAGGAAGCCCTCTCGCACTCTACCGAGGAATACGCCCGCTTGAAGGACTACGACATCCAATATCTATATCTGGCCAACGGCAGCCCGCAGACGGCGTGGGAGAATGTCATCAAGGAGTATAATGTCAGCGGCCCGAACGTGGCTCACTACAACCTGCCCGCCGAGCAGCAGGCCGCCATTGAGCACCACCTCAATATCCACAGCTGGCCAACGTACAAGCTCTTCGACCGCAATGGCAACCTGCTCGACCTGAAGGTAGACCCTCGCGACCTCGAAGGTCTCGCTCGCCTACTGGAGCAGATGAAATAAAAAACAGTCATGTACAAATAAACCAATGAAGAAGTTTTTTTTTACGATGCTCGCCCTTGTTGCATTGACGGGGCAGGCGCAGCCTATACCACAAGACTGGTTCCAAACAGATACCATCACCATCAGAGGACGTATTGAGAATTTCGATGCTGAGAAGTTTGGTTTTACAACGATGACATGCTATGATATGGATGTGTTAGAGCATGAGGAAGAAGTAATTATACTCAATATTGCTGCTGACGGCACGTTCGAGACAAAATTCCAAGCCAACTATCCAGTCTTTAATGAATTCTTCAACTCGGATTCAAAGGTCGGTTTCAGAGATATGTATTTCTATGCCCGTCCTGGCGAGACTATCGACATTACCGTTAAGACGAATGCCGATGGTCAGTACGAATGCTTCTACAACAGTGGCAGCAGCAAAGATTTGGAACGTTGGCTGAAGTCGGGATTGACTGTAGAAAACCTTAGCCGGAGTCGTACTTTAGCCCACTTTGAAGGGAAGTTCAGCGAAGTAGGTAAGGAGGCAGAAAGAACGTGGCAGGATATGCAATCTCATCTGCAAGAAAAAGGCAGTCAGTTGCACTTTACGCCTCTAGAAATGCAGATGGCTTTGGCCGATCTGCAAGTGATTTTTGCCTATGCCATGATAGATTATTCATGGAATCATTGGCAAAAGGTCACAAACATAGAAGAACGTGACGGTGTCTGGCATCAAGAAGTTACGGACAGCGCTGAGTTGAAGGAGTTTGACAAGCCGGAGAACTATAAGCCGTTGCGTCACGTAGATTTCAATAATCCCCAACTGATAGCAACAGCATTATTTCCTATCACTCTCAACCGCTTACAATTCTTTTTACCCAGTAAAGCTGCTAAATGCGAGATTTTGGGAACTGATAACGACAATCTCATGGTGCAGCTTCACAACTATAGGAATATGATAAGTGAATTTAAAGAATGGCGTGCCCATGAGGAAGACATTCCAAAAAAAATGCAGGAATATCTCAGCACCGTCACCCATCCCGTCATCCGACAAAAGGCCGAAGCCTTCTATGCTCTGCAGATGGCACAGACAGAGACATCCTCACCCCTGCCTGTCAATAACACTTCAGCCGACCTCATTCGCTCGCTGTGTGCAAAATATCCTGGTCGCTATCTGATGATTGACTTCTGGGCAATGTGGTGCGGATCCTGTCGCTCGGCTATTCAGAAAAGCAAGGAACTGCGTGCCAAGGTGGGCAAGCGTGATGACATAAAACTAATCTTCATCGCTGGCGAGCGTACTGCCGAGGGTAGCGAGGCCTATCACAATTATGTCAAGGAATGGCTTGGTGACGAAACGACAATTTGTCTCACCAATGAAGGATTCTCCCGTCTGCAAGAACTCTTCAACTTCAACGCTTTTCCTCACTATGAGACCATCACCCCTGATTGTCAACGTGTTAGTGATTTCTATCAGATTCACGGATATGACAACTTAGAGACTGAATTGGAATTACTGAAAGAGAAACTCAAATAAGAACATATATGAAATCAACAATCATCACTATTCTCCTTGCTGTCGCCGCTTTGACAGTGCAGGCCCAGACGAAAGTTTGGGACAACATAGTTATGGGCTATGCCAACGCCCCCATCATCAACGTGAACCGTGTAGCTCTCTATGCAGACCGCACCGATGTAAGCCTGCATATCGACTACCGTAAAGGTCGGCAGATGGGCTTCAGTCGGGGAACAGCCCTGAAAGCTGGTGGCAAGGAATATAAGGTGACTGGAGCCACCGTCATCAAACTGGACGAGCCTTACACGATGACGGAAGACACGCTGAATCTGACGTTGACGTTCGAGCCACTGCCTGTGACAACGCAGAGGTTTGACTTCACGTCGCCCGACGGTCTGCAACTGCTGAACATCCGCAATGCCAACAGCCTGCCAGAGGATATCACCAACACCTACTGGCGCAACGAATCGACGGGCGACTGGATGATTGGCATCACACCGAACCACGTCATCTACAAGAATAAGGTGTGGGACATCGTGAGCCAGACGGAAAAGAAGGACGCCTATACGCTGACTATCAACGACGGCACAATCATCAAGGTCGGGAAGATGAAGAAAGGCCAGAGAATCATCACCATCGGCAAGGAGAAGCCCGCGACGTGTAGTCCTATCGTGACGGCAGCACTGCCCGACTACCCCACAAAGGATATGCGCAAGGGTTTTGTGGATAATGGCTACCGAACAAATGACAGCGTGACCATCATCGGATGGCTGAAGGATATGCCCCAACAGGCGTGGGAGCGAGGAAAGGAGTTTAGCGTCGGTATTGAAAACATCTTCAGTGACAAGGAGGAGAGTTCTTATGCCAAGATGGACTCTCTGGGACGCTTTACACTCAAGATGCCGATTCTGAACTCCTCGCAGGCATTCCTCGACTGGGGACGCACATCGAACAGTACCCTGTTGGAACCGGGGAAGACCTATTTCTTCCTCTATGACTTCATGGCAGGACAGATGCTTTGGATGGGCGACGATGTCAGAGTGCAGAACGAACTGTTGGCCCATCCTCACGATTGGAATGAAGACCGCATTGCTGATAAGGAAGAAGGCAAGGTAACAGCTATGCAGTTCAAGGTGCGGACGGACGCCTCGCGAGCCGCCAGCATGACCAAGCTACAGAACTGCCTGACCCAGCATCCCAACCTCTCACAGCGATATATCGACTATCTGACCGGCTATTATCTGACCGATCAGGGCGAATCGATGATGCAGGCCCGTTTCTCCATACCTGGGTACGATCTTCCCAAAGAATATTTGGACTATGTGGGCAACGAACTCTGGAAGAAAGCCTGCAAGCCCTATACGCTCTATCGAGACTTCAGTACCTTTATTCGTGACTATCTCAATCACCTCAGAGACACGCAGCAAGGTGACTGGGGCATACTTTTCAGAAACACGGCCCTGCGTTTAGAACAGCAAGGTGCGGTGACCCTGACCGACAAAGAACGTGAGGCGTTGAATCATTATATCATCATGCGCAATCAACTGGAGGCTGGTGTCAAGAACGATATCTCACAGCAGGAGCGCGACTCCCTTATCAAGGCCTTCAACAGCAGCGAGACCGTCACCGCGCTAAACGCCTTGATAAAGCGCCTGGGGAAACCGCTGCAAGACGAGATGAATCTTGCCAGTTACCGCCAAACATTGGCAGTCCTTGATTCCATAGGCTGCGACCGCACGCTACGCTACATCTGTTTGGCACGCCAGTTCTATCGGGCTATCAACGAGTCGCGCGGGCCCCTCCCCGATGCCGCTGTCAACATGATGGAGCAGGAGGTGCAACTGCCGTCGGCAAAAGCTGCTGTCATGGCATTGCAAAACAAATATCTGGAAATACAGCAGCGTGACATCACGAAGTCGGGCATTCTGAAGAGTAATAACGACGTGGCAAATATGAGTGATGGCGAACAGATACTCCGTAAAATCACAGAGCCTTATCGCGGTCGCCTCGTCTTGCTCGACATCTGGGGCACGTGGTGCGGCCCCTGCAAGGAAGCCCTTTCGCACAGTCAGGAGGAATATGAGCGACTGAAGGACTACAATCTCGTGTATCTCTATTTGGCCAACCGCAGCCCTGAGGATGGATGGAAGAATGTCATCAAGGAGTACAACGTCACGGGCGAGAATGTCGTACACTACAACCTGCCCGCCGACCAGCAGAGTGCCGTAGAGCATTTCCTGCAGGTTCACAGTTGGCCTACCTACAAACTCATTGACCGCGACGGAAAGGTGCTTGATGTCAATGCCGACCCGCGCAACCTCGAAGGTCTTGCAAAACTGTTGGAGAATTTGAAATAAAACATCATATGAAGAAAACTATCATTATCCTCCTGCTCGCCCTCGTTGCAATGACGGGCTGGGCGCAAAAATTCACCATTAGCGGTGACCTGTCAGTCATGACCAACAAGTTCGACCTTCCCCCCGCAAAGGCAAATATCGTATATATATGGAACGACTCTTTGAAGGGTACGCCTATAGAATACGCCGTGAAGGACGGGAAGTTCGAGATAAGCGGAAACGTCAGCCGCCCCATCTATTCGAAACTCATGGTACAACTGGAAATAGAAGTTGAGGGGAGAAAAGACACAACTACCGAAGGCATTCCCTTTATCCTTGAGCCTGGTAATATCAAAATGGATAGCAAATGGGCGCTGTTGAAGGGGACACCCCTCAACGATGCGAGTATTGCGATGTGCATAAAATTAAGCGAGTTGGCGAAGGCTGGCGAGAAAGAGAAACTGAAACAGGAGGCTTTCAACTTCGTGAAGCAACATGCCGCTGACCCAGCATCAATCTTTGTCATCGTTCAAGCACCAAACTTTATGGAAGCCAAGGACATTCTGACTATGATAGATATGTGTAGTGAGGAGATGCAGCACACCAATATCGATTTTTCCCTGCTGAGAGAAAAAGTGACGCTAGAGGCACATGCACCTCAGGAGGGCGACAAGTTTGCCGACTTCGCCGTAGAATACGAGGGCAAGACGACCCGTCTCAGCGACTACGTAGGTAAGGGTCAGTATGTGCTCGTAGATTTCTGGGCATCCTGGTGCAGGCCCTGTCGCCAGGAGATTCCCAACCTCATCGCAGCCTACGACAAATACAAGGATCGTGGTCTTCAGGTTCTCGGCATCGCCGCTTGGGATAAACCAGAGGACACGAAGAAGGCCATCGCAGAAGAACAGATTCCCTATCCGCAGATTATTAACTCGCAGAAGATTGCGACTGATATCTATGGTATCAGCGGCATCCCTGAAATCATCCTTTTCAGTCCCGACGGCACTATCCTTGCCCGCGGCCTGCGAGGAAACCAAATTGAAATCAAACTGGCGGAAGTATTCAATAACAAGAAATAAGCATCTAATTATCTGGTCGTTTGGATTTTTCTGCTCTTTCCAACTTAACTTTTATCCCCCTGATGCGTAATATAGATGTATGACACGCACAGAATTCGAACATATAGCCGCGCAACTGCGCCAGCGAGTACTGAAGGTTGGACTCGACTTCTTTGGCAACCAAGAGGATGCCGAGGATGCAGCCCAGGAGACTATGGTACAGCTGTGGCGCTACTGTGAGCATATTGACGCTGAACGGAATGTGGAGGCGCTGGCAGTCAAGATGGCAAAGAACTGCTGCATCTCTATGTATCGTAAGCGGCATCATGCCGAATCAGGGGATGAGGTCTTTGATTCCCTCCAGAATCACGCAAGCACCTCTGTCGATTCAGACCCACAGGCACAACTGGAAGCCGAGGATATGCAACGGATGCTGGATGCTGCCATGGCCCGATTGAACCCAAGGGAGCGGCAGTTGTTTGAGATGCGCCACGCAGAGGATCTCTCAACAGACGAGATAGCCCAGCAGACAGGCATCCCCAAGGCCTCCGTCGCCGCGATGGTCTCTACAGCACGCCGCAAGGTCATCATCGCCCTGCGTATCATTCTCTCTACAGCAGCCACCTATCTGGTGGGACTGTTCCTCTGGTTGCAGCAAGAGCCCGAGGCACCTGTAGAAACCGTAGCCAAAGAGCACCATACCGAAGAGGTCAACATCCCTTGCAAGGAGGGTACACTCATGGAACAGGCTCAGTGCTATCTGGAGCAAAAGAGGAACCAGCCAAAGACCTATAGTATAATTAAAAAATTGCTTTATGAAAACCAACAGTAGAATTTTCATGGCATTGATGCTGGCATTACTCGCCACCTCATGCAGGAACAAGGACGACCACATGCTCACCGTTATCAACGAAGACGGCACCTGCAGTCGTGAGTATACCTTCAAGACCACCCAACAGTGGCTGGCAGCATCGGCCGACGAGGACTATGACAGCATCATCGACAAGAGTTGGGAGCGCACCTGGTCTGTACAGGGTACTGACTCCGTACGCTATCCTGTACCCCTGACTGAAGCCCAACTCGACAGTATGCAGGAACTGGACCTCAACAAACCGTTGGGCAATATGCTGCTGGTGCACGCCAAGAAGACCTATGACAGCGTGGAGGAGATGAGCGCCGAACTATACCGCTCGGATAATCATCATCTGAAGAAGGTGGAAGGCATCAAAGCCACCAGCACGCTGGAGAAAAGTTTCAAGTGGTTTTATACCGACTACACGTTCAGCGAGACATTCACCTACGAAGGCGAGCCCATATTCCCTATTCCCCTCAGCGATTTTACGAGTGCCGACACCGCCTCGTTCTGGTTCACGGGTCAGCCCGACTTGACACAATACCTGAGTGGTGCAGAGCAGAAAGAGTTGCTGGATAAGATTGAGAAGAAGATAAGCCAATGGAGCAATGCCAACTGGTTTTATGAGATCTGCAACATCATCATCGACAACTACGACAGCATCCAGAATACTCCCGTCAGCAAGGAGCACTTCACCAGTCTGCGCGACTCGCTGGTTATGCAGCCCAGCGTACTGAATGGTAATGTCGAAGACAGTGGCCCAAAGGCATTCCTGTCACAAATAGAAGGCATCCTTCATACAGATGTCTATACCAACTTCCTAAAGACATATGAAGGTGGACCTGCACAGTACGGACAACTGCTCTCCTTTGGCTACCCCTACGACCTCATGATGCCAGGCACCGTAACCGATGCAGGCATGGGCGAATATGATGGCAAGGTGATTCATTACCAGTTGGGCGGCGAGCGCCTCATCACTGGTCCCTACGCCATCACCGCCTCATCACGTGTCGCCAACGTCTGGGCCTATATTGTGACTGCCCTCATCATCCTCCTAGCCCTCGGCAGTTTGTTACTTCATAAGAAGTAAAAACGAAGTGTCAAGATGATTAATAGCCAAAGGGTTTATTGTCTATTTTCCTGACACCAATGGTATATTAGAGGATCAATGCCTTGGAATACGATTTGAAACGGGTATAGGCAAACGGTTGTTGGGGTATAGGCACATGACCGTTTGGGTATAGGCAAATAATAGAAAGAAGACGTTTCTCTCCCTGCAAGCCTTAAGTATAATCTTATCGGTCACACGGTCACAGCTGTGACCGTGTGACCAGTGTCATTTTACGACAGTCCCTCAATCTCACCATTAACGATGGTGATACGCTCAGCCTGCGGACTCTTAGGTAGACCAGGCATACGGAGCATGTCGCCGGCAATAGCCACAATCATCTCACTGCCACAGTTGAGGATCACATCGCGAATGCGAATCGTAAAGCCCTCAGGCGAACCATAGCGGGTAGCATCGGCCGAGAAAGAGTATTGCGTCTTGGCGATACAGATGGGATAGCTACTGATATCCTTGTCGTCAGCAAAAATCTCACGGATAGCCTCCAGGCGCTTCTTACCAGTCTTGGTAAACTCCACAGCAGCAGCGCCATAGATGCGCTTACATACCTTCTCTATCTTACCCTCGATGGTTTCACTTTGAGGATAGGTGAAGTTGATAGGCAGAGGCTGGATGCGCTCGATGGTATCCACCACCTTCTGAGCCAGTTCCACTGCACCTTCGCCACCTTTCAGGAAAGCCTCGTTGACAGCGAAGCCCACGCCACGGTCCTCACAGTTCTTGCGGATGATATCTATCTCCTCGTCTGTATCAGAGTCAAAACGGTTCAGCGTCACAATAACGGGCTGTCCGAAACCTTGCATATTATTGATATGACGATTCAGGTTCTTCAAGCCCTCCCTGAGCCCGTCGGCATTGGGTTCCTTGATATGGTCAAGAGCCACGCCACCGTGCATCTTCAATCCCTGTGTCGTAGCCACGATAACCACCAGCTGAGGCTGCAAGCCAGCCTTACGGCACTTGATATTAAAGAACTTCTCAGCACCCAGATCGGCACCGAAGCCAGCCTCCGTCACCACATAGTCACTAAAGGTCATCGCCATCTTTGTAGCCATCACACTGGAACAGCCGTGGGCGATATTGGCAAACGGGCCACCATGAATAAAGGCAGGCGTCTGTTCGGTAGTCTGTACCAGATTGGGAGAAAGGGCATCACGCATCAACACGGTGATGGCACCGCCCACACCCAGGTCGCGAACGCGGAAAGGCTTGCCATCGGAAGTGATACCCAGGAGGATGTTTTCGATTCGACGACGCAAATCGTCCTCGCTGGTTGCCAGACAGAGGATAGCCATCAACTCGGAAGCGGGCGTAATGTCAAAACCAGTCTCTGAAACCACACCATCGCCACGCAAGCCCGTGACGATATTACGCAGGGCACGGTCGTTCACATCGAGCACACGCTTCCAGTAAATCTCACGCAGAGAGAACCCATCCTTGCGATGCTGATAGAGATAGTTGTCCAAGAGGGCACTAATCGTGTTATGGGCAGAAGTGACGGCATGGAAATCACCAGTGAAGTGCAGGTTGATCTTCTCCATCGGCAACACCTGGGCATAGCCACCTCCTGCAGCACCACCCTTCATGCCAAAACAAGGGCCGAGCGAGGGCTCACGCAAAGATACGGAAGCCTTCTTGCCAATCTTATTCAAGCCCATAGCCAAGCCAATGCTGACAGTAGTCTTGCCGATACCCACCTTCGTAGGACTGATGGCTGTAACCAGAATCAAACGGCTTTTCTTTACTCTCTCTTCATCGATGAGCGACACGGGCACCTTCGCCATAAAGCGTCCGTAGGGCTCCACCTTCTCAGGTGCTATGCCTAACTGTTCTGCAATGTCACTAATCGGTCTCAGCTCGCTTTCGCGAGCAATCTGAATGTCTGTCTTCATATTTAGTTTTACGGGTTAACAAAAGAAAAGAAAAAAAGCAAGCGATGTAGCTGAAGTCACACCGCTTGTTTTTCTCTGAAAAGAAGCTTAAGCCAAGAGTTTCTTTACAATCTCTGAGATGACTCGGCCATCAGCCTTGCCTGCCAGCTGCTTGCTGGCTGTGCCCATTACCTTTCCCATCTCCTTCATGCTTGTGGCTCCCACCTCAGCAATAATCTTCTTCACTTCTGCCTCAACCTCCTCATGGGAAAGTTGTTTCGGCAGATAACTCTCCAACACTTCCACCTGTGCCAACTCTGCGTCAGCCAAGTCCTGACGACCGGCCTGAGTATATGTAGCAGCAGTCTCCTTACCTTGTTTAGCCAACTTCGAGATAATCTTCAGCGCATCAGCATCAGCCAATGTGTCGTTGGCCCCTGGAGCAGTCTTTGCTTCCAAGAAAACTTTCTTAATGTTGCGAAGCGTCTCAAGACGTACCTTGTCGCGAGCTTTCATCGCGGCCTTAATATCTTCACTAATTTGATCGAATAAATCCATAATACCGTTATTATTATCAATCAATACATATTTATGCTGCAAAATTAATCATTTTCCATCTGAACAAATCACTCTTCTAGAAAGATTTAGTTTTATTTAGCGATTATGCCAAGCAAAGCCAATGTTCCATAAAAAGTAACACCCCGCAACCAATATTTCCGCGATTACGGCGTATATATAATAAAAGGTAAAAATAAATTTGAAAATAAAATGAACGATTTGATGTTTCGTGTGTATGCTGTCATGAAATAACCCCAAAACAAGAACAGTATGAAACGGAAAATGATGACATTACTGGCAGCAGCCACGATGATGACCACAGCTAGCGCACAGCAAACAGAACGTATAGACAGGCACCAGATTCTGACCCTATACGGCAACGCAGAGAAGACGGATAGTCTTTACAACTTCTGGAACACCTACGTACAGGTTCATCCAAAGGATGAGGTGGCTTGGCGTAACCTCTTCGAGGTATCGGAGAAGAAGGTTTTCCGCTGGGTCAGCACCACCAAGGACTGGAAAGGCGGTGAGGATTATCGCAAGCAGCTGAACGTGGTGGGACGCATGGAGAAAGCCATCCCTGGCACTTACACCTTTTATTATAGTGCATACGAGGGCAGCTATCTGCCAGAAGAGGTAGAGAAAGAGGCAAAGCAGTATAATATGACAACGTTCTATATGCACCACGATGCCTATGCCGATTCGGCCATTGCCGCGCTGCCTGCCGATGCCTTGGCTGGCGACTACGAGCGCTGGATACAACACCTGATTCCGAAGTGTGACACCGTGAGGATGGACCAGTTGCTGAAGCGCTGCTATGAGAGCGGGCAGTTTCCTGAGGAGACCCTGCAATACCATTTCAACGAACTGCAGGGCATGGAGACGGGCGGTGTCTATTGTGGTGCCCACGAGGGCGACATCATAGGCAAGCTCATCCTGCAACGGGTGCTGGGCGTGCATCAGGACAAGATTCTCTATGACGAGAATGCCTCTATGGATCCCGAGTATGTGAAGGCTGTGTTTGGACACATCGGCATTGCCTTTGATAAGGCGTGGTACTGGGAGGGATACGAAGATCAGATGGAAAAGCAGCGGACTATCATGCGCTACATCTTCGACCATTCCAAGCGACCCGTCTATCTGTCGGCCCACAACATGCAGGGGTATGTTTTGGGATATGGCCTGCCAGACGAGTTGAAAGCCCGCTTATACAACGAGGGGCTGACTATACGTTACTCCACCAAGCCCTACGACAATATGGCCGTGAAGCGTCGCAATATAGAACAGCGCTACCGGCTGGAGTATCTGCGCATGCCGTTCCATCCGAAAATGAAGGACACGCAGCTCTTCTCGTTCAGCGCCAATGCATACGCCATGAACTATATGCGGCTGTTGCACGACCAGCTGCCCTACTACAAGAAGCACAACCGGGAGCGCTATCAGTGGTTGCACGGCATCTTTACCGACATCATCGATCGGTTAGAGAAGGAAAACTTTGATGTGGATGAATTCAAAGGCTATCTGAAATGAGCATCTTCCATTTTAAACCACTGCGCCAGCAGACCGATGAACAACTGATGGCACGTGCTGCGGCAGGCAGCGATACAGCTTTCGAAGAGCTGTATCGCCGCTATGCGCGTAGATTAAAAGGGTTCTTCTTCCTACAGTTAGGTGGCGACGAGGAACTGGCAGCCGATGCCATGCACGATGTCTTTCTGCGTGCATACGAGGCAAGGAGCAGTTATCAGGAGGGACGCCGGGTTGATACGTGGCTCTTCACCATAGCCTATAATATCTGTCGCAACCACTATCGCAGCAATGCCTACGAGGCGCAACTGTTAGCCACCCTCGATTCTGAGCCAGTGAATGATCAGCAGATTGAGGTTGAGTTGGACGAAGCCACATTAGACCAAGCTTTGGAACAGGCGTTGGCAGAACTTCCCCCGTCATTGCACCAAATCTTCTCTCTACACTATCAGGAAGAACTGACAATTCCGCAGATAGCCGAGATTGTAGGCGTTCCTGAAGGTACTATCAAATCGCGTCTCCACAAGACAATGAACATTATCCGTAAAAAACTGAAGAAATATGAAGATAAGTAACGAACAGATTATCCAGTCCGCCCGCCGTCAGCGTGAATCAGTAAACAGCCGTATGGGCGTTGAAACGTGGCATCCCCATCATCGTCATAGCCGTGGCATAGCAGCCGCGATAGCCATTGCCGCCAGTTTCATCAGTTTTATTGCTGGCTACGGCGTTCATGTTAACATGTCACAGTCTGACATCCAGCCAATGGCACAAAACATTCTTGTGCAACACGACACCATTGTGCATACCGAGACCGTCCGAGACACCGTGTATCAGACACGCATTGTCACTAAGTATGCAAAGCCCTTGACTGCTCAGACCTCTCCAGTAATCGACCAAATGGTAATGGATAATCAGATCATTGAGAATGATGCCGAACAAGCGGCTTGTTCCATGCTATGCGATAACATTCCTTATGCCCTATTGGCCACCCCATGAAATTGAAAATTAAACGAAATTATTAATTACAAGCCTGCCTGTAGCAATTACTGGCAGGCTTATTTTTTCGGAGTCTTACATGTGAAATCCACGGAAAATGCGTTACGCAAATTTGTATAATTGTATTTTTAATCCCCTACCACTTCCCAATGGCCCCCCTTATTTGGGCCTATATGCTTAATTTTACCAGACTCTTGTAGTAAATGAAGGTGCTTGCTGATTCCACTTCTAGCCATTTTCAGATTCTCAGCAATCTGCCTTGATGTTATGTTCGGATTATCTGTCAGAAGTTTTATTATTCTTTTCTGGGTAGTTTTTGGTCCACTTTCTGGTCCACTTTCTGGTCCACTTTTCTGTCCACTTTCGGCATCTATGGACTGTAAAGTAGGAACATAAGGAATCTCTATGCGATAAACGTCCTGCTCCTCAATGACGGGTTCCTTGCCATTAGCGTATAGAGGAGTGTACTTGAACATCTTTCTCATACCACTACCAAGCTCTTCTACGATTCCCATTTGAGAGAACACCTTGGCTATCTTTGGGTTCTTACGATGCGGACGCATGGTCTGAAGATCGATATGCCCATAGACGTATGGAATATTCCAGTTCTCCGTAACGATGCTATCTCGATAGATAGTAAACGTCGTAGGATAAGCACTGCTATACTCACGATGTATAATCATGTTCAGAACCACCTCTCGTAAGATTGTGTCACGAAGGCTGAAACGCTGTATGCCTTCTATATAGGGTTGCTCTGGCAGATGCTTCTTAATGAAAGCCATCGTGATAGGGTAAGCCTTCAGCAGATTGCAGCTCAACAATTCCCGGTCATCATAGAGTTCAGTATTGTTTACGCGGCAAAGCAAATCAATGCGATAAGCAGGAAGGGCAGTGGTGATGGCATGGTTATTACCAAACAAAAGAATGGCAGCCAGCGTCAGTCCTTCTTTACCTGTGTCTGGGTCAATAGCAAGTAATTCTGCCGAGCGTATAATTTCTTCGTTCGACAGATTGAGCCAAGGGTGCTGTGAATTCTCAATACGGATGCCCCGTCTCAACTCATCGAAGGCTTCCTCATCCAAATCCTTCATTCCCAACATCGGATAAACCCTATCCTCAGTCTTAAACTTACTCTTACGTATAAACAAGTTCGCAATCTGTTCGGTACTGCGTAGTTCAAAGTCACCGTCTTGATTGCGGTCATAGAAAACACCTTTATAGCTGTGTCCCTGAGTGCTTTCTGGCACATAGAAGTAGATGACCTTCTTGCCATCTAAATCCATTGGTTCAAAGTTCAGATAGTAAGTAGGTTTGAACAACTGAGGGTTGTTCATATCCTTTGCCAACTGGTCTAACTGCTCCTGAACTTTAGAGGGATTGATACCGACGACGTTTCTATCATCATCAACTCCCAACACGACATGACCACCTCTGCGATTCAGAAACGCACAGATGGATTCATAGACCTTACGAGCCAAGCTGTCTTTCGACTCTTTCAGCTCGACTTCAGTTCCTTCGCCTTGCGATATAATCGCTTTTAGCTTTTCTGGTGTCATCATTATTTCTGTTTGACGCTGCAAAATTACAATTTTTCGTTGAGATTCTTTCACTACAAGGCTTCAAAATGCTGATTTTCCGAAAGTTTGTTTCAAATTGGCTCTAACAAGCCAAGATTTAGCACAAACTATATAAGACAATAAAACACCAACGAGACAAACAGATAGAATTTGCTTATCTCGCTGGTATTAAATAGTTTAGACTTAAAGAAGCCTATCAATACTCATCCTCGTTGAACAGGAAGTCTTCTTTTGTGGGATAGTCGGGCCAGATGTCCTCGATACTCTCGTAAACGTCACCTTCGTCCTCAATCTCCTGCAAGTTCTCGAGCACTTCGAGTGGAGCGCCCGAACGGATGGCATAGTCAATTAACTCGTCCTTGGTTGCGGGCCAGGGAGCGTCCTCCAGTTTTGATGCTAATTCTAGTGTCCAATACATATTCTTATTCTTTTTATGTTAGTCGTTTCCACTATTTTTGCCAATCGGTTCTTAAATTGGGCGCAAAAGTAGTAAATAATTTTTTATCTACAAGGTTTTTGCCACATTATTTCATGTTGATGAGCGTTAAAATTTATTTTTTTTGCTAAAACGAAGAGATAATCGCTCAACCGGTTGACATATTTGATAATATCCGTACCCACTTCTGCCACATCGGCAAGGGCATCTATTCGACGCTCGGCACGACGGCAGACGGTACGACAGACATGACACTGGGCAGCAGCTATAGTACCACCAGGTAATACAAAACCAGGACACTCCGGCAGGAGGGGCAGTATCGCATCAACACGCTGTTCCAGGGCCTCCGTCTCGCCCTCTGGCAGGATAGCCGATGGATAGAGCGGCGTCTTACTCTGATCGGTAGCCAGATGAGAGCCCACGATGAAGAGGTTGCTCTGCGTGTGAATCAGGAACTCGCGCTCATCATCATCCTGAGGCAGTTGGGCAACCAATAATCCGATATGTGAACAGAGTTCGTCGATAGTGCCATAAGCCTCCAGACGGACATCACTCTTCTTAATACGTATGCCACCCACCAGACTAGTCATACCTTTATCGCCTGTGCGAGTATAAATCTTGGTCATTTTCATAAGTTTTGAGATTTTAGGTAAGAGGTTTTTAGAAGTTTATGATATAGTTTTGTTTCACGCGTTTAGGGTCGAAGAACACGATTCCACAGTAATAGAGGTCAAAGGTGACTGTTGCCCTTGGGTCGCGCTCAATACTGTGCCAGTATTCTGGGGCACGCCAGATATCTTGAATCACCACCACCGACTTGTCGCTGCATTTCGCGAACAGGAGTCTATAGTCTGTCTTGACAGGCACGATAGCCATATCCACCGCATCGGCATTGTCAACAATCTGCGCCTTGCGACATCCAGCCTGCAGATAATCATGGAAGCCCGTCTTATCAATAACAGTGCAGGGCTGCAGCTCATTAGCCAGACGAAAATAAAGCAGTCCCAGTTTGCGACGCAGCCAGCGGTCATCCGGTCCCAACTCCTCATAGGCATAATACGGCCAGTGCTCGTTGATGACATAGCGCACAAAACGGTAGTCGGTAGGCGACTGGATGCCGAAGCCCCTGCAGTGCCCTATGCGCCTAAGCCATACGAATGCCTGTTGCAGTCTATTCATAGTTGATATCTGGAATTTAAGCGCAAAGATAATCAATTATTCCTAATTATTTAGTAACTTTGCAGCAAAATTTTATGATGATGACAGAAAAGATTAAAGTCATTGCCTTCGATGCCGACGACACCCTGTGGGACTGTCAGGGCTATTTCGAAGAAGTAGAGAATCACCTATACCGCCTTATTGCCCCCTATTGCGAGGATCCCAAGAAGGAACTCTTCAAGACCGAATCGGGCAATATGGCCGACCTTGGCTATGGGTGTAAGGCTTTCACCATCAGTATTTTAGAGACCGCCATGCGCATAGCAGGCAACGACCTCTCAGTGACGCAGCTGGACGAACTCCTGCAAGACTGCAAGCGACTGCTCCACCTGCCTGCCACACCCCTGCCTGGCGTGGAAGAGACGCTGAAGGAGTTGAGAGACAGAATACAAGAGTCAAGCCTCTCACCTCTCACCTCTCACCTCTCACCTCTCAAACTGGTCTGTTTCACCAAAGGTGAGTTGCAGGATCAGGAGAATAAACTAAGGCGTTCTGGTCTGCTGAAATATTTCGATGATGTAGAGATTACCTCCGACAAGACCCAGCGTGAGTTCCTGGCCCTGTGCGAACATCAGGGGATTCATCCTTCAGAACTGCTGATGATAGGCAACTCCCTGAAAAGCGACTGCGCCCCGGCACTGGCCATCGGAGCATGGGCCATCCATATTCCCTTCCACGTGACGTGGCAGTTGGAGCATTTTGAGGATATAGACCACGAGCGTCTTATAAAAGTTGATAAAATCAGCGATATTCTCAAATATATTTAGTAATTTTGCATCCGAAAAATTAATAATGTATATGGAACAGAAAAATTATAAGAGAATAACTGTGACCTCTGCCCTGCCCTATGCCAATGGCGGTGTGCATATTGGTCACCTGGCTGGCGTCTACGTACCGGCCGACATCTACGTACGTTACCTGCGTCTGAAGAAGCGCGACGTGATGTTCATCGGAGGTTCTGACGAACACGGTGTGCCCATCACCGTTCGTGCCCGCAAGGAGGGTATCACCCCTCAGGATGTGGTTGACCGTTATCACAAGATGATCAAGGACTCGTTCGAAGAGTTCGGTATCTCATTCGATATCTATAGCCGTACCACCAGCGAGACACATCATAAATTTGCTGCCGAGTGGTTCAAGAAGCTTTACGACGAGGGCAAACTGGTGGAGAAGACCACTGCACAGCTCTACGACGAGGAGGCCAAGCAGTTCCTGGCCGACCGTTATGTTGTAGGTGAATGTCCCTACTGCCACAACGAGGGTGCCTATGGTGACCAGTGCGAGAAGTGCGGACGCGACCTGAGTCCTACAGAACTGATTAACCCCAAGTCAACCATCAGCGGTTCTACGCCTGTATTGAAGGAGACAAAGAACTGGTACCTGCCTCTGAACGAGTATCAGGACTGGTTGAAGCAGTGGATTCTGGAGGGTCACAAGGAGTGGCGCTCAAATGTCTATGGCCAGTGCAAGAGCTGGTTGGATATGGATCTGCAGCCACGTGCCATGACGCGCGACCTCGACTGGGGTATCCCTGTACCTGTAGAGGGTGCCGACGGTAAGGTGCTCTACGTATGGTTCGACGCACCTATCGGCTATGTATCAAACACCAAGGAGCTCTGCGAGCGTGAGCCTGAGAAATGGGGCAACTGGGAGCAGTGGTGGCAAGATGAGGATACGCGCTTGATACACTTCATCGGTAAGGACAACATCGTGTTCCACTGCATCATCTTCCCTGTGATGATGAAGGCTCACGGCAAGTATATCATGCCCGACAATGTGCCAGCCAACGAGTTCCTGAATCTGGAGAACGACAAGATCTCTACCTCTCGCAACTGGGCTGTATGGCTCCACGAGTATCTGGTAGATATGCCTGGCAAGCAGGATGTGTTGCGCTATGTGCTTACTGCTAATGCTCCTGAGACCAAGGACAACAACTTCACTTGGAAGGACTTCCAGGATCGCAATAACAACGAGCTCGTGGCTGTTTACGGCAACTTCGTGAACCGTGCCCTCCAGCTCACCAAGAAGTACTGGAACGGTGTGGTTCCTGCTTGTGGCGAACTGCAGGATGTAGATAAGGCAGCCCTTGAGGAGTTCAAGGATGTGAAGGGTAAGGTAGAGGCGCTGCTGGAGCAGTTTAAGTTCCGTGATGCCCAGTTCGAGGCTATGAACCTGGCTCGTATCGGCAACCGCTATATCACAGAGTGTGAGCCTTGGAAGGTATGGAAAACCGATCCGAAGCGCTGTGAGACCATCCTGAACATCTGCTTGCAGTTGACAGCCAACCTGGCTATCGCCTTCGAGCCCTTCCTGCCATTCAGCAGCAAGAAGCTCCGCGAGATGCTCAATATCGACAGTTTCGAGTGGGAGCAGCTGGGTTCTACCGATTTGCTGAAGGCTGGTCATCAGTTGGGTGAGGCATCTCTGCTGTTCGAGAAGATTGAGGATGAGGTGATCCAGAAGCAGCTCGACAAACTGGAGGCTACCAAGAAGGCCAATCAGGCTGCCGCCTATAAGGCCGCTCCTATCAAGGATACCGTTTCGTTCGACGACTTCGAGAAGCTCGACATCCGTGTAGGCTTGGTGAAGGACTGTCAGAAGGTGAAGAAGAGTAAGAAGCTCCTGCAGTTCACCATTGACGACGGTTCTGGTACAGACCGTACTATCTGTTCTGGTATTGCTGCCTTCTACGAGAAGCCTGAGGAGCTCATCGGCAAGCGTATCCTGTTCGTGGCCAACTTCGCTCCACGCACCATGATGGGCATCGAGAGTCAGGGTATGATTCTCAGCGCCGTGGATGCTGACGAGAGTCTGAGTGTGGTCACCACAACGAAGGATGTGAAGCCTGGTTCACAGGTCGGTTAAGATAAAAAATGTGTTCTAAAAGACACAATAACATAATAACATGAAATGAAGAGGCTAATATTTTTGGTCATGTGGTTGCCCTTGCTGGCAACGGCACAGTACAAATCATCGGTATGGTGTCCGGACAATGGTGATGGCACCTATACCAACCCAGTGATTAATGCCGACTATTCAGACCCAGATGTCTGTGTGGGAGCCAGTGGTGAGGACTACTACATGACAGCCTCCTCGTTTCAATGTACACCTGGTTTGCCTATCCTGCATTCCAAGGACTTGGTAAACTGGGAAATCATCAACTATGCATTAGGCAACCTCTACGAGGGCAATGACGCGCTCCTTGCCCATTTCAGCAGTAAGCCCCAGCATGGTGCCGGAGTATGGGCACCCAGTATCCGCTACCACAATGGCTGGTACTATATCTATTGGGGCGATCCCGACTTTGGCGTGATGATGGTGAAGACCCAAGACCCAGCAGGAAAATGGGAGGCCCCCGTGTGTATCATCAAGGGCGAGGGCTATATCGACACCTGTCCGCTGTGGGACGAGGACGGACGCTGCTATCTGGTAAACGGATGGGCCAACAGTCGTTCGAAGTATGCCTCTGTACTGACTGTCCGTGAGATGAGTGCCGACGGCATGAGACCTATTGGACAACCCGTCATCGTGTTTGATGGCAACGGCACAGAGAACCGCACCTGCGAAGGACCTAAGTTCTACAAGCGTGACGGCTGGTATTGGATCATGTGTCCTGCCGGTGGTGTGCCAGAAGGCTTCCAGCTGGCCATGCGGTCTAAGTCGCCCTATGGTCCCTACGAGCACAAGATTGTGTTGGCACAAGGCAAGACCAATATCAACGGACCTCATCAAGGCGGTTGGGTGCACACGAAATACGGTGAGGACTGGTTCCTGCACTTCCAGGACAAAGAGGCCTACGGACGCGTGGTACACCTAAACCCCGTAGATTGGAGCACAGGATGGCCGGTGATGGGAAGACTCACCCCCAACCCCTCTCTGGGCAGAGAGGGGAGTAGATACACCGGAGAGCCCGTAGTAACATATAAAAAGCCGAAAGCTTCGAGCACACTCATCCAGAATCCTGTCGAGAGCGACGAGTTTAATGATACGAAACTGGGGCTCCAGTGGCAATGGCACGGCAACTACGATGAAAAGTTTGGTACTGCCACCGCCTTTGGCTGCTATCGTATCTACACATATAAGATGTCTGATGTAAGAGGTCAGAAGGAAGATGTTTCACCCAACCTTTGGGAGGTGCCCAACATGCTCCTTCAGAAGACACCTGCCGACGAGTTTACAGCAACAGCAAAGATACGTTTCACCTCGAAGGCCGACGGACAGATGGGTGGACTCATCATGATGGGCCTCGACTATTCAGCCCTCGTGGTGAAGCGTGTAGACAAAGCGTTCCAACTGATACAGATGACTTGCAAGGATGCCGATAAAGGCAAGCAGCAGACTGAGACCGTGCTGGCCACGCTGAAACCCACGGCAGAAGACAAGATAGACTATAAGCCCGGTATCCACGAAGATATCTACCTGCGCCTGCAGGTGACCAATGCCGAGGCAGGTGCTGCCCACGGCGGCAAACCCATGGTACAGTTCTCCTATAGTCTGAACGGCAAGAAATTTCAGAATTGCGGCGAACAATTTAAGATGCGTCAAGGCAAATGGATTGGTGCGAAATTCGGTTTCCTCTCTGTAGAGACCAACGCTAAAGTTGACCGCGGATGGGTGGATGCCGATTGGATAAGAATAAATAAGAATTAAAGATAAGACCTAAAAACCTGAAACCGCCAATGATGAAAATAATTCTCCTGGCTACCGTCCTACTGACGGCATGCCTGCAGATAAAGGCACAGACACTTGCCACTGAATACAAGGGTACCGCCAGTGGCAATCCCATCAGCGGAAGCGTGTTCTGTGCCGACCCCACCGCCATTGAATACGATGGTCGCCTCTATGTCTATGGCACCAACGACCACCAGCAGTATATCAAGAACGGTAAGACGGGCAGCAATGGCTACGGCAATATCAAGTCGCTGGTCGTTTTCTCAACCGATGATATGGTGAACTGGACCTTCCACGGCACCATCGACGTGAGTAAGGTATGCACCTGGGCAGGACAGTCGTGGGCCCCCTCAGCCGTATGGCGCGAGAAAGAGAATAGCAATGGCACAAAGACAAATGAATTTTATATCTATTTCGCCAATGGAGGCGGTAGCGTAGGTGTGATGAGGAGCACGAAGTCACCCCTTGGTCCGTTTTCCTCGCCTCTCAGTCAGCCCATGATACGTCACGGTATGGCTGGCGTCGACCCCTGCAACTGGCTGTTCGACCCAGGTGTGGTGATCGACTCTACAGGCACGGCATGGATTGCTTTTGGAGGCGGAGACCCGCAGTCGTCAGGTTCCAAGCTATGGCCTGGCAACTCGCGCATAGCAAAGCTAAAGTCCTCGATGACAGCCCTCGACGGTGCTGCCGTGAATATGCCTGCCCCCTATCTCTTTGAGGCCAGCGAACTGAATATCATCGGCGGACGGTTTGTCTATACCTATAACACCTCCTGGGGCGACCGTCCCAACTGGAACACCTACGAGAAGCGCAACGGTCAGGCAGCGCCCTCGGCCTGCAGCATGTGCTACATGGTAACAGACACGCCACTGGATCCTGACTCATGGGAATACCGTGGAGAGTATGTGCCCAATGAAGGCAGTTTCAGCAGTCTGGGCGCCGACTACGGTAATAACCACACCCACCTGCATAAGTTCAATGGCGAATACTACCTCTTCTATCATGGCAATGTGCTTGAGAAGACGATGAAGAGCAAGAATGCGATGGATGGAGGCGCCTCTGGCTACCGCTCCCTCTGCGTCAACAAACTGACGGTGAACGAAGAGACGCAGAAGTTGAGCAAAGTCAGCATGAACAAGACTGGCACGACTGCCATCAAGAATATGAATCCCTACACGCTGCAGCAGGCCGAGACGATGTCGACCTCTGGTGGCGTGAACTATGAGGACTTCAAGAATATCAAAAGCGTATCCAAGAGTTCGCTGGGCAATGATGCCTCAGAGAACCTGTACGTCAAGATGGCTGCAGGCGCATGGACAATGGTCCGCAAGGTGGACTTTGGCACAAACGGTGCCCGCCAGTTCACACTGAGGGCGCGAGGCACAGGTAAACTGGAGATTCGTATTGACAGCAAGACAAAGGCTGCAGCAGCCACAGTGGAATTCTCGTCAACCACGTTCCTGGACTTCACCGTCGACCTGGACCCTGCCCTTTTCAAGAAAGTACACCACCTCTATTTCGTTTTCACCGAATCCACCAATGCCCAGTTTGACTCCTGGCAGTTTGTGGAGTACGACCCCACTGGTGTTTTCGAGATTGAGACGACAGAGGATACACAGTCAGAGAAGCAATTCTTTGACCTCAGCGGACGCCGCCTGCCGAAGGACAGTAAGCATCGCGGCCTCGTGATAGAACAATACACAGACGAAAACGGTACGAAGAAAGTACGCAAGCATTTCTAATTTATGAACTACGCAGTGATTATCGCCGGTGGGTCCGGCAACCGTATGGGACAGGATATTCCCAAGCAGTTTATCAATGTTTATGATAAGCCTGTCCTGATATATACTTTAGAAGGTTTCCAGCGCCATCCGATGATTGATGCTATTGAGGTGGTATGTATTGAAGGCTGGGAAAGTATCGTACAGGCCTATGCCAATCAGTTTAATATCACTAAACTACGTTGGATAGTCAAAGGCGGCAGTTCTGCACAAGAGTCAATCCGTAATGGCGTCTTCAACCTTGAAGGCAAACTATCGCCCGATGATACTGTTATCATTCACGACGGCATCCGTCCGGTGATAGATGATAGCGTGCTGACAGATGTCATAGAAGTGGCCCATCAGTATGGCAATGCCGTTACGTCACTACCCTATAACGAACAGATTTTTGTGGTCAGCGCCGATGATGCCAACACCACCACGCAGTTTATCCCCAGAGAGACCCTACGCCGCGTTTCTACCCCACAGGCTTACACCTTCGGTCTGCTCGACGAGAAATATCATGAGGCCTTCGAGAAAGGCATCGGCATCTATGGTTCCCATTATGCCAATACGATGATGGTAGAACTTGGTGTGCGTCTGCACTTTGCAAAAGGTTCAGACAAGAATCTCAAGTTGACAACAAAGGACGATCTGGAAATATTCAAAGGTTATCTGACTAAAGAAAAAGACAGTTGGTTGAAGTAAGATGAATAAGCAACATCCATTATACAAGGAAGACATTACCAGGATTCTTTCCATAGAAGGAATGAATACCCTGTCAGGAAAAACAATCCTAATCACAGGAGCTACAGGTATGGTTGGCACCATGCTGATTGATGCGCTGATGGCCAAGGGCGATGTGAATGTCATTGCCGTGGGACGTAGTCGTGAGAAGGCTTCCGCAAGACTTGGTATGCATTTCGATAACAAGCATTTTAGTTTCCTTGAACAAGATGTTTGTCAGCCCTTCCCTGCCGATATCCATGCCGATTATATCATCCCTATGGCCAGCAACACCCATCCGTTGGCCTATTCTCAATATCCCATTGAGACAATGATGATTAATCTCAAAGGTGCCGAGCATGCCTTGAATCTTGCAGAAAAGACAGGAGCAACAGTTGTCTATACCTCTACCAACGAAGTCTATGGCAATGCCATTGACGACCAGTCATTCACAGAAGGCAGCAACGGTCTGCTGAATCTCAGTAATGCCCGTGCGTGCTACAACGAGTCCAAGCGTTCTAGCGAGGCCTTGTGCCAGTCGTATGCAGCCGAGAGAGGTGTCAAGGTAAAGATTGCCCGTTTGTGCAGAATATTTGGTCCCACCATGCTGATGGAAGATAGCAAAGCCTCTTCACAGTTTATTCGCAAGGCTGTCGATGGCGAGAATATCGTGTTGAAATCTGCTGGCAACCAGTACTTCTCCTATACCTATGTGGCTGATGCCGTGATGGGACTGCTGACAGTATTGCTCAGAGGCGAGGATGCCGTTGCCTACAACGTCAGTAGCGAGAAGACCAATATCTGCCTGAAGGACTTTGCCCATATCTGTGCCGAGTGTTGTGGCAGGAAGGTGGTATTCGACTTACCTTCTGAGACAGAATCCAAAGGCTATTCCGTAGCAACAAGGTCTATCTTAGCCAATGAGCGTATCAAGGGGATTGGTTTTACCCCCTATTACGACATCCACGATGCCATCAGCAGAACAATAGAAATTTTAAAGACTTAAGCGAAGGGATTCTCTACGCGCTGGTGCATGTCGAAGAAAGCCTTCACGTGGTGGGGCACGCGTTTCTCCTCAGGGGGCAACTGCATATAGTCGCCATACACGCCGCGCAGGTATTCGTCATAACCAGGCATCATACGGATGGCGATATTCTCAAACGGCATATCTACAGGTTTGCCATCCAGTACCCTGCTATCAAATAATTCGCGCATAGCATAGGCACCACCATAATTAATAAGGTGGTGGGTTGAGCCGTAGGGATACTTCAAGCAGATTGCACGCATCTGACGGAGTAGCGAGCGGCGCATGTACTGACGAAAGAGGAATCCCAGTGTCTTGTAGCAGAAGCGACCCCACTCATGCGGCTTCGTGAGCAACATGATATACTCTACAAACGTGCTGCGCGTGCAGATAGCCTCATGTCTGTTCTGCAGTTTCTTATAGCGATACACCAACGCTTCTACCTCAGCCTTATCGTTGCTTGTGCTGTCAAGTGGGAACACATCGATATACAGACCTATGACGCAAGGCACGTCAGCCCGCTCTATCAATGTGGTGTGCTTGTTGCAGAACTTAGGAAACGGCAGGTTGTAAGCCTCGTGCGTCTCGTCCGACACCAGTTCGTAGTCACCAAAATCCGTGGTGCGACAAATCTCCATGAAGCGCTCAAAGTCGGGTCGCGGCATACCCACATCGATATCATCGTCCCAGGGGATGATACCCTGATGACGTACGGCACCGATAGCCGTACCTCCGATGGCATAATAGGTCAGTCCGTACTTCTCGCATATCTCATGGAACGCCCTGAGCACATCCGTGATGATGGCCTTCCACTGGGTCAGTTCCTGTTCTGTCAGTTCATGATTCATCTTGCGTCTTATTTTTTATTGCCTGCAAAATTAGTGATTATTATTTGAACATGCAAATTTCTGTGGAGCAACTCGTCGTTTCTGTGTGGGTAACTCGTCGTTTTTCTATTTCTGACAATTCTGACACCTTTTATTTGTTACATTCATATATTTTTCTTAACTTTGCAGCAAATAAAAAAGATTGTCAGTATAACATATGAAAATAAAAAAGTACATACCAACGAGACGTATCGGTAATGTTTTCAATCAATTAGTATTTCCCTTTTGCATCGCCATTTACACTCTTATTCCTTTTTATACTGAGGTCGGCATAGCATATTACGGATTCCTCGTTTTTGTCTATTCAGTCTTCATGTATTGTCTCATCATGTCTTTTACACCCATGGGGTGGATAAGACGGAGGAATAACTGGCTTACTAACGACCCTAATAATCCTATAAAAAAAGAGAAAATAGAAAAATACAGAATACTGTGGTTTAAAGATGTGAAAAATGGTGTGGCATGCTATTACTATCCATCAGACAAGAAATTCGTCCTTTCACACATCATGTTCCTCAATCCTGCCCGCTATGAGAAAGAGTATGGGGAACGGAAATACCAGGCACAGGTGCGGACGGACCGTATCAGCATACCCCATTACACAGCGATTTCTGATTGCGACAATTGTTTTTCCTTCAATGTGGGTGTCATCATTGACAAACAATCTGCAACAAAAGCAAATATATGCAAAATCCGAGATGAGATAATGGAGCTGGCTAAGGACGACTACGACCAGCATATCTTCGTCCGATTCTCATTCGATGAGGATACCCTATATATGGAAATACACCAATTAGAACACATCAAGTCCGTTCTTGTAAACAAGGACAACGAGAAGGAGTATTACATACCAGAAGAATACGAAAAAAACAACATAACCATCTCTGACCGATTCTATAATATTTTAAATACTATTTCTATTGAGAATTATCTCGGTTCTTTAATGCCAAAAGACATTATTTCAGAAGAAGAGTTTAAAAAGGTATATGGATTAGGAATCGTTTGAAAAGCATAAAGCGTTTGCTAGGGGGAAAAGTGAAATCACAGCATTTTTCCCCATTCTCTTGCATAATTAGATTTTTGTTTGTACATTTGCAGGGTCATCAAGATGATGATTACCTGTGAATAATAAACCTAAAACAATAAAATTATGAAACATCTAAAACTTTTCGGCCTGTTATCAGGACTTCTATTCTCGGCGTTGGTAATGAGTAGCTGTGGCGATGATGAAGAGGATCCATTTGGAGGAGCCAGGAAACCCAGCGATATCCAGTGGGCGCAGCATAGTTATCAGATACATTGCTCTGGCGAAAGCTGGACTGAGATAAAATGGGAAGGCTATTATGCCTCTATCTATGACAAATGGACCTTCAACAAGGGCAGCAAGAAAGACCACAGGATTTTCTTCTCGCACTACAGATGGTTCCCTGCGGACTACGGACCAACCTACTGGACAGAGAAGCTGGACAATGGCGACTGGTATTACGAGGGGCGCTACAGTTCCCACGAATATGAAAGCAAGACCTTGGGGAACGACAGCACACTGATTACCTTCGAGATGCAAGGCCGTACGTGGCATGGCGTTATCACCAATGGCGACATCATTCTTACCACACCCAACGGAGAGGCCTCTGTAACCCTGAAGCGCTTAACCGTAGAGCCCTACGACGGCTCGTATGACGAGACTCTGAAGGATATCCTGTAAGTTGAAACGGATACAAAAAAAAGAAAGCCCGATCTCTCATGGAATCGGGCTTCTTTGTGCTGAGTATTTATCAGGTCCTGCCAAACAGCCATTTCTTCAGAAACGGACTGATGCGCAGGATGTTTGAGGTGATAATGCTGAAACCAATGACCAGCAGGGCAAAGAGCACGGAGAGCGTGGTATCAGTGATAAAATTGTGCTGATAGCTCTTGAAGAACAGACCCACGCTGGGCAGACTGGGCACGAAGAGGAAATGAATCAGATAGATATCCAGCGTGCGACGGCCTATATACTGCAACGAGGCGCCGATGATGGTCATTTTGGTGAAGTAGTGCTTGTAGTTGCGGAAATACATCAGGGCGATGAGCAACAAGAGGAACATGGCTCCCGTCTGGGGGATGATAGCCCACGCCATACGCAGGGTGCGCCATTTCAGGGCATCCATCGTACAGAGGATAGCCAGCAGCACGATGATGGGGAAGAAACACTTCGAGTCCATCAGTTTCTGGAAACCATTCCAATAGCGATGGGCAATATTACCAAAGAGGAAGAACGGCATCCACAGCATCAGTTGCCCCAGACTGGAATCCAGCAGGAAGCGGTGGATATCGGTCATACCGCCACGATAGCCCTTGGCCCATGAGAAATAACGGGGCTGATAGCACGAGTCATAGAAAGCCAGCGAGACAAGGAACAGCAGGGTGATGAGTGCCGCGGATATCCAGAAGGCCTTGTTTTTCGAGAAAAGCGAGGTAATCTTACTCTCCAGATAGGCAAAGGGATAGTAGATCAGGAACATGTAGAGCAGCACCAGCGTAAACCAGTAGCCACCCTTTGTGGGCGAATGGAACGACTCTTCAAGGCCAGGCCAGAAACTGGGTTTCAGGATGGCTGTAGCCAGGAGGAAGAAGCAGATGGTGGGGATGAGTTGCACGCGCATCTTCTTCAGCACCAGCGTACCCAGGTTACGCAAGTCCCACACCTGCGAAGCTTTGTAGGCCAAGAAGCCACTGATGAAGAAGAACAGCGGCATGCGGAACAGCAACAGGAACTGAAGTGAAGAAGAGTGCTTCCACTGTTCCTCGAAACCTATCTGCGCCACGTGGTTGGCCACCACCATAATCATTGTGAAGCCGCGAAGGGCATCGAGCCACTCCATGCGTGGCTTCTTCGTTTGTGTTATTTCATTCATGGCTGCAAATTTACTTAATTTATTTGGAACTTCAAACAAAATGTCGTATTTTTGCATGTTGATATGGAGAATCTGAAGGAAAAGACAGCTCGCGGACTGATGTGGGGAGCCGTAAACAATAGCACGATGCAGGTATTGAACCTGTTGATTGGCATCCTCGTACTCCGTCATCTGACGCCAGAGGATACGGGTCTCATCGGCATGCTGGCTATCTTCTCGGCCATCGCAGGCAATCTGCAGTCAAGCGGATTCTCTACGGCACTCATCAATGAGAAGACACCCACCAAGGAGCAGTACAACAGCGTGTTCTGGTTTAATATCCTGATGGGTGGCGTGCTCTATCTCATATTGTTTTTCTCGGCACCGCTCATCGCGTGGTTTTTCCATCAGCCACGGCTCACTGACCTGTCGCGTTTCCTGTTCCTGGCGTTTTTCATCTCATCATTTGGCATCTCTACGAATGCCTATATGGTGAAGAACATGATGAACCGCGAGATTACGATTGTCAACCTCTCGGCACTCCTCATCTCTGGCACCTCGGCCATCATTATGGTATGGTGCGACATGGCCTACTGGACCCTGGCCTGGCAACAGGTGATCAATGCTGCCGTACTGGTCATTGGCCGATTCCTCTACGTGAAATGGAAGCCTACATGGCATTTCTCATTTGACTATATCCGACAAACGTTCTCGTTCTCAATGGGAATACTGGTCACGATGATTGTGAATACTGCCAACCAGAACGTGCTAACCGTCATCTTCGGGCGCCTGTTTCACGATGCCCGCGTGGTGGGAAATTTCTTTCAGGCCTACAAATGGGACTCGATGGCTTTTCAGACCGTAGGCGGTATGGTGGGACAAGTGGCGCAGCCCGTCTTAGTGAGTGTGCGCGAGGAGCACAACCGCGAGCAGCAGGTATTCCGAAAGATGATGCGCTTCACGGCCTTCCTCTCCTTCCCTGCCCTCTTTGGACTGGCATTGGTGTCGCGCGAGTTCATCCTCTGCACCATTGGCGAGAAATGGATTAACATCGTGCCGCTGCTCCAGATACTCTGTATCAGCGGTGCCTTCATGCCCCTATATACACTCTATCAGAACCTCGTTATCAGTCATGGGCGCAGCGATATCAATATGTGGCTCAACATCTGTCAGGTGTTGCTCCAGATGGGCGTCATCTTCGCTTTCTATCGTGAGGGGATGACCATGATGGTGGTGGCCTACTCGGCATTCAACATCCTGTGGCTGGGTGCCTGGCAGATATTTGCCAAACGGATTATCGGGGTGAGCACAATGGACTTCCTGAAGGATGTAGTGCCGTTTATGCTGTGCGCGGCAGTGGTGATGGGCGTCTGTCATCTGGCTACGCTGAGCATCACGAACAACTGGTTGCTGCTGGGCGTCAGACTGCTATTGGCTGGTCTGCTCTATTATGGCGTGATGCGTCTGATGAACGTGGTCATTCTGCGCGAATGCATACAATTTGTGAAAAGTAAAAAGGTAAAAAAGTAAAAAAATAGAGAGATGGAGATATCTGTCATCATACCCGTCTATAACAAGGCCGAATACCTGGATAAATGTTTTGTGAGCATTTTTTCGCAGGCGTTCGATAGTTTCGAGGTGATTGTCGTGGAGGATGGCAGCACAGACGGCTCTGGCGATATCTGCGACCAATGGGCTGAACTGGAACCGCGCCTGAAGGCTTTCCACAAGGAGAACGGAGGGGTGACGGCAGCGCGTCGCTACGGATTGGAGCATGCTGAGGGCAGATTCATCATGTTTGCCGATGCCGATGACCTGTTTACGAAGGATGCCCTCGCCATGATGTACAGACTCATCAACGAGACAGGCGCCGACGAAGTGATTGGCACCTACGATGACCAGTACGGACAGCGCCACGACTCAGGACTGAGGGGCTGGGTGGAACCAGAGCATCTGATTCGCGACCTACTGGCCCTGCGCAGTCAGTTCTGCGTGCTGTGGGGCATCATCTTCCGTCGTGAACTGCTGGAAGGTTGTCTGGGTACACCTCGTGAGGTCATTGAGCGCGAGGACTCGCTGATGCAGATAAAATGTCTGATGAAACAGCCCAAAGTCTTTTTCACAGAACAGGCGGCCTATCTGCACTACGAAGATGTGCCTAACAAGCGCAAGGAGACGCTGGACTGGATTCGTATCTATGACGAGGAGTTGCGTCAGACGTTACAGCCGGAGTGGGCGCGCTACCATTCGGCTTTCGTGCATCATCAGATTAAGGTGTACGAGAAATTCATCGACAAAAAACAATTCCAGGTGCTCGATGCGTATTATCGCCCTCTGCGCCAACAACTTACCAACGATATTCCCTTCATGGACCGTATCGCCATCCAACTGCCGGCACGTCTGGCTTATCTCTTGATTCATACTTACAAGACTCTGCTGAAATGGAAGAAATAAAGAAATATCCAGCACAGAACGATGTGGCTGTGCTGCTCATCATTTTCTCTCGTACGGAGACACTGAAGCGCACCTTTGGTGCCATCCGCCAGTGCCGCCCCTCACGTCTGTTTATCTATCAGGACGGTCCTCGCAACGATCAGGAAGCGCTGAAGTTGGAGGCTGCACGACAGATTGTGGATGACAGCGAGATAGACTGGGAGTGCGATGTGCAACGCAGTTACCACAACGAGAACTCTGGTGCCTGGCTGTCGAACCATAAGGCTCAGACATGGGCATTCTCATTGGCAGATAAAGTAATTGTGTTGGAGGACGACTCCACGCCTTCATTGTCGTTTATCCCTTTCTGCAAGGAGATGCTCGACCGTTATGAGCACGATGAACGTATCACGATGATAGCTGGTTTTAATCATGAGGAACAGACGGATGCGCCCTACGATTATCTCTTCACCACAGCCTTCAGCATCTGGGGATGGGCTTCATGGCGCAGGGTCTTTGAGCGTTGTGAGGTGGGTTACCCTATTGCTGATGATGCGTTCAACATGCACCAGTTGGAGGCTTATGTAGCCAACAGGCACGAGGGTGGCAAGGAGATGCTGAAGAAGCTTTACAAGCACAAGGCTTCTGGCAATCCTATCTACGAGACACTAATCTGGACGGCCTGCACACTGAATAGCGGACTGACCATCGTACCTACAAAGAACCTGATACACAATACAGCCGTGAGCGAGGAGTCGGCTCATTTCCAGAGTTCACTGAACACGCTCCCCAAGGCGATGCAACGACTGCTCACCATGCCCAGTCATGAGCTGCAATGGCCTTTACGCCATCCAAAATATGTCATCGAGAATGTGGAATACAAGCGTCGCATCTATCGCATCATGGCATGGGGACACCCATGGGTGAAGATTGGTCGCTCTATCGAAGAACTGATACGCAACCTGCGCTATGGCAACATGAAACAAATCAGGGAGGCTGTCAAACATAGGATTAGTAAGCTGACAGGGAGATACGATTATCAGTAGTTCTTTTTTGGAGTTAAGGAGTCAAAGGAGTTAAGAAGTTAAGACGATAGACTTTTCAGGAGTTAAGACGATAGTTTTTTTCTACGAGAGGGATGATACTATCAGGCACCAGCCCCTCGATACTTTCACCAGCACGCACACGCTGACGAATTTCCGTACTTGACACAGGAAGCAGAGGCACATTGATGGTGCCAGGATAGGACTCACGCGGATAGGCTATCACCTCGTGATGATCCATAATATCCTGCCAGTTGCGCCAACGCTGGAAATGAGCCCAGTTGTCGCCTCCTATCAACAACGAGAACTTGCAGTCAGGATAGTCCTTGCTCAGATGCTTCAAGGTGTTCCAGGTATAAGAGGGTTTGGGCAAACGGAACTCATAGTCGCAGGCCTTCACGCCCTCAACACCCTCAAGGGCTTTCTGTGCCATCTCCAAGCGCAGATGGTCATCCAGCAAATCGGCATCATTCCGTTTCAACGGATTCTGGGGCGACACCATCAGCCATACCTCATCTAACGCACATTGCCTCAGCACGGCCTGTGCTAAGGCAATGTGTCCGTTATGGATAGGGTTGAAAGAACCACCAAAGATACCGATTGACCTCATCCCAGGAACTCTTTGACGATTCTCAAGGTCTCCTGCTTGGCTGTCTCCAAGTCATCATTCACGATGATATGGTCAAACTGAGAAGCGAAGGTCATCTCGTATTCTGCCTTTGCCAGACGCTCGGCAATGGCTTCTGGTGTATCCGTAGCACGACCTTCCAGGCGTTTGCGCAACTCCTCAACAGAGGGGGGCTGGATAAACAGGCTCAAGGCCTCATCGCCATAATATTTCTTGATATTGATGCCACCTTTCACATCGACATCAAACACCACATTCTGTCCTTGGTTACGCTGGTTCTCCACCTGCTGTTTCAGGGTGCCGTAGAAGCGGTCCTGATAAACCTCCTCGTATTCCAGGAACTCATCGTTCTGAATCTTCGACTTAAACTCCTCTGGTGTCAGGAAGAAATACTCCACACCATTCTGTTCAGAGCCTCGTGGCGCACGACTGGTACACGAGATTGAGAAATAAAGCCTCAGCTCAGGATGCTCCTTCATCAGCCACTGCACGATGGTTGACTTTCCACTACCCGAAGGCGCAGAAACAATTAACATTTTTCCTTTCATCACAGCGCGTTCAATACTTGTTCCTTTATCTGCTCCAGCTCGTCCTTCATCTGCACCACGATGTTCTGCATCTCGGCCTGATTGGACTTAGAACCAGTGGTATTGATCTCGCGACCCATCTCCTGAGCAATGAAGCCAAGCTTCTTACCCTGTCCGTGACCATCACGCATCGTCTCGCGGAAATACTTCAGGTGGTTGGTCAGACGCTGTTTCTCCTCACTGATATCCAGTTTCTCGATATAGTAAATCAGTTCCTGCTCCAAGCGGTTCTTGTCATAATCCACACCAGGAATCTGCTGTAGTCCGTCAACGATACGCTGACGAATTTTCTCTACACGACTCTTCTCGAAAGGTTCAATCTCAGCCAGCAGACGTTCGATATTATCAATCTTCTCAGCAAACTTCTTCTCGAGCGCAGCACCCTCCTGCTTACGGAAATCCACCAAGGCAGCAATGGCGCCCTCAACAGCCTTACGGGCAGCATCCCACTCCTCGTCAGTGAGTTCCTCCTGCTCTGTCTTGGACAGTACATCAGGCATGCGGGTCAGGGTGTACATCCAGTCCTCGGGCTCAGGGATACCCACCTTCGTAGCTACGTCCTTCAACTGATGGTAGTAGTTCTCCACGAGAGCGGCATTCACAGGCGTTGCATCCACTCCGGCCTCTTTCTCAATCCAGAGAGAGAAGTCCACCTTGCCACGCTCCAATGAGGCGGCAATCATCTGACGAATCTCCATCTCCTTCTCACGATAGAGTGGAGCAATACGCGTCTGCAGATCCAACTGCTTAGAATTGAGTGATTTGATTTCTGCGCTAATCTTCTTGTCCTTAAAAGCCACGACTACCTTGCCGTAGCCTGTCATTGATTGTATCATGTATCTTTATTTTATTTTTATTCTAGGCTGCAAAGGTACAAAAAAGAAGTGTAAAGTGGTGAGCGAAAAGTGAAAAATTTACTGCCGCTGCATAATTATTGCTAATTCATAATTTGTTATTCATATTTTTTTCGTACCTTTGCAAATCATATTATATAATAAGGTACAAAGCAATGGCTTGCATACTACATATTGAAACAAGCACACAAGTGTGCTCCGTAGCTGTCTCTGAAGACTCGCACGTCATCTTCCAGCTGGAAGACCATAGCGGGCCAAATCATGCCGAGCGTCTGGGTTCCATGGTGGACGAGGCGCTCTCGTTTACTGATAATCATGCGATCCCGTTTGATGCTGTCGCCGTAAGTTGCGGCCCTGGCTCCTATACTGGTTTGCGTATTGGCGTCTCTATGGCCAAAGGCATCTGCTATGGCCGTAACCTGAAACTCATCGCCGTGCCCACACTGGAACTGATGTGTGTGCCAGTATTGCTGCGCGAGATGGTGGAAGAGAACGCCCTTCTCTGCCCGATGATTGACGCCCGCCGCATGGAGGTCTATGCCGGCATCTACGACCGTGCCCTGAAGGAGGTTCGTCCTGTAGGTGCTGATGTGGTGGACGCAGAGACCTACAAGCAGTGGTTGGATGAGCGTCCCGTGTATTTCTTCGGCAATGGTGCCGCGAAGTGCATGGGGACCATCAATCATCCCAATGCCCACCTCATCGAGGGTATCGAGCCATTGGCAAAATGGATGCAACCCCTGGCAGAACGCCGTCTGCTGAACGGGCAGACCGAGGACGTGGCTTATTTCGAGCCTTTCTACCTGAAGGATTATGTGGCAAAAATGCCAAAGAAACTGATTTAACACTATGAACATACAAGGTTTAGACTACAACACTCAGCGTGAACTGCTGCAGATGCCTGAATACGGACGCGAGATTCAGCGGATGATAGACCATGCCGTCACACTCCCCACGAAGGAGGAGCGACTGCTCTGTGCAAAGACTATCGTGAAGCTGATGGAGACAAAGGTGCCACAGATACGTGAAAACAGTGGTTACGAGCAGACGCTTTGGGATCATCTGTATATCATGAGTCACAAGCAGCTGGATATTGACTGGCCCTACGATATCAGCGGGGCAGAGAAATTCCACGATAAGCCCCAGCCCATGAAACTGCCTCAGAGTAATGTACGCCTGCGTCATTACGGCAAACTGGTCAGTGAACTGCTGGAGAAGCTCAAGGACATGCCGGAAGGTGGCGAACGCGATGAGTTGATACGTCTGACAGCAAATCAGATGAAACGTGACCTGGTACAATGGGGACACGGTTCGATTGACGACGAGAAGGTTGCCGATGATATGGCGCGTATGACTGACGGTGCCGTACAGCTGGACCTCAACAATTTCGTCTTCGAACGTATCAATATCAGCGAACCACAACAGAAGCGTTCATCTGGAAAGAAAAAGAAGTAAATGGCAGCATTCATTATTGAAGGAGGACATCCGCTAAGCGGAGAGATACAGCCACAGGGCGCCAAGAACGAGGCCCTGCAGGTGATTTGTGCAACGCTGCTGACCAGCGAGAAGGTAACCATTCATAACATTCCGCAAATCAGGGATGTGATGACGCTCATCCAGTTGCTCAAGGATGTAGGGGTGAAGGTTGCTGCTGATGGCAACACCTACACCTTTCAGGCCGATGAACTGAATCTGGACTACCTCCAAAGCAATGAGTTCGTGCAGAAATGTGCACAGTTGCGTGGATCAGTCATGATGATTGGTCCGCTGCTGGCTCGCATGGGTAAGGCTACGATTGCCAAACCTGGCGGTGACAAGATAGGACGCCGTCGCCTGGATACGCATTTCCTGGGCTTCGAACGTCTGGGTGCACAGTTCCATCATGTGGCAGAGCGCGATGTCTATGAGATACAGGCCCAGCAACTCAAGGGCTGCTATATGTTGCTCGACGAGGCATCTGTCACAGGTACTGCCAATATTGTGATGGCTGCTGTGATGGCCAAAGGCACCACAACGATTTACAACGCTGCCTGCGAGCCTTATCTGCAACAGCTCTGCAAGATGCTCAACAAGATGGGTGCACGCATCAGCGGCATCGCCTCGAACCTGCTGACCATCGAGGGTGTAGACCACCTGAACGGTACAGAACATACCATTCTGCCCGATATGATTGAGGTAGGCTCGTTTATTGGTATGGCAGCCATGGTGGGCAACGGCATCCGCATCAAGGATGTCTCTATCAAGGACCTGGGTATCATCCCCAACACATTCCGCCGCATGGGTATCACCATCAAGGAGGAGGGCGATGACCTCTATATCCCACAGATGCGCCACTACGAGATACAGTCGTTTATCGACGGCACCATCATGACGCTGGCAGATGCGCCCTGGCCAGGACTGACACCCGACCTGCTGTCTGTACTTATCACCGTGGCCACACAGGCACGCGGTTCTGTATTGGTACACCAGAAGATGTTCGAGAGTCGTCTGTTTTTCGTTGACAAGCTCATCGACATGGGCGCGCAGATTATCCTCTGCGACCCACATCGTGCCGTCATCGTTGGTCATGACCGCAAGCTGCAACTGCGCGGTGGACGTATGTCGAGCCCCGACATCCGTGCAGGTATTGCCCTGCTGATTGCCGCCCTGAGTGCAAAAGGTACCAGTCGTATTGATAATATTGAACAGATAGATCGCGGCTACGAGGATATCGAAGGTCGTCTGAATGCCCTTGGCGCGAAGATCACCCGTCTCCCTTAAAGCCCATTAACCCCATTATCCCCATCCCCATATCCCCCATGATTAGAAAGGAAGATGTCTACAAGATAGGTTGCATAGGAAAGGCACACGGCGTCAAAGGCGAGGTGTCATTCAATTTCGATGATGACGTGTTCGACCGTGTAGAGGCCGAATACCTTATTCTGGAGGTAGATGGTATCCTGGTACCATTCTTCATGGAGGAGTATCGCTTCCGCTCAGACAGCACCGCACTGGTAAAGTTCGAGGATATCGATACCCAGGAGCGTGCCCGCGAGCTGACCAATTGCGACGTCTATTTCCCACGCGACCTTGCTGATGATGAAGAGGAAGTCCTCACCTACTCTTTCCTCGTGGGCTTTGGCATCATCGATGCCAGCACAGGCAAGAAGGTGGGCACCATAGCCAGCATCGACGAGAGCACACTGAATATCCTCTTCGAACTGGAAGACGGTACGCTGATACCTGCCAGTGAGGAACTGATAACTGACATTGACAAAGATAATAAAACGATTACAATAGCCCTGCCTGAGGGCATCTTAGACTTATGAAAAGACAAATAGCCATTCTTGGCTCTACAGGAAGCATCGGCACACAGGCCCTCGAAGTGATTGAGGAGCACAGCGACCTCTATGAGGTGTACTGCCTGACTGCTAATAATAAAGTGGAACTGCTGGCCGAACAGGCTCATAAATTCAAGCCTGCAGCCATCGTCATTGCCAACGAGGCACGTTATGACGAACTGAAACAGCTGATGAGCGACATGCCCGACGTGAAGGTGTATGCTGGTGCACGCGCCCTCGACGAGATTGTAGAGGCAGGTCCCATCGACATGGTACTCACCGCTATGGTGGGTTTCGCAGGACTGAGTCCTACCATCCACGCCATCAAGGCACACAAGACCATCTGCTTAGCTAATAAGGAGACACTGGTGGTGGCTGGTGAACTGATTTGTCAGTTGGCTATGGAGAACCACTGTTCTATCCTGCCTGTGGACAGCGAGCACTCAGCTATCTTCCAGTCGCTGGTAGGTGAAGACGAGAATCCCATTGATAAGATTCTGCTCACAGCCAGTGGCGGTCCCTTCCGCTTGAAGTCCATGGAGGAGATTGCCCACGTTACAAAAGCCGATGCCCTGCGTCACCCCACATGGGATATGGGTGCCAAGATTACCATCGACTCTGCTTCCATGATGAACAAGGGTTTTGAGGTTATCGAGGCAAAATGGCTCTTTGGCGTTGATGCCAAGCAGATACAGGTACTGGTTCATCCACAGAGCATCGTGCACAGTGCCGTACAGTTTATGGACGGTAGTGTGAAGGCACAACTAGGCGTGCCCGATATGCGTCTGCCTATCCAGTATGCGTTCTCGTTCCCCAAGAGATTGCCGCTCAGTGGCGACAGACTAGATTTGTTTGCTGCACAGCATCTGGATTTCTTTGAGCCCGATTTGAAGAAGTTCCGCTGTTTGGCTATGGCCTACGAGGCCTTGAACCAGGGAGGCAACATGCCCTGTATCGTCAATGCGGCCAACGAGATTGTGAACCGTGCCTTCCTGGAAGACCGTTGCGGATTCCTGCAGATGGGCGACATCATTGAAGCCACCATGCAGCGCGCCACCTTCATCCAGAAGCCTACCTATGAGGATTATCTTCAGAGTGATGCAGAGGCACGTCGCATAGCAACAGAGTTGCTTAAGGGAAGAGTGAATAGTGAAAAGTGAATAATTTGCTACCGCTATCCCTATACAAGAAATAAAGATAATAATTAACTAAACGAATAGAAAAAGTGCGGAAGCAAATTTTTCACTTTTCACTATTCACTTTTATTTAAAAAATGGAAGTATTTCTGATAAAAGCCCTGCAGTTTCTGATGGCTATCAGTCTGCTGGTACTGCTCCACGAACTGGGCCATTTCACGTTTGCAAAACTCTTCAAGGTACGTGTCTCAAGGTTCTACCTCTTCTTCAATCCTAAGTTCCACATCATGAGCACCTACGACACCTGGGTACGCCGTCTGTTCAGACTGAAGCCCGAGGTGGTGCCCACCGTCAAGGACGAGGATGGCAAGGAGAAGAAAGAATATGTGGGAACGGAATACGGACTGGGCTGGCTGCCCCTGGGTGGCTATTGTGCCATCGACGGTATGATTGACGAGACCAACCAGAAACTCTCTGAAGTAGCCCAGCCCTGGGAGTTCCGCACCAAGCCCACCTGGCAGCGTCTGCTGATTATGGTTGGTGGCGTGCTGGTCAACTTCCTGCTGGCTCTGTTTATCTATTCCATGGTGCTCTTCACATGGGGCGAGACATACGTTCCCCTGCAGAAGATGTCACAGGGAATGGAATTCAATGAACAGGCAAAAGCGATTGGTTTCCAGGATGGCGACATCCTGGTTTCTACCAACGAGAAGGACTTCAAGAAGGCTGATGCCGATATGTATCGCATGCTCTGCAACGCCGAGGAAGTTCATGTTCTGCGCCATGGCAAGCCCGTCACCATCCAGATGCCGGAAGGTCTCAGTCTGGTAGAGATGGCACAGACCATCCCCACCTTTGTACGTCCACTTCTTCCTGCCGTCATCGACAGCGTCATTCCTGACACGCCGGCAGACAAGGTAGGATTGCTGAAGGGCGATAAGATCCTGGCAGCCAATAACCAGCAGGTAAAATCATTCTACGGCTTTACAGACGAACTGACTCGCATGAACGATGTGCTGGCCTCAGCAAAGACACATGCAGACAGTATCAATGCACGTCTGCTGACAATCGTTTATCAGCGTGGCGAGAATATCGAGACCGCCTCTACCCTGCTGGCAGAAGACCTGAAGTTGGGCTTTGCTCCTGCTACTCTGTACGAGCCCACCACTTTCGAATATGGTTTCTTTGAGAGTTTCCCTGCAGGCATCAAGTATGGCTGGAACACCCTGAGCAGTTATGTGAGCGACCTAAAATACCTGTTCTCAAGCGACGGCGTGAAGCAGTTGGGTGGCTTTGGAGCTATCGGCAGCCTGTTCCCTTCAGCATGGGACTGGCACCAGTTCTGGTTGATGACAGCCTTCCTCAGCATCATCCTGGCCTTCATGAACATCCTGCCTATCCCCGCATTGGATGGTGGTCATGTGCTGTTCCTGCTCTACGAGATGATTACACGCAAGAAGCCCTCAGAGGATTTCCTCATCAAGGCTGAATACATCGGTTTTGGAGCCCTGATTCTCTTGATGGTTGTAGCGAACATGAACGACATCCTGCGCTATCTGCACATCATGTAATGGGTGGCACCCGCTGTAGTATTCGTAAGGAGAAATAGACACAGAAGAATACTACATACAAAAGACATATCTGAAGAACTGACGGATGAAGACCGTCAATACTTGCACAAGGCATTTGGGAAACCCACCCAAGTGCCTTGTTCAGTATACCCACAAAGCCTAACAGTACTGGAGCCAGCGAAGGTATCATCACCACGAGTAAGGCACCATACAGAATCATCGTGGCTGCAGGAATCACGATAAAGTTAGTCAGCAGGAAATAAGTAGAGAAGCGTCCGAAGTAAAAGGCAATCAGAGGTGCCACACCTACCTGTGCTGCCACAGAGAGTCCCACCATATTATATATATAGTGCTGCAGCGGACGCCCTTCGAAATAATGTTCAGGGAAGAAACTCTCAAACAAGGGCATCAGCAGCAGGATGGCCAGGACCGCCGAGAACGATAGCTGGAAGCCGATATCGAATAAAGAGGCAGGATTCACCAATAGCATCACGATAGCCGTGAAGCACAGGATATTCACGGGAGAGCGGTGACGTCCACCCACAGAGAACAGGGCGTAGATACTAATCATCGTAGCCGAACGGACCACGCTCGTTGACAGTCCCGTCAAGAAGGCAAAGGCCCAGATGCTCAGGATAATAGCCACCTGCGACAGCCAGAAGCGTCTTCTACCTAAAGTCAGTCGGAAAAGCAGAAGATAAATAATGCCCAGATGCAAGCCACTAAGGGCCAGGATATGCGAGGCGCCCGTCTTTGAGTAGGTCTCTCGCAGTTCTTTGGTCAGGGCCGACTTATCTCCCAGCGTCATAGCAGCCAGCACAGCATACTCATCATCCGCCGCCGACGACGTCCTGTAGCGGTCTAACAATGTCTGTCGGTAATCCAGGCATCGCTGCTGTACACGTTCCATGCGAGAGAGAGGCCGTTGCGCGGTGAGCGACGGTACCTTTCGCTGGTGGCGATGCGGCCTTTCAGCACGCTGCCCTACCAGCATACCCATCAAGAAAAAGCACAATAGGACAGCCATACTCTGTACTAGTGCCCAACGGTGGAGCAGCCACGCCATCAGGATACAGACAATCAACAACGTCAGGATGATACCCGCATGAGGTATCATGGGCGCCACAATGATACCTATAGCCATGCTTACAGCTGGCATCAATAAAGGTACTGTTTCCGTTATCCTCTGTTTCACAGCATGCAAAAGTACAGAAAAAAAATGGTGTAGGCAATCATTACAACATTTATTTGCCTACAATTCAACTTTTACATAGCAAGAAAATCTATTTTCATGGCATGAGAACAACAGCCCGTGCCACAAAAAAAAGCAAGCCATCACACACGTAAAAAGCGTTCCACGACGTGGGATAAGAATTCCACGACGTGGTACAAATATCCCACGACGTGGAACAAGTATTTCACGTCGTGGGACAAATTAAGACTGCGCGATTAAAGTTTTAAGGTCTGCCCTGAATAGAAACGGATAAGGGCCAACTGATAAAGATACTCGTAACGAGCCTGCGTCAAGTCGCTCTCCGACTTCAGCCAGTTATTCTTTGCCTCATTAAACTCCGTAATCGTGGACTTGCCCTGCTCATACTTTGCCTGAGTCAAACGGAAAGCCGTCTCACTGCTCTCGCTGGCCTGCAGACTGCTTGTCAGCTTCTGATTGGCAGCAACCGCATTGTAATACACCTGCTGAATCTCCTTATACAAAGCCTTCTTCGTATTGTCAAGCTGCAACGTCTGGTTCTCGCGGTCCAACTTAGCCGAACGGACACTATTGCGTGTCTGGAAACGGTTGAAGATGGGGATATTCAGGTTGAAGCCCAGATACTGACTGAAGTTATTCTTCATCTGCGTAGAGAAGTCATCAGCCTTGAAACCAGAGGTCTTGTAATAGTTAGAACCCAGTCCGGCACTGAAGCTCAATGTAGGATAATAGCCTGCCTGTGCAATCTTGATACTGTTCTCCGTAGCACGCAGACGCAGCTGCTGTGCCTGAATTTCCGGTTTGGTGGCCAAGGCATCGGCATAGATGTCATCAGGAGTCGCGATAATATCGCGACCTACAGAACTGATTTCAGGACGGACCACGGAAAAGCCCTCAGGACTTTCCAGTTCCAGCAGTTGCGTCATAGACAGAATCGCCAACTGCAGGTTATTATTAGCCTGTGTCGCTGTCAACTGACTCTGCGCCAGCGTAGCCTTCTGCTGGGCAAGTTCTGCCTCACTGGCCCTGCCGATATTGAGGAGCGCCTGCAGACGAGCCACCTGTGCGCTGTCGATACTGATCTGACGAAGAGCCACATCAGCTATCTCCATATCATAGAGTATCTGCACATAGGCCTGCGCCACCTGCGTACGGATATCATTCTTCGCCTTCTCCAGGTCCTGCGTAGCAGCCTCAAGGTTCAACTGGTTCAGTTTGATATTATTAGGTATCTGGAAACCAGTAAACAACGGCACACTCGTACCCAACGAGAACGAGGTAGACGAGGTATTGGTATTCGTGTACGTATTCTGAGCTGTCAGTCCACGTCCGAAGGAGAAGTTCTGACCAGCACTGCCACTCAAATCAGGCAGGCGCTGGTTCCTGGCAGTCGAGAGCTGAATCTCCTGCTGGCGACACTGGTTCTCCTGTTGCTTGATGGTGATATTATGCTCTACGGCATAATCGCAACATTGTTCCAGTGACCAAGGCTGCGTCTGAGCATGCATGGGCATAGCAAACAACACAGCAAGCAGTCCAAGTATTACAATAATGATTGGCATAATAATTACTCGTTTTTATCGTCTTCTGAAATAATCTGCGGGCCACGCACCTTCTGGTCTTTCTTCAGGCCCTTTCTAATCTCAATATTCACGCCGTCACTGAGGCCTGTCACCACAGCCTGACGCTCGTAGGTCTTCTGCTTGCCCTCACCCTTCACCACATAGACGAAGGTGGAGTCGCCCACGAACTCGATAGCACTCTCAGGCACACAGAGCACATTGTTGGCCTCAGCCAATACAATCTCGGCATTGGCGCTATAGCCAGAACGAATCTTACCATCGGAAGGTACAACAACAGCCGCCTTGATCTCAAACTGATTGGCACCGTTGCTCTCAGTAGCCTTTGGCGAGATATACTCCAGCACGGCATCAAACTGCAGGTCCTGCAGGGCACCAATGGTAATCTTCATGGGCACGCCGATAGCCAACTGTCCCACTTCCGTCTCGTCGATATTTCCACGGAAGATGAGGTCATTCATATTAGCCACCGTAGCAATCGTCGTACCATCATTGAAGGTGTTTGAGTTAATCACCGAGTTACCCACCTTGACAGGGATATCCAGGATGATACCGCTAATCGTTGAACGAATCAGCGTGCTCGATGCAGAAGCGTTCGACTTCGACACACCATCACGCACCACCTGCAGGGCATCCACAGCAGCGGCTTTCTCTTCCTGAGCCTGCTTCAACTGCTGACGCGCCTTCTCATAATCCTCGTCACTCACCAGTTTTTGGTCATGCAGATTCTTCGTGCGGGCATAGTCGGTCTCTACCTGTTTCAGGTTGATATCAGCCAGTCGCACACGACTCTCTGCACTCGACAGCTGTCCCATATCAGGAATCACCTTTACCTTGGCAATCACCTCGCCCTGCTCCACACGGTCGCCAGGCTGCTTCATCAGTTCAGCGATGATACCACTAATCTGAGGTTTTACGTTGACCTCATTACGAGGCTCTATCTTACCCGTAATGATAGTTGTCTTACGGATGCTGTCCGTAGCAGTTGAGAACTCCGAATACTGAATCTCCTTTGGCTGACTCTTCTGCCACAGGAATACGAAAGTTCCGATGAAAATCAGCGCCACAATAGCAGCGATGACCAGTTTGAAATACTTTTTCATATCTATATCCTTTTATTTTTTTTACCCTTTTACTTTTTCACCTTTTTACCCTTACTCGTCTCTCATAGCATCTACCGGTTTGATGCTCATAGCGCGTGCAGCAGGCGCCAATCCGGCCAGCACACCCATCGCCGCAATAGCGAGCGCAGCAAAGATAGCCGTCCAGAAGCCTACCTGGAAGTGGGCAGCCAGGATACCATCCTCTGTATTGGCCAGTTCCAACATCTGCAGAATCATCACGGCAAAGAGGATACCACTCATGCCTGCCACCATCGTCAGTACAATACTCTCGGAGATAATCTGCGAGAGAATCATCTTGGGCGTGGCACCAATAGCACGACGGATACCTATCTCAATGGTTCGCTCGCGCACGGTGACCATCATGATATTCGACACACCGATGGCGCCAGCCAGCAAAGTGCCCAGGCCAACGAGCCAAATCAGGAAGTTGACACCCTTAAACAGACTGTCAAGCATCTGGAAAAGCACCTCTGTATTAAACACCATCACACCCTGTTCATCCTCTGGGTCAATGGTATGGGCACGGGCTATCGTCTCACGGATACGGTCTGTGACAGTTGACATCACCACACCCTTCTTACCCGTTACGGCTATCATGTGCACATTCTGTCCCATGTTATAAGTCTGTTGCATCAGTGTGATAGGCAGGAGCATCGTGGTGCCCGATTCGCCACCGAAGCTAATACCTTCGGCAGAACTATAGTCAACACCCACAATCTGGTAATAGACAGAGTCAACACGGATGAAACTGCCACAGGGGTCACCACCTCCAGGAAAGAGATCCTTATAGGTCTTCTTCTGAATGACGCACACCTTACGACGCTGTGCCACATCCATATCGTTGAGGTAGCGCCCATAGCGCATCTTAGGTTCACTCACTCGCTGATAGTCCTCCTGCACACCGTTGATACTGACAGTGGTCTTACGATCACCGAAATAGGCCGTACCACCATTAGAGAAAAGCACAGGACTCACCACTTCGAGTTCAGGTATGCGACTTTTCAGACGTTGCACGTCCTTGTACTCCATATCCCATCGACGCCCCTTGCGAAAACCCTTGTAAGCCTTTGTGGTAGGTTGTGCCCAAATCATAGCACTATTGGTAGCGAACCCCTCGAAGTTCTGATTGAGCAATTCCTTCATACCCTGTCCGCCTCCAATCAGCGCCACAAGCATGAAGACACCCCAAAACACCCCGAAGCCCGTCAGGAACGAACGACTCTTATTGCGCGTCAGCGTGTCGAGAATCTCTCTATATGTATCTATATCTAATCTCATATCAGTTCACAGTTCATTATTAGTCGGCACGGAGTGCTTCTATGGGACGGATTCTACTTGCTTTAAAGGCAGGAATAAGCCCTGCAATAGTACCTGCGATAATCATGACCATCGTTGCCTCAAAGCACACATCGAGCCCCACCGTGGGGTCCAGGAACATGGTGGCCTTGAACAGACCTGCATCCACCTTCGTATGACCCAAAGTGGCATCCATATACTCATTGGCAGCAATGCCGAGAATCATACCGATATAACCAAAGATAGTGGTGATGATGATACTCTCGATGATAATCAACTTCAGGATGCTCCAAGGTTTGGCACCAATAGCCTTACGGATACCAAATTCATGGGTACGCTCCTTCACCGTTATCAGCATGATATTCGAGACACCCACGATGCCACTCAGCAACGTGAAGAGTCCCACTACCCACAGGGCCGTACGGATAATACCGATACCTTTCTGCATCTGCAAGTTCTGCGTGTAGCGGTTCCACAACCAGATAGCACTTTCGTCATCTGGATGGGCTTGATGTGCCGTATTGATGCGCTGACGGTATTCCTTTTCAAAGGCCTCGTTATCACCTTCCGTCTCCAACCCGTGGAAAGTGAACTCTATGCGTCCTGCGTCATCCGTCTTGGCACCATAAATACTTTTGATAGTGCTATAGGCAGAAAACATATCAGCGCGTCCGTTCTCCTGTTCTTTGTAGATACCCACAATCTTAAAGGCGAAATTTCCCACCTTCACATACTGTCCTACATGCGTTTTGAGTTCTTTTGCCTGTTTGTTACTAATGACCAGCACCTTACGTTTTCCGTTGATATCAATAGTGTTGATAAAGCGTCCTTGTAACATTTCCACCTTATCAATCTTGATATGATTAGGATAGACACCAGCAATCGAACCCGTCAGATACTGCTGTCCGTTGCTCACCATACCAGAAGTACGATATTGGGCACCCACCTCATCAATAACGGTCTGAAACTCTTCACTGCTAATGTCGATGTCGCGTGCCTTCAGGTTGATCCAACGCCCCTCCTGCATACCCTGATAAGGCATAGACGTTTCACCACCATAGACCACCATTGAGTTGCTCAGGAAGCGATTCATCTGTGTCATATTGGCATTGATGAGTCCATTACCAGCTCCCAGCAGCACGATGAGCATAAAGATGCCCCATGCTACAGCAAAACCGGTCAGTCCCGTACGCAACTTATTGCGACGTGCCGTCTGCCATATCTCATTCAATAATTCCATCCTTGATACGAATAATGCGATTGGTTTGCTCTGCCACACCTGGGTCGTGGGTCACGATGACCTGTGTGATATGTTCCTGAGCATTCAGATCTTTGAGCAGCTGCATCACCTCAACAGAGGTCTTCGAGTCGAGCGCACCTGTTGGCTCGTCGGCCAGAATCATCTGTGGTTTTGTAATCAAAGCACGGGCTATGGCCACACGCTGTTTCTGTCCACCCGAGAGTTCATTGGGATAGTGGCCGGCCCAGTCTTTTAAACCCAGGCGCTCCAAGTATTCCATGGCAAGGGTGTGTCGCTTCTTACGCGACACACCTTGATAAAAGAGCGGCAACTCCACATTTTCCACAGCATTCTTAAACGAGATGAGATTAAACGACTGGAATATAAATCCAATCATGTGATTACGATACTCGGCAGCCTTGCTCTCGGAGAGGTTCCAGATACGCACGCCATTCAGGGTGTAGAGTCCCGAGTCGTAGTTGTCGAGGATACCCAGGATATTCAGCAAGGTGGACTTGCCCGAACCTGAGGCACCCATGATACTCACGAACTCGCCTGCCTCGATGTCGAGGTTGATTCCTTTCAGTACATGCAAGGGCTGAGCACCAAAGTAAGTCTTGTTTACGTTTTCTAAGTGTATCACTTTGTTCTAGTTTACCTTTTTTATTTCGTTAGACGCAAGGATTGTCATGTTTGTTGCAAATCATACGCATCTTTAACATCTTCTAACGTTATGCCCAGCAACTGCATCTGTCGGAACAGTTCCGGCAGTTTCTCTTTCATGAACGCCTGCTTGCGTTCTTTCAAGATTTGCTTCTTGGCTCCTTTGGTAACAAAGTAGCCTAAGCCTCGTTTATTATATATAATGTTCGCGCGAGCCAACTCATCGTAGGCTTTGACGGCAGTATTAGTATTCACCTCCAAGAGTACGGCATACTCTCGAACAGAAGGAATACGGTCATCATCCTTATATTTGTCTGCGAGAATCTCATCACAGAGGCGATCGGCCATCTGGATGTATATCGCTTTATCATTAGTAAAAATCATACGTTCAACCATTTATTGTTAATAACCTGCATGCGGGTAAACAGCTTATACGAAATCCAATAGTGGATGGGGATGAGGAGAGTGACCACCGAATTAATAATATAGAAGGAGGGATGGAATGTCTGTGTATACGTGTTAGTCTTCTCGTCCCAAGTACCCGTTATGAATTTGAAGTCAACGCTGTTCCAGTCAATCTGATTCAGAATCATAGTCAGCAGAATGACGACAACGGCAATCGTACCGCTGGTGAACAGGAATTGCTGACGACGGAACAGGGTACCGCCTACAATATAAAGTGAATGGATGTAGAATACCCAAGCTAAGCCCATCCAGGTAGTCTGCCAATACTCGACGACAGCATTTGTGCCGAAAGGTTCGAAAAGTTTGGGGATACCCCAGATAATGACACGTCCTGTCAGCAAGTCGACAAACACACGCAGACTATCAGCCAACATATAGGCGGCAACCGTCAAAATAGCCATCAACACAAAAGCGTGCAGGAAACTGACAATGTATTTCTCCATGTTGCTGACGGGCCACAGCAGATAGGCAGAGCGCTTGCGCGTGTCTTTCATCTGTGAGAACATGCTCGTGGCACCAAACAGCATAGCGATGCAGAAAAAGAAGATGCCAAAGGATACACTCTGTACTACATGCTGATTATAGGCACGGAGAAGGTCTTCCTTAGGCCAGGTCTCCATAATAGAGTATGAGAATCCCTGCACACGCGTCCAAAACAGGTTTGCCACAAACAAAACCAGCGTATAGATGCCGAAGAGGCGAATCCACGACTTGCGACTTACTAAGAACTGGCACTTCAATGCCTGTGAGAATCTATTGAAATTAAATGAATTCATAATTGTATGCGTTTTTAAAGGTTAGGCTTTGGTTTGTGTCTTATAGTTAAACAATAGTTCGAGGTTCACTTGCGTCTCGGCATCACCTTCCTGACGATGGCAAATAACAGCATTACCCTGCAGGGTGGGCTCGGCATAGAGCACGCTATCGTCCATCTCCTGTGGTGTACGGTATTCGAAGGTGTATTGATCCTGAATCTCCTGCATCGAGGCATTCAGCAATACAGAGCGCTGGTCGAGCATCACAATATGATCTAACATCTGCTCTACGTCGTGTACCTGATGGGTAGAGATAACAACGGTGCGATTCTCCGTCATGTGCTGGGCGATGACTTTGCGGAACTGCGACTTTGAAGGGATGTCCAATCCATTGGTAGGCTCGTCCATCAACAAGTACTTGGTGTTGGTTGCCATCGCAAAGGCAATATAAGCCTTCTTGCGCTGACCCATTGACAGTTCACCCAGATGAACATCTGCCGGCAATTCAAAGTCGGCCAGACAACCCTGCAGTATCTCATCAGAAAAATGAGGATAGAAGGGCTTGTAGAGTTTCACGTATTCAGAGAGGCAGATGGCTGGCATCTCGAACTCCTCCGTTACGAGGAAAACCTCACTCAGCAATTCTGGGGTTCGCTTACATGTTGCGATGCCATCACAACTAACCGAACCAGAGATGGGGCGCAAGAGGCCCGACAAAAGATAAAGCAGAGTAGACTTGCCTGTGCCGTTCTTACCCAGCAAACCATAGATTTGGTTCTCTTCCAACTGAAGACTGAACCCGTCAAAAACAAGTGCCTTCTGGCCCTTGTACTTAAAATTAATGTTGTTTACGTTGATCATAATTATCTTATAACTTAAAAACGTCTCTGTAATAGTGTACCAGTTGAATAGTACACTGCAAAAGTAGAAGTTTTTATCATACCAACCAAATATTTGGCTGATTATTTTACGTGATTAACAAAACTTTAACAATTCCACCTTATTATATTTATTACTGACCGATGGTAACAACTTGGTCGCAATAATTAATAACGGCAGGACGATGCGTCACGAAGATAACGGTGCGACGATGGTCGCTGAGGATGTTTTCCAGCACCTTCTTCTCCGTCTCCACATCAAGCGCACTTGTAGCCTCATCCAACAACATGATACTACCTGGACGGAGCAAGGCACGCGCAATAGCGATGCGCTGGGCCTGTCCCTCACTAAGTCCCCCACCCTGCTCGGAGAAACGAGTATCAAGTCCATCAGGCAGTTCGGCTACAAAATCAGCACAAGCCATCTGCAAAGCTTCCCTCATCTGATGATCTGTAGCCTGAGGACTTCCCAATTGCAAGTTCTCGCGCAGCGTGCCACTGAGCAATGTATTGCCTTGAGGCACATAGACAAAGTTGCAACGATGAAGGGGGGTAAGTGAAGAGTGAAGAGTGAAGAGTGAAAAATTTGCTTCCGCCTTCCCATCACCATTTCCGCTATAAATCTTTATTTCTCCATGTTGCGGCTTTACCAATGCCAGAAGCAAACGAATGAGCGTCGTTTTGCCAGTACCCGTCTCACCCATCACTGCAGTACAGGTGCCAGGTTTGAAGTCAACAGAAAAGTCCCTAAGTGCAGGCTGCTGACCTGGAGCACCATAATTGAAAGTGACTTGTTCGAATCGAATGCCACAAGGAGCCGGCAACATGCAGGACTCACCCTGTTGTTCCTCAGGAATATCCTCCAACTCCATCAGGCGCTCTGCAGCAGTAAAGACACTCACGAAGGCAGGCACCAGTTTTGCCAGGTCACGGGCAGGTCCTTGAATACGGTTTACCAGTTGCAGGAAAGCCGTCATGCCACCAAAAGTCAGTGTGCCAGCATACAAACGGAGAGCGCCCCAAAGGAAAGCCACCAGGAATCCAATAGAAAAACCCAAGTTCAGAAAGAAATTGCTAGCCACAGAGAAGGCCGTGCGTTTACGCACCCACTGGCGCAACGTCTGTTGGGTATTGTCCAGTCGCTCCAGCATCTGCCCGTCGGCCTCCATCGTCTTCACCAGCATACGATGCTGCATGGTCTCTGTCAGCAGACTCTGAATCAGGCTGTCCGTATCACGTACCCTTCTGTTGTACCTGCGCATATAAGCGATGTAGATACGGCTCACCAGGATAAAGATGGGCAGGATAGCCACCGTTGTAACAGCCAGCCACGTATCCATCTGAAACAGATAGACGAAAGCACCCACAAACATCGCCAACGTACTAAGCGTAGAAGGGAGCGTCTCTGTGAGGAAAGTGACCACCGTCTTCACATCCTGTTCCAAACGGTTGATGATATCACCACTATGCATCGCCTCGCGTCCTCGCCACTCAGAACGAAGCAACCGTGCTAAGACACGCTGCTGCATACGGTTCTGTGCTTTTACACCAAGGATATTCCTCACCCATACACGTGAGATGCCCACAGCAAACTCACCCAGGATGAGGGCAGCCATCACCCCTACCGCAACATAGAGCGACCCGTCAAGTGCCCCTGATGCAATATCGATGGCACGCTGCATCGCCCAGACAGACGACAGTCCCAGGCCAACGCCAAGCAGTCCGATAGTCGCATTGAGGACTGCCTGCAGGCGATTACCCTGCAGCACCTTCCATAACCACCGGAATATCTCCTTTGCAGTAAAGTGATTATCAGGAATCTCGAAAAGACGTTTCAGTTTAGCGAACATCCGCCCCCCACATTAGCTTTTCCCTCAGTGTGGAGAAATAGCGTGTACTACTGCGCTTCACCACCTGTATATTATAAGGTGCACGACGTAATGTGATACAGGTGCCTTCGCCACATTTCTCCGAACGTCCGTCGGTAGCCACCAGGAAAGAGTGACTGCGGCTCTCCACGTCAAGGGTTATCACTGCATTGTCAGGAATAACGACAGGACGGATATTCAGGGAATGCGGTGCAACAGCCGTCATCACAAGCACGCCAGTACCAGGTACGATGACAGGACCGCCGTTAGACAAGGAATAAGCCGTAGAACCTGTTGGCGTAGAGACAATCAGTCCGTCGGCCTGATACGTTGTGAGATACTCGCCATTGATACTGGTACGGATAGATATCATAGCGGCAGTATCCCGTTTCAGGATAGCCACGTCATTCAGTGCATACGAGCACTCGTTCAAGGGCTGTCCGTCGGCCTGGACCTGAATCACGGCACGACTCTCTACAGCATAGTCGTCATCATGCAAGGCTTGCAGACAGGATTCGATATCATCAGGCGTGATATCAGCCAGGAATCCCAGACGTCCCATATTGACACCCAGGATAGGAATATGTTTGGCCCCAACCCTGCACGCCGTCTTCAGGAACGTACCGTCGCCACCCATCGAAATGGCGAAGTCAGCCTCGAAATCATCACCCACAAAGGTGGTAAAACGGTCTTTCTCAGCATCCAGGATACGATGCACATTACACATCTCATTGATGAAGTGATAGTATTCCTCATCAATGACGACACGTGCGCCATGCACTTTCAAACAAGCCAGCACCTCTTGTATGGCAGCAGATTTCTCACGCTGATAGAGGTTGCCAAAGAGAGCAAATGTAAGGGTCTTAGTTGACATATTTCTCCTTTTTCTTTTGCATTTCGCAAAGTTTTTGTATCTTTGCGTGCAAAAGTACAAATTTAATTTCAAAATATGGCAAAAGTTTATGTTTTTCTTGCCAACGGCTTCGAGGATGTGGAGGCGTTGATACCCGTTGACGTGTTGCGTCGTGGTGGCGTAGAGGTGATTACAGTCAGTATCACTGGTGACTCACAGGTGGTTGAGACTGCCCACAACGTACAGATTGTGGCTGATGCCATGATAGAGGATTGCGACTTCAGCGATGCTGACCTGCTGTTCCTGCCAGGTGGTATGCCGGGTGCTTCCAACCTCTATGGGCACGAGGGTGTGCGCCAGGCTGTTCTCGCCCAGGCCAAGGCTGGCAAGAAGGTTGCAGCCATCTGTGCCGCTCCTGCTGTGGTATTGGCACAGCTGGGCATACTCGATGGCAAACGTGCCACATGCTATCCTGGTTTCGAGCAAATGCTGACAAAAGCCGACTATACCGCCGACCTTGTCACCGTTGATGGCAACATCACTACTGCAGAAGGTCCTGCAGCAGCATTTCCCTTTGCCTACGAACTGCTCTCACAACTTGTCAGCAAGGAGGTAAGCGACCAGATAGCAGAAGGTATGCGTTTTAAGCACTTGATGGCATAATGGACTATATCATCATCGTGGCAGGCGGCAAAGGCCTGCGTATGGGGGGCGACATCCCCAAGCAGTTCCTGCCTATTGGCGGAAAGCCCGTATTGATGCGGACCCTGGAGCGTTTTCACGAATACTCCAAGGATTTGCAGATAATCCTTGTACTACCAAAAGCTCAGCAGAACTACTGGCAACAGCTTTGTGAAGAATACAGCTTCAAGATAGAGATACGGCTTGCTGACGGTGGAGAAACGCGCTTTCACTCAGTGCAAAACGGCCTTTCTCTGATTCCCGACGACGCAGAAGGCGTTGTCGGCGTACACGATGGTGTGCGTCCGTTTGTCAGCGTCGACGTCATTCGAGCATGTTATGACACAGCACGCACAAGACAGGCAGTCATCCCCGTGACACCTGTTGTCGAGACCTTACGCCATATCCCCACGCAAAAGAATGTATTGCGTAGCGATTACTGCATGGTACAGACACCACAGTGCTTTGACATCCAGTTGCTCAAGGCAGCCAATAAACAGCCTTATTCCGACAACTTTACTGACGACGCATCTGTCGTAGAAGCCTACGGACATGAGGTGACAATGGTTGAGGGAAACCGCGAGAACATCAAGATCACCACACCTTTCGACCTTAAAATAGCAGAGACACTATTATAGATGAATATACTCGATCAGGATATCATGTATTTGCCTGGGGTAGGTCCCAACCGCAAGAAGATGCTCAGCAAGGAGTTGGGCATCGAGACCTATGGTGACCTGCTCGAGTATTATCCATATAAGTATGTGGACCGCTCGAAGGTCTATACCGTTCACGAGCTCACTGGCGACATGCCATTCGTGCAGGTCGCAGGTCGCATCCTGAGTTTCGAGACCTTTGAGATGAGGCCTCGCAAGGAACGTGTGGTGGCTCATTTCTCTGATGGCACAGGCATCATGGACCTCGTATGGTTCAATGGTGGCAAGTATGCCAAACAGACATACAAGATAGGCACGAAATACCTGGTGTTCGGACGGCCAGGCGTCTTCAACAATCGCATTCAGGTGCAGCATCCTGATATCGACCTGGCTGAGAAGGTGGAGCTCTCCGCCATGGGCATGCAGCCCTATTACAACACGACGGAGAAGATGAAGAAGGCGGGCATGAACTCCCGTGCTGTCGAGAAACTCACGAAGACGCTGGTCGGCGTTTTGAAAGACCCGTTACCAGAGACCATCCCTGATTTCATCACCGCCCCACTCCATCTGATGAGTCGGGATCAGGCTTTGCGCAACCTGCATTATCCGCAAGACACGAAAGACCTGGAGCGGGCACGCGTACGCCTGAAGTTCGAGGAACTCTTCTTCGTACAACTGAATATACTAAGGTATGCCAGCGACCAGCGACGCAAATACCGTGGTTTTGTGTTCAATCGCATCGGTCCTCTGTTCAACGACTTCTACCAGAAGAACCTGCCCTTCGCCTTGACAGGAGCACAGAAAAGGGTGATGCACGAGATCCGCAAGGATATGTGCACAGGCCGTCAGATGAACCGTTTGCTACAAGGCGACGTGGGTAGCGGAAAGACACTGGTGGCCCTGATGACCATGCTCATTGCCCTGGACAATGGTTATCAGGCCTGCATGATGGCACCTACGGAGATTCTGGCAGAGCAACATCTGCAGAGCATCCGTGAGTTCCTGAAAGGCATGCCTATCCGCGTAGAACTGCTCACTGGCATCGTGAAGGGCAAGAAGCGTCAGGAGATTCTCGACGGACTCCGCTCCGGTGATGTGCATATATTGATTGGCACACACGCCGTCATCGAGGACACTGTGCAATTCGCACAACTGGGTACTGTGGTCATTGACGAGCAGCACCGTTTCGGTGTGGCCCAACGAGCCAAGCTATGGGCAAAGACAGAAGGCAACACCATCCCCCACGTCCTTGTGATGACAGCCACGCCCATTCCGCGTACACTGGCCATGACCCTGTATGGCGACCTTGACGTGAGCATCATCGATGAGTTGCCACCAGGCAGAAAGCCCATCCGCACCTCCCACGTCTTCGACAATCGCATGACGTCGCTCTATGACGGTATCCGCCGGCAGATTCACGAGGGCCGGCAGGTCTATATCGTATTCCCCCTCATCGAGGAGAGCGAGAAGATTGACCTGAAGAACCTGGAACAGGGCTTTGAGACCCTGCGCGAGGCCTTCCCTGATTTCCGTCTCAGTAAGGTACACGGCAAGATGAAGGCCAAGGAGAAGGAAGAGGAGATGCAGAAGTTCGTCTCCGGCGAGACACAGATACTTGTAGCCACCACCGTTATCGAGGTGGGCGTCAACGTGCCCAACGCCTCCGTCATGGTGATTCTGGAAGCCCAGCGCTTCGGTCTTTCACAGCTCCACCAGCTGCGCGGACGCGTAGGCCGTGGTGCCGACCAGTCTTTCTGTATCCTGGTAACACCCTTCAAGCTGTCCGAGGATACCCGCAAGCGCATCGACATCATGTGCGAGACCAACGATGGTTTCCGTATTGCCGAGGCCGACCTGAAACTGCGTGGTCCCGGCGACCTGGAAGGCACCCAGCAAAGTGGTATGGCCTTCGACCTGAAGATAGCCAATATAGCACGCGACGGCCAGCTTGTGCAATTAGCCCGTGACGAAGCACAGAAGATTATTGACGAGGACCCACAATGCCAATCGCCTAAATATCAGATGCTTTGGAACAGATTGCGCCAATTACGCAAGACAAATGTTAATTGGGCCGCCATTTCATAAGGTTTATGTTAAAAGACCACAAATAATTGCACATTTTACAATTATTTCTCATAATTATTTATTATCTTTGCAATCGAATTATTGACTAACCAATGCATATGTCATTAAAGAGATTGAAAAAATTTGCCGTCATGGCTATTGCTTCACTTGCCGTGTTGCCTGCTGCTGGTCAGGATCTTCTGGCCAACCAAGCACCTATTGACCGCAAGATGAAAGTCGTAGACTCATTGATGCTACAACAACTGATTACAAACGAGGTATGGGAATCACCTGCCGCCGAATTATATGAAGACTGGGACAATATCTATGCTCACAAGGCTACGTCATTGCCCGACTCTTTTACTGTCAACCTACGTGATTTCTGCATGCCCACCACCAGCCGTCTGGTAACCTCAAACTTTGGTGCCCGCTGGGGCCGTCAGCACAAAGGCCTCGACATCAAGGTTTATATTGGTGATACCATCCGTGCTGCCTTCAATGGTAAAGTACGTATCGTCAGGAACGAAGGAGCCCGCAAGGGTTATGGTAAGTATATCGTCATCCGTCACAACAACGGACTGGAGACCATCTACGGTCACCTGTCTGCATGGCTTGTAAGCGAGAACCAGGAAGTTCGCGCCGGCGATCCTATCGCCCTCGGTGGTAACACTGGCCGCAGCACCGGTTCACACCTGCACTTCGAGACCCGTCTCTGTGGTGTTGCCCTGAACCCTGCCGTGATGTTCGACTTCAAGAACCAGGACGTCGTAGGCGACACATGGACCTTCAACCGCTCTACCTACAACCGTGAGTCAGCAGAGGCAACCCGTCTGCGCGGTACAGGTGGCGTCTATCGTGGTGGTGACGGGCTGAACTACGCAGAGGTTCCCACCAGCAGGTCACAGGCTAGCAGCAGCAATGTACGCTACCACAAGGTGAAGAGCGGCGAGACCCTCTCAGCCATTGCCCGCAAGCACCACACCACTGTTTCGGCCCTGTGTAACCTGAATCGCATCAAGAAGACGGTAACACTCCGTCCTGGTCAGATTCTGAAATACAACTAAACATCTTATCACACCATAAAAAAAAGGCTTTAGGCGAAAACCTAAAGTCTTTTTGTGTGTTCTGATGCTTCCCCTACAGACTTTCCACAAAGGCGCGGGTTGTCTGGAACGAGTGCTCTGCCACGGTATCCCAGAAATTATGATACTGTGAGGCATCGGTGTCGCGCAGGGGGATGTCGCTGATCACGCGGAACGAGATAAACGGCACCTTATTAATATAACAGGTCTGTGCAATGGCACATGATTCCATGTCAACCGCCTTCGCCTCCGGGAAATGACCGATAATCTCGCGCATCTTCTCCTTGGAGTCCACAAACCAGTCGCCAGTGACAATCAGTCCCTGATGAAGCTTGATGCCTGATGTCTGAATGCAGAGTGCCTTACGCAGCAGTTCCGGGTCGGCCTGATAGCGTGCGGGAAGTCCCTGCACCTGTCCATAGACGGTTGTATCGTCAATAGCCTTTCCACAGTAGACATCATGATAACAGAGTTCCTTACTGATGATGATATCCTGAACATTGACATCGTCACCATTACCGCCGGCACAGCCGCTGGAGATAATGCAGTCAGGATGAAACTCATTGATCATACGCTGGGCCCCCAGTGCCGCATTCACCTTGCCGATACCACATTTCTGTACCAGCACATCACTATTCCTAAAGACTTCCTGAAGCTGTTTCAGCTCCTTGTCCATTGCCACAATGATTCCTATTTTCATATCCGTAGTTTTATTTGTCTGACTGCAAAGGTACGATTTATTTTTGGGAATATGAAGAAAATGGTGTAATTTTGCACGTTGAAACTAAATCATGACGGAATGGAACCAATTAATGACTTCTTCTCGTTTCTCAGTTCCCTGCTTTGGGGCTGGCCCATGGTGATTCTCCTTCTGGGCACGCATGTCTTCCTGACTTTCCGTCTGGGCATCCCCCAGCGTAAGCTACTCACAGGCATCCGTCTCTCGGTCAGGAAAGACCCGGGAGCCAAAGGCGATGTCAGTCAGTTCGGTGCCCTGGCCACGGCCCTGGCAGCCACCATCGGAACGGGAAATATCGTCGGTGTGGCTACCGCAGTAGCCCTGGGCGGCCCCGGTGCCGTACTGTGGTGCTGGCTCACAGGTATCTTTGGCATGTCCACCAAATACGCCGAAGGACTGCTGGCCGTGAAATACCGCGTAAAGGGAAGCGACGGTCATACCTACGGCGGTCCGATGTATGCCCTGGAGCGCGGGCTGAACATGAAATGGCTCGCCATCCTCTTCGCCATCTTCACGGCACTGGCCTCGTTTGGTATCGGTTGTACGGTACAGGCCAACTCCATCGCGTTGCTAGCCAGTGAGACATTTGCCATCCCCACCTGGGTCGTCGGCCTTTTCATCTGCATCCTCACGGCATCCGTCATCCTTGGCGGTGTGAAGGCCATAGCCCGTGTATGCACGGTATTCGTACCCTTCATGGCAGCCCTGTATGTCATTGGCTGTATCGTCATTCTCATCATGAACAGCAGTTATGTATGGCCAGCCATAGAACTCATCGTACAGTCGGCCTTCAACCCCTCAGCAGCCGGTGGCGGTTTTGTAGGAGCCACGGTGATGATGGCGGCACGCTATGGTATTGCCCGCGGTCTATTCTCCAACGAGAGCGGTATGGGATCGGCCCCTATTGTGGCTGCAGCGGCACAGACCCGCAACCCCGTACGCCAGGCTTTGGTGTCGAGCACAGGCACCTTCTGGGACACTGTTGTCATCTGTGCCCTCACAGGCCTGGTACTCGTCAGCAGCATCCTGGCCTATCCTGACATCAGCTATTCCGATGGCGCAGCACTGACCAAGGTAGCCTTCTCCAAGATACCCTATGTAGGTGCACCGCTGCTGACATTCGGCATCCTCACCTTTGCCTTCAGCACCATCCTGGGCTGGAGCTATTATGGCGAGTGTGCCGTCAACTATATTGAGGCACGACGCACCAACCGTTTCTATCGCATCCTGTATATCGTGGCACTATTCTTCGGTTCCATCATCAGCCTGGACATCATCTGGAACATTGCCGACTGCATGAATGCGCTCATGACGATACCCAACCTCGTAGCCCTGATCCTGCTCAGTGGCGTTGCCGCCCGTGAGACCAGGAAATACCTGTGGGGCAACCGTCTGGACGAGGAGATGGAGGAATAAGCACCTGCAGGGCCTGTTACACGGCCTTTTTTGCAGAATCGTGTTGCACTTTAAGAAAAAATTCGTAATTTTGCGGCCAGAAATTTAAAACTAGTAAGTAATATAAAAATGAAATTGATTAAGCAGTGGCTGCCCGATGTGCTGGCAGTGGTATTCTTTGCTGTATTGGCTTTTGCCTATTTCTATCCCGCTGACGTACAAGACCGTGTGTTAAGTCAGGGCGACGTATCAGCCGGAATGGGTATGGGCGAGGAGGCTTCCCAGTATTATCAGAAGACGGGTGAGCGTACACGTTGGACAAACTCACTGTTCTCCGGTATGCCTACCTATCAGATATCACCCTCATACGACAGTACCGACCTGCTGTCGAAGGTGGAGAATGCCTACCATCTGTGGCTGCCCGATAATGTGTGGTACCTGTTCGTGTACCTGTTGGGCTTCTACATCCTGCTGCGTGCCTTCGATTTCCGTCAGCAGCTGGCCGCACTGGGCTCCGTGCTCTGGGCCTTCAGCACCTATTTTCTGATTATCATCGCTGCCGGACACCTGTGGAAGGTGATGGCGCTGGCCTATCTGCCGCCTATGATTGGCGGTATCGTCCTGGCCTTCAGGAAGAAATACCTCTGGGGACTGTTGGTTACCGCCCTCTTTGGCGCCCTTGAGATACATGCCAACCACGTACAGATGACATACTACTACTTGTTCGTCATCCTCCTGATGGTACTGGCATTCATCGTGGATGCCGTGATGAAAAAGGAGTACGCACACATCGGCAAGGCGCTGGGCGTCTGTATCGTTGGCGGACTGCTGGGCGTGATGGTCAACGCCTCCAACCTCTACCACACATGGCAGTACTCCAAGGAGACCATGCGCGGCAAGAGCGAACTGGTCAAGAAGAACACCAGCAACCAGACCGACAGTGGTCTGGAGCGCTCATATATCACTGACTACAGCTACGGCATCGGCGAGACATGGACACTGCTGGTACCCAATACCAAGGGCGGTACTTCCATGCACCTGCTCTTTGAGGACGACGCCGCCAAGAAAGCCATCAAGGATATGTCGGTCAACGTAGGCAACGGACAGGTGATGAAGGCCTCACAGGTATTCGACTACCTGAGTCAGCAGGGGCTCTACTTCACCCAGTACTGGGAAGAGAACCTGGAAGAGGGTGCCAACGGCACCATGGGTCCCGTCTACGTAGGTGCCTTTGTGCTGATGCTGGCAGTGCTGTGCCTGCTGATCTGCTATCGCAACCCACTGACATGGGGCCTGCTGGCAGCCACACTCCTGAGTATCATGCTGGCATGGGGTAAGAACTTCATGGGACTTACCGACCTGTTCATCGACTACATGCCCATGTATGCGAAGTTCCGTGCCGTGGAGTCCATACTGGTCATTGCCGAGTTCACCATCCCGCTGATGGCCATGCTGGCACTGAAGGAGTTGGTTATCTCTGAGAAGCCTCAGACATCAGACATCAAACCTCGCAACCTCAATCCCCAGATCCTCATCGCCTTTGCCCTGACAGGTGGTATCGCCCTGCTGTTTGCCGTGGCTCCCACCATGTTCTTCGACTTCTACACGGATGCAGAGGCCAACATCTTCCATCAGATACTCCCACCGCCGGCTGATGCCGACGCCCTGCTGGAGGCTCTGAGTGAGGCCCGTCAGGCCGTGTTCACAGCCGACTGCTGGCGTTCATTCTTCATCATCGTGCTGGGCACACTGGTACTGCTGCTCTACCGTGCGAAGAAACTGAAGACATGGATGATGGCTGCACTGCTGCTGGTTATCTGCCTGGTTGACCTGTGGCAGGTAAACCGCCGCTATCTGAACCCCAACGACAAAAAGCAGTTCATGAAAAAGGTGGAGCGTCAGCAGATTCGTCCGCTCACAGAGGCCGACCAGCGTATCATGGATGATCCTACGCTCTATTACCGCGTGCTAAACCTGGCTCCGAACGTGTTCAATGAGAACGAGACATCGTATTACCATAAGAGCGTGGGCGGATACCATGCCGCCAAACTGCGCCGCTACCAGGAACTGATAGAGCACTATATCTCCAGTCAGACCAATGCCGTGAAGGAGTCCATCCAGTCGTTCTATGGTGACCTGACACAGGTCAACGGTGACAGCATCTGGAATGTGCTCAATATGCTCAACACCAAGTATTTCCTCCTGGCACAGCAGAACATCGAGGTACAGAACCCCTATGCCTATGGCAATGCCTGGTTCGTGGACAAGGTGAAGTATGTGGACAATGCCAACCAGGAACTGGATGCCCTGGGACAGACAGACCTGAGACATGAGGCCGTGGCCGACAAGCAGTTCCAGCAGGTACTGGGCGAGGCCGTGCCACAGGATTCCACCTCAACAGTGGAACTGACAGCCTACGAGCCCAACCAGCTGACCTATAGCGTTGAGAGCAAGAAGGGTGGCGTGCTGGTATTCTCTGAGATATACTATCCGGGATGGACTGCCACCGTGGATGGTGAGGAAGTGGAACTGGGACGCGTCAACTACGTATTGCGTGCCATGCCTGTCACCGCCGGCCATCATGAGGTGGTGCTCAGCTTCTTCCCCAAGTCACTGGACACCACAGAGACCCTGGCTTATGTAGCCCTGACACTGATACTGCTCTGTGTCGTGGCACTCATCGTTTTGCAGATAAGACGTAAACCAAAAGCGTGAAAGATATGAAGAAAGGAGTGATTTTCATTTTAGGCGTGCTCCTGCTGGTGAGCAGCTGCACATCGAATACCGCCGTGGGAGCCCACATGGGCGGTGAGTTCGGACACGTCATTGGCTCTGCCATCGGCGGACTGACAGGTGGCTGGCGCGGACACCACACGGGTGCCATCATCGGTACCGTGGGCGGCATCGCGGCCGGTGCAGCCATCGGATCGGCCATAGACAAGGCGCAGGAACGGAAATACGAGGAGCGCATACCCCAGCGCCGTCAGCAGCCTGCCGACGATATCATCTATATGGACGATGAGATATCTATGCTGGAGATCCGCCATGCCATGATTACCGAGACACAGCACGACGGCGTACTGACACGCGGCGAGGAGTGTTCGGTGGTGTTCGAGATCCACAACACGTCCGACAATACCGTCTACGACGTCTGTCCGTTCGTGGAGGACGTGACGGGCAACAAGCATATCAATATCTCGCCCAACCTGAAGATTGAGAGTATCGGTCCGCGACAGGGCGTGCGCTATACGGCAACCATACTGGCCGACAAGCGACTGAAAGATGGGGAGATTATGGTACGTGTGGGTGTAGCACAGGGAGGCAAGGAGGTCACCTCACAGACACGCCAGTTCACGGTGCCTACGGCAAAGAATGTCCATGAATAGGTTTCCAGGGGAATTCCTCTGTCTCTACAGCCTCATAGACCCTCGGGAGGATATTGTCACGGTCTCTCTTCATGGGAATATGGAAATGTTCCAACGGTTCAATAATCACGTTGGCCACACCTGTTGAGAGGATGCCCAGTACCTTGGCAGCAGCCCACGACAGGTCCACGATACGTCCGCGGACAAAAGGACCGCGGTCGTTGACCCTCACCACAATCATTCTTCCGTTGGAGGGATTGGTAACCTGCAACAGTGTGCCGAAGGGATAGGAGCGATGGGCACATGTCAGACTATCATGATGCAACCGGTCACCACTGGCAGTCATGCGTCCCGTAGCTCTCTTAGAATAATATGAAGCCTTACCGACCTGGATCTGGCCCAGAACGGTAAGGCTTACTGTTAGCATGAATAATAATATCTTTTTTCTTATACTCATACAATTCCCTGGGCGAGCATGGCCTTGGCTACCTTCATGAAGCCAGCCACGTTAGCGCCCTTCACATAATTCACATAGCCAGAAGGCTCCTTGCCGTATTTCAGGCACTGCTCATGGATACCCTGCATAATCTGATGGAGCTTCTGGTCAACCTCCTCGCCAGTCCAGGAGATACGCATAGAGTTCTGTGTCATCTCCAGACCTGAGGTAGCCACACCGCCGGCATTCACTGCCTTGCCGGGTGCGAAGAGCTGGCCTGCGGCAATGAACTTATTCACAGCCTCGGCAGTACAACCCATATTCGACACCTCAGCTACGCACAGAGGCTTGTTGGCCAGGATACGGTCGGCATCCTCACCGTTGAGCTCGTTCTGTGTAGCACAGGGCAGATAGATATCGGCCTTGGCCTCCCAGGGTTTCTTGCCCTCGAAGAACTTCGCCTCGGGGAACTCCTCTGCATAGGGAGCACAGATATCATTGCCACTGGCACGCAGCTCCAGCATATAGTCAATCTTCTCGGCATCCAGGCCGGCCTCATCCAGGATATAACCGTCGGGACCACTGATGGTGATGACCTTTGCTCCCAGTTCGGTAGCCTTCTTGGCTGCGCCCCATGCCACATTTCCGAAGCCGGAGAGGGCCACTGTCTTGCCCTTGATATCCAGGTTGTGGGTCTCCAGCATATGGTGTACGAAATAGAGAGCGCCATAACCAGTAGCCTCGGGACGCAGGATACTGCCGCCCCACTCCAATCCCTTGCCGGTCAGTGTGGCACCATGGAACTGTGACGTGAGTTTCTTGTACATACCAAACAGATAGCCAATCTCACGGCCACCCACGCCGATATCACCGGCAGGTACGTCCATGTCAGGACCGATGACCTTGAACAGCTCTGTCATGAATGCCTGACAGAAACGCATAATCTCTGCATCACTCTTTCCACGGGGTGCGAAATCAGAACCGCCCTTGCCACCGCCCATAGGCAGCGTTGTCAGTGCATTCTTAAAGGTCTGTTCGAAGCCCAGGAACTTCAGGATAGACAGGTTTACCGACGGATGGAAACGCAGACCGCCCTTATACGGGCCGATAGCGCTATTGAACTGCACGCGGTAACCGATATTCACCTGTACCTCACCCTTGTCATCAACCCAGGGCACACGGAACGTGGTGATACGCTCGGGTTCCACGATGCGCTCTACTATTTTTGCCTTTTCAAATTCAGGATGCTGGTTGTACACGTCCTTGATGGACTCCAGTACTTCACGAACAGCCTGAAGGTACTCTAACTCGCCCGGATGCTTGCGCTCCAAAGCTTGCATTATTTTCTCAACTTCCATAGTTTTTTTAAATTTTAAAGTTAATCAGATGGTTTTTATAACACCGCAAATTTAAGAATAAAATAATTTACAACCAAGGAAAAAGAACAAAAAATAACACTTTTCACTTTTCAAAACCCACTTTTCACTAAAAAAAACGTACCTTTGCACTCGCAAACCTAAAATTGCAAAGAGCATATGGCAAATGTACCACAGGAATTCAATACCTTTTATCTGAAAGATGTCTCGTTTGTGAACCTGATGACCCGCCGCATCTTCAACGTGCTCATCGTGGCCAACCCCTATGATGCCTTTATGTTGGAGGACGACGGACGCGTAGACGAGAAGATCTTTGATGAGTATACCGAACTGGGCATGCGTTTCCCGCCTATCTTCACACAGGTGAGTACCATCGAGGAGGCACGCCATGTGCTCGACGAGACCAGCATCGACCTGGTCATCTGTATGCCGGGTACTGCCGATAACGATGCCTTTACCGTGGCACGCGAGGTGAAAGCCATCCAGCCTTCGGTGCCCTGCGTGGTACTGACGCCTTTCAGTCATGGTATCACCAAGCGCATGCAGAACGAGGATATGACCATCTTCGACTATGTGTTCTGCTGGCTGGGCAATACCAACCTCATCCTCTCCATCATCAAACTGATTGAGGATAAGATGAATATCGAACATGATATCGAGGAGGCAGGCGTGCAGATGATCCTGCTGGTAGAGGATAATATCCGTTTCTACTCCAGCGTGCTGCCCAACCTATATAATTATATCCTGCAGCAGTCAAAGAACTTCTCTACGGAGGCCCTCAACCCCCATGCTGCCGCACAGCGTAAGCGCGGCCGCCCGAAGGTGGTGCTCGCCACCAACTACGAGGAGGCCTTGCAGATCTACGAGAAGTATGCAGAGAACACCCTGGGCGTGATCAGTGACACGCGCTTCCCCATGCAGACCCCCATCGGTCGCCTGAGCCATGTGGAGGAGGGTGATCCTGAGGCCGGACTGAAACTGCTGCGTACCATCCGTCAGCACGACGAGTACGTACCTCTTATATTAGAGAGCAGTGAGGTGGAGAATCGTGAGAAGGCCTGGGCAGAGGGATTTGACTTCCTGGACAAGAACTCAAAGAAATTCAATGTGGACTTGCGCAAGATGATTGAAGAGCACCTGGGATTTGGCGATTTCGTGTTCCGTGACCCAGAGACCCACGAGGAGGTGGCTCGTGTCAAGACACTGAAGGAGCTGCAGGATAATATCTTCAAGATACCGCACGACTCACTGATGCACCATATCCGCCGCAACCACATGAGCCGCTGGCTCTGCGCCCGCGCCATTTTCCCTGTATCACAGTTCCTGAAGCAGGTCACGTGGCACAAGCTGCAGGATGTGGATGCCCACCGTCAGATTATCTTCGATGCCATCGTACAGTACCGACGCATGAAGAATATCGGTGTGGTGGCCGTGTTCGACCGACTGAAGTTCGACCGCTATGCCCACTTTGCCCGCATCGGTGAGGGTTCGCTGGGCGGTAAGGGCCGCGGCCTGGCTTTCCTTGACAATATCATCAAGCGCCATCCCGAACTCAACCAGTTTGGCAATGCTACCGTGCAGATTCCCAAGACGGTGGTGCTCTGTACCGACTTCTTCGACCGCTTCATGGACGACAACAACCTGTGGTCCATCGCGCTGAGCGATGCGCCCGACGAGGTCATCCTCCAGCACTTCCTCAAGGCACAGCTGCCCGATGACCTCATAGAGGACTTCTTCATCTTCTTCGACGCCATCAAGACACCTATCGCCATCCGTTCATCGTCCTTGCTGGAGGACTCCCACTACCAGCCCTTCGCAGGTATCTACTCTACGTATATGATACCCTGGCTCGACGACAAATACGAGATGCTGCGCATGCTGGCCTGTGCCATCAAGAGCGTCTATGCCTCGGTCTATTACCGCGACTCCAAGGCCTACATGACCGCCACGCAGAATGTCATCGACCAGGAGAAGATGGCAGTGATACTCCAGGAGGTGGTGGGCCACCGCTATGGCGACCTCTACTACCCCACGTTCTCGGGTGTGCTGCGCTCACTCAACTACTACCCCATTGGCGACGAGACGGCCGAGGAGGGTATCGCCTCACTGGCACTGGGTCTTGGCAAGTACATCGTGGACGGCGGACAGACCCTGCGCGTCAGTCCCTACCACCCGAACCAGGTGCTGCAGACCAGTGAGATGGAGACGGCGCTGCGCGACACCCAGACCCGTTTCTATGCGCTGGACATGAGTCATGTGGGCGACGACTTCAAGGTGGACGACGGCTTCAACATCAAGAACCTGCGTGTGCGTCAGGCCGATGCCGACGGCTCGCTCACCTTTATCGCCTCTACCTACGACCCCATGGACCAGGTCATCCGCGACGGCATCTACGAAGGTGGCCGCAAGATCATCTCTTTCTGTGGTGTGCTGCAGCAGGGTGTCTTCCCCCTTCCCGAACTTCTCCAGATGTCGCAGAAGCTCGGTGCCGAGGAGATGCGCCGTCCTGTGGAGATCGAGTTTGCCTGCAACCTCAATGACGACCGCACGGGCGAGTTCTACCTCCTGCAGATACGTCCTATCGTAGACTCCAAGCAGGTGCTCGATGAGGACCTGCAGCAGATTCCCGACGAACAGTGCCTGTTGCGCTCACACAACTCGTTGGGCCATGGTATCTCCGAGGATGTGACCGACGTGGTATATGTGAAGACCGACGAGAACTTCACGGCAGCCAACAACCCGATGATTGCCGACGAGATAGAACGTATCAACCGCAAGTTCCTCAATGAGGACAAGAACTATATCCTCATCGGTCCGGGCCGCTGGGGCTCCAGCGACTACTGGCTGGGCATCCCCGTGAAATGGCCGCATATCTCGGGCGCACGCGTCATCGTGGAGGCCGGCCTGAAGAACTATCACGTGGATCCCTCGCAGGGCACCCACTTCTTCCAGAACCTCACCTCGTTTGGCGTGGGCTACTTCACCATCAACACCTATACGGGCGATGGTGTGCTGCAAAAAGAAATCCTCGACAGCATGCCTGCCGTCGAGGAGACTGAACATGTGCGCCATGTGCGCTTCGAGCGTCCGCTCAAGGTGATGATGGACGGCAAGAAGCAGACGGGCGTCGTACTACTGCCTCAGGAAGGGACGGAAGAGCCGGCATAGGCTGCTACTGTCCGCCGAGTCGTGAGAAATACTCAATGATATCTTCCCATGTCTTGAAGGTATCAGAACCATATTCCAGGAGGGTGGCCATCGTGTCGCCCTCTTTTTTCTTGCTGATCAGGTAGTCGCCATAGAGCAGGTCACGACGGTGCGTATAGATGGTATGGCGCCATGCCGGCACGTTGACATACTCCTCCAGCCACCGTCCCCAGCGCTTTTCCGCTGGGTATTCATCCTCACACACGAAATACACCTGATAGTTCTCTATCAGCAGGCGCACCGCCTTCTGACTGCTGCTGTTGGGCTTATTGTAGGCATCCACCAGCGTCTCTATACCTATATATATAATAGGACGCTGACGGTTCTCCTGCCGGTCGTCGATCCAGCGTATCACGGGCACCACGGCATGCATGAACGAACGGTCGTCCATCCTGTGCTCCCCATGGAAATGGGCCGCCTTGGGGTAGCGCTCACGAAACATATCAAACGTATCCACCAGGTCGTCCTTGTCGCCAAACAGACCATAGACGCGATTTCTCTCCTTCTCCAGTTCCTCGTCGCTCAGGCCTTCCAGTCCCGAGAAACGCTGTTCGCTCACCTGCCGGTACTCCTTCACCAGGGCCTTGTCCACATAGAACTGCTGCACGCCGTCCAGGCGCGGGTTCTGGAAAGTCTGCGTACCCGTCATCCCGTGCTGCTGCATGGTATCGGCCAGGCACAGGGCGGGATTCATGCAGATACGGTCATAGCCGTAGAGCTGTTCGGTATACATACCACCCATCGAGGTACCCAGGATCAGGTCCGGCTGCTCCTTCTCACAAAGCTCGCGCAACAGGGCCTGCGCCTCTTCAGGGTGGATGGGCAGGTCGGGTGCTATAACGTTGGCATTGGGCAGGATGGTGCGCAGGCGCGTCACCGTACCGCTCTGTCCGCTACTGCCGAATCCGTGGAGATACATCACTGTTTTCCCCTTCATCAGTTCGGGAAATTGCTTTACGTATTGGTTCTGTTGTTCCATAACGCATACAAAGGTACGAAAAAAATAGGTATCGTTGCAACATTTCCCCGACTATTTACGTCTAACGGATAAAATGTAGAACTAAAAAAGAAAAAGTAAGTATGGAAAAAATGATTGTATGTGGATTCATTTCCACGATGCTGTTTTTATCGTCGTGTGTCAGCTTCAACATCGATAAGGTGAAGCCAAGTGGCAATATCGTCAAGGAGGAGTACCAGATGGAGCCCTTCAATGAGGTGGACCTCGACCTGATGGGCAATGTGAAGATTGTGCAGGGCAAGGGTGATGACTACCGTGTGGTGATATCGGCTCCTGACAACTACATCGAATTCTACAAGTTCAGCGTGGACGGTCACGAACTGAATGGCGACATCATGCACAGTGGCGCCCTGGATACAGACGATGTGAAGATCACCATCTACACCCCCGAACTGCGTTCTTTGGAGAATGAAGGTCTGGCAACCATCATCATCGACAGTCTGACAACCAGGTCCCTGTCTGTCGAGAACTCGGGCGTAGGTGCCATGAAGCTCCGCAATCTCAGTATCAACAAGCTGGCCGTAGAGTGCTCGGGCGTGGGCGGCATCACGATGAGCGGCCAGGCCGCATGGGTCAGACTGGACTGTTCCGGCGTGGGCAGCATTGACGCCAGGAACCTGAAGGCACGCCGTGTGCAGGGAGAAGTCAATGGTGTGGGCAGCATCAATTGTCACGCCACCGACACACTGAAAGCCACGGTCAACGGTGTAGGCTCCTTCAAGTTTGCCGGAAACCCTGGCGTGAAGAAGCTCAGCGACAATGGCGTTGGAAGTATATCTGAACTGTGATAAAAAAGTACAGCGATGCGTAATTGTAATATGAACACGCTTTAAGAGGCATTTCACATTGATATAAATCAATTATATTGCAGATTGAAAGAAAAATCGCCAAAAAAGTTTGTATCTGAAAGCAAAAAGGTATAATTTTGCATCGTGTTTTTCATAGTATTAGATTTAAGGTTAACAAAGGTTGGGTCACAGCGGTGACCCTTTTTTTATGCCATAAAAAAAATTAAAAACCGCACATTTCCCCGACAAAAAGGCATAAAAATTCTATAAATAGACAAATTCTGCCTATATTATTTCATTATATCGGAAATTGTTTCTAATTTTGCACCGTGAAAATGTAAAAGTAATCAAAACGACAGACATTAACATGAAGCAATTTATTAACAAGATAAAGGTTGGAACGAAAGGGATGATACCCCTTTTTCTTTTCGCCTTTATACCCACCCATGCGCAAAAGCAGTGGACGATGCAGGAATGTATTGACTATGCCATGCAAAACAATATCACCCTGCAGAAAGCACGTCTCAGTCAGCAGTCGGCCGTAGAGGATGTCAAAGGCTCCAAGGGCGCCCTGCTCCCTACCGTCAGCGCATCGGCTAACCAGAGCCTGGGCTACCGTCCCTGGCAGGACACGGGAAGCACCACGGTGACCAACGGTATGGTCAACACCAAGGTGGACAAGACCTACCTGAACGGCTCCTATGGCGTCAATGCCCAGTGGACCGTATGGAACGGCAACAAGAACACCAACAATGTGAAGCTCAACAAACTGTCGGGCCAGCAGGCTGAACTGCAGGTGGCCGAGACAGCCAACAGTATCCAGGAGCGCATTGCCCAGCTCTACGTACAGATCCTCTATCTCGACGAGAGCATCAAGGTGAGCAAGGCCAGTCTGGAGACCAGTCAGAAGAACGAGGAGCGCGGCAAGGAGATGGTTGAGGTTGGCAAGATGTCAAAGGCCGACCTGGCACAGTTGACCGCCCAGCGTGCCTCCGACGAATATAATGTGGTGGATGCACAGGCACAGATGGCCAACTACAAGCTGCAACTGAAACAACTGTTGGAGCTGACCGGTGAGGAGGAGTTCGACGTGGTCATCCCGCAGACGACCGACGACCAGGCCCTGGCCGAGATTCCCGCCCTGCAGAACGTATACCAGCAGGCGCTGCTGAGCCGTCCGGAGATAGAGAGTTCCAAACTGGCCATCGAGAGCAGCGACCTCAACGTGAAGATTGCCAAGGCCGGCTGGCTGCCCAGCCTCAGCCTGTCGGGCAGTTTCTCTACCAGCACCAACTCCCTGTCGTCCAACGGATGGAGCAATCAGATGAAGACCAACTTCAGTACGCAGGCCGGACTGACCCTGAGCGTTCCCCTGTTCGACGGTCGTCAGACACGTACCTCGGTGAACAAGGCCAAGATCCAGCGCCAGCAGGCACAGCTGGACCTGCAGGATCAGCAGAAGACGCTCTACCAGACCATCGAAGGCTACTGGCTGGATGCCAATACCAACCAACAGCGTTTCCGTGCGGCCCAGACCACGGTAGAGAGTGAACAGCAGAGCTATGACCTGCTGGCAGAGAAGTTCAACCTGGGTCTCACCAATATCATCGAACTGATGAATGGCAAGGACAAGCTGCTGTCGGCCCAGCAGAACCGTCTGCAGTCCAAGTACCAGACCATCCTGAACCAGCAGTTGCTGCGTTTCTATAGTGAAGGAAGACCCACCCCCGATATCACGAAATAAAAATAAGACAAGATATGAATAACAAAAAAACTTGGGCCATCGTCATTGCCGTTGTGGCTGTCGTGGCTGTCGCCGCCTACCTCCTGTCGGGCGGCAAGAAAGAGAACACCGTCTCTTTCGAGACGGCAAAGGTGGAACGTACCAGTATCAAGAGTTCCATCACTGCAACAGGTACCATCGAACCCGTTACCTCCGTCACCGTAGGTACACAGGTCAGCGGTATCGTATCCAAGCTCTATGTTGACTACAACTCCGTGGTGAAGAAGGGTCAGGTCATCGCCGAACTGGACAAGACCAACCTGACCAGTGAACTGAAGACGGCACAGGCCAACCTGTCGTCGGCACAGAGCACGCTGAACTACGAGCAGACGAATTTCAACCGCTACCAGACGCTGTTCAACAAGGGGCTGGTGAGCGCCGATGAATATGAGACAGCCAAACTGTCGTACCTCAAGGCCAAGGAACAGGTGAACACCTCCCGCGAGAGTGTGCAGAAGGCACAGACCAACCTGGGCTATGCCACCATCACCAGTCCTATCGACGGTGTGGTACTGTCGAAAGCCGTGGAAGAGGGACAGACCGTGGCTGCTTCTTTCAACACCCCTGAGCTCTTCACCATTGCACAGGACCTGACCGATATGCGCGTGATTGCTGATATCGACGAGGCCGACATCGGTGGCGTGAAGGAGGGACAGCGTGTCACCTTCACCGTGGATGCCTTCCCCGATGACCATTTCGAGGGACAGGTCACACAGGTGCGCCAGCAGGCCACCACAGAGAGTAATGTGGTGACCTACGAGGTAGTTATCTCGGCTCCCAACAATGATCTCAAACTGAAGCCAGGTCTCACCGCCAATGTCACCATCTACACCATGGAGAAGAATGATGTGATGGCCGTTCCCTCAAAGGCACTGCGCTTCACGCCCAACGAGGCCCTGCTCACCGAACAGCAGAAGGTGGAGGATTGCGAGGGCGACTTCAAGGTATGGACCAAGGAAGGTGATGTGTTCAAGGCCCATAAGGTGGAAGTGGGTACCACCAATGGCCTGCTGACCGAGATTGTCAGTGGCATCGCCGAAGGTACCGACGTACTGGTTGACTTCAGTATCGACGGTGGCGACGGTGCCGGTCAGGACCAGCAGGCACAGAACCCCTTCATGCCGCGTCCAAGAAACAACAGGCAGCAGAACGGACAACAACAGAAAAAGTAAAGACCCACCCCCGCCCCCTCCCTGAATGGAGGGGAGTAGATAGAGATAATCATATGAATGAAGACAAGATAAAGACTGAGAACGGGCTAACCACTCCCCTCCCTCGTAGGGAGGGGCAGGAGGAGGGTCGCGTCGTCATTGAGCTGCAGAACGTCAAGCGCTACTTCAAGGTGGGCAGCGAGACGGTGAAGGCCCTTCGCGGTGTCTCGTTCAAGATATATGAAGGCGAGTTCGTCACCATCCAGGGTACGTCAGGCTCGGGAAAATCCACCCTGCTCAACCAGTTGGGCTGCCTGGACACCCCTACCAGCGGCGAATACCTGCTCGACGGTATCTCCGTGCGTGAGATGTCGAAGACCCAGCGCGCCCATCTGCGCAACCGTAAGATCGGCTTTGTGTTCCAGAACTACAATCTGCTGGCCAAGACCACGGCTGTGGAGAATGTGGAACTGCCGTTGATGTACAACCCCAGCGTGTCGGCCACCGAGCGCCGCGAACGTGCCATCAAGGCCCTGCAGGCAGTAGGACTGGGCGACCGCCTCGACCATAAGTCGAACCAGATGTCGGGTGGACAGATGCAGCGCGTGGCTATCGCCCGTGCCCTGGTCAACGAGCCTGCCGTGCTGCTGGCCGACGAGGCTACGGGTAACCTGGACACACGCACCTCCTTCGAGATGCTGGTGCTCTTCCAGGAACTGTACCGCCAGGGCCACACCATCATCTTCGTGACCCACAACCCTGAGATTGCCGAGTATAGCAGCCGTAATATCAACCTGCGCGACGGCAAGATCCGTGAGGATACCTACAACGAGAACATCAAGTCGGCAGCAGAGGCTTTGGCAGCCCTGCCCGTGATGAACGATGACTAAGGGAAAAGTGAACAGTGAAAAGTGAAAAATTTGCTACCGCATGAATTTATATAATTTATTCAAGATAAGCATCAGGGCCGTAGGCAACAACAAGATGCGCTCTTTCCTCTCCATGCTGGGTATCATCATCGGCGTGGCAGCTGTCATCATCATGATGTCGATAGGACAGGGCTCCAAGGAGAGTATCCGCTCGGAACTCTCCACCATGGGTACCAACCTGCTCACCATCCGTCCGGGTGCCGACATGCGTGGCGGCGTCCGTCAGGACCCGTCGGCCATGCAGACCCTGAAGATGGCCGACTACCAGCGTATCATCCGTGAGAAGAAATTCGTCACGAAGGTATCGCCCGAGGTAACGGCCAGCGGTCAGGTGGTCTATGGCAACAATAACACCACGACGACCATCTATGGTGAGAGTACGGAATACCTGGATATCAAGCAGTGGCCCGTGGAGCGCGGCGACTGCTTCACCGAAGAGGATATCAACAAGGCCGCCAAGAAGGTGGTGGTGGGTAAGACCATCGTTACCGAACTCTTTGGCGAGGGTGCCGACCCCATCGGCAAGACCATCCGCTTCAAGTCCATCCCGATGACCATCGTGGGTGTGCTGAAGGCCAAGGGCTATAACTCATGGGGCATGGACCAGGATAATGTGATTATCGCGCCCTATACCACCGTGATGAAGCGTATCGCTGCCCAGACCTGGTTCTCCAGCATCGTCTGTTCGGCTATCACCGAGGACCTCTCGGATGCCGCCATCGAGGAACTCACCCAGATGTTGCGCGACAACCACAAGCTGAAGGGCGAGGCTGCCGACGACTTCACCATCCGTTCTCAGGCTGAGATGATGGAGACCATGTCAACGACCATGGACATGGTGACACTGATCCTCGTGGTGGCTGCCGCCTTCTCCCTCCTGGTGGCCGGTATCGGCATCATGAACATCATGCTGGTGAGCGTCACCGAACGTACCAAGGAGATTGGTCTCCGCATGGCCGTAGGTGCCACGGGAGCCGTCATCTCCCTGCAGTTCCTTATCGAGTCTGTATTAATCAGCGTGACGGGCGGACTGTTGGGTATCATCGTGGGCTGTAGTGCCAGCGAACTGCTCGTACCGTTGTTTGGCATGCCCAGCAGCGTACCGGCATGGAGCATCTACGTCTCCTTCCTCGTGTGTGTTGCTATCGGTGTTGGTTTCGGTTATGTACCGGCCGTTAAAGCCGCCCGTATGGATCCTATAGAAGCTATCCGTCATGAATAAGCATATCGCAGGCATGTGCCACATTGCCCTTTGGGCATTCCTTTTCCTGTCGCCCCTCACCTACTGGAGGGGTATGGGCTTTAACGGGGTCCACTACTTGATGACCTGTATGCAGCCCCTGTTCCTGATGATTGTGTTCTACCTCAATTATCTGGTGCTGGCGCCTAAGTTCTTTGTCGAGGGCAAGCACCGCTACGACCTGCTCATCAATGTGGTGCTGATCACCGTGTTAGGTGTCACCCTGCACTACTGGATGCAGTACACCAACGAGATGTTCAACCTCCATCATATGCGACGTACCTACGACCTCTTAGGAACGATCTCGTATATTGTACGCGACAGTCTCAATCTGGCAGTCTTCGCAGCTGGTGCCACCGCCCTGGCCCTGGCACGTAAGTGGGTCACCACCGACCAGAAACTGAAAGATACAGAGGCAGCTCGTGCACAGGCAGAATTGAAGAACCTGCGCAACCAGATTAATCCTCATTTTCTGCTCAATACCCTGAATAACATCTACGCCCTCACCGCCATCAGTGCCGAACGGGCTCAGGAGGCCATCATGGAACTGTCGAAGATGCTGCGCCACATGCTCTATGAGTATCAGGAGCCCACGGTGCCCCTGAAGGAGGAGGTCGATTTCATCAGAAACTACGTCAATCTGATGAAGTTGCGCATGCCGGCAGGGGTCGATGTGTCGTTTGAGGTCAACTGTCTGTCGTGCGACCTGCGCATCTCGCCCATGCTCATCATCTCGCTTGTAGAGAATGCCTTCAAGCATGGCATCAGTCCCACGGAACCCAGTTTTGTGCATATCCAGGTGTTTATCGACAAGGCCAACCGTGTGGTGACCTTCGATATCCGCAACTCCAACTTCCCCAAGACGGAGGAAGACCGCAGCGGTCACGGCATCGGCCTGCAGCAGGTGGAGCGCCGACTGCAGCTTATCTATCCGGAAAAACACATCTGGGAGAAAGGAGTTACCGACGATGGTAAGACGTATTACTCAAGAATCACAATAGATACTAAATAATAAAACACAAAATCCAATGGTTATATCTTGTGCTATCATTGACGACGAGCCTCTGGCTGCGGGTCTTTTAGAGAGTTATGTGAAGAAAACCCCTTATCTTGAACTGAAGGGTACTTACAACAGTGCCGTGACGGCTATGCGCGACTTGCGTGACGACCCCGTACAACTGCTGTTCCTGGATATCCAGATGCCAGAACTCAGTGGTATCGAGTTCGCCAAGATCCTGCCCCATGAGACAAAGGTCATCTTTACCACAGCCTTCTCGCAATATGCCATCGAAGGCTTCCGTGTCAGTGCGCTCGACTACCTGCTGAAGCCCATCGGCTATGAGGATTTCCTGAAGTCCACGGACAAGGCGCTGGAGTTGTTCTCCACACAGAAGAAGCAGAACGTCCATCTGCAGGACCGTTTCCTCTTTGTGAAGAGCGAATACAAGCTGCTGCGCCTCGACCTCGACGATATTCTCTATATCGAGGGACTGAAGGACTACGTACGCTTCTACCTGGAGTCGGGTGAGAAGGTGATGTCGCTCATGTCCATGAAGCGTCTGGAGGACTACCTCCCCCACCCCGAGTTCCTGCGCACCCACCGCAGCTATATCGTCCACATGTCCAAGGTGCAGTCTGTCGACCGCCTGCGCATCGTCTTCGGCGACCAGTACATCCCCGTGTCCGACAACTACAAGGATGAGGTGATGAACTTTCTGGAGCAACACACGCTGGTGTGAGGGTAAAGGGAATAGTGAAAAGTGAAAGGCAACGGGTAGGCGACGGTACGTCGGGAATGAAATTTGCTACCGCACAGGTAATTGTGAATGAAAAATTTGCTACCGCTTTGATAAGTGTGATTGACAAAATCAGACTTTATAGTCTGTTGTCATGGCAAATTATCTAAAAAAAGGAGCCATGGCAGCAAATTCTTCACTTTTCACTTTTCACTCTTCACTTTTTTTTCGTAACTTTGCGCTCGAAAATTTGAGATAATATCTTTTATAAATAAAAAAAATTATGGTAAATTACAAGGATTTGGGTCTCGTAAATACCCGCGAGATGTTCAAGAGAGCAGTGGCTGGTGGCTATGCTATCCCCGCTTTCAACTTCAACACAATGGAGCAGATGCAGGCTATCGTTATGGCTGCTGTTGAGACAAAGTCACCTGTTATCATGCAGGTTTCCAAGGGTGCCCGTAACTATGCTAACGGTACCATTCTCCGCAACCTGGCCAAGGGTGCTGTTGAGTATGCTAAGGAGCTCGGCTGTGAGCATCCTGAGATCGTTCTGCACCTCGACCACGGTGATACCTTCGAGCTCTGTAAGGACTGTATCGACAACGGTTTCTCTTCAGTGATGATCGACGGTTCTTCACTGCCTTACGAGGAGAACGTTGCCCTGGCTAAGAAGGTTGTAGAGTATGCTCATCAGTTTGACGTAACCGTTGAGGCTGAGCTCGGTGTGCTCGCTGGTGTTGAGGATGAGGTTTCTTCTGCAGAGTCTCACTACACCAAGCCTGAGGAGGTTATCGACTTCGCTACTCGCACTGGTTGCGACTCTCTGGCTATCTCTATCGGTACTTCTCACGGTGCTCACAAGTTCACTCCTGAGCAGTGCACACTCGTAAACGGCGTGCTCGTTCCACCACCATTGGCATTCGACATCCTGCACGAGATTGAGCAGAAGCTTCCTGGATTCCCCATTGTACTTCACGGTTCTTCTTCAGTTCCTATGGACGAGGTTAACACCATCAACAAGTACGGTGGTCACCTTGAGGCAGCTATCGGTATCCCCGAGGAGCAGCTCCGCAAGGCTGCTAAGAGCGCTGTATGTAAGATCAACATCGACTCAGACTCTCGTTTGGCTATGACTGCTGCCATCCGTAAGCATCTGGCTGAGCATCCTGGAGATTTCGATCCTCGTCAGTATCTGAAGCCCGCTCGTGAGAACATGAAGAAGATGTACATCCACAAGATTGTGAATGTGCTCGGTTCTGACGGCAAACTCGCTCAGTGCTAATCCAATCATTCAGATAAAATTAATCCCCGCCAATTTGGTGGGGATTATTTTTTGTTTATATCTATCGTCTTTAACTCCTTAACTCCTTATTTCGGTTGTTCCGCTTCCAGTCGCTCTACGCCACCCGTCAGACTGTTGAGCCACAGGTGTGTGGTATAGCGCTTGTTGAACAGTTCACCACTGAGCAGTTCCACGTTACCAAACTGTGCCGCAGGCTGTTCGCTGGTCTGGATGGCCTCAATGCCCTGATAGAGCGTCACGCGCATACGTCCGGGCACGTTCACATAGACACCGGCCTCATAGCCCTTCTTCTTAGCCTTGGCAGCCTTCTCGTCGTACACCGGCTCGGGTACCGTCTTCAGGTCCGTCACACTTATATAATAAGGTGCACCCGACAGGTCGTCCTTGTCCACCAGTCCGTTCACCTGCGAGAGGCGGAACAGCAGCTGACGGTCGAAAGAGCCGTCAGGACAAACCACGATCTCATGTTCGGTGGTATCACACTCATACGTACCCTTGAACATGCTGGTCAGCGCCTCGTCCTGCGTATCTATCTGATGCAGCATCAGTCGCAGCTGTTCACCATCCTTCGGCATAAAGTCGGCCTGTCCCTTAATCAGCAGGTTACGGTTCTCGCGCAGGTCGTAGATCTCCTGGGCGGTGAGCTGTGCCATCTTGGCGGTACTGCCGGCCGAGAGGATATCCTGGTTCATCAGCTGACGCGGGTTGACGCGCTGTGACTTGGGAGCAGCCTTGAAAGGCGCCTCCTCCATATCCACATTGGGTTCGGCATTGATGGCCAGCAGGCGTCCGTCGTCTGCCAGTGCCACATTGGCGGCCACTGTCTTCGCATCAAACTTGATCGCATATTTCTTCGTGGAGTCGGCCACCGCAACAGGCGTCTGCTTGATCTGCAGGATACGGTATTGCGTGCTGGGCTCCTGCGACACATCCCTCAGTCGCATATAGCGCTGTGCATAGGCAGCGAAATCACCCGGTATATAGGTTGTCTTCTCCACCAGGAAAGTAAAGCGCACGGCCGTCTTGGGCAGGAAATACACAGCCCCCTCCGTGGTCACGCCGGGCTTATATTCCGTCAACTGTGTCTGAGCGTTCACCGTTCCGCAGAATACGGTGCCCAGAATCAGGAAAAGTAACTTTCTCATGTATTTTATTTTTTTACCTTTTTACTTTTTTACCTTTAAGAACGCCTTCGGCAGGTACTGGATGATATCACTGGCTATCAGGCTCTCCTCGCCCAGTTCGCGGGCGGCCAGGTCGCCTGCCAGTCCGTGCAGGTAGACACCCAGTATACAAGCCTCGCGTTGCTGGTAGCCACGCGCCAAGAGTCCCGTAATCATGCCTGTCAGCACATCACCGCTGCCGGCTGTTGCCATACCGGCATTGCCGGTTGTATTGAAAGCCACGTGTCCGTCGGGCATGCAGATAGCCGTATAATGCCCCTTCAGGATCACATAGCCCTGCAGTTTCTCTGCCAGCTGGCGCGCCTTTGTCAGTCGCTCATAACTGTCGATGCACTGTCCCTCCATCCGTTCCAGTTCCTTGGGATGGGGCGTCAGGATAATGCCCTTGGGCAACTGCTGCATCCATGCATGCCGTGCCGCCAGGATATTCAGGGCATCGGCATCCATCACCACCGGACACTGTGCACGGCGCACCTGCGATATCATGGCGATACCGGTCTGCTCGGCCGTTCCCAGTCCCGGACCGATACCCAGCGCACTGAAGTCCTCCGTGGCCACAGCCTCCGAGAAGAGCGTCTCCTCACGGTCCATATGAAGGATAGCCTCGGGCACCGTTGTCTGCAGAATCTGCGCGTTGCGCTTCGGCGTATGCACCGTCACCTTGCCGGCTCCCGAACGCATGCATGCCTTGGTGGCCTGCACGGCAGCACCTGCCATGCCATAGCTGCCCCCGATAATCAGGGCATGTCCCATCTGTCCCTTGTGTGCAAAGGCATTGCGCGGGCGCAGCATCTCACGGATGTCGGCCTCTTCCGTACAGGTATACTGGGCCTCCATCTTGTCCATGCCCTCCTTGCTCAGACGGATGTCCAGCACCTCCAGTTCACCGATGAACTGCTGGTTCTCGGCAAAGAGGAATGACAGTTTCTTCTGCTGCAGCGTCAGGGTCAGGTCGGCCCTGATGATATTGGCACGCACGTTGTAGGTATTGTCCTCGGTCATCAGACCCGATGGCACGTCGATGCTCACCACCATGGCCGACGAGGCATTGATATATTTCACCAGCGAGGCAAAACCGCCTGCCAATGGCTTATTGAGTCCGGAGCCAAACAGGCCGTCGATCACCAGCATTCCCTTTTCCAGGCGTGGCGGGTCAAACTCCTGTGTCACCTCGGTAAACAGGCTGTTTCCGCGCTTGCTCACCAGCCGGTCCTTGTTCTCAGCACAGTCGGCCGACAGGCGTCCGGAGATATTGAAAAGATAGGTCTGCACCTGGTATTCCTGCTCGGCCAGCATCCTCGCCACAGCCAGTGCATCGCCGCCGTTGTTACCAGGTCCGGCAAATACCACCACAGGCACGTCGCTCATCCATCGCTGCGTGATAGCCTGCGTAATGGCACGAGCCGAGCGCTCCATCAAATCTATTGATTTTATGGGCTCGTTCGTAATGGTATATTTATCAAGTTCTTGTATCTGTGTGTGCGTAAAAATCTTCATAACGATGCAAAAATACTAAATAATTGGTAATAAGTGACTATTTTTCTCATTTTTTTTGTAATTTTGCATCAAAATTACCATTTACTGATATGAGTAGAGTAAAAATTTTGGATAAGACGTTTGAGACGTCGATGCCGGAAGCGCAGATTAAAGCACGCGTAAAAGAGTTGGCCCAACAGATTTCCAAGGATATGGAGGGCAAGAATCCATTGTTCCTGGCCGTGCTCAACGGTGCATTCATCTTTGCAGCCGACCTGATGCGTGAAATGACCATCCCCTGTGAGATTTCGTTTGTCAAGCTGGCCTCTTACCAGGGCACCATGTCAACAGGTAAGATCAAGGAGGTGCTGGGTATCAACGAGGACATCGCCGGCCGTACCGTCATCATCCTCGAGGATATTGTGGAGAGCGGACTCACCATCCGTCAGATGATCGACTCACTCGGCACGCGCAACCCTGCCTCAGTGCATGTCTGCACGGCCTTCTTCAAGCCCGAGAAGCTGAAGGAGAACCTGAAGATCGACTATGCTGCTTTCGAGATTCCCAACGACTTCATCCTGGGCTACGGACTGGACTACGACCAGCAGGGCCGCGGTCTGAAAGACCTTTACACCCTGGTATCAGAATAAGCGGCGTTATCACAAAAAAAGGAAAAAAGATTAGGATAACCAATAAAAAATATAACTGGATTATGAAGAATATTGTAATTTTCGGTGCACCAGGCTCAGGCAAGGGCACACAGAGCGACAAACTGATTGAGAAATATGGACTGGAGCATATCTCTACAGGTGATGTACTTCGTGCAGAAATCAAGAAGGGTACAGAACTTGGCAAGACGGCTCAGGGCTATATCGACAACGGTCAGCTGATTCCCGACGACCTGATGGTAAGCATCCTGGCATCTGTATACGACTCTTTCGGACGTGAGCACAAGGGTGTCATCTTCGATGGCTTCCCCCGCACCATCCCACAGGCAGAGGCCCTGAAAGAGATGCTCAACAAGCGTGGCGACAAAGTGGCTGCCATGATTGAACTGGCCGTACCCGAAGATGAACTGATGAAGCGCCTGATTCTGCGCGGACAGCAGAGCGGACGTGCCGACGACAACGAGGAGACTATCAAGAAGCGCCTCGTGGTCTATCACTCTCAGACTCAGCCCCTGATCGAATGGTACAAGCAGGAAGGCCTGCACCACCACATCGACGGTCTGGGTGAATTGGATCGCATTTTTGCAGACATCTGCAAGGTGGTAGATAATATCTAGGAATTCCTAGGAAAACCTAGGACATCCTAGGTAATCCTAGAAAAAACAAAGTATGGAAAGCAATTTCGTAGACTACGTAAAAATCATGTGCCGCTCGGGTAAGGGCGGTAAGGGCAGCATGCACCTGAAGCATGTGAAATACAATCCTAACGGCGGTCCCGACGGTGGCGACGGCGGTAAGGGTGGTAGCATCATCCTGCGTGGCAACCACAACTACTGGACGCTGCTCCACCTGAAATACGAGCGTCATATCTTTGCGGAGCATGGCGGCAACGGCGGACGCGACAAGTGTCATGGCACCGACGGCAAGGATATCTATATCGACGTACCCCCCGGCACGGTGGTCTATAATGCCGAGACGGGAAAGTTCGTCTGCGACGTGGCCTACGACGGACAGGAGGTGCTGCTCCTGAAGGGCGGACGCGGCGGTCTGGGCAATTTCCAGTTCCGCACGGCTACCAACCAGGCACCCCGCTATGCGCAGCCCGGTGAACCGATGCAGGAGATGACCGTCATCCTGGAGCTGAAGCTCCTGGCCGATGTTGGTCTGGTGGGCTTCCCCAATGCGGGCAAGTCCACGCTGGTCAGTTCGCTGAGCAATGCCCGTCCTAAGATTGCCAACTATCCCTTCACCACGATGGAGCCCTCGCTGGGCATCGTGGGCTATCGCGACGGCAAGTCGTTTGTGATGGCCGACATCCCCGGTATCATTGAGGGTGCCTCTGAGGGTAAGGGCCTCGGCCTGCGTTTCCTGCGCCATATTGAGCGCAACTCCCTGCTGCTCTTCATGGTCCCCGGCGACACGGATGATATCAAGCGTGAATACGAGATTCTGCTCAACGAACTGAAGCAGTTCAACCCCGAGATGCTCTCCAAGCACCGCGTGCTGGCCGTCACCAAGTGCGACCTGCTCGACGAGGAGCTGATCGAGATGCTCAAGGACACCCTGCCCCAGGATCTCCCTGTGGTGTTTATCTCTGCCGTCACCGGTTTCGGTCTGGAAGAGCTGAAGGATGTGCTGTGGCGCGAACTGAATGCCGAGAGCAACAAGCTGCAGGCCATCACTGCAGAGGATACCTTAGTACACCGTGACAAGGATATGTCCGTCTTTGCCCAGGAACTGGAAGATGAGGGTGAGGACGAAGACATTGAATACGTGGATGTTGAGGACGTTGACGACCTCGACGATTTTGAATACGAAGACGAAAATGAAGACGAATGAGACATCGACTGTTTGCAGCCTTTCTGATTTCCTTCCTGGCTGTTGTGACCTCCTGGGCACAGCCGCCCCTGAAGTTGCCGGGCTACAGGCAGAGTCTCATCAACTATAAGTCACTTCATTTCGAACTATACCCCTTCATGACCGACTTCTCGATGCCAAGGCATGCCATTGTGCCTATGGCACCGGGAAGTTATGTTTATAACCCCTTTGGCGGCGGCACCCGGTTCATCCTTCACCTGGAGAATTTCGCCGATTCCGACTGGTGCTACCTGCTCAGGAAATCCAAGGTCATCAGTCCCTATGGCGGACGCGGTGGCCGGCACCATTCCGGCACAGACATCAAGAGTTTCCCCAACGACAGCGTGCGGGCCGTCTTCGACGGTACCGTGGTGATGGCGGGTCCTTTCTCGGGCTATGGCAACTGCGTGCAGATACGCCACATAAACGGACTCACCACCCTCTACAGTCACAACAGTCGCAACCTGGTGAAGGCAGGCGACCAAGTCACTGCAGGTCAGGTTGTTGCCCTGGAGGGACGCACCGGCCGTGCCACCACTGACCACGTGCATTTCGAGGTTCGCGTGGCCGGTCGCCATGTCAATTCCAACCTCATTTTCGACCACGAGCACCACCGCCTCCACAAGCACCAGGTTGTATTCGAAAAGAACGGTAATGCTCATATTCGGAAGTAGATGTGAAAAAAAAATGGCAAGAAACGCAAACGTTTCAAAAAATTTTCGTATTTTTGCAACGGAAAAGCAAACCTTAAATAAAAACAAAAACATTTATGCAGAAGAAACTATTCTTTCTGGTTGCCCTAATGTTGACAATGACCTTGTCAGTAGTGGCACAGGTGACTACTTCCAGCATGACCGGTAAGGTCTCTATGGAGGGTAGTAACGAGGAGATTATTGGTGCATCTGTGCAAGCTGTGCATGAGCCTTCAGGCACACGCTACACCGCTGTGACCAATGTGAACGGACGCTTCACCATTCAGGGTATGCGTACTGGTGGTCCTTATGCCGTGACCGTGTCTTACATCGGTCATCAGACCAAGACGATGAAGGGTATCACCCTCCAGCTTGGTGAGACCTACAACCTGAACGTATCACTCTCTGAAAACAGTAACGACCTCGCCGAGGTGGTGGTAAGCGGTAAGGCTTCCAAGTTCTCTGCCGAGAAGACTGGTGCCTCAACCAACATCAACAACGAGCAGTTGATGATGATGCCTTCTCTGGACCGCAGTCTGGCTACCGTGGCTAAGCTGTCACCTTATTCCGGTGGTGGCATGAACCTGGCCGGTGCCGACCCCCGTTCTACCAACTTCACCATTGACGGTGCCAACTTCAACAACAGTTTCGGTCTGACTTCCGACCTGCCTGGTGGCGGCACGCCTATCTCTATCGACGCCATTGAGGAGATGCAGGTGGTCATCGCACCTTTCGACGTGCGCCAGACCAACTTCATCGGTGGTGGTATCAATGCTGTTACCAAGTCGGGTACCAACGAGTTCAAGGGTACTGTCTACGGCTTCTACCGCGACAAGTCCATGCGTGGTAACAAGATCAACGGTCAGGACCTCGGCACCCGTGCTACCGACACCAAGAAGACCTACGGTTTCACCCTGGGTGGCCCAATCCTCAAGAATAAGTTGTTCTTCTTCGTCAACTATGAAAAGGAACTGACCCCGAAGGAGGTTGTACAGTACCGCGCACGCGAGGATGGCGAGACTCCTGGCGGCATGGTATCACGTACCACCAAGACGGATATGGAGCGCGTGGCTAATTTCCTGCGCACACAGTATGGCTACGACCCAGGTTCTTACACTGACTTCCCCGCCGAGGATACCAACGAGAAGTTCCTGGCCCGTCTGGACTGGAACATCACGGATGCCCATCACCTGGCTCTGCGCTATAACAAGACCAAGGTAGAGGACTGGCGTCCTACAAATGCTATGTCAAGCGATGTTTCCCTGTATGGCGGTACCAAGTTCAACCTCGGCCGTATCAGTGCCAGCAGTATGGCTTATTCAAACAGCCTGTACTATTTCCACAATGACGTGGAGTCTTTCTCTGCCGACCTGAACAGCCGTTTCGGTCAGAAGGCCAGCAACCAGTTGCTGTTTACCCATACTTTCCAGGACGACAGCCGTGGCACGCCTTCAAGCAACTTCCCCTTCATCGACATCCTGTATGATGGAGCCTACGAGCCTTATATCTCTGCCGGTTATGAGTTGTTCTCATACAACAACGGTGTGAAGACCAAGACTACCAACATCACGGACAACTTCACCCTCTACATGGGTTCTCATAAGCTCACTGCCGGTGCCCGCTTCGAGCATATCTATGCCGACAACTCTTATCTGCGTAACGGTACAGGTTACTACCGTTTCAAGAGCGTGGACGACTTCCTCAACATGAAGGCGCCCGATGCAGTAGCGTTCACCTACGGCTATGATGGCATCAGCGATCCTACCAGCGCCGTGCGCTACAACCAGATTGGCCTGTACCTGCAGGATGAGTGGCAGGCTACCAACCGCCTGAAGCTGACCTACGGTCTTCGTGCCGACAATATCATCTTCGACGACCAGGATATCGCACGTAATGATAAGATCTACGCACGCGACTTCGGTGGCTATCATATCGATACTGGCCGCTGGCCTGAAAGCAAGTGGCAGCTCTCTCCACGTGTGGGCTTCACATGGGATGTATTCGGCGACAAGAGCCTGAAGGTACGCGGAGGTTCTGGTCTCTTCCTGGGACGCTTCCCCTTGGTTTACCTGACCAACATGCCCCAGAATGCCGCTATGTTCCAGTTCAACTATGCTGCCGGTTATACCGCAACAGGCACGGCTGCCGAGAACCTGGAGCGCACCACACCGATTGATATTGATGCCAAGCTGCAGGGCCTGGCTGGCAAGCTGCTGGGTGTGAACGACCTGAAGAACTACTTCGAGGTGCCCCTGACCAATGCCGACCACGTGGATGCCAAGAGCATGACTGGTGTGAGCAACGACTTCAAGATGCCTCAGGTATGGAAGTCAAGCATCGCCATCGACTATCAGCTCCCCGTTTCGTTCCCCTTCACGGTGACCGGTGAGTTCATCTACAACAAGAGCATTAATGCTGTCTACATGGACAATATCAATATCAAGGACGATGATCCTTCTTCTATGCAGCACTTCAACGGAGCAGACAGCCGTATTAAGTATACCAGCAACGACTTCTACTACACACCGAATAGTTCATACTATGCTGTGATGCTGAAGAATACGTCCAAGGGCTATGGCTACACCGCCAATATCACCCTGAACGCAGAGCCTGTGAAGAACCTGAAGCTGATGGCTGCCTACACACGCACCGAGTCTCAGGAGGTATCTGGTCTGCCCGGACAGAACGCCGTGTCTACATGGACCAGCACCCTGTCGGCCGAAGGACCTAACTCTACCAAGCTGCACCGCTCTAACTACGTGACACCCGACCAGGTGATGGCATCTGTCAACTACTACATCCCTGCCAAGGTATCAAGCAGCTTCCTGCTGGGCACGCACGTGAGCCTGTTCTACAAGGCCTACTCTGCAGGCAACCTGAGCTACTTCTACAGCAATGATATGAATGGCGACGGTGTGTCTATGGACCTGATGTACATCCCTGCCAACGATAACGAGATCCAGTTCAAGAGCGAGGCCGACCGCGTTGCTTTCTGGCGCTTCGTAGAGCAGGACGACTATCTGAGCAGCCACAAGGGTCAGTATGCCGAGGCTTATGCCGCCCGTGCTCCCTGGCTCCATCGCATCGACTTGCACCTGGCAGAGGACTTCCAGCTGACTATTGGCAAGACCAAGCACAAGCTGCAGGCATCACTCGACCTGATCAACCTGGGCAACCTGATCAACTCTGAATGGGGTGTTCCCAAGATTGCACAGGTATGTAACTACGGTCAGATTCTGAAGTACGAGGGTGTTGACGCAACCAACACACCTATCTTCTCAATGAACAAGGTCAATGGCAAATATCCCACCCAGACATGGGATACCAACATGAGCTACAGCAACTGCTGGAAGATGCAGATTGGACTTAAATACTTCTTCAACTAAATTGAAAGAGGATTCCGATATAGCAACTCCCTCCTGTAGGACATCTACAGCGAGGGAGTTCTTTTTAATACACTAAATACACTTAAATACACATATTTCATAAACCCCTTTGCGTACGTATACACACACACGTACGCGATAACTTTTAAGAATTTACGGTATTTAAGTGTATAGTGTATTGAAGGAAAAGAAAACTCATTTTCGGAAAACAATAGGTTAAGGGGTCGGAAAACAGGGACTTAGAGGTTCTAAACCATAGGTTTACGATGTCTAAATCACTGATTTCCGACCTCAAAGTCACTGAACTAGGACCTCAAAATCAGTGGTTTTCATTTTTAGTGCATTTTATCGCATCGAAACGCACGTTGTGCACGAATGGCGGTACCCCAATGTTGTACCTTTGCATCACAACAGAACAAGAACCAAAAGTCAACTGCAATGAACAAATTATTTGCCTACCCCTATATCAAAGAGACCGTCAACCAGAATCGTCTGACCTCCCCAATGTCTACAGGCGCTGGCGCCACCGTCCCTAAAGTCCGTAGACATTATTTCATCCACGGAGTATTTTTTCTAGTCTACGGACTTAAAGGACCTTTAGGACTTTTGCCACCATAGGTAGCGCTGGCGCCACGGTACATAAAGTCGGGGCTTAGCCTATGATGTTCTGTGCCCAGAGGGGGATGTCGTCGGTGTAGCGCTTGAATGGCTTGCCGTCGGTCATGCGGAACAGCAGACGGGCCTCGACGTCATCCACGGAATTATCATAGACATACACGCGGTCGGCAATGGCCGCCACGCGTTTGCAGTTAAGTATCGACTTCTGGTAGCGCGAGATAATTTTCGGGATCGGCACGTCATGACCGCCCTTCATCACTCGGCGAGCAATGCGCGAAGAATTGATTGACGGGTGGTTAGTTGACACGAAGAAGATGCGAATGAAGTAACCAGCCTCGTGGACGCGACGAATAAAGTCAACCTTGCCATCGCTGGAAAGCACTGTCTCGAATATCAGGCTCTGCTGGCTTCGCAAGCACTCCTCACGCTGCTTCTCGCAGTACTGTGCGGCCTGGAGCACGGCTTCGGGCGAGTTCCAGTCGCCAAAGCGGTCCTGCGCCACCTGATCGGGATTGATGTAAAGTGCATTCTCCAGCCATTCGTGCTTGAGGATCTTCGAGGTAATCGTGGTCTTACCAGACCCGTTGGGGCCGGCAATCACGATGAGTACGGGGCGGTGTGCAGTCTGGCTCATGGCTATCTGATGTTTGCGGCTGCACGCCTCAGTTCTTCGAAATAGCGTTGTGTCGCCTCTGCATTCGTCTCGCGTGCCTCCTCGGCAGCCTCACGCATCAGTTGCGAGAGCACCTCGTCGGTAGGTTCCTCCGTGCTGGTAAGCTTGTAAGTGTCGATGCTCATAATCTCAATATTTATTGTTTCTGGCGACAAAGATAGTGCAAATCGAGCGAAATACCAAAGGAGAACTCGTTTTTCTTTGTATTTGCTTTACCTCGCTTCGCGAACAGCGACCTTTGGTTCCGAGATGCAGCCTATCTTCGAGCAAAGCTCAAAGATAACACTTTTTTCCCGATATTCCTACTAAGGGTACCTCTTTTTTTATTTCTACGGACTTAAAGGACCTTTAGGACTCTTCCTGCATAGGTGGCGCTGGCGCCACGGTCCTTAGAGTCCCTAAAGTCCGTAGACGTTATTTCTGCAGCGTTTACGCCGCCACTCCTTCCCTCCTATACTCCTTAGAATGAAATTGGAAAGGAATCACGAGGCCATAAACAAGAAGAAACCCTGATCCGCGGTGCGAATCAGGGTTTCAACATTAATTAGAAGTCGTAGTCTTCTTCCTCGTCATCCCAACTGTTGGAACGAGAACGGTTAGTTTCAGTACCGGAACTGTCGTCTTGACCTCCCGTTGTCGGGTCGCCCGATTGAGAACCGCCTCCGCTCATCGTTTGCATCAACTGAGGAGCTACATTGACAACCAGTAAATCTGGTGTGATATATGCTTTCTTTTTCATTGTTTTTTTTTGTTTACTTAATAACAGTCTTTTTACCATTCTGGATGTACAGACCCTTCTTCAAGTGGCTGTTGTTGTTCATCTTACGACCGCCCAGGTCATAGATGTTATCAACCTTAGAATCAGCATCCACACTCATGATGCCAGTAGTCTGGCTATCACCGAAGTCGAGAACAAACTCACGAGCAGCCACTACATGCTCATCGAACTGGAAGTAAGCGCGACAAGCGTTCAGCGTACGAGCAACACCAGTATACTTCAGCTTATTGCCTACCGTCATGTAGAAGATGTCAGAGTTAGCTGGCGTGATGGGGAATGCATCGTAGTAGCCAATGAACTTCACACAGTCACCGTCGAAGGCAATGTTGCGTTCCGTCTTGTCGATGGTAACACCTCTAAACACGGGCTCCACGATATTCTCTGCAGCGGCATCCCACTTGATGATGTAAGGCGTACCAGCCACCAACTCACTAACGGCATCGCCGAAGGTCAGATGAACGGTAGTACCTGTTACAGAAGCATCAGTCAGTGTCTTAGCCGTAGCACCCTCCAGAGGAGAACCTGCCAACGTCACGTTGAAGGGCAGACAGATAGTGTTCCACTCACCGTCCTTATAGAGTGTGCGGTCTTTGAGAGCGACATTAGTAGTCTTTCCGTCGTTTGCAAGAATCTTCGCGCTATTGTCGGTGGCGTTGTCAGTCAGCTCAATTTTCTCATCAATGCGGATACGCAACTGGTTCTTTACTGACGTGACTGTACCATTGTAAGTTGTCGGTTTCGTCGGATCGTAGTTCTCATTATCATTGTACGCATAGATAGCCTGGCTAGTTGTACTTTCTGATGAGAATACACGGAACGGAGTGTTACTTGTGTAAGAGCCCGTATTATCATCGATGATGATAGCCAGGTTCTTCGTGTTGTCATAGTAGAATGGTGTATCGAGTGTGATAGTGCTCCACTGACCATGAGCGAAGGTCACATCGCCATCGAACACCTTCTCAACACCTTCTTCCATAACATTGATCCAGTCTTTGCTGCCACTGAAACTTTCCTTGCTGGTATTCACCATATAGACAACATACTTACGAGTGCGGTTTTCCCCACCTGCATTGTAGAAGTCGATATTCATAACAGTACCCGCCTGTCCCATCTCAGCAGCAGTATAAATCTGCTGGGTCAAAGAATAATTATACCAATTACTGCTAGGCAAATTTACATCTGTGCCAGTACCTGAGCCAATGACATGCTTAGTTGTAGGCTGGATACAGATTGTTGGGCTCCACTCACTGCTCACCTCATCATAAATGGCCTTAACACGAGCATAGTAATCGACATCAACCGTCAGGCCATCGAACGTTACAGTCTTTTCTGTTACATTCTTGGTATCAAGAATAGAAGAGAAGTCGCTGCTTTCACTGAGTTCAACAGTCCAATTAGCAGCATAGTTGTCGCTCCAAGTCAATGTGGCAGTTGAAGCAGTTAACTCTGAACATATAAAGTTGGTTGGCACTGCAGCATAGACATTGACATTCTTGGTGTAAGAGCCCTTGCACTTTCCACCATCCTTAGCGGTAAAGGTAAATACATAGTCACCAATCCCCTTCACCTCAGTGACAGGATTGCCGTCCTTGGTGATAGTCACCTCATAGTCAGCATCCTTGACAAATGATACGCTCTCATTAGAGATAGCGTAGGTAGGATTGATGCTGATAGCATTGCCCGAATAAACATAACTATCGTCGATGCCGTTAAAAGAACCCTCCACATAGTAAGTATTGCCATCGGCTGCTGTAATCTGACCGAAGAGACCTGTTGTAGGAACATCCTCAGCAGCGAACGCCTGTTTGCCTTGAGTTGAGCCGAATGGAGTCAGGTAGTAAGTACGCGTAAACGAGTTCATACCATTGCGATTGAAGGTAGCACTACTATTGGTGCTCATAGTAATCTCTGCAGGAGCGAACAGACAGTCAGTATACGTGATTTGGGTACCACTGGTTCCGCTGCAATATCCAACGAAACCGCCATTAGATGTAGCATTGGCTCCATTGGCTCCAAGCAGTTTTCCCTTGAAGGCACAGTTGTTGAAATACAGCTTAGCAGAACTCTCGTTCAGAGCTACGAAACCGCCACGAATACCGTCTTTAGAAGTATCGAAGGTGCTGAAAATCGACGCTGTACTTATGCAGTTCTGGATATGGGTAGTACCATAGTTATGAGCTGCGATACTTGCGCCATATTTATATCCTGTGGTAACAGTACCAGCAATGGTCAGATCCTTGACTGTAGCGTTCTTCAGATAACCGAAGGGTGCGCAGTCGTCGGCAGCTCCTGTCAGGTTAAGCGTCATGGTCTTACCTGCTGTGCCAAGGAAGGTTCCCTGGAAGCTGTTTGCCTCACTGTTACCAGCCATGGTACTGACGGTAATGTCGTCAGTCATCTTGACAAACTTGCCACTATAGTTATAATCACCACTGGTGATGTTGCCAGCGAACTTACTCCAGTCTTCATCAGAAGCGATGACATACGGATCTGTCTCAGTACCCTCACCGTTCAAGACGCCATCTACCACGTTGAACTTCAAGGTCTGTGAACCGGCGTAGTTGTCCTTACCCGTAATGGTCAGCGTGTATTCGCCTTTTTCCTTTACGGGTGCAGGATCGGTTGCGAAGGTGAAGTCGGTGTTGGCAGTCAATACTGCGCCTTCGTAGGTAACGGTCGGTGCCAAAGTAATGGCAGAACCAGTGTGCTCTATGAGATCGGCTACATTACCAATAACCACAACCTTCTTAGAGTAGTAGTCCGTCTCGTTAAGAGTCCACTCCTTCTTACAGAATGCCGTCTGAGCACCAGCATAAGCCTTTGTTCCCGTTGCTGCAATATAGTTAGCATCGGTCAGTGTCGCATCGTTGGTGTAGAACGCACCATCGACGTTTACTTCCATCACGGCACCATTGTTCTTAATAGCAATAGGATGGAACTTACCGTTACCACTCTTGCTGGCTGTTACCAGACAGTTAGTGATCTTCAGCTTACCACCATCGCTCCAACCAAGCAGGCCACCGGCATAGTTCTGGCTGTTATACAGAACACCGGTATAAGCTGTATTGCTGATATTGACAGTAGACTGGGCGCCATGACCTACTACACCACCGATGTGATGGTTAGAACCGGTCGCACAGGTAACATTCGTGTTCACCACGCAGTTTTCAATGTAGTTGACACCTGAGCGTGTGAAGCCTACCAGACCTGCTGCATGAGTAGTACCGGTGACGCTACCGTTGACGGTGAGGTTCTTGATGGTTGCACCGGCAATCTCACGGAACGGAGCTGTACCCTGTGTGCTGGTCTCGTTAATGTTGACGTTCAGCGTCTTGCCGTTACCATCGAAGAGACCTGTGAACGGATGCTCCTGTGTACCTACTGTTGCGGTTACTGCAGCTTCTGTGTTGTCAAAGTTGTCTGCCAGCTTGTAATAGTCATCATTGCCTGTACCGTTGTTGACATTTTCAGCAAAGGTAGCCCATTCCTCAGCGTTCTGGATGATGATAGCCTCCTTCACATAGAAGGTTGTCTGCTTAGTACCCGTGTAGTCACCCTTACCAGTGATAGTCAGCGTGTATTCACCAGCATCCTTGACAACGGCAGGAGTAGTTGCAACGGTGTAGTCAGTGCTCTGAACCAGTGTCTCGCCAAGACGCGTCACAACAGGTGAAACAGTGATCTCATCACCAGTATAAGGAATAATTCCACAACGAACGTTAACGGCATTACTTGCAACATCCATCTTGTCAGTATATGAACCCGAAATGGTTACATTGTCGGTAACACCTGACAGAATATGCTTACCATCAATGACATAAGGATAGGTGATAGAACCATTGGATACCGTGTACTGATCGAAGAACTTGCCTGCAGGCATGTTGTAGTTCAACGTAACCTCTGTACCATTCTTATAATAGTTCGTTTCATTATATACCATAGCAGGAGTTTCAGGCAGCGTTACCTGTGTATTCTCACCTGCAGTGACAGTAAATACGATTTCTGCACCAGATTGATCAGTACCTGTGCCTACGTTCTGGGCACCTACGCCACCAGTAGTAGATACAGTGTGGTAGTTGGCAGTGAGCGTACTGCTGTAATACTGTCCGATAACAGAACCCACATAACTCGTACCTGTCACCTCTCCTGCATTGAAGCAATTCGCAATTTTGTCAAATTGCTTGTATCCACAAACACCGCCATATTTCTCACTCATTGTACCGTTGCCCGTTATGCTAGCTAAGTTGATACAGTCTAAGATGGAATACGAAGATGAGTAACCAACGATACCTCCATGGTACTGTCCATTTACATTGTCGGCAGTCTTAATGGCTCCGCTAACACGACAATTAGACATCCCTGTGTAGGTTAAATATCCACATACGCCACCAACATATTTTTTTGCAGTGATATCGCAATCAACGACGACTACATTTTTGATAGCGGTAGAATAGCAATAAGTAACAGATCCAAATAATCCCTGATACTCTCCATCGGGTTTGTTGATATACAGACCACTGATGGTCTTGTTGTCACCATCGTAGTTGCCCTGGAAGCTGCAATTGCCATTACCGATGGCTGTGTGTTCCTTCGTCAGGGTGATGTTTTCTTTCTGCTTGTAATAGCCGTTATAGCGGGCACCGCTGTTCACGATGCTGGCCAATGCCTGCAGGTCTTCCTCGTCAGCTATGAGGTAAGGATTGCTCTCACTGTTGGCTTTTTCCGGATCTAAGAGCGGGAAGTCCACAATGTTGAAGGTCCTCGTCGTTGTGCCCTTATAGCCGTTGATACCTTTCAGTGTCAGCGTTGCCGTACCAACAACGGTGTTGTCAGTGGCCTCTACGATGTAGTCAGTACCCTCTACAAGAGGTGTGCCGCCGTTGGTCACTGTCAGTTCTGGAGTGATAGCTACGCCCTTCCAACGCTGATCGGGGATGGTTGCAATCTCAACGGTGCTCATGTCCACACCGCTGTTGTTGCTAACGATGGCTGAGATAGTGACGTCCTGGTCGGTAATGCTCAGCTTGTGCTCACCGCCAACGGTTGTCAGATTGGTCAGCGTACCGCCCTCACAAGCATAGCTAACGAAAGATACATCAGTCAGATCGGGTGTCAGCGTCAGCGTCCAGTCACCTTTCTTATAATATTTCTTTCCTGTCAGTACGCTCTCTACCACGCCTTCCTCAGCAGCGCTGATACTACCGACATGGTCGCCTGCAGTAATTATATATCCACGCTCTGCGTGACCACTGTGGTTAGATTCATTGAGGGCCTTCACCGTGCAAGGAGATGCATAATAGCAGTTGGTATAGTTGTTAGAATTATTGAAATATCCAGCAATACCACCCCTGCTATTGCTACCCTCGACAGAACCCGTATTCAGACATAGACTGAAACGGTTGGCAGAATGATTCTCATAACCCACAATGCCACCATGATATTTGCCCTCGCCAGTAATATTGGCGGCATTCTCACAAGAAGTGACACTGACATCGGATGCATAACCAATAATACCACCGTAATTCGGGCTGCCGGAAGTGGTGGAAATCGAACCTTGTGAAGTACAACCGGTGATGTCCACACAATAGCCATAGCCTACAATACCGCCATGGTATTCGGCATCGGTGACGGAGCCGACGCTCTTACCGCTAGCGTGGCAGTTCTGGATGGTGGCACGATTGCTTGAGGAAGCGTTTGCATATCCCGCGATGGCACCGACAAAATTCTGACCTGTAATATCGTAAGCATCGACGATAACGTCCTTCACCAGAGCGTTTTGACCGAGCATTCCGAACAAACCCTGATTTTTTTCAAATGGTTTCTTGATAGTCAGGTTGCTAATTTTCCTTTTGTTACCATCGAAGGTGCCACGGAAATATATATATCTATTGTCATAGTATCCACCGATGGCGGTATGCGCTGCCGTCATGGTGATGTCGTCACTCAGTTTGAAGGTCATACCAACACACTCATGACCACTGTTGACATAGGCAGCCAGACGCTCCAGGTCGCTCTCGTCGTTAATGAGATAGACCTTGTCGTCGTCCTCACCTTCAGTAGCAAACACATAGCCATCGAGACTCTCACCTACCATCACGCGGAATGAACGGGTGATAGAGCCGGTGTATCCAGCTTCATTGCCATTCTTAGCAGTGAAGGTGATGGTGTAGTTGCCAAGAGCTGCAGGAGCAGCAGGAGAAATAGCCACCTCGTAGTCAGTGTCCTTCGTCATCGTGGTTTTTCCCATTTTCAGCTTGTAGTTGACGCTGATGGCCTCGCCGTTATTGTAGGCATAGGTATCCTTCAGGTCGCTGAGGATAGCAGGCTGATAGACAGTATAGTCCTTGATGGTGCGCGTAAGATAGATGTCCTTAGCAGGAATGGCCGTCACCACCTGATGACAACCATAGTCGTCCGAAATAAAAGAAACGGTGCCAATCTTATTGACATAATAGAGACTTGTGACATAGCTGTTCTGATAAGAGCCGTATGCACCTCTGGGGTTCATCAGACTGAGGTTAGCGTAGGTACCATTCTCCAGACAGTTGGTGGTGTAGGTGTAGGCATTGCCATAGCCGAACATCGCGCCTGCCATACGCTGCTCAGAGGTGCTGCTCTGAATCTTACCTGCAAAGACGCAGTTGGTAAAATAGGTGTAGTTGTTATTGTCAGAAATCTGAACGTTACCCACCAAGCCACCAGCATAGTTGGCACCAATGGTGAGGGTGGCCGTCACCACACAGTCGGTGATGGTGTTTTTCTCGCTAGAGGAGCCGCTACCAGCCCAGCCTACCAGACCGCCGGTATACTGGCTGTCGGAAGTGATGAAGCCGGCTACCGTCAGGTTTTTGATGGTAGCATGCTTGATATAGTGGAACGGAGCCACTCCCTGTTCGTTGACGCCAGTGCCTGTTGCTGCGCTGACGATAGCGGCAGTCAGAGTATGGTTGTCACCGTCGAAGGTTCCCTTGAAAGGAGCGTCAAACAGCTGGTCGCCGCCGTCCTCGCGCAGACCGACCATCGTCGTAACGTTGTCGATATCTGCTGTGAGTTTCACGAACTCGCCCTCATAGTTGTAACCCTCGTTAACAATCTCGGCAAACTTATTCCAGTCAGCAGTGGTAGCAATGGTGTAAGGCTCAGCCTCGGTACCTGCACCACTCAGCTGAAGACCCACACGGAAACTGTGGGTCAGTGTGCCGCTGTAGCCGTTGGCATTACCTGTCACCATCATGGTGTAATTGCCAGAAGCCTGTACGGGGCTGGGCGAGAAAACTACACCATAGTTCTCGGCAGCAACAGTGTTGCCTTCCGCATCCTTAACGATAGGTGTCACTGCAATCTCTGAGCCGGTGTAAGGATAGAAATTAGGACATTCAATGCTGCCTGTAGTGAGGTTCCTGATGTCAATGATGGGCACAACCTTGTTGCCACTGATTTCCCAGTTACTTCCAAGAGCAGCCTGCAATTGGGTATTGGTCATATCGCCAACGGCTGTACCCTGAACAGTACCGTAGGCTTTTACATAATAGCTGTTATTAACTATAATATTGAATCTCGCATTATTATTACTACCACGCATAAAGGTAGCGCCATTCTGGGTGTCGGTGTTGATGGTTCCTGCCATCAAACAGTTGTTGATGTTGGTAGTATAATTACCTGTCCAACCCACAAAACCTCCATTGGCATAGGTATCAGCACCAGAGATAGTACCATCGAAAAGACAATTGTTAAGGGTAAGTGTGCCACCATTGACAACACCTACGAATCCACCGTGAGTACCATCACCAGCGATTTCGCTAGTAATGGTGACGCTGCTCCAGCAGTTGCTAATAGTGGTAGTACCTTTGCTTTCACCAACAAGACCGGTGCGGTACTTGTCATCGGAAGTATTAGAACCTGCAACGACCGTTCCTGTAGTGTGGAGGCGCTTAATGGTTGCACCATCGACATAACGGAATGGAGCACAGAACTCGCCAGAAGAAGATAAGTTGTCGAGTGTCATCGTATGGCCACAGCCATCGAAGGTACCCATAAACTTGTAAGAGCTGGTTCCCGCCATCGAAGAGATGGTGATGTCGGCACCCAGTTTGTAGCACTTACTGCCATAAGTGCCATTACTGTTGTTAATCCAGCCAACGAAGGTTGTCCAGTCGTCGGCATCAGCAATCACATAGGGGTCGCTGCTAGTTCCACTACCAGCAGGCGTACCTCCTGTTGCCCACGTCCCCACGGACGCGAGCAATGCGAGCAGGAATGTCATCACTACTCGCATTGAAGCTTTTGTTTGTAAATAATTAAACATCTGAATATATATATTTAAAAAATTAAGGTCGTGGTCGTAGCTCTACCAAAAAGGGTTAAGGTTTATGGTTGCTCATTCACGGGTGCAAAAGTACGATGAATTGGGGAAAAAAAAGGTATCAAATGATACAAATACCTATCAAATTGTACACTGTACCGAAAAATTTGGTGTTAAATTTTCGTGAAAGTGTTTGATTTTCCGTAATTTTGCACTCTGATATGATGTGTACAGATAATTTCTACTGGTATGGCGTGTCGGCAACGGCCTATTTGGTGACTTGCTGGGTGTTTGCTGGTGTGAGATGGTTTCACACTTGCAGGGCACCAAAGGAGCGTCATAGTTATATTTGGCCAGACAGGAAGATGCAAGTTTTTTTCTATCTGCTGGGCACCTGTTTGCTACCCTATGTGCTGAATCCCGGGAGCGAGTCGGCATGGATGCTGTGGAAGTCGTACTTCCCCTGTACCTATTATTTCTATTGCGGCGCACTGCTGTTTTGTTTCTTCGGTTCGGTGAAGCAATGGAATGAATGGAAGAAGGTCAGCACGCTTGCCGGTGCTATCACCATGGTGGCCATGGTGCCGCTGGTACTGGATGCATGGATTCCGGGGGGTATGCTGAAAGGAAGCTGTGCTAAGATATGGGGCAGTGTCATCGTGGCGGTGAGCATCCTGATGATGGGATATGCCGTCATGGCCATGGTCCAGATATGGAAATGGATGAAGGAGACGCGCGACCAGAACTACTCTAACCCTGAGGACTTCCCTGCAGACTATGCCCATCGTGTGTGGCTGGCCCCGGTACTGTTCACACCATGGCTCTGGGTGAGCTTTATCACAGACTCGCCCGATGTGATGATTGTGGCGAACCTGGTGCTGGCAGTCCTGAATATCATCCTGCTGATTAATGTGATGCCTGCATGGCGACGTGTAGTGATCCTGTCGCTCTCAGAGGAGGACGAGGAGCATGATGAGGAGCACGACGAGCTGGTAGAGGAGCGTACGAGGAAGATAGCCGAGGAGATAGTGCAGTTCGTGGAGAAGGACAAGGGCTATATGGATGCGCACCTGAAGCTGGAGCATGTGGTGGAGCATTGCAGCTACGGCCGTTCGTATGTTTCCGGGGTGCTGTCGGATCGTTTCGGTGGCTTCTCGGACTATGTGAACACGCTGCGCCTGAAGCAGTATGACGCGTATATGAAGGAGAACCCGCTGGCCACGACGGAGGCGGCAGCGGAAGCCAGTGGCTTCACGTCGTACCTGGCCTACCACAGGGCTAAGGAGAGACTGGAGAAAAAGAAATAAAAAACTCCGCAGATCGTCTTGGTCTGCGGAGTTTCTTTTTTCTTAGGATTCTATTTGGTCTACGGACTTAAAGGACCTTTTGGACTATAAAGCCCTTTGCGTTATCGGGTCATCTTCTGTACGAAGGTCTGACCGTTCTGGAAGAGGCGTGTGCCTGAATGCCACACAAAAGCAGTGGCAGACAGGCAAGCAACACACGGAAGGTAAAGAATCTGTTTTGTTTCATCATTATTATTGTTTATTCTTTATTCATAGCTTCTCGGCATCTTCTGTGGCATAGGTGGCCGCATCGATCACATTGCCATACTCCGACAGGGAGTAGAATATATAGCAATAGACCGCGATGCCCATGCAGAGCAACACGGTATAGGGGGTTATTTGGTGAGGGAATACGGCGGTGACCACTATCCCGCCAAGCCCAAAAAGTACGATGAGATGGCAGGATATCACAAACGAGTGGTGACCGCTGAGTACGGTACGCTTGGCTTCGGGTGTCCACCATTTTGGCGCCATTTCATCGGCTGGCATGCTTATCAGGTTGCGCCGTACAAGGAAATAGGTGCGGTAGAAAATGAAAGCAATATAACTGGCATGAGCGAAGAAAATGATAAAGGAAAAGTGGATAACGAAAAGTGAATAATTTGCTACCGCTGTCCAATAGGATGCGAGACCGACCAGGAGGATGGTGAGGTCGCGAAGGACGACTTTCTTCTTGAGATAGTCGGGACGCATCAGTGAGGTGTGGCTCCATCCGAAGAGGACACCGCCGATATGGAAATAACTGACTGAAAGGGCAGAGGCAGCTGCCGGCCATGAGGTGCGCCACTCGAAATAGGCATGCATGGCAAAACCGATGGCAAAGATGACGTAGCAAAGGGCTACCAGCATACGCGCACGACAGTAAACACCATAATTGCGGTACCAGATATTATTATACAGCAGCACGAAGGCTATCAGGAAATTGATGCCGGCTGCCATCAGAAGAACAATATGGTATAACTCGTGTGCCATTAAAGTTTATGGTTGACTAATTCCATTTTTCGGCTGCAAAAGTAATGTTTTTATATAAAAGAAGGTGTTAAAAATTCCACAATGGTGTTAGAAATTCCACAATAAGGTGTTTAAATTCCGCGAATTTTAACACCTAAATCGTCGTTTTTCCGCATTTTTTCGTAATTTTGCACTCCGAAATGGAATTGATGCAATTTTCTGCCGTCGTATTGCTGACGCTACTTGCGCTGAAGCTGCTGCTCCTGCCAAAGAAGGTGGGAGTGAATCCTGTGGTGGGAAATGCACGCTGGCTGATGACTGCCGGTATCGTTTTACTGGATATTCAGTTCCTGTTGCAATATACATTAGGATTGCGCGCCATGGGTGTGACCCAGGCAGTGATGGTCAACCTGTTATTGTTCATCCCCTGCAGTTGGAATATCTCACTGTCAATACTCTTCCTGCAGCGCAGAGGTCATGTCAGCACACTGGATAGATGGCTGGGAGGCATCGTATGGCTCATCGCACTGCTGCTGATAGGCACTGCCGCCTATATTGACGGACAGCCGCTATTCAGCGACACACCGGAACTGCACTGGGCGGAGGTAGCGTCATCCGTGCTATACCTGTTGCTACAGGGCCATTACAGTTGGCGACACCTGAAGAACCTGCGCTCTATGCGCAATACCTTGCAGAACTACTACGACCGCGATATGGACGGCATGCTGCTATGGATGCAGCTCAGCATCCTGGTGCTGATGGTACTGGCCTTGATGGTGCCACTGCTCATCTTTGTGGAGAGTAAAGGACTGGCCATATTCGGCATCCTGTTCTTTGCGGGAATATTCTACCTGGTAGACAGTTTCTCGAACTATGTGGTCAGTTCGGCTCCTAAACGAATGCTGGAGGCTGAGGAGAGTGAAGATGAAAAGGAGGAGGACACCGACCAAGCCGACTTCAGTGCCCAACTAATCACGAAATGGATTAATAATGGCGGATACCTGCAGATAGGAATGAAGTTGCCTACTACCGCCGAAGCCATCGGTATACCGCAATACCAGCTCTCTGCATGGGTCAAACAGCAGGGACTCACCTATGCCGGTTGGATAACCAGCCTGCGCATCGAAGAGGCCAAGCGTATGCTATGCGAGCATCCTGACTGGAACAATGAGACGGTGGCACAGCATTGCGGATTCAGTGACCGCAGCTATTTCCAGACGGTGTTTAAAAAGGAGACTGGCATGACACCTTCTGATTTCCAGGAAATGAAGAATCAATAAAAACGAACTACATACCATATACAAGAAAAGGCTCCCAAGACGAATCTTCGGGAGCCTTTATCATTTATATACGAAAAACAATGTGTATTAATTCTTGTTGGCCTTCTTGCGCTGGTCGTGGTCGAGGATGGCCTTACGGATACGCATAGACTTGGGCGTAACCTCTACCAGCTCGTCTTCCTTGATATACTCAAGGCACTCCTCAAGCGACATGATGACCTTAGGAATGATACGGGCCTTGTCATCGGTACCAGAGGCACGCACGTTGGTAAGCTGCTTAGCTTTGCAGACATTGACCACGAGGTCGTTGTCGTGGACATGTTCACCTACGACCTGACCCATATAGACATCTTCACCTGGATCGATGAAGAACTTACCACGGTCCTGCAACTTATCAATAGCGTAGGCAAAGGCATTACCGGTCTCAAGGGCAATCATAGAACCGTTGGCACGGCGCTCGATATCTCCCTTATAGGGCTGATACTCCTTGAAACGGTGGGCCATGATAGCCTCACCCTGAGAAGCGGTCAGCACATTGGTGCGCAGACCGATGATACCACGTGAGGGGATATCGAACTCGATATTGGTGCGCTCGCCCTGAGCCTCCATAGAGGTCATCTCACCCTTACGGCGGGTAACCATATCAATCATCTTGGAAGCGAACTCCTCGGGCACGTTGATGGTGAGTTCCTCGATAGGCTCGTTCTTCACACCGTCAATCTCCTTATAGATAACCTGGGGCTGGCCAACCTGCAGCTCGTAGCCCTCGCGACGCATGGTCTCGATAAGCACAGAGAGATGGAGCACACCACGGCCACTGACAATCCACTTGTCGGTAGAGTCCTCGAACTGCTCTACATGGAGGGCGAGGTTCTTCTCAAGCTCTTTCTGCAGACGGTCGTTGATATGACGAGAGGTAACGAACTTACCCTCCTTACCGAAGAAGGGAGAGTCGTTGATCTGGAAGAGCATAGACATGGTAGGCTCATCGATAGCAATAGGAGGCAGGGGCTCGGGATTCTCGAGGTCGCAGATAGTGTCGCCAATCTCGAACTTCTCCAGGCCGATTACTGCACAGATATCACCGCACTCAACCTCGTCAGTGCGCTGGTGACCCATACCATCAAAGGTGTGGAGCTCCCTAATCTTGGTCTTCTCCATAGAACCATCACGATGGGCAATGGTGACCTGCATACCGTCCTTGAGGGTGCCGCGATGTACGCGACCCACGGCGATACGGCCTGTGTAAGAGCTATAGTCGAGAGAGGTGATCAGCATCTGAGGGGTACCCTCGAGCTTCTGAGGAGCAGGAATCACCTCTACAATCTTATCAAGAAGATAGGTAATGTCAGTGGTGGGGTTGTTGTAGTCCTCACCCATCCATCCGTTCTTGGCAGAGCCATAGACAACGGGGAAGTCGAGCTGGTCCTCGGTAGCATTCAGCGAGAACATCAGGTCGAATACCATCTCGTAGACCTCCTCAGGACGGCAGTTGGGCTTATCTACCTTATTAACTACCACGATAGGCTTCAGACCAATCTGGAGTGCCTTCTGCAGCACGAAACGGGTCTGAGGCATGGGGCCCTCAAAAGCGTCGACGAGCAACAGACAGCCGTCGGCCATATTAAGTACACGCTCTACCTCGCCACCGAAGTCGCTGTGTCCCGGAGTATCGATGATATTGATTTTGGTGCCTTTCCAATTGATAGAAACGTTCTTGGAAAGAATGGTGATACCGCGCTCGCGCTCCAGGTCATTGGCGTCAAGTACCTGGTTGCTCAGGTTCTGTCCCTCACGGAAAAGATTTCCTGCCAGCATCATTTTGTCGACCAGTGTTGTCTTACCGTGGTCTACGTGTGCAATAATTGCAATGTTCCTAATGTCTTGCATAATACTAATACCTTAAAAAAAAATGCCGAGAAAGTATCCTCGGCACAATCCAGCATTTCGCCTCTTTCAGTAGCGGGAGCCGGGATTGAACCGGCGACCTCATGATTATGAATCATGCGCTCTAACCAGCTGAGCTATCCCGCCATCTGCTTGTAAGCGGGTGCAAAGGTACTGCTAAAAATTAAGAATTAAGAATTAAGAATTAAGAATTTTCTTCTACTTAACATTTTTTATGAAACAACACGTATTTTTTCCGTATCTATGGCGGTTTTTTCCGTCTTTTTTTGTACTTTTGTACCCGAATAACTAATCTTGTGATAAAGTAAAAACTTACCAGTAACGATATGCTGAAACAACGATTAAACTTGGAATATCCCCTTGCCGCAGGAAAACCCGACCTGCTTTGGCAGTTACTGAGCACAGATCATGGATTGGAGCGTTGGTTGGCCGACCGCGTTGTAGAAGACAACGGCGTGATGCAGCTGACGTGGGGCAGTCCTTACGGTGAACATCACACACTAAGTGCCAACATAGTAGAGCGACAGAAAAACAGTCATATACGTCTGCAATGGGTAGACGAAGAAGAACCGGAAGCTTATTGGGAAATGAGAATTGGCAAGAGCGAACTGACGGAAGAACTTTGTCTGTGCGTAGTGGACTTTGCCCCAGCAGAAGATATTGAAGACCTGCACGAACTGTGGGACGACAATCTGGACCGACTGCATCAGTCGAGCGGATTTTAAGATTCAAGGATTAAGGTTTGAGGTTTAAGGTTTTTGTATCCCTCCGGTAACAAGCGAGCGGAGGTTTATTGTTAAAAAATAACAAGGTACACGAGAAATCTCAAACCTCAAACCCCAAACCTCAAAAAAAATGAGTACCTTTGCAGCCTGAATTATGTTTAGGATAAAGAAATTAGATATATTTATCGCGAAACAGTTTGGACTGCTTTTCGTAGGAACCTTCTTCATTTGCCTCTTTGTGCTGATGATGCAGTTCCTATGGCGTTATGTTGACGAACTTATCGGAAAGGGACTGTCCATGGAAATCCTGGCACAGTTCTTTTGGTATATGGCCCTGGGACTGATGCCGCAGGCCTTCCCCCTGGCTATCCTGCTGTCATCACTGATTGCCTACGGAAACCTGGGCGAAAGCAGTGAGCTGACTGCCATTAAGGCGGCAGGCATCTCGCTGATGCAGTCTATGCGTTCACTCATTTTCATTGTACTCTGCATCGCAGGTATCTCATTCTACTTCCAAAACGTCGTGGTGCCCAGTGCTAACATGCAGCTGAAGCAACTGCTGGTATCCATGAAACAGAAGAGTCCGGAACTGGAGATTCCTGAAGGTACATTCTACGACGGAATTCCCAATTCAAACCTATACGTTGAGAAGAAGGACCTGAAAACCGGTCACCTGTACGGCATCATGATTTACCGTCAGACAGGCTCGTATGAGGATCAGACCATTATCCTTGCCGACTCAGGCATGTTGCAGTCTACAGCGGAGAAAAAGCACCTGCTGCTGACGCTATGGAATGGCGAATGGTTTGAGAACATGCGCTCACAGGATATGGGTGGCACGGCCGAGGTGCCTTATCGCCGCGAGTCATTCGGACATAAACAGATTCTGCTGGACTTTGACGGTGATTTCAATCTGGCCGATGCCAGCAACTTCACAAATGATGCCAGTGCGAAGAGTGTCATGCGCATCCTGCACGACCTGGACTCTATCAAGTTATCCAACGATTCTATAGGACGTTCCTTCTTCGAGGAGGCCAGGAACTATACCTTCAGGACAGAGGAGCTGACCCCGCAGGACTCGGTTAAGCTCCAGTCACTGACCGCCGAGGACATCCCCGTCATGGACAGCGTCTATGCGAAGATGAACCAGGACAAGCAACGCGAAGTGGCACGACAGGCCGCACGTCAGGCACAAAACGCACTGAGCGATGTGGAGATGAAGAGCGACTACGCAAAATACCAGAACCGCCTGGAGCGTGTGCACCTGCTGGAGGCCATCGGGAAATTCACCCTGGCACTTTCATGTATCATCTTCTTCTTTATCGGTGCACCACTGGGAGCTATTATCCGAAAAGGCGGACTGGGTGTGCCTGTCATCGTGTCGGTCATTGTGTTCCTGGTATTCTACCTATTGGATATGACAGGCATGCGTATGGCCCGTGATGACAACTGGACCGTATGGTTCGGGCGCAGCATATCCACGGTAGTACTGGCACCGCTGGCAGTCTTCTTCACGTATAAGGCCAACCGCGACTCTACGGTCTTCAACATTGACGCCTACCGCCTCTTCCTCATGCGCATACTGGGTCTGCGCATGAAGCGCAACATCACACGCAAGGAGGTGATTATCGAGGAGCCGAAATACCGCATGGATGCCAATATGCTCCAGACTATCAACGAGGATATCGCCATCTATTCGGAAACACACAAGCTATTACGCTGGCCGTCCCCCATCAAGGTATTCTTCCGTGCCGGTGACGATCATGAGATAGAACATATCAACGAGGTGCTGGAGACGACTATCGAGGACCTGGGATACGCACGCGACAAGCATGTACTATATACACTCAACGAGTATCCTATCATAGCCACGCATGCACACACGCGTCCGTTTGAAAAGAAATGGCTGAATATCGTCAGCGGTCTGTTCCTGCCCCTGGGTATCTTCTTCTATTGCCGCATGATACGCTTCCGCCTGCGCCTGTACCGCGACCTGCGCGACATCAGCAATACTAGCAACAAGTTGATGCCAATTATCCAGGAGCTGGCCGACAAGCAAAAGGACAAGTTGCTGGACGAGACTTATAAAGATTATACAAAACTTGAAATACAACAAAATGATGGAGACATTCAAGCTGAACAAGATAAGTGAGGCCATCGATGATTTTCGTGATGGTAAGTTTGTAATCGTGGTAGACGACGAAGACCGCGAGAACGAGGGTGACCTGATCTGTGCCGCAGAGAAGATTACACCTGAGATGGTGAACTTCATGCTGAAATATGCACGTGGCGTATTGTGCGCACCTATCACAATCAGTCGCAGTGAGGAACTGGACCTGCCCCATCAGGTCAGTGAGAACACCTCTGTGCTGGGTACGCCCTTCACAGTGACGGTGGACAAGCTGGAAGGATGTACCACCGGTGTGTCGGCTCACGACCGCGCCGCTACCATCCAGGCATTGGCCGACCCTGCATCAACCCCTCAGACGTTTGGACGTCCAGGTCATATCAACCCGCTTTATGCACAGGACAACGGCGTACTGCGCAGGAGTGGACACACGGAGGCTGCAGTAGACCTGTGCCGTCTGGCAGGACTCTACCCCGCAGGTGCACTGATGGAAATCATGAATGATGATGGTACGATGGCCCGTATGCCGGAGCTGCAGGCCTTTGCCCAGGAGCACAACCTGAAGATTATCACCATCAAGGACCTGATTGCCTACCGCCTGCAGCAGGAGTCACTGATTGAGGTGGGCGAAGAGGTGGATATGCCTACAGAATACGGTCATTTCCGTATCATCCCCTTCCGTCAGAAGAGCAACGGACAGGAGCACTTCGCCCTGATAAAGGGTGAATGGAAAGAGGATGAACCCATCCTCGTACGCGTACATTCTTCATGTATGACGGGCGACATCCTGGGAAGCCGACGCTGCGATTGTGGCGAACAGCTCCACAAGGCCATGCAGAAGATAGAGAAAGAGGGCAAGGGTGTCATCGTATATATGCAGCAGGAAGGCCGCGGCATAGGACTGATGAATAAGTTGGCCGCCTACAAACTGCAGGAGGAAGGCTACGACACGGTAGATGCCAACCTCTGTCTGGGATTCAAGGCTGATGAGCGCGACTATGGTTGCGGTGCACAGATGTTGCGCCACATAGGCGTACACAAGATGCGTCTGATGACCAACAACCCCGTGAAACGCGTAGGACTGGAGGCCTACGGACTGGAAATCACGGAGAATGTGCCCATCGAGGTAACACCGAACGAATACAACCTCCGCTATCTGAGAACAAAACAAGAGCGCATGGGACACACACTACACCTGTAGTCCACCACGCTGACGAAAACCTAAGACCAAACACCAATAACACTAACCCAAATGAAAAAAATTATACCGATAGCACTATGGCTGGGCGCACTATCACTGATAGCTTGCGCCCTGCTGTGTTTTGAGTCCGACCTGCTTTGGAAGGTACAGCAACAGAACCTGTTCCTCTGTTCATCACTGTTCTTTAAGCAAATGATGGTGACGTCAGGTGGTATGCTCTCCTATCTTGGCACATTCTTTACACAGTTTTTCTACCATCCATGGATAGGCGTCGTGATGCTATGCGGCTGGTGGTGGCTGCTTATGTGGCTGGTGAAACGAGCGTTCCAGATACCCGACAGGTGGATGCTGCTGACGCTCATACCGGTGGGGTTCCTGCTGATAGCCGACACGAGTCTGGACTACTGGATTTACATCCTGAAGCTGAAGGGGTATTTTTTCTCGGCAACCATCGGCACCACAGTTGGCGTGGCATTATTATGGCTGTTCCGCATCCTGCCACATAACATTTGGTTACGCATGGGGCTTGTCGTGCTGACCGTGGCAACAGGCTATCCCCTGATGGGTGCCTATGCCCTGGCCACAGCCTTGCTGATGGGGATTTGGACATGGCGGCTGACAAACGCAAGAAAAGAAAACATCTGCGTGTCTGTCATTGCCCTACTGAGCATCATCGTCATCCCCCTGGCCTGTTATCGCTATGTGTACTATCAGACTCACATCAGCGATATCTACCTGACGGCACTTCCCGTCTTCACAGAAACAGAGACGCTATACGCCTACTATATCCCGTACTATCTGTTGGCGTTGTACTTTCTCGTCATGGCGGTTGTCCGCCTGAACCCCACAAAACCCATTAAGCCCACTAAGCCCATTAAACCCATCCTCCTCCAAGCCCTGCTCCTAGTCGCCCTCATCGCCTGCATCTGGCATTTCTGGTATAAGGACGACAACTACCACCACGAGCTACGCATGCAGCGCTGCATAGAACAGGCCGACTGGCAAGGCGTGATTGACGAGGGAAAGAAGCAGGAAGGGGAGCCCACACGTGCTATTGTGATGATGCACAACCTGGCGCTGAGCCGGTTGGGACTACAGTGCGACATGATGTACAGCTTTCCTAAAGGATCGAAAAAGCCCAACACACCTTTGCATGTATTCATGTATAACACGGCCGGACGGCTGATATACTATCATTACGGCATGATGAACGAGTGCCACCGTATATGCATGGAAGAAGGCGTAGAGTATGGATGGAGCGTAGAACGGTTGCAATATATGGCAAGGAATGCGCTGTTCAACAATGAAGCACGGGCCACGATGAAGTTCCTGAACCTGCTCAGGCAGACCTGTTATTATGGCGACTGGGCCGACCACTTTGAGGGTCTTATCAACCGGCCTGACCTGATGGCCAGTGATACGGAGACGGGGCCCATCACACACATGATGCATTATCCTGATGTGCAAAGCGCTGGTGACGGTTTCGTAGAGAAGAACCTCATGGAGGTGCTCTCAAAGACAGACGCCAACGAACCTTATTTCCAGGAACAGGCTGTGCTGGCTGCGATGTGGACCAGGAACACAGCTGATTTCTGGGCACGCTTTGAACATTATGTCAACATGCATCCCAACAGGCCTGTGCCACGTATCTTCCAGGAGGCAGCCTACCTCTTTGGCAATATGGAGAACCTGTCATTCACAGAAGAACTGCCTGTCAACAAGGACGTGAAGGAAAATCTCCACGGCTTCATACAGGTCATGCAGCAATGCAACTGGAAACCTAATGCGCAGGTACGCAACTATCTGTACCAGAGATACGGTACAACCTATTATTTTGAATTCTTCTTCCTAAAGGATATTACTTATTTTTGATATGAAGAAACTGTTTGCTATCATTATCGTCGCACTGTCACTGACGGCCTGCGGCAACCAGATACCCACCACATACGCCGAGTCAGAGGAGTCGCCGGCCATCTATCCCGACTACACCGGTGTCACGGTACCCATCAACATCGCACCTTTAACCTTCGAACCTGACGGGAAAAGCGATGGCATCGTGGCACGACTGACTGCTGGTGACAAGGAGATTATCTGCGGAGGCACAAAGGTACAACCGGACTTCGACGACTGGCACCGTCTTACAGAATGTGCGAAAGGACAGGCCATCAAGGTGGAGGTTTATATCCAGAAGGATGGTCAGTGGACTAAGTTCAAGCCATTTGACATCTATGTATCTCCCGACTCCATCGACCCGTATATCAGTTACCGACTGATAGCGCCATCGTATATTACCTACGAGGAGCTAACCATCAACCAACGGTGCCTGGAGAACTATGACGAGGAGGTGATCTACGATAACATGCTCTGTCAGAATCCCGCAGACGGACAGTGTGTCAACTGCCATAGCTATCAGCAGTACAACCCTGAGCGGATGCAGTTTCATGCGCGTCAGTATCAGGGAGGAACCGTCATCGCCTACGACGGAAAGATACGTAAGATTAACATGACGTCCGACTCTATCCTTTCGGCCGGTGTCTATCCTGCCTGGCATCCATGGCTGCCGCTGATAGTCTATTCCACGAACAAGACGATGCAGACCTTCCACATCACCAATCCAGACAAGATTGAAGTGTTTGACACGGAGAGCGACTTGATAGCCTACGACGTGGAACGCAACGAGGTGACGAATATTGAAAAGGAAGCAACAGAGTTTGAGGTGTTCCCGACCTGGGCTCCTGACGGCAAGGCACTCTACTACTGCAGTGCACATTTCGAGTTCAAGGATACGGTGTCACCTGGCGTAGAACTCATTCAGCGCTTCAAGGAGGTGAAATATAATATCTACAGGAAGCGTTTTGACCTGGGAACCAAGACATTCGGGCCGCGCGAACTGGTGTTCCGTGCAGATACCCTAGACATGAGCACCACCCTGCCCCGTGTCTCACCCGATGGCCGTTATCTGATGTTTACAATGGGCAAATATGGAGTATTCCATATCTGGCATAAGGACGCTGACCTGTATATGCTGGATCTTGCCAATGGAAAGGTTCGCTGCATGGACGAAATCAACTCGCCCGACGTGGAGAGCTATCACTCATGGTCAAGCAACGGTCGCTGGGTGGTCTTCAGCAGCCGTCGTGACGATGGGAATTTCACGCGTCCGTTCATTGCTCACATCGATAAAAACGGGCATGGAGGAAAACCGTTCGAATTGCCCTGTGCCGATCCCGATTATCACCGCCAGTTCATGAAGAGTTACAATATCCCTGAATTGATGAAAGGTGCAGTCAAAATCACCCCACAGTCATTTGCCGACGCACTCAAGAAAGACGGAGAACAGGTGAAGTATGTACAACATCTTAACAAATAGCAGGAGATAGTGCATAAAAAACAAAAATTAGAAATTTTTTCTTTGCGAAGAGAAACTTTTTGATTAATTTTGCACGCCGAAAGAAACATTTTGAAAACATATGGCACAATTATCTAACCGTTTGCAGCGACTTGCACCTTCAGCTACACTGGCTATGTCGCAAAAGAGCTCTGAGATGAAGGCTCAGGGTATTGACGTGATTAACTTGAGCGTCGGAGAACCCGACTTCAACACGCCCGACCACATAAAGGAGGCTGCCAAACGAGCCGTAGACGAAAACTTTTCGCGCTACTCGCCCGTACCAGGCTATCCCGAACTGCGTAAGGCTATCGTAGAGAAGTTGAAGCGTGAGAACGGACTGGACTATCAGATGAGCGAGATTCTGGTAAGTAATGGTGCCAAGCAGAGTGTCTGCAACACCGTAATGGCATTGGTGAACCCCGGCGAAGAGGTCATCATACCCGCTCCCTACTGGGTCAGCTATCCACAGATGGCTCTGCTGGCTGGTGGTACCCCTGTATTTGTAGAGGCAACCTTCGAGCAGAACTTCAAGATGACTCCCGAACAGCTGGAGGCTGCCATCACCCCAAAGACCAGACTGCTGATTCTCTGTTCACCCAGCAACCCAACTGGTTCGGTTTATAATAAAGAGGAATTGCGTGCGCTCGCGAACATTATATTAAAACACGAGGATCTGTACGTCCTGGCTGACGAGATCTATGAGCATATCAACTACGTGGGTCATCATGAGTCTATCGCTCAGTTCCCTGGTATGAAGGAGCGCACCATCATCGTCAACGGTGTCAGCAAGGCATATGCCATGACCGGCTGGCGCATTGGCTACATCGCCGGTCCTGAGTGGATTGTAAAGGGTTGTAACAAACTGCAAGGCCAGTACACCAGTGGTCCCTGCTCTGTAAGCCAGAAGGCTGCAGAGTTTGCCTACACACAGAGTCAGCAGTGCGTGGAAGAGATGCGTCAGGCCTTTGAGCGTCGTCGCAACCTCATCGTGGAACTTGCCAAGCAGATTCCCGGACTGGAAGTGAATGTTCCCGAGGGCGCGTTCTATCTGTTCCCCAAATGCTCAAGTTTCTATGGCAAGACAACGCCCGACGGCCAGAAAATTGAGAACAGTACAGATTTGGCCATGTATCTGCTCGAAGTAGGACATGTGGCTACCGTGGGAGGTGATGCCTTCGGTGACCCCGACTGCTTCCGCATGAGTTATGCCACCAGCGACGACAATATCCGTGAGGCAATGCGCCGTATAGGAGAGGCACTAAAATCCTTAAAATAAGCGTTAAATGTAGTTAATTAAAGCGGAAGTACGCATTTATTTGCTACCTTTGCGAGGTGATTGCGCCCAGAGGCTAATAGCCTATGGGCATTCGTCGGCTAAATAATACTTAATCGAACAATTACAATTTAATAAATTCTTATAACTTAAAAACAAAACAAAACAATTATGGCAACAACACAGAAAGCCGCTGCTCCTGCAGCAAAAAAAACTAGTAGCGTCGGTATCAAGGATGCTATCTGGGTAATCGTACTTTGTGCAGCTATTGCATTCTGCAACTTCTTCTTCAACTTCGGTCAGGCCGCTAACTTCGAAGGTGGTGACGCCGCTGGTGCTCCTCTGAACATCTGGGGTACTATCTATAAAGGTGGTGTTATCGTGCCTGTGATCCACACACTGTTGCTTACTGTGCTCTTCATGGCTATCGAGCGCGTATTCGCTCTGAGCAAGTGTATCGGTAAGGAGAAGCTCGCTACATTCCTGGCTAAGATCAAGGCTGACCTGAAGGCTCTGAACTTCGACGCTGCTCTGCAGCACTGCGCACAGCAGGGTGGTTCTGTAGCTAACGTGGTTCGCGCTACTATCACTGCCTACAAAGAGGCTGACGCCGCTCAGGGTGTTAAGAAGGAAGTGAAGATCGCTCGCATCCAGGCTGCTCACGAGGAGGCTATCGCAGTAGAGATGCCTACTCTGACAATGAACCTTCCTCTGATTGCAACCATCGTTACTCTGGGTACTCTGACTGGTCTGCTCGGTACTGTGGTTGGTATGATCAAGTCATTCCAGGCTCTGGCACAAGGTGGTGGCGGTGACTCTGTTGAGCTGTCAACCGGTATTTCTGAGGCTCTGATCAACACCGCATTCGGTATCGGTACATCATGGCTCGCCGTTGTATCTTATAACTTCTTCACCAACCGCATCGATAAGATTTCGTTTGCATTGGACGAGATTGGTTATTCACTTGCTCAGACCTACAACGCTACACACGCAGACGAGGCTTAATTTTGTCTAACCCTTTAATCAATTTACTACTATGGGTAAGATAAAAATTAAGAAAAACGATGTCTGGATCGACATGACGCCTATGTCGGACGTGATGGTGCTGCTGCTGACATTCTTTATGTTGTCAGTAAACTTCACGAAGAACGAGGTGGTGAAGGTCATAACGCCAGGTTCTACAACCATGGCCAAGGTATCTTCATCAGCCATTCTTGATATCACGATCGACCCCGAAGGCCGCGTGTTGATGAGCACTGACAAGACGGTGACGATGCAGAAGGCACTCGATCAGATGCTCAAGGACCGTGAGACCAATCTCACGCCAGACCAGAAGCAAGAGATTATCAACTTCAATCAGATTGGTATTCCCGTGAAGAGCATGCCCGAATTCCTGAGCAAGAGCCACGAGGATCAGATCAAACTGATGAAGGTGACAGGTATTCCAACCGATAGTCTGCAGAATCGCGAAGACAAGATGAGTGAATTCCAGCTTTGGGTAAAAGCTATGAAGAATGGCTACAAAGAGTGGTACAACGATCTGTCTGACGCAGAGAAGACCGAGGTTTCAAGCGCTAAGCTCGAAATCAATATCAAGGCCGACAAGGATACTCCTTACAGTGCTGTCAAATTGGTCATCGCTGAATTGCAGGACATCAATGAGAGCCGCTACAAGTTGGTTACACAAGCTAAGAAATTGGAGGAATAAGATATGGCTAAGAAAAAAGAAAGCAAGCAGAAGAAAATGACCACCCGCGTGGACTTCACGCCTATGGTGGATATGATGATGCTTCTTATTACCTTCTTCATGCTGGTGGGTTCACTGCAGAAGCCTCAGGCCATGCACCTTACCATGCCTGCAAAGGATGATAACATGACCGCTGAGGATAAGGATAAGTCAAAGACAGAGAACACGATCACACTGTATCTGGCTGCAGACAACAAGCTCTATTACTACATCGTGGACAAGAAGGAAGATTTCGGTAAACCCGAATACCTGAAAGAGACCACATGGGGGAAGGAAGGTATCCGTGAAGTACTGCGCAACCACCGTCACGCTCCTACCAAGGTGCTGATGGATGCCAAGAAGCAGCTTGACACTTGGTTCAACACACTGCCAAAGTCTCAGCAGGAGACTAACGACTCTATCTACAACCGTGCTTTGATTATGATTAAGAAAGGTCACGTGGATATTGTTGAAAATGGTCAGCTGAACAAGGCCAGGTATGATAAGGTTGACAAGGACATGAGGAATTACGAAGAGACAAACATGGTACCCACGCTGGCCGTGAATATCAAGCCTCTGGACAATTCTAATTATGACAACCTGGTAACAATACTGGACGAAATGCAGATTTGTTGTATCGGTAAGTACGTAATCGATAAGGTTAACGAAAAAGATATGCCAATTCTGGAAGAGAATGGTATTAAACTCCAATAACCCATTAAAACGAAAGAACTATGTCAAAGATAGATCTGTTAGACCAAAAATGGATTGACCTCGTATTCGAAGGTAAAAACGAGGCATATGGTGCTTATACTATTCGTCAGGACACCAGCAGACGTAACCTTTATGCCATGTTGGCATTGGTTGGCGGTCTTGCCTTTATCGTTATCGCATTCCTGGGTGTTAACGTAGCACAGAATGCTATCGCAGCTGCTCAGGCAGAGCACGAAACCGAAGTTGCTCTTGAGGCAATTGAGGAAGAGCTGGAGGAAGATAAGGACGATGAAGAGATCGTTTACGAACTTGAAGAATTGGAACAGCTCGTTGCTGAGGAGACTGTGATGAACTCTGAGAAGTTTACCGCCTATGAAATGGAAGACGATGCTCCCGAGCAGGTTACCAAGACACAGGATGAGGTTGCCCAGAGTGATGTTGCAATCGGTGCTATCGACTACGATCAGGGTAGCAACGAGGCTGAGCACGTTCTGAAGGTAAATGAGAAGGTTGTGGACGAGGTTCCACCAAAGGTAGAAGAAACAAAGGTCTTCGATGTTGTAGAACAGATGCCTCAGTTCAAAGGCGGTGATGCTGCCCTGATGGCTTACCTGAACAGCCACATCAAGTACCCCGTTATTGCTGAGGAGAACGGTATTCAGGGCCGTGTTGTTACCACATTCGTGGTTGAGCGCGACGGTTCTATCACCGATGTCAAGATTATCAAATCTGTTGACCCCTCACTCGACAAGGAAGCCGTTCGCGTTGTGAAGTCAATGCCGAAGTGGAATCCTGGTAAGCAGAACGGTTCTGCCGTACGTGTGAAGTTCACACTCCCTGTAACCTTCCGTTTGCAGTAAGCACATTTTCAACATGAAACGAACTCAATTCAACAATTTTATTATTGGATTGGCACTCTCAATAGGCTTGTTCCCCTCTTGTGGGGACAAGCCTTCTGATAATGCATACAAGGAGCAAGCCCGCTACTTTGCTGCCGATGAAAGTCTGAGTCCCGTCATTGACGAGGAACTGGACATCTTCAATATGAAGAATAAACGTGACTCTATCTACCCACTCTATATCAATGAGCAGGAGGCAATAGAGAAACTGATGAACCGTGAGATTCTGCTCGTCTTTACAACCAGAGCGCTCACCCCCAAAGAAGAAAATTTCCTCAAAGAACAACAATATAAGCCACGCTGCATACCCTTGGCCTATGATGCATTGGCACTCATTGTAAACAAGGCCAATCCGGACTCATTAATGACAGTGGAGAATTTCCGCAAGATTATGGCCGGAGAGATTACTACATGGAAAGAACTGAACCCCGACTCTAAACTAGGCAAGATAAAAGTCGCTTTCGATAATCCAAAGTCAGGCACCCTGCGTTTCGTTGTCGACTCTATCATGAAAGACAAGAAGGTAAAGACAGACGGTAACGTGAAAGCAGTTATGACCAGTGCTGAAGTGGTAGAGTATGTGGAGAACCACGAGAATGCCATTGGTGTGGTGGGCAGCATCTGGCTGAACGACCAACGTGACACCACCAATCTGATTTATAACCGCACCATTAAGGTGATGCGCGTCAGTAAGGCTGCAGAGGCTACGCGGGCTAATAGTTATACACCAGACCAGTACAACATCGCCTACGCCTATTACCCCTTCATCCGCACGCTCTATGCCATCTGCATTGACCCACGCTCAACAGGTGTGCCTCGTGCTTTTTCAAACTTCTGCTGGCTGCCTAACCCTGGTCAGCTCATCTTCTTCAACGCAGGACTGTTCCCTGCCCGTGCCGACTACTCCGTACGTGACGTCGTTATAGACTGATTAAACCAACATGGAAAAGAAACATCAAATAAACAACAGAAGTTTAACACTATAATGAGAATGATTATGAAAACTATGAAATATTTTATGATGGGTGCCCTGCTGTTTGGATGCAGCCTTGGCACAATGGCCCAGGACGGCACACCTGCCGATGTGGAGGCCGCAAGAAACTTAGTGAAGAACAAGCCTGCCGACTATGAGAAACAGATGAAGAACTTCATCAAGGCTAACAAGAAGAATGCCGACAATCTCGTAGCCATTGGTCGTGCTCTCTTTGAGGAGGGTGACACGGCTCAGGCTGCAGTATTTGCCAATCAGGCACTGAGCATTAAGAAATACAGTTTCGCTCCTGCTTACATCCTGCTGGGCGACATCGCTTCAAAGATGGATAATGGTGGTGCTGCTGCATCAAACTACGAGCAGGCTATCTTTGCCAATCCCAAGGATCCAGAGCCCTACCGTAAGTATGCTATCGTGTATAGCCGCATCTCTCCGGAGGGTGCTACCCAGAAACTTGAAGAGCTTCGCAACGAGCGTCCTGACTACCCCGTAGATGCCCTGATTGGTAATATCAACTACAACGTACAGCGTTATAGCACCGCCATCGAGGCTTATAGCAAGGTGCCCCTCGACAAGATGGAGCGTATCGACTACATCAACTATGCGCGTGCCCTGCAGCTCGGCAGAAAGTTCGAGGAGTCACAGCGTGTTGTAGAAGCTGGTCTGGCTAAAGAGCCCCTGAACGGTACACTGAACCGTTTTGCCCTGATGAACAATAACGATATGAAGAAGTTCCCCGAAGCCATCAAATACGCTGAGGTGCTGTTCACCAAAGTTGACAAGGATAGCGTCAAACTGAAGGATATCGACTACCAGAACTATGGTAATGCACTCGCAGGCAACAACCAGTTCGAGGAGGCTATTGCCAAGTTCAAAGAGGCACTGGCACTGCCCGCAGAAGACAACACACTTCACGCCGACCTTTATAAGAGCATCTCTGATGCCTATAAGGGCATGAAGGACTATCCCAAGGCTATTGACAGCTACAAGCAGTTCCTGGAGGCTAACGCCAATGCTGATGCTACCGACTGGGCTGGACTGGGTATTCTCCAGAACGCCTACGCACGTACCCTCGAGGGTGAAGCAAAGGTAGAAGCCCTGAAGACAGCCGATCAGACCTACGCTTCACTTACAGAGAAATTTGCTGATGCCGAGGAGTATGCACTGTGGCAGCGTGGACGTATCAACGCCCAGATTGACGGTGACCTCTCAAAGGGTCTTGCAAAGCCCTATTTCGAACGCCTGGCAGAGCTCATCAACGCACACGAGACCATCGACGACACCGACAAGGCCCGTCTCTTCGATGCCTACTCTTTCCTGATGCGTTACTACGTCAAGCAGAAGACTCACAAGATAGCCTACGACTATGCAAAGAAATTGCAGGAGTTACAGCCTGAGGATGCAGAAATCCGCAAAGTGGTAGAAGCCCTGGCTAAGGCTGCCAACTAATAAAGAAGAAGGTTAATACCAAAATAAATCCTCATACTCTGCATAGGGTATGAGGATTTATTTTATTCGAAGTATAATGTAAAGAGGAACATCTTCGTACGGCAATCGTTGATACTCGTAGCAAAAGGCCGCTTATTCACATCATCAAGGTCATTGACATGATTATTGTCCAGCGCATTTGTCAGGCCATAGCAAAACTTTATCTCGGGTATCAACTTAAAAAACCGGAGATAGAAATCACAACCCATGCCGACGTTAATCATGCTGTCGAAACGTTTCAGTCGTACATATTCCTGATCCTTTCCTGCAAGATTGATAATAGGACTCACTCCAGCCACCACATAAGGACGATAGTTATTGAATCGGGGGGCAGAGAACTTTAAGTCAACAGGTACGGCCATATAGGAACTCTTCAAATCCTGAGTGCTGTGAACAGGCAGTCCGGCATCATTCAGGTTATCAAAATCCAGGAATGTAAGACGACGTGAGCCAAAATGCATCGTAGGTGATACGCGAAGGTTAAAGTTATCGCTGAGACGCATATCCCCCACTACACCGACACTAAAGCCAGGGTTCCAATTATCCACATCGCAGGCAATCGTACGAGTCATGCCTTCCTCCAGAACCTGTGTTCCCACATTGGTAAATTCTGCGTCCATCAGATTCAGCCCCAGACTAATACCAAAATGGAGTGGTCGCAAGTCTATATAAGGCTTGTTCTGCACCTTGCGCATCTGTGCCGACGACACCAATGCTACAAGAACCATTACAACTGTTATGGTGAATCTTTTCATCTACTATGAATAATAACGGCAAATTACGCAGGATATTATATCGGAATCTATTTCGATAATGTATAAATTAGAAAAATAAATACCAAAAAGTTGGTAGGACAGAAAAAAGTTGTTACCTTTGCATCACAATAAATTATTAACAATTTAAATTTATATCATTATGGCATATGTAATTGGTGACGATTGTATCTCTTGCGGTACATGTCAGGGTGAGTGCCCCGTAGAGGCTATCTCAGAGGGTGCAGATAAGTATGTAATCGATGCTGATGCTTGCACAGAGTGTGGTACTTGCGCTAGCGTTTGTCCTTCAGAGGCTATCAGCTTGGGCTAATATCCTATTAGCTTCATAAACCCATAAGCGGGTGAGTCAAATTGTTGACTCACCCGCTTTTCTTTCAGCAGCATTGAGTTCAAAAATGTCAAGATGAAGCTCTGTTTTTGTAACCTCATTTAATATTACTTTAACCAATAACTCTATGAGAAAAATAAGCTGTAATCAGCAAATGGATGCGGGGCTAACTGTTTATTGGTGCAAGGTAGAAAACAGCATGGCTTCTACTTGTCTAACGTTATCTCTATTTTGCCCACATAGACCCCACTCTTTCCTTCATGGTCTACAGGCACCATGTGTCCGGACTTGTCCTTTACATAAGAGAGCCGTTCCATATAGGTATGTGTATGGCCACCCAGAACCAGATCTATACCAGAGGTATTCTGGATAACCTGGTTGTCTGTATAGTCAGAGATTTCCCAACCTAAGTGAGACAGACAGATGACAACGTCACATTTCTTTTTATTCCGCAAGAAAGGAACCATCTTTTCCGTTACTTCTATAGGATCCAGGAAACGGAGAGGTTCGTAGTTTTTGGGAGAGACAAGTCCCTTCATCTCAGGACAGAGGGCAAAGACGCCAATCTTCACACCCTTACGCTTCAGAACCAGGTAAGGCTTCACGATATCTTTCAGTTCTGTGTCACCGAAATCATAGTTTGAGCAGACAACAGGAAAATTAGCCATCTTGAAAAGACGCGCCATATTATCCAGGCCGAAGTCAAACTCATGGTTGCCGATGGTCACAGCATCATAGTGCATCTGATTCATCAGCCCCACTTCCACATCACCTTTAAACATCGTATAATAGCTGGAGCCTTGCGAGAAGTCGCCACAATCAAAGAGCAGCAAATCTGGATTCTGTAGGCGCTCCTGCTGAAGCATCGAGATACGACGCACAAAACCGCCACGACCCGCTATCCGCTTATCTTCCAGATTACTCTTTAGAGGCAGAATACACGAATGTGTGTCACTGGTATGAAGCACGGTAATCTTCTTAGGTTCTTTCGCACCGGCAACCGTAGCCAGCATCAACACTATAATAATCAATACATTTTTCATATACTTCATTGCAGTAGCATGTTTCATATTCCACTTCATCTTACCACGATACGCCCCTCAACCTTAGCATCTACCGTTTCTCCCTTCATCAGCATCTCATGAAAGTAGTCGCGGATTATAAAACGGGCATTATTCTTCTTGTCCTTAGGAGTATTCAGATTAAAGCCACTTGCAAGAGCCGGCATACCATCATTACCCTGTATCAGATAATCAATGGTAGCTATACGATAGTCGGCCTGGGGATCTATCTCCTTGCCATGCAGGCGAGCCGACACGAGTTCACCTTCACGGGTAATCACCAATTGTACACCCCTGCTCACACCTTCGCCACCACGTTTCGCTATCTGAGAAAACAGTTCCATCACCTTCTCACCCGTCAAGGTCAGAAAGCAGATCTTATTCTCAAAAGGAGCCACATCCAGCACATCACCATAGGTCACTTCACCCTTGGTCAGAGCAGCACGAATACCGCCCATGTTATACACAGAGAAATCTGGTGTCTCCTGATAGTATTTCGCCATATAGACAAAGATATCAGGAAGCAGGTTTGACAGATTACCCTCCGGACGATTAGCCGCCATATCACAAGCCGCTATTCCTACTACAGGTCCCATCACAGAATCCACCTGATGCTTATAAGGAGCCAGGAAAGCAACTGCAGTCTCGTCGGGATGAGCATCATAAACAGTATCGACCAAAATCCTTGTAAGGCTCACGCCAGTCACCTGATAATGGAATGCACAAGCCGAGAATAACATGGTTGTTACTATAACAAAAAAGAGTAGAAACTTTCTCATACTTAGATTTATTTGGTGCAAAATTAGGAAAAATCCTTCATTCTCTGCGACTTACGCGCCCACTTTTATCCTAAAAAAAGTTAATTAAAGTCACAATTATCAATTATCAACTATCAGTTATCAATTAATTATCGTACCTTTGCACCCGCTTTCCGCGTAATCGCTGGCAGGAAGATAGGAGAGTTGCCTGTTATGTTGCGTAGGAACGATACAACAAATTTAATTATCAAAAGAAAAATGGATTTAATTAAAGTTGCTGAAGAAGCATTTGCAACCGGCAAGCAGCATCCCACCTTCAAGGCTGGTGATACTGTTACTGTCGCTTACAAAATTATCGAGGGTACCAAGGAGCGTATTCAGCTCTATCGTGGCGTAGTGATCAAGATCGTAGGTCATGGTGAGAAGAAGCGTTTCACTGTTCGCAAAATGTCTGGCACCGTAGGTGTTGAGCGTATCTTCCCCATTGAGTCGCCCAATATCGACAGCATTGAAGTGAACAAGGTTGGTAAGGTTCGCCGCGCTAAGCTGTACTACCTGCGCAAACTCACTGGTAAGGCAGCCCGCATCAAGGAGAAGCGTTCGGCTATCATCGCTAACAACGAGGATTAAGAATCACCTTCAACAAAAGAATAAAGCACCGCTATTCCACAAAGGGACAGCGGTGCTTTTTTATGCTTGAGCGTCTCATTTCCTATCATTCTGGATAAGCGACAACAGGTGGTCAACAGCCTCCTCTTCGGGGATATTCTTCTCAACACACTGTTTGCCTTTATACAGACTAATCTTTCCGCGACCAGCACCTACATAACCATAGTCGGCATCAGCCATCTCACCAGGACCATTGACGATACATCCCATGATACCAATTTTCAGACCAACCAAGTGACTGGTTGCCGCCTTAATCCTGGCAATCGTTTCCTGCAGGTTATAGAGCGTACGTCCGCAACCAGGGCACGAGATATACTCCGTCTTGGTAAATTTGATGCGAGCAGCCTGAAGAATGCTGTCTGCAAGACTCGTCAGACTGTCAGGACTGGTATAACCAGCAGAACTGGTTATCACCAGCTTCGTGGCCTTCCTGTCAATGAGCAGAGCTCCCACAGCCATTGCAGCTTTCAGCTGGAAGGTTTCCCAATCAGGAGCATCAAGGTTTAGCGTAATCGTATCATCCTTGATACTGGTCTCAGCCTCAGCACGCAAGCGACTACATTCAGGAATAAGGTCCACCAGTTTGCGGGCTACAGGAATCTCACACTCAGGCTCTTCAGAAAGTGACACACGGATGGTATCACCAATACCTTCAGTGAGCAGAGCGCCAATACCCAAGGCCGACTTAATACGTCCGTCTTCACCCTCACCGGCTTCGGTCACACCCAGATGCAAGGGATAATGCATATCCTCCGCATCCATCGTCTTCACCAGGAGACGTACCGTTGTTACCATCACCACGGTGTTTGAAGCCTTGATACTGATAACCACATCATTGAAGTTCTCGCGACGGAAAATACGGAGGAACTCCATACAACTCTCTACGATACCCTCGGGCGTGTCGCCATAGCGGCTCATGATACGGTCAGACAGGGAACCGTGGTTCACGCCAATACGTACAGCCGTATGATGCTCCTTACATATATTAATAAAAGGTACGAGCTTAGCATCGATCTTCTTCAGCTCCTCAGCATACTCCTCATCGGTATATTCCAGATGCTTAAAGGTACGTCCTGGGTCCACATAGTTACCAGGATTGATACGTACCTTCTCGCAATACTGTGCAGCCACATCAGCCGTATGTGCTGTAAAGTGGACGTCAGCCACGAGGGGAGTATCATAACCATCAGCCTTCAGACGTGCTGAGATATTCTTCATATTCTCAGCCTCACGAATACCCTGAGTGGTAAAACGCACCAGTTCGCCACCAGCATCAATGATACGCTTCGCCTGGGCCACACTACCCTCGGTATCATTCGTATCCGTGGTTGCCATTGACTGGACACGGATGGGGTTGTCGCCACCAATGGCAACTTTACCCACGTGGGTCACACTACTAATTCGTCTTGTACTCATATTTCACCTCAGCCAATTCCTTGTTAGCCTTCTCAATCTTAGTCTTCAGACCACTCTTATAGTCACTCAGACGCTGCGCCAATGCCTCATCACTCAAAGCCAGCATCTCAACAGCAAGGATGGCAGCATTCTGTGCTCCATTCACGCCCACGGTAGCTACAGGGATGCCTGGGGGCATCTGGATGATAGAAAGCATGGCATCAAGACCATCGAGCATACCCTTGATAGGCACACCAATTACAGGCAGTGTAGTACTGGCAGCAATCACCCCAGGCAAGGCTGCTGCCATACCAGCACCAGCAATAATCACCTTCAGGCCGCGGTCCTTTGCCGTACGGGCAAACTCTTCCACAGCATCAGGCGTACGATGAGCCGAGAGGGCATTCACTTCAAACGGTACCTGCATCTCATCAAGCAGCTTGCAGGCTTTTTCCATAACGGGCAGATCACTGGTACTGCCCATGATAATACTGACAATAGGTTTCATATTATGATATTTTTCAATACTTACAAAAAGATAATACCGAGGGTGGCGCAAACGAAACCGACACCAAAACCGCCTACGACCTGCGACAGACTATGCTGACGCAGAATCATACGCGCAGACCCCAGCACACCAGCCACGGCAAAAACCAGGCAAAACCACCATACGGGATTGAAACCAAAGATGTCGGCAAAGACAAACAAGGCTCCAGCCACGCCACCGATAGCAGCTGTATGGGTTGATATCTTCCACCATATATTAATAAAGGCACACATCACCTGAACGACCAGCGCACCAATAACAATACTCGAAACGAAATGATAGATATGCAGTGACTCCAATACATACAGACATGTCAGATAACACACGATACTCAACACATAAGGTATGATACGACGACGCTTGTGTCCCAGCTCCATTCGTGTCCAACCCTGCACCCGTCGATACAGATGTATCAGAAACGTAGGCAATAAAATGGTAAAGAAATAGACCAGTGTCAAAACCATCAGCCGATACTCCCATGGAAGCAGGTTCATGTAGCTGAACAGGAACATGATGACAAGACCCACAAGAGGCAAATAGAACGGGGTGAATATCAAACTGACGACCCTGGCGGTATAGATAATACTTTTCTCTCTGCTTATCATGATTATTTCACTTTCTCAACCTTGCAATAGGTATTCCCAACTGCTCACGATATTTTGCCACCGTACGACGGGCTATGGGATAACCTTTCTCCTTTAATGCCTCACTCAGAGCATCATCGCTCATGGGTCTCCGCTTATCCTCTGCGTCAATAAGCTCACGCAACGTAGCTTTTATCTCGCGAGTAGACAACTCTTCCCCACTCTCTGTGACATAACCGTCACTAAAGAAATATTTCAGGGGGAAGATACCCCATCGTGTCTGTACGTATTTGGAATTTGACACACGCGATACCGTGCTCAGATCCAACCCGGTTCGCTCGGCCACATCCTTCAGTATCATTGGACGCAGCAAGGCTTCGTCACCTTCCTCAAAGAAACGGTGTTGCAATTGAATAATAGCCTTCATGGTCAGGGTCAACGTGCGACGACGAACCTGTACTGCATCAATAAAACTCTGAGCTGCATCAACCTTCTGTTTGGTATAAAGGAGAGCCTCCTTCATCTGACGACTCAGGCCATCCTTGTTAGACTGATACTCCTTGAGCAGGTCAGCAAACGATTGTGACACTTGCAACTGGGGCACATCCCCATTATTCAGTGAGAAGGTCACAGTGCCATCATCCTGAGTGTCAACCACAAAATCGGGCGTTATCTGCTGCATGGAGCGTCCTATCGTCTCGCCCATGGCCGCACCAGGCTTCGGATTCAGTCTTCGTAATTCATGGAATACTGTCTCTGCCTGCAGCTCATCCATCGTCATCTGCTGGGCAATCTTTTCCCAGTGCTTTTTGGTGAACTCATCAAAATAGTCGGTCAGCACCTTCTCCATCGACAGAGTTATCGCAGATTTCTCCCTGCGGTTTACTTGTAGCAACAGACATTCCTGTAATGTACGCGCACCAATACCTGGCGGATCCAAACGCTGTAACTTCTTCAGCACAGTTTCCAACTGCCCTGTCGACAAGTCAATGTTATGATAGATAGCCAGTTCATCGGCTATATTCTCAAGAGGCGTACGGAGGAAACCGTCATCATCCAGGGAACGGATAAGGTATTCCATCACATAACGTTCCTGATCAGAGAGTTCCATTTCACCCACCTGTTCCAGCAACTCATCATAGAAAGATACCGACTGTCCATAGACCATCTCCTCGCGCTCTTCCACCGATGACTGTCCTCCATGATAGACAGGCAGGTCTTCATCGTCGCGTCCAATATTCTCCAAGGCGGCATCAAGAGCATCACTGCGCTCCTCACGCTCACGCTGGACATCAAAGTCGTCAGTTGCCTCAGGACTGTCCGGATAGTCAGGATATTCCTGTAAATCGGGATTCTCCGAATCACTCTCCAGTGCAGGATTATCGTGCATCTCAGTCTCTATGCGCTCAGCAAACTGCTGGATAGGCAATTCGATAAGATGCGACTGTAACAACTGCTGCTGCGATACGGCCTGCTGCAACCGTTGTTCCTGTTTCTGTTCCTGTATCTGACTCTGTGCCACCTTAACTCTTAATTCTTCGCTCGGCTTCGCCGCTTGGCTCCGCCAAGAACTCTTAACTCCTAATTCTTAACTCTTAACTCCTAAAGTACTCTTTCAACTCCTCCGCATAAGCTGCCAGCACATGCGGTTCCATATTACCATAACGCTGCCATATCTGCTGACACGGAAGCAACAGGGCAGAATCGACCGATGCCTCACGATTCAGATATGGATCACATGTCTGGAAGACATCGAGTACCATCACGATATCAGATGATTTCAGCTTCAGCAGTTTGGCCAACTCCTGTACTTCCGGTGTCTCCTCAACCATTGTGATTGTAGACAGGCAAAAATAAAGATCAAGTATCAGGATGAGCATTACAGGCGTAAAACGTTCATCCTCTGCTAACGGACGGAAATCCTTCTCGAAGGTTTCCTGTATCTCTACACCCTGGAAGAAGTCGCCGGCAGAGCCAAAGCCCTTCATCTCGCGCAACAGTTTCACAGCACGTGCCAGTTTCCGGGGATTATCCGCATACGTACGCCATATACGCTCTATACGAGGTGTCTCAAGCGTAGCTATCTGTTGCATACGCGAGCGTAATATCTGCGGAGCGATGTGCAACTCCACGCTCAAATCAATCATCTCACGACTATACAGTGGCTTCACACCAACAGGCTTGTGCAGATAAATCTGCATCAGCATCAGCCAATAGTCATCTTGCCAAACAGTACTCTTTGCCATGTCCTCATATATTTTGTCGCAAAATTACAAAAAAATCTGAAATATCGCTCTTCTATCAGAATCTTTTTGTAACTTTGGCGCACGATTTTGACATGAATTCTATGAAACGTATTATTTCTATACTATGGATAGCCTGTCTGAGCATGATGATGACAGCGCAGACACCTAAGCAGGATATCAAAAACGACTTCAGGTTTTCAGGTGGTTCTTTTCTGAACTATCCTGGGCCAAAACAGCATAAACTGACACCAGCACCAAAGGGCAAGAAACCTTTCTACATCAGCCACTATGGTCGCCACGGCTCGCGCAACATCACCAAGCCAGAGGTATTCCAGAACCTGCTGCAGATCATGGCGCAGGCAGAAGAGCAGAAAGCTCTGACGCCATTAGGTATCGACGTCATGAAGCGCATCATGATGATAGAAGCCGATGCCCATGAGCGTATGGGCGAACTGACAGCAATTGGTGCCCGGCAACATATGGATATCATGCGTCGCATGGTAGAGCGCTTTCCAGAGGTCTTTAATGGTAAGGTAACCATCACAGCCAGAAGCACCACATCCATACGCAGCATCCTGTCTATGTGTAACGCGATGGCACAACTGAAGGCGATGCGTCCTAACCTCGTCATCAACCAGGATGCCAGCCTGCGTGATATGCACCACTTGTTTCATATTGACACGGTACTTACGGCCAGGTCCCTGTCTGAGGAGAACAAGGCCTATTATGATGCCTTCTGCCAGAAATACCCTACGGCAGACAGACTTATCACATCCCTTTTCTCAGACACAGCTTTCATTAGCAAGCACGTCAACAAGGAGCGCATTGTAGGCAACCTGTTTCAACTGGCTTCTGACTTACAAGATACGGATATCAGCAACAAGCTGACACTCTACGACATATTTACAGAAGAAGAACTCTACCTGAACTGGAAGAAAAAGAACACAGAATGGTATCTTGGCTGGAGTTTCTGCCCTACCAACGGTGGAAAAATGCCATACTCCCAGCGTTTCCTGCTCAGCAATATCATAGAGCGTGCAGACAGCTGCATCCAATTAGCTCATCCTGGTGCCAACCTGCGTTATGGTCACGACACCGCCCTCCTGCCATTAATCTGTCTGCTGGGCGTCAATGGCTATGACCTTAACACAACCGACTTGGAACAGTTAGAACGGCGGGGGTGGGTTGACTACCATATGATTCCGATGGCCGGCAACCTGCAGATTGTATTCTATCGCAAGAACCCTGCCGACAAAGACGTGCTTATCAAGGTACTGCTCAACGAAAACGAGGCCACCCTGCCCTTGCAGACAGATGTAGCCCCGTATTACCATTGGAATGATTTCCGGAATTACTACTTACAACGCATCAACAATTACAAAGAGTGATCTTAACGCTGGGAGAAAGCCAGCGCATACATGCGTATCTGTTTCACCATGGCCAGCAGACCATTGCTGCGTGTTGGCGACAGATGTTCCTTCAAGCCAATCTGCTCAATAAAATAGAGGTCGGCATCCAGAATCTCCTGAGGTGTCGAATCATTGAGCACGCGGATAAGCAGTGCCACAATACCCTTCACGATAAGAGCATCACTCTCTGCCTGGAAATGAATTTTTCCGTCCTCATAGTCGGCCTGCAGCCATACTCGGCTCTGACAACCGTCAATCAGGTTGCTCTCCACTTTATATTTCTCATCAAGAGGCGCCTGTTCATTGCCCAGATCGATAAGTAACTGATACTTATCCATCCAGTCATCAAACCCCTGGAATTCCTCTATAACCTCGTCTTGTCGTTCGTTAATTGTCATTGTTCTTTATTATCTTAAATAGTTTATCGCTTGGGCGCACCTTCTCGGGCACCTTGATGCTGACACGTGTGCCCTGTTGGGCTGTCTGCACACTGCTGGTATCATCATGAATCTCATCAACGGTGACGTAAAGCGCTCCCGTCGTAGGACCAGTGATAAGCATTTTGTCACCCACGCTGAAGGTGCCAGCCTCTACAGCAAACTCAGCCACGCCCAGTTTTGAGAAATATTTCACGCCCTTGCCAATATACTTCTTGCGCTCCGTAGCATTAGAACCGTAGTTTGAGTTCCACTCACCCAGCGTCTGTCCCTGGTAGTAACCATCCCAGAAACCACGGTTGAAGACGGTTGCCAGACGCTCATCCCAGGCATCTTTCTTCTCCTCTGTGAAAGTGCCGTCGAGCACACTCTGGATAGCCTCCTTATAGCATTGCACCACAGTAAGCACATATTCAGGACCACGGGCACGGCCCTCTATCTTAAAGACACGCACGCCGCTCTTCATCATCTTATCGATGAAACGAACGGTTTTCAGGTCCTTAGGACTCATGATATACTTATTGTCTATCTCAAGTTCGGTACCGGTCTCCCTGTCTGTGACGATGTACGAGCGGCGACATATCTGCATACAAGCACCACGGTTAGCCGAACGCCCTGTATTGTCAAGACTCATATAGCACTTACCACTCACGGCCATGCACAACGCACCGTGACAGAACATCTCTATGCGTACCAGTTCACCACTGGGACCACAGATATGCTGCTCTTCTATCTGACGGTAGATTTCTGCCACCTGGTCCATACGAAGCTCGCGAGCCAGCACCACCACATCAGCAAACTGGGCATAGAACTTCAGGGCTTCCACATTAGAGATATTCAATTGTGTGCTAAGATGCACCTCCATCCCCTTCTGACGACAGTAGGTCATCACCGCGATATCGCAGGCAATGACGGCAGATATCTTTGCCTCAACGGCCGCATCCACAATCTGATGCATCGTCTCGATATCCTCACCATAGATAATCGTATTCACGGTGAGATAAGTCTTCACGCCAGCCTCATTACAAGTGGCAGCGATTTCACGTAAATCATCAATCGTAAAGTGGTTGGCAGAATGCGAGCGCATGTTCAACTGCTCCACGCCAAAATATACCGAATCAGCTCCAGCCTTCAGGGCTGCAGCCAAAGAATCGCGGCTCCCCACGGGCGCCATGATTTCAAAATCCTTTAATGTCTCATTCATTCTGCCTGCAAAGGTACGAATAAGTCAGCGAATAGCAAAAAGAAAGAATATCTTTCTTTGTATGGCAAGTCATTTCTTAACCTAGAATAATCCTTACCGATACACATCCTCTTTCCTCAGTTCCACCACTTTGCCATATCGGGCAAGAGCCTTCATATCAGTAAGTTTCCTGTCACCGATAACAATCCATATCCGGTTCTTATTTGAAGTGACATGCTTTTGATGGAACTGCATGATATCCTGTGACGTGACAGAAGGAATCCCACGGGCAATACCGGTATTGGGATCCGACACATACCCATCCCTTAGTTGGTTGGCCACATATTTGCCCAATGTACGGAAGGTGGGATAGTTATTCTGGATATCATTCAGCACACTCTGACGCGCCGCCTCAAGATTGTTCTCCTTCATGGGCAACTGACGCAGCAGGGAGTCAACGGTAGAGAGAGCCTCCAGCGTCTTGTCGGCCTGCGTGCCAGTAACAGTGACATAACCTTGAGACGCATCGGAATGCTGCGCAAGACTTGTAGTAAAAGCACTTCCTCCTGTAGCATAAGCCAACGAGCGGAACTCACGCACATTCTGGAAAAGCACAGACGACATGCCACCTCCGAAATACTCATCCCACAGCTTGAACTTCACGCGTTCTTCCTGTGTAGGCAACGCCCCGATGGCATCATAGCTGACAATATAGTTCTGGCGCGACTTTGGGACATGATAGAAATAGACCACAGGCTCGTCATACTGCAGGAAAGGACGGAAGGTGTCAGCCTGGGGTTTCGTGCACTGACTCAAGGGAAGCGCCTGTTGTGCCTGAGCAGCAACATACTCAATAGGCTGGCGTCCGCAGTAAAAGAGCTCACAGTCATACTGCTGCAACTCACGGAAAAGGGCCATCAGGTCCTCGTTCTTCAGAGCCTTCACCTCTTTCCTGCTCAACTGCTTGAGGTAAGACGACCTTTCTCCGTAAGCGATACGATGTATTGCTGGTCGCAACACGTCGTCTTTCTGTTTACCAAAACTCTTACGGTCTATCCTATCCTCATCCTTCGCATCTTTGAGGGCCTTTTGATCTCCCTTTGCCGAACGCAGGAAATGAGCCAATAACCGCAGGGCAGGCACCAGTTGCTTATCAGGACCAGTAAGGTTGATACTGAAGGCCACATCGCCAGGCACCACCTCCATCGTGGCACCGATACGCTGCCAGGCCTGACCCAGCTGCTGTCTGTTCAAGGAATCTGTGCCCAACTGTGACAGACAGGAGCCCAACACGCTAAGCGCTGGGGTATGGAGTTCACCATCCTTATAACGTAAAGTGAATGTGAACACATCATTGACGGGGTTATCCTTGTAATATAGCGTCACATGATTATTGAGTGGCTTTATCTCGATATCCTGTCCGAAATCAACCGTGCGCACAGCCATATCCTTGACAGGTATCTGTTCCAACTGTAGGGCGAAAGCCGACTTCGCATCCAGGTTCTTCGGACTGACCGGCTTATAGCCTGGCTGTTTCAGAGTCTCCTTTTTGGGCGTACCGTATTTCTTGGACAATGTGATATAGTTGCCACCATAGTATTTCCTTGCCGCAGCCACCACATCAGCCTTCGTCAGTCGGCGTATGCCCTCTATTTTATCCAGCACATCCTGCCAGGAGCGTCCCTTTGAGAAAGTCATCACCATGCGCTGAGACCTGCTGCTGATGGTCTCCAGCTCCCGCTGTGCATCCATCAGCATCTGCTGTTTCAGGATTTCCACCTGCTCTTCACTGAAGTTACCGTCCATCACCTGCTGAACCTGTTCCAACACACGTCCCTCAGCCTTCTTCATCTTGCCAAAGAGATTGGGAATGACGATAATAGCCGAACCAGCTGCATCATCCAGTCCTGCGGTCATTGCCGCAGACACCAGCACCTTATGCTCATTGGTCAAGGAATCAAGAAGTCCTGCCTTGCCATTATATAACAGCATATTAGCCAAATCCAGGGCGTTGGCATCAGCCTCATATTCCGTGGGAGCCTTAAACACCAAAGCCTCAGCACCGATAAGCGGAATGGGCAGTTTTATCTGCTGACGGTCGCCCGCCTCAATCGCAGGCATCGGACTCTTACGACGCTCTGGCACAGGACCTGTCTGTACGCGTCCGAAGGTCTTTTCCAGTAACGTCACCAACGCTGCGTCAGGTCTGACATCACCACAAAGAATCAGACACATATTCGAAGCCACATAATATTTTTTGAAGAATGCCGCCATATCCGACAGGCGTGGATTCTTCAGGTTCTCCGTAGAGCCCAGGACCGGATACGCATAGGGTTGTGTCTTAAACACAGCCTTGAAAATCTTATCCTGCACATCGCCCATGTCATCGGCGGCACGGTTTTTCTCTTCATACACATTCTCCAGTTCACCCTGAAAACCACGGAATACGGGTGTCATGAGACGTTCTGAGTTAAGCCAGCACCACTGTTCCATGAACTGAGGCAGGAACGAGTTATGATAATAGGTCAGGTCCTGACCAGTACCAGCATTCAGCGAACTGCCACCATATTTTGAAATCAAACGGCTGTACTCATTCGGAATGATATAGTCGGCCGCCTTGATACTCAGTTCATTAATATGTTTCTGAATACGTGTACGAATAGCCTCATCCTTCGTCTGACTGAGAAGATCGTATTGCGCGGAGATACTGTCAAGCCAAGGCTTCTCTGCAGCATAGCCGGTCGTGCCGATACGGTCGGTGCCCTTGAACATGATATGTTCGAAATAATGGGCAATACCCGTGTTGGGGCAATCCTTGGCACCCGCCTTCACCACAACGGCACCAAAGACCTTTGGCTGAGAGTGATCCTCATTCAGCCAAACGGTCATGCCGTTACTCAGTTTCAGTTCCTTGACTTCCAGTTGTGCATAAGCAGCAACACTGGTTATAACAGTAACCAGAACAAATGCAACACGTCTCATAAGATATTCCTCCTTTCTTTTCTCCTACTTATTCAGTCGCCAGGTGGCACCGTCCTTGGTATCCTTTACCTCAAAGCCGGCAGCAGCAAGGGCGTCACGAATCTGGTCGGAAGTGGCCCAGTCTTTATTGGCCTTAGCCTTGGCACGCAGGTCGAGCACCATGTCAACCACCTTTCCGAAGGCCTCCTCACGACTATCATTTGAGCCACTCTTCTCAGCCTTCAAACCCAGGATATCCTCAGTAAAGAGATGCATCGTCTCCTTGAGTTCCTTCAGGCAGTCAGCACAGATGGTAGCCTTGTGGTCAATCAGTTTATTGATAACGGTGCAAGCCTCAAACAGGTTACTGATTACCTGAGGTGTGGCAAGGTCGTCATTCATCGCATCATAGCACTTCTGGCGCAAAGCCTTGACAACCTTCTCCGTCTCGGCATCACACTTGTCGCTCACCTGTACGCGCTCCAGGTCGCTGATAGCATTCATCAGTTTCTCCAATCCCTTCTCGGCAGCAACAAGAGCCTCGTTTGAGAAGTCCACCGTGCCACGATAATGGGCAGAGAGCACGAAGAAACGGATGGTCATGGGCGAGTAGGCTTTTTCCAACAACGGATGATTACCAGTGAAGAACTGCTCCAAGGTAATGAAGTTGTTGTACGACTTACCCATCTTCTGACCATTAATCGTCAGCATATTGTTGTGCATCCAGTATTTCACAGCGGGATGTCCCATAGAGGCCTGTGCCTGGGCAATCTCACACTCGTGATGAGGGAAGATCAGATCCATGCCACCACCGTGAATATCAAACTCCTCGCCCAGATACTTCCTGCCCATAGCCGTGCACTCACAGTGCCAACCGGGGAAACCATCGCTCCAGGGTGAAGGCCAGCGCATGATATGCTCGGGCTGTGCTTTCTTCCACAGGGCAAAGTCAGCCTGGTTGCGCTTCTCGCCTACGCCAGCCAGCTCACGACTCTCGTCCTTGATATTCTCCAGTGAGCGACCAGAGAGGATGCCATACTTGAACTTCTTGTTATAAGCCTCAATATCGAAATAGATGGAGCCATTGCTCTCGTAGGCAAATCCATTATCCAGGATCTGCTGTACCAACTCCTGCTGCTCAATGATATGACCAGTAGCATGAGGTTCAATAGAGGGACGCAGCACATTCAGCGCATCCATATACTGATGATAGCGGTTGGTGTAGTACTGGGCAATCTCCATAGGCTCCAACTGTTCCAGACGAGCCTTCTTGGCAATCTTGTCCTCGCCCTCGTCAGCATCGTGCTCCAAGTGGCCTACGTCGGTGATATTTCTCACATATCTCACCTTGTATCCCAGGTGCTTCAGATAACGGAACACCAGGTCAAATGTGATAGCAGGACGGGCATGTCCCAGATGAGGATCACCATAAACAGTAGGACCACAGACATACATACCCACATTGGGAGCATGAAGTGGTTCGAAACGTTCCTTCTGACGCGTCAGCGTATTGTAGATTACCAATTTTGATTCCATTTTGCTTTCTCCTTATAATAATGGGTACAAAGGTACAAAAAAAATCTCTCTCCCTTGCCAATACAATCCTTATTTTTAATAAATGCGCTATTTTTTTTATGCTTTTTCATAGAAAAAGAGACAATTCATATCTAAAATCAAACATTTTTTACGTCAAAAAGAAAAATAATCCGCGTAACATTTGGTACTTTCATTAAAATTATTTAAATTTGCAAAATAATCCAAAGAATCAACTATCCTGATTTCACAAATAATTAAAAACTTAAGAATATGGAACTAAAAAAGATGCAGATTAAGATGCTATCATGCTGCTTCTTAGCAGGCGGCTTGACGTTGGCAGGATGTTCTACCGACGACAGCATTGACGTAGGCGAAGTAGACACCACTATCGGTGTGAAGCTCAACAATTTCACCGTTCCCCTTGGCCAGGCAGAAAAGATTACCCTTGGTGACGTGCTTGACTTGAAGGATGACGATTGTATCAGCACCACAGCCAATGGCGACTATGAGTTCTTCAAGCAGGGCGATGCCGCTGATCCTGCCCATCCACAGGTTGACATCATCAATGTGTCAGAGAAGACATCTAAGGACGAGGATCCTTTTATCGGTCCTTCTGAGAAACCTGCCGGTTTTGACCTCTTACCTGTAGGAACAACATTGACTGGCACAGCCGGTAGCATCTCCAAAGCACTTAACACGTTTAACTATAGTGCAGCCAAACCCGACGACGTTTTAGACCTGACAACTGCGGAGGTTGAGGGAGAAGCAACTATTATCGTTAACTTCAATACCCATCTTCAGGGATTCATTGACAAGTTTACCTCGTTCGACATTGAGTTCCCTGCTTATATGACACTAGAGGAACCTACCCAAGGCACATTGGTTGGCAACAAACTGAGATTTGGCGAAGTTGCCACAAACTCGACCATCTACTCCAAGGTAAAGCTTAAGAGTCTGAAATTCCAGGAGATTGACGCAGCCAACAAGCTTGTCATCCAAAATGGAAACATCACGATGCTTGGTGATGTCAAGGTAGACGTGACATACCCAGACCTGGTAAAGAAGAACAGCTCAAGCGACATTACCAAGATGCAGATCAACGGTATCACATCTATTACTACCGTGAAGATTACCAGCGCCACGGGTAAGTTCGACCCCAAAATCGACTTAGACGATATTGGCGACATTAAGATTAACAGTAAGGATGTGCCTGACTTCCTGGACGATCCACAGGTCAACATCACCCTTACCGACCCACAGATCACACTGAACATCAATAGCGACGTGGACCTCGATGCTGTTGTCGACGGTACGCTCACCTCTACTTTCAACAACGGAACCACCAGCGAGGTTAAGATTAGCAATATCGAGATCCCACGCAAGAAGAACTCCAAGATTCTGATTTGCCGTCAGCCCAAGAATGAGCCTTATCAAGACTACACGAAGGTGTACGTCGTAGAAAACCTGTCAGACCTGATGACAAAGATTCCTGAGAAGGTGACGTTTAAGGCTAATGCCCGTGTAGACAAGACCAAGGCCGGCACCATCAAACTGGGAACTCCTTACACCATCTCTACCAGCTATAGCTTCAAGGCTCCGTTGTCTCTGGAAGCAGGTTCTACAATTGTTTATGATGACAAGACAGATGGTTTCTACGAGGACATTGACGAGAACGATATTGACCTGCGTGGAGAAGCAGAACTGGTTATTACCGGTAAGGTAACCAACAACAGTCCGCTGGAGTTGACCCTCGACCCCACAGCCATTGACGTCGACGGCAATGCCCTGAAAGGTATCAAGCTGGTTTCTGCCAATACCATCAAGTCTAACCTGACCGACAAGACACCAAGCGACCTGAAGATCACACTGACAAAGGACGCTAATGTCAACCTGAAGGATGTGAAGTTCGACGGCATCAAGTTCAAGGCTACGGCTGTCTCCAAGGATGCTACCACGCTCAACAAGGACAACCACTACATCAATATCAACGACTTGAAGATCAGCGTCAACAGTGAGATCTCTATCGATGCTGACAAGAAGAAAGACGACAAGAAATAAGTCTTGACATATTAGTGAAAGCGAAAAGAATTTATTCACCATATATTATATAGGATATGAAAACATCATTCAAAAGATATATCATGGCCGCAGTACTGACTGCAACGGCTGGCACTATGATGGCGCAAGACTTGACTTCGGCCTACTTCACAGACGACTTCAAGTATCGTCACGATATGAACCCTGCCTATGGCAATGACCAGGGCTATGTAGCTATCCCTGTCCTGGGTAACTTCAACTTCAAGTTGCAAGGCTCGTTTGGCGTAGGCGACGTGCTCTTCAAGAACCCCGACTACGGCAAGAAGCCCGGTGCCAAGAAGACCACCACATTCCTGCATCCTGACATCTCCTACGATGAAGCCATGAAGGGATTCGACAAGGACGGTAACAACCTGATTTTCGACATGGACATCCCCATTGTATCAGTAGGCTTCAAGGGTATGGGCGGTTACAATACCGTTGAACTCAAGGAGCGCAACCACTTCGCTATGTCAATGCCCTACTCTTTCTTCGATTTCGCCAAGAGCATGAGCAACAAGGACTACTACTTCGACGATATGGGTGCCCGCGCCTGGGGTTATGCCGAATTAGGATTAGGCCACTCTCGTCAGATCTTCGACAACCTGCGCGTTGGTGCCAAGGTAAAGATCCTGCTTGGTGCAGCCTATGCCGACCTGTCTATGGAAGGCATGCATGCCCAGCTCAACGACAACAACCAGTGGATTCTTGAAGGTAAGGCCAAGGGTGAGATCAATATGAAAGGCGGTAAGTTCAAGACCAAGCACAAGGAGTACAAGTCCGTTCCAGGCAAGTACTATGATGAAGTAACAGGTATTGATACCGACGGTGCCGGCATCGGCGGATGGGGTCTCGGTTTTGACCTTGGTGGTATCTACGAGTTCAAGGATTGTTCTGTTGACTGGCTCGACGGTCTGAAGGTAAGCCTTGCGCTGACCGACCTTGGCTTCATCAGCTGGAGCAACACCATGGTGGCAGAGTCATCTGGCAACCCATTCGTATTCGAAGGTTTCCAAATGAAGTATAAGGATGGTAAGTTTGATAATGGTGGCGATGATATCAGCGACGACCTGGCCGACTTTGCCAACTTGGAAGAAAAGCCCGACAAGGGTGGCAAGACCACTGGCCTGGCATCTACCGTACGCGTAGGTCTGGAATACCCCATGCCTTTCTACGACAAGCTGAGTGCTGGTGCCCTGTACACCCACCACTTCGATGGTATCTATAACTGGAATGACTGGCGCCTCAGTGCCAACGTAGCTCCTCTGAACTGGCTCAATGGTGGTATCAACTTAGGCATGACCTCTTTCTGCACCACCATGGGTTGGGTACTCAACGTGCATCCTTCTGGCTTCAACTTCTTCCTTGGTATGGACCATATCATCGGCAAGACCGGTGCCAACATGGTTCCCCTCAACAGCAATGTCAGCTTCAATATGGGTATGAACATTGCCTTTGGCAGCAAGAAAAAGAAGGACAGCAAGGGTAATCTCAACACACTGACCTTCTAAGGTAAAAGGTAATAGTGAAGAGTGAAAAATTTGCTGCCGCACATACAATTTTGTTAATAAATGTATAGCGGTAGCAAATTTTTCACTCTTCACTTTTCACTCTTCACTAAAAAGTAGTACCTTTGCCGCGCAAAAACCAATGGGCCCTGATAGTTAAATGGATATAACAAGGCTCTCCTAAAGCTTAGTTCCGAGTTCGATTCTCGGTCGGGGTACCAAGAAAAAAGATGCACAGGATTCTCTCTTGTGCATCTTTTTTTATGTCTTGTATAACCACCTTCCTATAGCGCCACCTTGCGCCAAAAGCGGTGGGTGATATCCTCAAAATCTCCGCTCTCCGTCTTCCGATAGAGACGCTGATTGGTGGTAGGACTCTTCAGCGGTCCTAGGTGACGGATATAAGGACCTATCTTGATATAGTCGAAATCGGTCTTCCTCACCTCGGGCGCCACACGCAGGCGACCACTATACCACGCCACCTTATATTCAGAATACGTCTCGTGAATATACTGCGCCAAGCGGTTGACTCCCTTCGGATCCGCATCACCTCCCATGAAGGCGAAGCAGGTGATATCCGTACCGAAGCGCTCAACAAAATCATCGAGCGCCTCGGTAGTAAGGGGAATACCTATATCGTCCCAGAGATAATGGCTGTGACAGCCCGGACACCGACAGGGACAGTTGCTGATATTGATAGCCAGCGTCACCTCGTCGGGTATCTCCTGAAAAACAACTCCAGTATTTACGTACTTCAGCATTTTTAATGATAAGCATTAAATATTACTCCGCATGTGCGTAGAAACGACGTGAAGCCTCTTCCTGGCGAGCCTGTGAGAAATTGCTCACACGCTTCAGATAGCCAATGATACGCGTCATGTAGTCCACGTTCTTAGAGTGACACTTCGGACACTCGTGCAGGTAGCGCTTGTCGATATATCCACACTCGTTACATACGGTGTTGGGGATATTGAATGTGAAGTAGTTACATCCCTCCTTAGCAGCCACCTTCAGCAGCTTCAGATACTGCTCCTTCGACAGGTGCTCATCCAGGTTCATATGCAGGGCAGAACCACCTGTGAGGTGCTCGATATAAGGAGCGCCGTGCAACTTGAACTTATCGATAACGCTCAGTGAGTCGTCCTCTACCACGTAGAAGTAAGAGTTGTAGCAGTCGCGTGGCACGAAATAACCATCCTCACGGTCCCACTTAGCATGCTTCACACCTACGTTTTCTGCAGGAATCATCTCACAGTTGAACATCAGTTCCTTGGTGCGATACTGCTTGTTATACTTCTCAATCAGCCCCAGGATACCCTGAACAAACTTCTGATACTCATCGTTTGGCGTAATCTTCAGACCCATGAACTCGGCAGCCTCTACCAGGCCGTTGATACCGATGGTGAGATACTGGCGATTGATGTTGATATAACCGGCATCAAACAGAGGCAGCATGCCGTGGCTCTGCAACTCCTTCAGGTTCTCGTTGTAGGCCGTCTGCACCTTGTGGCAGAGGTCGATAACGCCACCCAGGAACTCCAGATAGTCAATCTTATTGTTTACCGCATACTGGATACAACGGTTCAGGTTGATGGTCAGCACAGACTTAGAACCCGTAGAAACGCCACCGGCACCCAGTGTGTAGCTGAAGCCATTGTCCGTAATCTCATTGCGCAGACGACAGCAAGAGCTCAGAGAGTCAGCATTGTCACTCATATAGGTGAAGAACGAGTGACCCTCGCTATACATTTCGGCAGTAAACTCGCCCCACTCCTTATCGCGGCACTCACCATTCTCGTCAACCAGCAGCGCCATGGTCTCTACAGGGAAGGTCAACAAGGTCTTCGTGCGCTCCTTGTTGAACCACTTCATGAAGCGTTTCTGCAGCCAAGACAGACCGTCCCAGTCGGGCTGAGAGCCATCGGGGAAGTAGAACTCACCGAAGATGCTCTGGAAATAATACTTATCATAGTAAGCCACGTTCCAGAACACAGCCTGATAGTTGCGTGCACCTGTGGGCTGGTTCAGCGAATATACAATCTGCTCAAAGTAGTCCGTAATCACCTTGTCGAGCGTACGACGCTTCAGTGAGAGGTCAACCACCTCGTCGGCACGTTTCCAGTAGTCCAGACCAAACTCCTTGCCAATGAAGTAGTTCATGTACATCAAGAACTCAGGCGTGGCACAGGCGCCACTCAACATAGAGCTGACCATAAACACCATGTTCACGAAGCCACCGCAGTAAGACTTCAGGTTCGTAGGAGCCGTAGAGTTACCGCCGATAGCCAGTGTGCCACCGATAAGCCAGGGGTACATCGTAATAGAGGCACAGTAGTTAGCCAGCGATGTCTCGTCGTTCTTATATATAAAGTGGTGTGTCAGCTTGTCGATATACTCATCAGCCAACTGCTTGCCATACATTTTCTTGATGCGGTCAACCAGCAGACGACGGTTCAGACGGATGAAGTTTGACTTAGGCAGTTCACCAATCAAAGTTGCAATATTTTTGTGCTCCACGTTTGCATTGGCGTCATACTTTGAACCAGTTGCTGCATTCTTCGACTCCTCCATATATTCAGAGAGGAACATCATCTTCTCCAGCGTCTCACGATCCTCCGTATGCTCCTGACGGTACAGGATAAAAGACTTTGCCACCTTGAAGTAACCCTCACGCATCAGCGCCTCCTCGACCTGGTTCTGGATATCCTCCACCTTGATATCATCATGAATATCTAAGTGACTGATAATCTTAGAAATAGCACCCAAATCAGCAGGTTCTTCAACACTCTCGAACGCCTTCGTAATAGCGTTCATAATCTTGTCAAGAGAGAAGCGATCCTTAGAGCCATCTCGCTTCGTGATGGTAAAGTTCTTGATTTCCATTATTATATTATTTAATCATTATTTTTTAGGTTCTTGGTCTTCAGCAAGTTATCCGTTTTGGACAACTTTTTGATTTTTCGATTCCAAAAAGTTTCCCGAAATTGGTAACCGAAATCGTTTGCAAAGATACAAAAAAAGAATAATATAACAATGGATTTTGACGTAAAAAAATCCGAATTTTTTCAATCCGGATTTTCTTTACGTTGCATTTTCCTTTATTTAGGCTGTTTTCCGATGTAGGCCAGAATACCACCATCCACATAGAGCACATGACCGTTCACTGCATCTGATGCATGAGAGGCCAGGAAGACTGCAGGTCCACCCAACTCTGAAGGATCGAGCCAACGGCCTGCAGGAGTCTTAGCGCAGATGAATGAATCAAACGGATGACGACTGCCGTCGGGCTGACGCTCGCGCAGAGGTGCTGTCTGAGGTGTTGCGATGTAACCCGGGCCAATGCCGTTACACTGGATGTTGTACTCACCATACTCTGAGCAGATATTACGGGTCAGCATCTTCAAGCCACCCTTAGCAGCAGCGTAGGCGCTCACAGTTTCACGACCCAGTTCACTCATCATAGAGCAGATATTGATAATCTTACCCTCGCGACGCTCCATCATCTCAGGAATCACAGCACTTGCACAGATATAAGGAGCAACCAGGTCCACATCGATAACCTGCTGGAACTCCTCGCGCTTCATCTCGTGCATAGGAATACGCTTGATGATACCGGCATTGTTCACCAGAATATCAATCTGACCTACCTCAGCGTGAATCTTCTCAACGAGAGCCTTCACAGCTTTCTCGTCGGTCACGTCACACACATAACCCTTCACGTTCTCGATGCCAGCCTCCTTGTAGTTGTCCAAACCACGCTGCAGGGCAGCCTCGTTGATGTCGTTAAAGACAATGGTCTTAGCACCTGCAGCCACGAAAGCCTTTGCGATGTTGAAACCGATACCGTAAGATGCGCCAGTGATCCACGCATTCTTACCCTCTAATGAAAACAAATTTGCCATTTTACTTGATTTATTATATGTTAAACAGTATTATTTTTAAAACCTTATTTCAGATCCTTTATGTCAAAAAAGTCTTGGTCTCCGTAGTCCAGGTTCTCACCACCCATACCCCATATAAAGGTATAGTTATGCGTGGCAGCGGCAGAGTGGATGCTCCATTCAGGCGAGAGCACCGCCTGCTGGTTATGCATCCAGATATGGCGCGTCTCCTGCGGTTCACCCATAAAGTGGCAGACGGCCTGGTCCTCGGGCAACTCGAAATAGAAGTAAGCCTCCATCCTACGACTGTGCACATGTGCCGGCATCGTGTTCCACACGCTACCAGTAGCCAATTCCGTCATACCCATCTGCAACTGACAGGTGGGCAGCACCTGGTTCACCAGCATCTTGTTGATGTTACGCTCGTTGCTCGTCTCCAGGGCACCCATATGAGCCACCACAGCATCCGCCTTCGTCACCTTCTTACAGGGATATGCGGCATGCGCTGTTGTGGAGTTGAAGTAAAAGAGGGCAGGCTTCTGCGCATCTTTCGACGCAAAAGTCACCTCACGGTCACCTCGTCCTATATAGAGAGCCTCCTTATAGCCCAGTTCGAAGCTCTCGTCACCAACTTTCACGACACCCGTTCCACCTATATTATATATACCCACCTCACGACGGGTGGTGAAGAACGGTGCCTTCAACGGGTCGATAGCCTCCAGGGGCAACACCTCGTTCACAGGCATAGCACCCCCCACCACCATACGGTCGTACATAGAATACACCATGTTCACCTCGTCCCCAACAAACAGGTGTTCTATGAGGAAATCGCGGCGCAGACGTGCAGTGTCATAATGGCGGGCATCCTCAGGATGAGCAGCATAACGTATTTCGTAGTTAGTTTTCATTTGCCGTTTTGATTAGTTTGTGTGCAAAGTTACAAAAAAGCGAGTGAAATGCAAAAGGAAATCATTTATTTTTTATGGCTAGTGTCAGAAGTTCCTTGAGCAAAGCGAAAAACTTCACCACCTTGATGATTCTTTGACAATAAACACCAGTTCTTTCCGTTATTATGACAGAACTAGAATTAATCACCATGCATATGAAGAAGTTGATAGCAACCATGTTTATCCTTGGGCTGACAATAGGAGCACAGGGACAGGAACTCGATGGAGTGGACGCCATCATGGCTTCGATAACCACAGTAAAAATCCACCAAGACAGCATTGACACATCGAGACTCGTGGCCGTGTACGACTATGAGTGCAGGACACAGGACGCAGAGGGCAAGGCCGTAACAGACCGAATGAAGCTCTGCGTACAGGTGGGACAGCATTGCACACGAAGTTTCCCCTATCGGAAATATCGTATGGAAAGACAATGGGCCGCAGGCAACACGGACATGCGTAGCCGCAAGGGTACCGATGGGAAACTAGAGTTTCTGGAAGGTTGGGACTTCATCGGCGACGATGAGTTTCCACAGTTCAAGGCAGAATCGTATTGCTTCATGCCAGAGGTTTGGGCGAACTATCCCGATGGCAAGGTAACCGTGCGCGATGCCATCGTGCCTACTATCTATGAGACCAAGGAGGAACGCATCCCCATCAAATGGGAATTGGCAGACAACTCACAGGCCACCTGCTTGTTGCACGGGCAGCGTTGGACGGTGCGATACGACGAGGATATACCCACAACGGCAGGCCCTTGGAAACTCTGCGGACTGCCAGGCCTTATTGTCGAGGCCGTGAGTGTGGACAGCATCCACCACTTCACACTCACTGATGTCCAGCACATTGCAGCCCCCATCTACTACGAGACCAGCGCCATCACCATAAAAACCTCTGAGGCGAAACTTATCAAGAACCGCCTCAAAGTATTCGGCAACAAGAACTACGCAAAGAATCCTTTATACTATGTCACCAACAGGAACTCGGCAGATGAAATATATACCGACGACGGCAGCCTCATCAACGGCTACTTTGTGCATTACAATTCTGAGCGCAAAGCCAACGAAGCACATGTGTATCAACCATTAGAATTGTCAGAACAATGAGAAAAATCTTAGTGACCTGCCTTACCCTCGCGCTGACGATAGGAGCGCAGGGACAAACAGAGACAATTGATACGGCGCAGTTTGTGGCTTTGTACGACTATGAGTGCAGAACGCAGAACGACGAGGGCACACCCGTCACGGACAAGATGCAGCTCGTGGTGCAGGTGGGACGGACGGTGACGAAGTCGATGCCGCGCTCGGCCTACATGAAGACAAACGAGACAATAGAGGAGGAAGACCTGATCATGGCAGAACATCAGGAGACGCTGATGCACATGCCGACGGTATGGACAGGCTTGCCCAACGGACAGACCACCGTGCGCGACAGGATTTTCCCACATGAGTTTGAGGGCATTGAGCCGACACCCGACATTGCGTGGACGCTCACCGACGATACTGTAACCATTAACGGATACTTCTGTCAGCAGGCCACAGCAACGTTCCGAGGCGTCACCTGGACAGTATGCTATACCGAGGAGATTCCGTCATCTGCAGGACCATGGCGACTGCGCGGACTGCCAGGATTGATTATCAAGGCGGAGAATGAGGCACACACGTTCTGCCTTGCGGAGTTAAGACAGAACCATACGCCCATCACGGCACCTGAGAAGAGTCCCAACGTACAGCGCATGACATACGCCAAATTACTGAAGCATCGCAGCGATGTGTTTGGCAATCGCCAATATGCTAAGAATCCCCTCTTCCACGTGCCCAACCTTAACGGTGGCACCCTGTCCTTAGGCGGGAGCATCCATCACATGACCGTCATCAACTTAGGTAGCCAACAGTTTGCGTATGCTGACGGCTTTCCCTTACTGACAAAGGCTCATGTGTACCAGCCGTTGGAAATAGAATAAGACCCTTATGAAACGACTCCTCTACATTATATTATATATAGCACTGGCCATCAATGTCTCGGCGCAGGTGCGAGTGACGGGACGGGTGACCGACCTGCACAGCAAACCCGTGAGCGATGTCATCGTGAAGCTGACGAGCGGCACGAAGACATTGGCATTTACCAGCACCAACGTGAAGGGCGAGTATGTGATAGGATTGAAGAGTGCGCCCAGCGGGGAGGTCATACTTCAGTTCAACCACGTCAGCTATGAGAAGGAGTCGAAAAAACTAACGCTCAAGGAGAAAGCTATCAAGGTGGACATGACGCTGACGCCGAAGGAAGTTTCGCTGAAAGAGGTGATGGTGAAGCCAGACCCGCTGAAGATGAGGGGCGACACGCTCTCCTACAACCTTGCCTCCTTCCTCAAGAAAGGTGACGTAACACTTGAAGACGGTTTAAAGAACCTGCCAGGCATCAGCATTGCGGATAATGGTGCCATCAGCTACATGGGCAAGGGTATTTCCGATTTTTACATTGGTGGGCTCAACATGCTTGGCGGTCGTTATAACCTTGCCACGAAGAATATTCCTGCTGAGTTTGCCACCCAGGTGGATATCATGAAACACCACAAGCATCGCAAGATAGATGCCGACGAGGAGAGCGATGCCGTAGCAATCAATATAAAGCTGAGCAAAAAGGCACAGTTCAAGCCATTTGGGCAACCAGAGTTGGGCGTTGGTATCAGGGAGGACAAGCTTTTATATGCAGCAGGTGCCACGGAGATGATGTTCACCGACAACTTCCAGTTGCTTGCTTCTGGAAAATACAGCAACAACGGCAACTTTGGTCTCTACGATATGGTTAATCACAATGGCGGCGACAGTTTCGGCTCACTGGCTACCAACAAGCTCCCTGGATGGGGACAGGCAGGTAGTGGCGTGGGCGAGTCCATCTATCGCACAAACGGCTATGGCAGCCTCAACGCCATACAGAAGATTGACAGCGTGCGACAGGTCAGGGTCAATGCCGACTACACTTACGAACGCATGAACAGTAGCGCCAGTTCTGAGGCCTACTATTTTGCAGGTGGTGAGAACATTTATATCGCGGAGTCCATCGCTCCCCTTTCCAAGTCTCATCGGCCTATGTTCAGCGTGAGGTTTGAAGACAATGCCAGCAATCATTATTTCTCTGACACCTTCAGCGCAAAGGCACAGTTTCTCACGAACGAGAACCCTTCCCTGACACACTCAGAAGGAGACAATGACATTGTGTTGAATAGTCAGCACAGAGATGCCACCTCAATCAATCTGCACAACAGCCTTTGGGCAACCATACGCCTTGGCAAGCGAAAACTGTCGTTTACCAGCAATATTGAATTCATCCGCACACCCGAGGTATTGATGCTGATGAACGAAAGTGCACAGAGAGGTCAGAGTTCCCAGCTCAACACACGTCATGGCACGTCACTACAAATAAAACTGGGTCGCAAGTGGAAGATTGATATGCCTGTGGACCTCACAGCCAACTACAATTTCATTGAGACCGGACTCACAAAACCAGACGTCGCTAACCAGAGTCAGCGGATGAGCGGATGGAAACTCGTGCCCAGCATTAATCCCTCTGTTTCGTGGACATCGGCCGACAAGAAGCTCTATTCATCTCTGGGTCTCAACATGAAACTGTTGAACCTGAATTATCTTTCCCAATACGACGACAAGCGCACCACATTGTCAGAGGTGTTTGCAGAGCCCCATGTATTCCTGCGCTACACCTTCAACGGCACCTCCGAACTGACCTTCTCCAGTGGTTTTAGTAATGCTGCTGGCGACATCCTGGATCTACTTACCACACCTGTCCAGATAAACTATCGCAGCACTTCCGCAGCATCGGGCGTGATTGGCAAGAGTCAGTCGTGGAGCAGCGATATCCGATACACCAAGCAGATACCCTTCAGCTACTTCACCTTCGGTGCCAATGCCAGCTACAGTCAGGGCAAGCGCAATGTGCTCTCATCCCGAATGGTGAGCCAGACGGCAACAGAAAGTACAGCTATCTTCCGCGACAGCCATTCGCGCTCAGCAAGTGGAGGCATCAATGCGTCGAAGAATATACTATCCCTTTTCACCAAACTCTCTGCCAATGCCGATGTGTCGTGGGGCAGTAGTGAGTATATGATGCAGAGTCGTTTTGTCACTTCTTACCATACGGGCTACAGCATGCGGCTGCAGGCCGACGTCACACCAGTTCCCTGGCTTGAGGCCAATATCAAGGGCGACTATGGAAAGAACTTCCTGCGCACCAGTTCCTCTAACCAGTCGTCAGACAATCTGCGCTGTACAGGTTCGTTGGCCGTGTTCCCCATACCCACTATCGAGATACGCAGCACCTGCAACTTCATGCACGACATGATAGAGCCAGGCAAGTACAAGGATGCCTCCATGCTCTCCGCATCTGTTCAGTACAAGACAAAGGGGGCGATATGGAAACTCACAGGCGAGAACCTCCTTGACATTCGCCATTACACACGCACCTCGTTTGTGGATACCGACCGCTTCGTGCATACCACCAACCTCGTAGGTCGCACCATCATGCTGACGTGCAAACTACTTGTAGCGAGTAAGAAATAAAATCAGATTAATACTCTTCCAGTATTTCTTTCAGCCTCTTCTTCCGCTGCGCCTTCTTATAGCTTGAACGCCATTTCTTAGGAATCAGGGCCGAGATAACCTTGCCGAGGTCGAAACTGGCGGCTGTACTGGGATTCGCCCCTACCAACTGCGCCTCTGTCTTATCCAACTGAAAACCCTTGTTCAGTTCCCTGTAGTCAGGCTGTTTACCTTTTCCAAGCACCAGCACCTCCTGCAGGTTCAGCAGTTTCGACAGCATATAGATGGTATCGCCGTCCTCCTTATTCAGGTTCAGGATAAGACTCTCGTAGTTCACATGCGAGATGGTGATGGTCTTACTGTCCTTAGCCACATAGACCACACCCATCGAGTCGGTAGTCTGTACGCCCTGCCTGCTCACCACATTGGCGCCAGCCACAGGCACCAGCAGGTCCATATCAACCACCACCAGCCGCCGTTGAGCCAGCGAGTCGATGCAGCAGAGCACCAGAAGCAAACAAAGATAGAGTCGAGCCATCACTTCGGTTTGTTGGTTATCGCCTGCAAAAATACCAATTATTTCGCCAACACGAATCGTCCCTACCCTTAGAAAAACTTACAGATATAAAAATTAAATCAAGATTAAGTCTTTTTTGCGTAAACCACAAGAGCTCGCACATATCCTCATTCTCATATTATCCATATCATATTATGCAAATCGCAAAATTCATAACTTTAAGATTCCGTGATCTCACATTATATCAGTTCGGGTATAATTTGATTAGAGTCATTAAATATTATACCCGAACTGATATATTATCAAATCCATATTGCTAATCCACAACTCAATGAGTTTGGGGTAAATACAAGTCGTACATTTCACGGTCAGCAAAGTTTGAGGGCAAGAGCGTGAAAAGATGTTTATGCTGACTATGTATTTGTGTCATAAGGTCAGACTCCACAAAAGGACACTTACCAATAACAGCATCGTGAATCTGATTCAATAGCCTCATCAACTGCGAAGCCTCGTTGCCCCCATTAGCACTCCCCTTTGCACGTGTCTTTGAAGAATGATATATCTGGGAATAGGACAAGAAATAAGTCGTAGTGCCATCAGTCATTCTGTTGGTTTCATAAGCATCAGAAGTCAAAGATCCCAAGTCTATCAGATTACAAAGATCTATAACAAAACGTTTACTTACAGACAATGTCTTTTGACTAATCTTTGGCTTTTTCTCCAACTTCTTATCACGCAAATACGAATAGATCATCTTGTCTAGCGTCACGATAGTCAGAGTTGAATCACCGATAAGAAGACAAGACTCTGGCTCAGACGAAGGGCACGTAATACAAGCATAACGATAATGATGCTCTTTCATAAAATACTGATGCAAGCTTTCCCAATAAGCAGATCCATCCATCATTTGGGTATAGAACTGCAACTGTTTAAAACCTGTCTGTGCAAATACCATAGAAACAGTAATACACATAAACAAAGACAATAATATACGTTTCATAATAATACTATTTTTTTTGTAGAATTGATATATAGATCTTTAATAAGTTATTTCCCTGGATTCACATTAAAACTCCATGCAAGTGAGAGCATCACATAACGTGGTATGGAGTTATGCCATGTTTCCGTGCGTCCTTGGGCATTAACAGCATATTGCGTGTTGGAAAGCTGATGAAGGATATCGAAGCCTGTGAGTTTTGATACGAGTCTACCATTGAGGAAACTGCGTGTTATCTGCGCATTCCACACCCAATCCGTTGTGTTCATATCTGACGACTGGTATCCTCTACGGGCATACATAGTCATGTCTGTTGTCAGATTGAACTTCCATGGAAGAGCCACCTGAGCATTCATACCTATGCGGTAGTCTCCAGCCTTGATGTCTTCGAAGCCAGAACGCTCACCTTTTATAATATAGTAGGTACCACCGGCATGGAGACATATCTCATTCCTGTCATCAGGCCGGAAATTTACCTTGATATTATCATCCAATCGATAATTATGAACAATGCTGCTCCGACTATCCGTGTACCCTTCTACAGTTGCAAGATCCACATTGTGGTTATATCCTGCCGACAGCTGATTATCTACAGACCACTTATGTGCGTTGTCTATAGCCTGTGTATAGCCCATGCTGAAGTTCATCCTCCAGTTGCCGTTCACACTCTGCGGCTTGATGATGGACACGCCCGTGTTCTTGTCAAACGTAAGCCCGTAGGCTACGGCATTATCCGTTTGCTGGTAACCGATGTTGATGTTGCCCATTCTCTGCCTACTGCCTCTATACTCAACTGATACACTTGTGTTATAATAATGGATATTGCGCAGCGTACTGTTACCATGACGTATATTGAGGGGATCGCTGTCATCCTGATAGTTCACCATGTTAGTCAGGTCGGGCAGTTCAGAACCCATACTGGCATCAAAAGTCCATGTCCAATGTTCTTTCCATCGCCTGATGTTAAGTGACGGATTAAAGAAGGCTTCCGCTTTTCCCACATGATGCCTGCCCATACGGTCATAGTAAAGGTTGGCATTTACAAAATGGATTGGCATTTCAAACTTTGCCGTGGCTGCAAGAAACTTAACAGGTATCTCATTCCCCCTGAGTTTTATGGTGTGCTCATTCCTATATTCGTGAAAAAGATAGCTGTTGCCACCATCTTTTACCTGTGCCAGTGCATCTGTGGCAGAGGGCAGTAAATCAAATTGGCTTGAATCCCTGCCAGATAGTTTGTCAAGTCGATAGAGCATATTGTCCGACTTATTAAATGTGTATTTGTAATTGTATTCTAATACTATACTTGCATACCTAAGACCATAGTTGTATGAAGCATCACCAAAAGCCGTGAAGTTCTGATGTGTCTGATCACGGAAATTGTTACGATAGTCACGTGGTAATGCTCCTGAAGGATACTGTACATCGTCCAACGTAAAAGTCTTCTGGGTATTGCGGTTATACGAAAAGCCAACACCTGCTCTTATCATGTCTGCAATAACCTTCAGTCCTTCTTTATTGTAGAAATACAAGTCAAGATTCTTGGATTCTATACTATTTGAAGATAAAAGATTGTTGAGCACAGACGACTTATCGGATATTTCTGACTGATTACTGCCAAATCCCCTATTATGATGATAAGAGAGATTAAGGTCGGTATCTGCATACATCCGTTTATTGAGCAAGCTCTGAAAATAGAATTGATTATTTGATGTCAGGCGATCAGAACTGCTTGTAGAATAGGAGCTGCTGCGATTAAATGAATCGCCTGTTGGCAGGAAAGTCTGACCATTAGTCTTTACCTCCAAATCACTTCCTGTATGGCAGTAGTTATTACTAGTGCTAATAAAATTGAGTATATTATCGTCAAAGCACCTATATGCCTGCAAGCCAAACTCTTTTTTGGCTATACGACCATCAAGATTACTTTGAGGAGAAGTTTCCTCCCCACCAAGGGCTGCACGCTGATCCAAGTTGATATTATTGATGTCGGAATAGAGATGAACCATATCTCTTTCGGAGAATCTTTGTCCAATTGCCTTCAGTTTGTATCTATCTTCAGAGCCGAGGCCACCTTCCAAGTTTCCTAAGTATCCTGTGGAATATTCCTTTTTCAATCGCACGTCCATCACATAGGACCTATCCCCCATATCACGCCCCATAATTCTTGAAGCTGCACCGTCTTTATTATACACCTTTATCTTATTAACCGTGTAAGCAGGCAGATTGTCCAATGCTACTCTTGGGTTGCCGGCAAAGAAACCATTACCATTTACAAGCAGACTTTCAATCTTCTTACCATTCACAAATATCTCGCCATCCTTTGTGAGCTTGGCTCCCGGGAGTTTCGACACAAGCGCATCGAGCATACTACCCTCAGGAAGGTTAAACGCATCCGCATTATATACGATGGTATCTCCCCTCATCACCATCTTTATTTTCGTGGAAGTTACAGTAACCTCTCTTAGCTGGTATATCTTGTCCATCCTGATACAATTCACAGCCACAAAGAATTCGCGCTGGCTTCTGAGTTCGCAATTCATATAAGATGTTTCGTATCCTTTTCGCTCTGCCTTAATAATATACTTACCAGTCTTAGATATCTCAAACATATAAGAACCTTCTTCATCACTCATACAAGTGCTAAGCATAGTACTATCGTTGGCCATTAACGTAACCAAGACGCTGTCTAATCCTTTGTTAGTGAAATTATCTACTATACTACCCTGAACGTTATGATTATAATCCGTACCAAACATGCTGATGGAATAGGTAATGGCTATCAACATGAAAAACAACTTGAAAGGTCTGAACTTGTCCATATTTGTAAACTGCAATAATTGATTATTATCTTATTGTGGAGTTTATAAAAACATTGCATGCCCAAATAGCCATGCAGAATAATATGATTAGGAGGTGATTAATTCGTTGCATGCTGCAAAGATAGGTAAAATCTTTTTATCATGCAAATAATACTGAGACTTTTTCTGACCCCCAACACTCCCACCTCACCGCATTCCGGCCACCTTGATCAGAATTGCTTTGTAACAGATTACAGCGACTTTGAGACCGGAACTCTATGAGTTAGTGGTAGTAACTCTATGGTTTCCGGTTGCTAAGTCATAGGTTTGCGACTCCTTAGTCCCTGACATAGGATGCCTTAACCTATGGTTTCTGACTGGACATGAGATTTCGTGCAAAAAAGGCAAATAAGTTTTCTTGACAAACCACTTTGACCTCATTTTCTTGCTAATAGGACTATATTGCACAAAAATGACCCTAAAATTTTCACTTAACTCATTTCATGATTTGAGTTAACTCATTTCATGATTTGAGCTAATTCAAATCATGAAATGAATTAGCTCAAAAATATTATTGATTTAGCAAGAAATCCCGACGCAATTTAAGTAGTAAAAAGAAATTACAATCTCCATTTCAGAGTATCTTGACGAGCAACTCGTCGTTTCTCTATCAGCAAAACGACGTTTCTCGACAAGAAAAACGTTTTTACCCCCAACCCTCACTCCAAACGCAGGAAACGCCCTGTGGCAAAGGCTTTGAGGCCAGTGTAGGGTGTTCTCAACCCTACACTCACCCTCACCATATCCTACACTGACCCTACACTCAGAATCTTTTGCCAAAGAACCTTTAGTCTGCCTGCGGCGCTACATAAATAATCATAAATGGACAAAAATTATTTCATGAATCAATATTTATGAGTCATTTATGGATTTTCATGGTCATTCGTGTAGCGTCGTAGACAAAAGAAAAGCACATGAAATTCATGTATAACTGTCCGTACGCAGGGGACGTACTCAGAGTACGTGGACGACGTAATCGGAGTACGTCAACGACGTATTTTTCCAAGAGGTGTGAGTGAGGGGGCAGTGTAGGGTGAGTGTAGGATTAGTGTAGGATGACGAACATCCTCAACACCCCTTAATCCCTTTGTACATCGGCATTTCAGACGGTTCGTGGTGAGGGTGATAGAAAAAACAAATTAAGACATCGTAAGTCATAGGTTTATGATGTTTTTTCATAATTTTAACATCCTTCAGCGACATATTTGCACGATTTCTCCGTATATATAATAAACAAGGTAATAACTAAATAGGAAACCAATGATTAAAAACGCCCTAACCACCCTCCTGCTTGCCCTCATTGCCCTGACGGGGCAGGCTCAGGCTATTCCACAAGATTGGTTTAAGGCCGACACCATTACAATCAAAGGTAGCATTGAAGGATACGATGCAGAGAAGTTTGGCTTTACAACGATGCAGTGCAACTATGAAGACGTATTCGAGAAAGGTCAGGCGACAGTAATTCTCGACATAGCACCTGACGGGACGTTTGAGAAAAGCTTTGTGGCAAATTACCCGTCAATGAACCGTTTTTATACGAGCAAATCAAAAGTGGAATTCTTTGAAATTCCGTTCTTCGTCCGCCCTGGTGAAACCATCGACATCTCTGTGCGTCTCAATGAACAAGGAAAATACGAATGTTTCTACAAAAATGGCAGCAGCAAGAAAGTGGAACGCTGGCTGAAGTCTAGAAAGATGATGAACGGCCAATGTAGGTCGTTGTCTTCATTCAAAGGAAGATTCATCGATGTGCAGACTGTGGCTGATAGTGTTTGGCAGAACCTGATGCAATGCGTATCGTCGGTTAGTCAGCAGTTCCACTATACACCATTTGAAGTGCAGTTAGCCCAAGCCGAAGCACAGGTACAGTTTTTATCTGCCATGATGACTTGTGCCGATAATCATGACATGCGTTCCTACAAAGAAGAGGATGGAATATACATGCCTGAGATAGTTGACAGTGCTGAATGGCTGGCAATAAGAGAAGGTAGAAACTATGCAGCTCTGCGTCATATTGACTTTGACAATCCCCTGTTACTATCTTGCGAAGATTTCCCACGAACATTGAACCATACAGAGTATTCGCCTATGATACATACACAATTGTTTGGCCCCATCAAGAATGAGAAAGGCGAATATGAAAGACCAGAACTCCTATCGACCAACAAGAAAGTATTTGAGAATGTCTGCCAAAACTTTCGCGATATGCTCAATACAGACGACAGAAACAGCCTAATGATTCAACTCTGCAATTATAAACATATGCAGGGACTATTTCCCTCATGGATACAATTTGATGAGACAAAGAAAGACACAACATTGCGAGAATCCTTCCGACAGGAGTTGGCTACAAATTGCGCAAGTCCAGAAAACATGTTTCCAATATATCTCTCCACATTTTCTCACCCTTTTATCCGACAGAAAGCGGAGGAGTTCTATGCTTCCAGAATGATGCAGGAAGGATTAACCAGCACATTGCCTCTTGATAATTCTGTGGCAGACATCATTAGAAAGGTCTCTGCTCGTTATCCAGGACGCATCCTGTTTGTTGATTTCTGGGCGATGTGGTGCGGTAATTGTAAATTCGCTATAAATAAAAGCAAGCAACTTCGTGCTGAGATGGCCAAACGCAACGATGTGAAACTCATCTTCATTGCTAACGAAGAGAATCCGGAAAATGAAGCCTACAAGCGATATGTGAACGAGTGGCTCGCTGACGAAGAAATCATCTGCGTTAACAACATAGAATTTCGCCGTTTACAGGAACTCTTCTACTTCAACAGCATTCCACACTACGAAGTTTTCACTCCCGATTGTCGCCGTGTACACGATGACCTCATTAGTCAAGGTTATAGTAGCCTTGAACACCTATTGAAACGATTAAAAGAAAAACTCAAATAACAGTTATATATGAAATCATTCATCATCACCATCCTGCTGACCCTCGTCTCAATGACGGGACATGGAGAAATAAAATGCCATGTCGTCGGGACTGTTGCTGACGGTGTGAAGCGCCAGACATTCTACGTTGCACAACAAGGCACGGCAGACGATGATGATGCAAAATGGACGGAGATAAAAGTTAAGGACGGGCATTTCGCCCTCGATATAGAAGCCGAAACGACTGAGATGTACGAAATCATAGAGGATCATAAGGAGGGTGGACATTTCGCACTTTTCCTTGTAGAGAACGATACTGTGCGCATCACTATCACCCCCGATGATGAAGGTGCACGTCTGGATGTTGTCGCAGGAGGTCCAGAGCAAGAGAAGTGGTTGGAGATGCAGCGTATGTCCAAAGGCCTTTTCGGACAGGAGGCTGAGATGATAGAGAGCAAGCTCGACTCCTTGGAAGACAACGATCTGCTGGATACGCCCGAGGGGCGTAAATTAGTGCAGGCACATGACTCACTCAAGGCACGGATTGACGCATGGATGAAAGCCTACAAGGCCGACCATCCAATGCTTTATGGATTGCTCTACTTAGAGGTTGGAATGCTCTATGCATACGATGATATAAACGAGGCTCGGCCTTATCTTGATGAATACCATCAGCTATATGAGCACCTCTTTCCAAAGCATCCCGCTCATCGCCGCATCGCCCTAAAGGAACTAGGACTCCAGCTGCAACCAGGACAGCCATACTTCAACGATTATGAGGCTGCAACAGCCGACGGGGAGAAAGTCAGCGTCGGCACTCTCTATCGTGGACGGGTAACCCTCATCATCATGTGGGCATCATGGTGTAACTCGTGTCGCGGCCATGCCAAGTTGCTCATCCCCCTCTATGAAAAATACCATGATGCAGGACTTAACGTCGTAGCTATTGCCCGCGAATGGAATATGAAATCCTTCCGTCTGGCTATGAAGCGCGACAAGTACCCATGGCCCAGCCTCGTGGACTATCAAGACTGCTTTGGCGTCTGGGAAAAGCATGCCAAGAAGAACGGCTCTGGTAAATTTCTGCTTATCGACCGCGATGGTACCATTCTATCCACCTCTTTCGATGCTCAGGAGTTGGAACCGATTATCAAGAAAGCACTAAACATTGAATAAAGCATGAACAAGCAAACCATTATCACCCTCCTGCTTGCCCCCGACGGCACCATCCTTGCCCGCGGCCTGCATGGAGAGGACATAGAAAAGAAACTGACTGAAGTGTTCAGCAACAAGAAAAAGGAATAAATATTTGGTAGTTTGGGCAAAATTTAGTATCTTTGCAACTGATAATATTTAATTAGTTTCTAAAAGAATAATGATTGATACAGATAATATATTATCAGTTCTCGACAACTATACGTTAGAATCTGCTGATGACATCGCGCTAAAGTTGGCAGAGGATTTTCGTCATAGGCGGATAGAGAAGAGTCTGACGAGAGAAGAACTTGCAAAGAAAGCAGAAATCGCTGTTAGCAACCTGGTAAGGTTTGAACAAAAAGGACTGATTTCGCTAAAGAATCTGATTGCGCTGGCTATGGCCTTAGGCTATACTTCGGAAATCAAGAATCTGTTTGCAACTCCCAAATACACCACCATGGAAGAACTGACGCAGATTCGCAAGAACACCAACAAGAAGAAAGCATATAAGAAGCAATGAAAAGTATAGATCGTCTGACTGTAAAATATCACAATGGGGTCGTTGGCATATTATCGCTGACACCCGATGATAAATTCTGTGCTTTCGAATACGACAAAAGCTGGTTGGCTGATGGTTTCAGCATCTCGCCACTCGAACTACCCCTACATCAAGGACTATTCATCGCCAAGCCACAGCCTTTCTATGGCAACTTCGGCATTTTCGAGGATAGTCTGCCTGATGGTTATGGGCGCTATCTGCTCCACAAAGCTTTAATGCGTGAGGGCATCAACGACACTAACCTTTCCTCACTTGACAGGCTAAGCCTCGTAGGAAATGGTGGCATGGGGGCGCTCACCTATCATCCTGAAACGCATATTCAATTAAGCAACGGTGCGACAGATTTGGACATGCTGCAACAGAAGGCTCTTGAAGTCCTGAAAGAACAGCAAGACACTGACGCAGGATTACTACTTTATAATAGCGGTAATAGTGGAGGCGCACGGCCCAAAGCCATCTTCCATGATGAAGAAGGACATTGGCTGGTAAAATTCCGCCACACCTACGACCCCAAGGATATAGGCCAGCAGGAATTCCATTATAACGAGGTAGCAAAACATTGTGGCATCAAAGTTCCAGATTTCAAACTGATGAACGGACGCTATTTCGCTTCACGTCGCTTTGATATCAACGAAGACGGACAGCGTATTCATACTGCAACTGCAGGGGCATTACTCTGTTTGTCGCTGGCCAATCCTGTTCTTGACTATAGCAACCTCCTGGCATTAACTGGCTATTTAACCCAAAGCAGCAAGGAAGTTGAGGAGATGTTCCGTCGTATGGTGTTCAACTATCTGACTGAGAATAAAGACGACCACTGCAAGAACTTTAGTTTCTTAGTCATCCAGGAACCTACAGGTCGTTATGTCTGGCATCTTGCTCCAGCCTATGACCTGACGCTCTGCACAGAAGGTTATAACGGTGAACACGCTACATCAGTCAACGGAACAGGCGATCCCACCTTAGCAGATATGATTGCCGTAGGAACAAAGATTAAGATGAGAGAAGAGCGATGCCGAGAAATCTTCGAAGAAGTAGAAGCTGGCTGTGGTGACCTTTTGCTTCATCGCATAAAGAAATAACATGGGACAGATTTGACTCCACCCTTCTGGCAGAAAATCAAATCTGTCCCAATAATGATTATTCGTATTGTCTTTACCAGTCTTCGTCCTCGTTGCCCACGATACCATTCTTGATGGCTTCTTCCACCTTATCCATGATAGCGTTGGAATAGGCGTGGGTCATCACGAGAGCCTTTGAGCAGGTACGCTTCTTATTATCTTTCTCCACAAAAGGATAATGCTTGGCAATCTCCCACTGCTCGTCATAGAGACGGCGATCGGTATTATCGCCCTTCAGGCGCTTGCCATCACCATAGACATTCTGACGGTCTGTACGGTTGGAACTGTTGTCAAGAATGCCACCAATCCAGCCAGCAGCCTCAGCCTTGAGGATGTCATAGTTTTGTACGGTATAAGTGACACGCACACGTCCTTCCTTGATATCAATCTTGATAACGGGCGTGATGCTCACCACATAACGGTTGAGGGTACCTGTATGATCAGCGATACCATCGATAGAAGAAGAGATGATGATGCAGCCTGCATCCTTATCATTGAGCGTGATAGCCTGCTTGTCCTTAAAAGTTGCCGTAGCCCAGTAGTTCAGCGCCACATAAAGCTGTGACTTCGTCTTACCAGGAGCCTCGATAACCTGCTGATAAGACAGCGACTCGTTCTTATCCAGCGTCAGTTCCTTGGCCAGGTTAGCAGCAGCATCGAGCCACTTATCACCATATTTCTCTTTAGCATATTTCTCCAAATCGGCTGCTTTCATCACTTGTGCCTGAGCACTCATAGCACCACAAGCAAGGATAGCGGTCAGCATCCAACAAAAAATCTTCTTCATATTCATCAGGTTTTTTATATAATTTTCAAACTTTCACCTTTCAACTCCTTGCACCTGCTGCATGACACGCAGGAAGTTGCCTCCCCATATCTTCTGGATATCGGCATCACTATAACGACGAGCCAGCAGCTGGCGGGTGAAGTTGGTCAGCTCACTACTGTTTGCCAACCCACAGATACCACCATCGCCATCAAAATCGGTACCCAGTCCTACGTGGTCGATACCCATCACCTGAATAGCATGATCCAAATGTTGCATAGCATCCAAGATGGTAGCCTCGCCCTCTTTCTTCAGAAACCCATGATAAAGCGTTATCTGGCACACGCCACCCTTGGCGGCAAGGGCACGCATCTGGTCGTCGGTCAGGTTGCGCGGATGGTCACACAGGGCACGAGCCGAACTATGACTGCATACGATAGGCGTCCTTGACAGTTCCAAGGCATCATAGAAACTCTTCTCGTGGGCATGACTCAGATCGACCATAATACCCAGTCGGTTCATCTCGCGGATAACCTCCTGCCCAAAGGCACTCACGCCACCATGGGTCTCAGAGCCACGGGCAGAGTCGCAGATGTCATTATCGCCATTATGACAAAGGGTGATATAGACGATGCCACGGTCCTTGAAATGCTGAATATTGTGGATGTCACCATCAAGTGCCAAACCGTTCTCGATACCCATCATGATACTCTTGCGTCCGGCATGCTTATTATCCCACAACTGCTGAGGCGTACGGGCAAGCGCCAGATAATCGGCATTCTGTGCCACGATTTGTTCAATCTTATCAAAGATATCGTCAGCAAAAGCACGTTTCTCGCCTTTAACGCCCTGCCATTGGTCACTCTGCTGAGGCAGATAAGCCACCATGATCGTGGCATCCTGGCGTCCCTCGGTCATCTTATGCAAGTCAACAAGGATACGTGGGTCGCGAGCGGCGAAGTTCACATCCTGAGGGAAGAACATCGGCGTGTCGCAATGGGTGTCGAGCGTCAAGGTGTGATGATGCACACGCTTCACCTCCTTGAACTTCCGTGCCTCGTCCACCAGCCACTGAAAGACAGGCAGTCCGTCGGCACCCATACACTCCGGATGCCACTGCACACCCAGGATAGGCTTGAACTCGGTACTCTCAATAGCCTCTATCACCCCATCGGCAGCACGACCGACAACACGGAAACGAGGTCCGGCATCGCTCACCGCCTGATGATGGAAGGAGTTGACATAGAGAGGGAAAAGTGAAGAGTGAAGAGTGAAAGACTTGCTACCGCTGTATATTTTATACAAGGTAGAATCTTTTTCAATGGAGACAGAATGCGTAGGTTCTGAGCGATCAGCATCCTGTGAATGTTTCACGGTAGTCAACTTGATATCCTGCTCCACCTTGCCGCCCAAAGCCACAGCCAAGGTCTGGATGCCACGACAGATGCCAAGGATAGGCAACTGACGGTTATAGGCCATTCGGGCAATGAGCAGTTCGGGCAGGTCGCGCTCACTATTGATGCCTCCCAGGCCCGGCACAGGTTCCTCACCACAATAGAGGGGGTTGATATCGGCTCCGCCACTGAGCATCAGGGCATCAATACGGTCGAGCGTGTCGGCCAGCACTGTCTTGTCAGCCACAGGCGGAATAATCATAGGCACACCACCAGCAGCCACTATCTGTTTATAGTATCCCTCACCCAGTTTACAGGTCAGCTCACCATAGTTGCCTGTAATACCAATAACCGGCCGACGCTGCGCGACAGGGAATTCCTGATGAGCCTCGGCCAGTATAGCATTCAAATCAAAATGCCTCATTTACAATTCTATTTCTTCGAAATGAACAGGTATTTCACGTTTGATGCTCTGTTCGAGCGAGATCAGCGTCTCTGTAGCCACCACGCCGGGAATTTCCTGCAGCTGGCCATTGATGAGGTCCATCAACTGCTCATTGTCGCGCGCATAGAGTTTCACCATCATGGTATAAGGACCAGTGGTGAAATGGCACTCCACAACCTCAGGGACGAGTTCCAGACGCTTCACCACATCCTTGTACATAGAACCACGCTCCAGGGTGATACCTACATAGGTACAAGTGCGATAGCCCAAAGACTTGGGGTTAACGTCAAAGCCGCTGCCCGTGATAACATTATTATCAACAAGGCGCTGCACACGCTGATGAATAGCAGCACGCGACACACCGCAGTCGGCGGCAACATCCTTAAAAGGAATACGTGCGTTCTGTGACAAGATGCTCAGAATTTTCTTGTCTAGGTTATCAATTTTCTCCATTTAAAAAGTGTACTTTTGCAATCTGATAGCAAAAGTACACTTTTTTATTTAATCATGCAACTTTTTTCGGAAAAATTGATGATTTATTTATCAATACCTACCAATTCTACGTCAAAAATTAAGGTAGAATAAGGAGGAATCTGTCCTGCAGCACGCTCGCCGTAACCCAGTTCCTGAGGGATAAAGAGCTGCCACTTAGAGCCAACAGGCATCATGGTGAGCGCCTCTGTCCATCCCTTGATAACCTGGTCGGGACGGAAGGTAGCGGGTTCGTTGCCATGCTTAGAAGAAGCATCAAATACGGTGCCGTCGATCAGTCGGCCCTCATAGTGCACCTTCACCTTGTCGGTCTTCTGAGGCACGATGCCATCGCCCTGCTTCAAGACCTTATACTGCAAACCGCTGGGCAGACAAATCACACCTTCCTTCTTGGCATTCTCGGCCAGGAAAGCACGACCTTTCTCTGTCAGGGCAGCAATCTTGGCCTGACGGTTAGCCTCGGTCTTCTGACTAGACACGGTATGAGCCTTTGCGGTAGTCATCACCGTGGTATCACCCAGCAAAGCATCAGCAAAGCCACGGAAGAAGAGTTGCTCGTTGATGGAATCGGGAGCACCATCGGCCTCCTGCTTCAAACCAGAGAGCATACGTCCGCTCACCTGCTCGGCAATCGTCACACCAGCCATACGCGCCTTCTGACGGGGATCCTTCAGTGCCTTGACAGCCTCTTCGAAACCAGCCACGAAATCAGTCATGTAAGCGGTGTCAACACCCAGCTGAGACTGCAGATAGCCTACCAGGCCCTCGGTAACAGACATACCAACGGTATAGCTCAGCGAGTCACTGCTTGAGAGCAGCTTCACGGGAGCCTTCACCACCTCGGTCTTGTCGGCCTTCTTATCCTTCTTCTTTTTAGCATCCACGGTGCTAAAAGAAGCACTCACCACGAGGGCGAGTGCTATAGTCAGTATCTTCTTCATATCAGAATTACTTCACTTCAACAAGTTCTACCTTGAAAATCAGGGCAGAGAAAGGAGGAATCTGACCAGACTGGTTGGCACCGTAGCCCAACTCCTGAGGAATGTAGATCTCCCACTCTGAACCAGCAGGCATAGCCTTCAGAGCCTCCTGCCAACCCTTGATAACACGGCCAACCATGAACTCGGCGGGCTGGTCACCATGACGGTTAGAAGCGTCGAACACAGTACCGTCAACCAGACGCCCCTCGTAGTTAACCACTACGGTAGAGGTATCAGCAGGCATAGCACCGTTGCCTTCCTTAATCACCTTGTACTGAACACCGCAAGGCAGGGTCTTCACACCTTCCTTCTTGGCATTCTGAGCCAGGAACTTCTCACCGGCAGTCTTGTTGGCACCAAACTGCTTCTCCTGAGCCTTGGCCTTGATAGCCTCGAACAGAACATTGGCAACTGAGTCAGCCTCCTGAACAGTCATCTTGCCGTCGCCCTTTACACCATTGACGAAACCTGCAAGGATATTGCGGAGAGATACGGTCTGAGTAGAATCCTCACCGAAGAGCTGATAGTTCAGACCCTTCACCATGTTGTTGGAAATCTGCTGACCAATCTCGATACCAGCGAAATAAGCAGCCTTCTTAGGATCATCAGCGGCATTGGCACCGTCGTTAACACCCTGCAGGAACTCTGCGATGTAGGTGGTGTCAACGCCCTTGGCACGTGACAGATAATCCATGAGACCCTGACTCTGACTCATACCGACAGCATAGCTCAGGGTATCAACATCAGTTTTCAAACTTGCCTTAGGCGAGTTTCCGTTGCATGACATCATGCCAGCAACAGCAATGGCTGCAACAGCCATAGAAAAAATCTTTTTCATTTTTGTTTTAAATTTTTATTGTGTTATTTGTCGATATACCAATTACATCACCTCGATGAGCTCTACATCGAAAATCAAGGTAGCAAAGGGAGGAATCATTGCACCTGCACCACCCTCGCCATAAGCCAGGCGGTAAGGGATGAAGAAGCGGTACTTGCCACCCTCAGACATCAGCTGCAGACCCTCGGTCCAGCCAGCGATAACCTGCTGCAGACCGAATACGGCGGGCTCGCCACGCTGTACACTGCTGTCGAACACGGTACCGTCGATGAGGAAACCCTCGTAGTGACACTTCACAGAATCCTTGGCGGTAGGCTTCTTACCGTTACCCTCCTTCAGCACCTGATACTGCAGGCCGCTGGCAGTCGTGATAACACCTTCCTTCTTGGCATTCTCAGCCAGATATTTCTCGCCCTCTTCCTTAGCAGCCTTGCCCTTCTCGGCACGCTCTGCATTCATAGCGGCTTCCTTCTTTGCAAAATATTCCTGCACAATCTGCTGGGCATCACGATGTGACACCTTCAGCTCAGCACCTGCGAGCACATCCTTGATTGACTGTGCGAAATCATCTACATTCAGATCTGTAGCACCCATCTGTGCCAGCTGCTGTCCGATGCCCAAACCCAGGGCATAACTTACTTTATCCATGCTTTTTTATTATATAATAATGTGTATTGTCAAAAATTGCGTGCAAAATTAAACATTTTCTACGACACATGTGCCAACTGTGGATAAAAATTAGTTTTATTTAAGGCTATATGCAGAAAAAAGTTCGTACCTTTGCACCCGGATTTAAATTAATATGATGAAGAAACTATTTATAGAAACTTATGGCTGTCAGATGAATGTGGCCGATTCTGAGGTAGTGGCCTCAGTAATGCAAATGGCTGGTTATGAGACTTGTGAAAGTCTGGAAGAGGCCGATGCTGTATTTTTGAATACTTGTTCGGTGCGCGATAATGCCGAACAGAAGATATACCATCGTTTGGAGGCACTGGGTGCCATCAAGCGCAAGCGTCCGTTGGTTATCGGCGTGCTGGGCTGTATGGCTGAGCGCGTGCAACAGGACCTGCTGGAGAATCATGGGGCCGACCTCGTGGCCGGACCCGATGCCTATATGACCCTGCCCGACCTGGTGGCCCAGGCCGAACTGGGACATAAGGCCATGAATATCGAACTGTCTACTTCAGAGACCTATAAGGACGTTGTGCCTCAGCGCATTGGCCTGGGTCATAAGATTGGCGGTTTCGTGAGCATCATGCGTGGCTGTAACAACTTCTGCCACTACTGCATCGTGCCCTACACCCGTGGTCGTGAGCGCAGCCGCGACGTAGAGAGCATCCTGCGTGAGGTACGCGATCTGCGTGACCGTGGCTTCAAGGAGGTAACGTTGCTTGGACAGAATGTGAACTCATACAAGAGTGAAGTCGTGAAGGAGGGTGGCAATGAAGAAGTCACTTTTGCCCAGCTCCTCAGACTGGTGGCCCACGAGGCACCTCAGATGCGCATCCGCTTCACTACCTCACATCCCAAGGATATGAGCGACGAGACATTGCATGTCATTGCGGAGGAACCCAATGTATGCAAGCATATCCACCTGCCCGTACAGAGCGGCTCTGACCGTATCCTGAAACTGATGAACCGCAAATATACCCGTGAGTGGTATATGGACCGTGTGGCTGCCATCCGCAGGATTATACCTGACTGCGGGCTGTCCACCGATATCTTCGTAGGCTATCACGACGAGACAGAGGAAGACCATCAGCTCAGTCTCAGTCTGATGCGCGAGGTAGGCTATGACTCTGCCTTTATGTTCAAATATTCTGAGCGCCCCGGCACATACGCCTCAAAACATCTGCCCGACAATATCGCAGAAGAAGAGAAGATTCGCAGACTGAATGAGCTCATTGCCCTGCAGACGGAGATTTCTGCCCAGCAGAACAAGAAGGACGAGGGCAAGGAGTTTGACGTGCTGGTAGAAGGTTTCTCCAAGCGCAGTCGTGAGCAGCTCTGCGGTCGCACGGAACAAAATAAAATGGTGGTCTTCAACAAAGGAAACCACCATATTGGAGAAACAGTACGGGTGCGCATCACAGGCAGCACCAGCGCTACTCTTTTCGGCGAGGAAGTATAAGGACTACTTCCGCATCCTCTCAGGATGCTTTGCCTTATACGCCTCGATTCGTTCGGCATACGCCCGGTCTTTCTTACTGGAAGGGTCGGGCGTATATTCCATATATTCAGGAATATCACGACCAAAGTCCAGGATATTCACACTATCACCTTTCTTTACAATACGCAGGGAGTCATAGAGTGAGTGATGATAGGATTCATAGGTAGCCATCACCAATGTATCTCCCTTAATATCAACGGTTTGATAATAGCGACTGGAGATACCAAACTTATCAAACTCATCATCAAACTGTATGCGATAATTCTTGGGTGAACAATGGCTCACGGTATAGACAGGCGTCGTTGCCTTGTCATTGTCATCATGGCGCGTCATGCGTCCATAGGCATGTTCGTGACCCTGCATCACCAGGTCAACCCCATACTCCTCAATCAGGTCATTGAACACCCATCGCTGAATCAGGTTGTTATGGCCTTTCAACGAGAAAAGAGGATGATGCAGAACCACAATCTTCCAACGTGCGCTGCTGTTCTGCAACTCACGTTCCAGCCAACTGCGCTGGGTCAGCAGGTAAGGCAGTTCACGGTTACTGTCCAACAGGAAGAACTGTGCAGAACCATAACGGACGGTATAGACCTGGTTATCCTCAATCTTGGAATCAAGGAAATAGGAATAAATCAGGGGGAAACGGCGTTCCAACGATACGATGACGCCCTTCAGATAGTCGTGATTACCCGTCACGGTGAGCAGGGGCATCGCCTGACAGATACTGTCCACATCACGGAAGGTCTCAGCCCAGCACTCATCTTTCGGACGATCCGTCAGGTCGCCTCCACAAACCAGGAACTCGGTCTGGGGATGATAAGCCAAGGCTTCCTTCAGAATACGGTTGGAAGCTCCGCCCACCGTATCCTGCACATCACCTACATACATGAACGACAGGTTGTTACGGTTTTCCTTGTAGGTCTGGAAATGATACCATTGAGAGGCTTTCCCGTCGGTCACAGCACGATAAGCATACTGGGCATCAGGGCGCAACTGACGGAGACGGGCCACATAATAGGCGGCCACGCCACTGCGTGAACGGAACACTTCGCCATAGGCCTCAATCCTTACCGTATCGCCATCAGGCAACTGGGCCAGCTCCAGATACGAGGGATGGAGGATACTGTCGGCCTGCCAACTGACATTTCTTGACGATTCCAGACTGTCACCAAAGGTGAGCAGCACGCGATGGGGTTCTGCCTCAGATACATAAGGCGCCTCTTCAGGATTACGAAACCAGGCATCCCAACGACTGGATGTCCAAAAACCAGCCCCTATCAACACTAGGAGAATAACGACTAGAGTCGTTCGTTTTGCTCTTTTTTTTGCCATATGACTGCAAAAGTAGTACAATTTTTTGAAATAAAGCCTTTACTACGCTGATTTTTCGTAAATTCTTCGTACTTTTGCACCTTTAAAGTATGAAAAGTACATTTACAAAAATGAAAAGTTCATTTTATAATCATCCCGTAATAGCACTGGTTGGCAACTTAGGCATTGTCTACCTGATGTTCACATTCTGCCGACTGGTATTCCTACTGCTGAACTGGGGTATGTATGCTGACACCATGACATGGGGTCACGCCCTTGACTTATTTGGCGCTGGACTGATTTTTGATACCACAGCCATTCTCTATACCAATGCCCTGGTCATTCTGATGATGCTATTCCCCCTGCATTGGAAAGAGCGTAAAGGCTACTACAAAGTAGTCAGGTGGATTTACGTTATCTGTAACTCCGTTGCCATCTGGGCAAATCTCTGCGACTGTGTATATTTCCCCTTTACGGGCAAGCGCACCACAACCTCGGTTTTCTACGAGTTCAGTAACGAAGGCGTGGGCGGCATGACCAAGATTATGGGCGAGCAGTTTATTGCCAACTGGTACCTGGTACTGCTGGCATTCCTGCTGTCGTGGGTGCTGTGGAAGACCTTCCTGCCAAGAGTAAAAGGAAAGGGGAAAAGTGAAAAGTCTGCTTTCACATCACCTCTGCTCAGATATTATATTGTGCAGACAGTAGCGTTACTGGTAACCATCCCCCTGACGGTGGCCGGTATGCGTGGAGGCTTTACCGCCGCTGTGCGTCCTATCACCATCAGCAATGCCAATCAGTTTGTAGACCGTCCTGCTGAGACAGGTATCGTACTGAACACGCCTTTCAGCATCTATCGCACGCTGAGCAAGAAACCACTCATCACACCCGATTACATGAGCGAGGAAGAGGCCTTGGCACTCTACTCCCCTATTCATACGCCGGCCGACTCTGTAGCTTTCACGCCGAAGAATGTGGTTGTGTTTATTCTGGAGAGTTTCGGCAAACAGCATTTCGGCTATTACAACAAGACGCTGCGTAATGGCACCTACAAGGGATACACACCATTCCTTGACTCACTGATAGCCAACGGAGCCATGACATGGCAGTACTCCTATGCCAACGGACGAAGGAGTATCGAGGGTATGCCATCGGTACTGTCGTCGCTGCCCAACTATGTAGAACCGCTGTTCCTCACACCTGCATCCCTGAACCACATGTCAGGACTGGCACGCGAGCTTGGAGAGCAGAAAGGATACACCACGGCATTTTTCCACGGCGCACAGAACAATTCCATGGGATTCCAGGCCTTTGCCCGTGCTACTGGCTTTAAGAATTATTACGGCAGAACGGAATATAATGAAGACCCCAACTTCCATGGCGACGATGATTTCGACGGCACCTGGGCCATCTGGGACGAGGAGTTCCTGCAGTTCTATGCCCAGCAGATGACCAAGATGCAACAGCCTTTCATGACTGCTGTATTCACGGCCTCATCGCATACGCCCTGCGTCGTGCCCGAAAGATACAAAGGGAAGTTCCCCAAGGGTGAAGACGACGTGATGGAATGCGTGGCCTATAGCGACAATGCCCTCCGCCTCTTCTTTGAGACTGCCAAAAAGCAGCCATGGTTCAAGAATACGCTCTTCGTGATTACCGCCGACCACACCAGTGGCGCCACAGACCCATTCTACCGCACCACGCTGGGCAACTACTGCGTGCCTATCATCCTCTACGCTCCTGGCGACAAGGCCTTGCGAGGCTATGACACGCAGCACATCGTGGAACAGACTGATATCATGCCCACCGTGCTCTCATACCTGCATTACGACAAGCCTTACCTGGCTTTCGGAAAGGACATGCTCAACACGTCAGCAGAAGAGAGCCACGCACTCCACTGGGTAGCGAGCAGCAATGGCTATGAATTCGTGAAGGGCCCCTATGCACTGGAGTTTGACGGCGAACAGGTCACGTCAGCCTTCCATTATCGTACAGACTCCACCTTTACGCACAATATACTGAAATCCATACCTGCCGACACGTTAGACCAGATGACGCGACAGATGAAGTCCATCATCCAGCAGTACATGCAGCGTATGAACAACGACCAGTTGGTAATCAAAAAGTGAAAGTTGAAAAAAGATAAATGAAAGAGTTTTTGAAAGTACTGAGGCGTTTCGTGCCTCCCTATAAGAAATACCTGCTCCTGTCGATATTCTTCAACGTGTCATCGGCAGTGCTCAACATTTTCTCATTTGCAGCCCTGATACCTATCCTGCAAATCCTGTTCCAGACCGGCGACGCAGAGGCTGCGACCTCCGTGATGGCATGGGACTGGGGAAATGTTCAGGAGGTGTTGATGAACAACCTGAACTATTATGTCAACGGCCTGATAGCCGACTATGGCCCAACCACTACCTTGTTGCTCATCGGTCTGTTCCTGGCAAGCACAACCATGCTGAAGACGGGATTCTACTTCCTCACCTCAGCCTGTATCGTACCTATCCGTACCGGTGTGGTACGCGATATACGTAACCAGATTTATCAGAAGATCACGTCTCTCCCCCTGGGTTTCTTCTCTGAGGAACGAAAGGGAGATATCATTGCCCGTATGAGCGGCGACGTACTGGAGGTAGAGTCGAGCATTATGTCATCACTCGACATGCTGTTCAAGAACCCCGTACTGATTATCGCCTATTTCTCTACGATGCTGTTTGTATCGTGGCAACTGACCCTTTTCACCCTGATTATCGTACCCGTCATGGGATGGATCATGGGAATGATAGGACGTAAGCTGAAGCGCAAGAGTATCGAGGCTCAGGCCCTATGGAGCGACACGATGAGTCAGGCAGAGGAGACGCTTGGTGGCCTGCGCATCATCAAGGCTTTCTGTGCAGAGGAGAAGATGAACAAGCGTTTCGACAAGATCAACTCTTCTTATCGTGACCATCTGATGAAGGTTAATATCCGTCAGTCATCGGCTCACCCCATGAGTGAGTTCCTCGGTACCGTGATGATTGTCATCGTACTTTGGTTTGGCGGCATGCTGGTACTCAACAACCAGGCTATCACCGGCCCTACGTTCATCTACTACATGGTGATTCTCTATTCTATCATCAATCCATTGAAGGAATTCTCAAAGGCCAGCTACAACATCCCCAAGGGACTGGCATCCATGGAGCGTATTGACAAAATCCTCTTGGCAGAGAACACCATCAAGGAGAAAGAGAATCCTAAGCATATCGGCTCTTTCGAACAACAGATTGAGTTCCGTCATGTATCCTTCCGCTATGGCGACAAGTGGGTGCTTCAGGACATCAACTTAGTGATTCCAAAGGGAAAGACCATCGCGCTGGTAGGACAGAGCGGTGGCGGTAAGTCAACACTCGTAGACCTGATTCCCCGTTACTACGACGTACAGGAAGGAGAAGTGCTGATTGATGGCATTAACGTGAAGGACCTTGGCATACACGACCTGCGCCAGCTGATAGGCAATGTCAACCAAGAGGCCATCCTGTTTAACGACACCTTCCGCAATAATATCGCCTTTGGTGTGGACAAAGCTACAGACGAGCAGATTGCCGAGGCAGCAAAGATTGCCAACGCCTATGATTTCATCATGCAGTCGGAACAGGGATTTGAGACTAACATCGGAGACCGTGGCGGACGATTGTCGGGTGGTCAGCGCCAGCGCGTGAGCATTGCCCGTGCCATCTTGAAGAATCCTCCCATCCTGATTCTCGATGAGGCCACATCAGCCCTCGATACAGAGAGTGAGCGACTGGTACAGGATGCCCTGGAACGTCTGATGAAGACACGCACCACCGTGGCTATTGCCCACCGCCTGTCGACCATCAAGAATGCAGACGAGATATGCGTACTCCACGAAGGACGTATCGTAGAGCGCGGCACCCACGATGAACTGCTCAGCATGGATGGCTACTACAAGAAACTGAACGACATGCAAAGTCTTTAAAAGAGCATAGCGGATAGTGAAGAAACGACTATTATATCTCATCAGGTTCTACCTATTGACAGTTCTGATTTTCATGGCTGCCAAATGGGCATTCATGATATGTAATCATGCCGAAGGCACATTCTCTGTAGGTGATATGTTTGCCGTGTTATGGCATGGACTGAGCCTTGACTTGTCAACAGCTCTCTATTTCCTGATACTGCCATTCCTCATCACCATGGTCAGCATCTGGGTCAGGATACCCAAATGGCTGATGAGACCTTATTATGCCCTGATAGCACTGGCTTTCGCCTTGGCATTCGTCAGCGACACCAGCATGTATGCATTCTGGCATTTCAAGCTTGACTTCTCATGGTTGCAATACCTGGAATCGCCCAACGAGGTGATGGCCAGTGTATCCGTTGGTTATATGATTATCAGGGTTATCGTCTTGGTTTTCAGCACAATTGTCTTCTTCTTTGCATACGACAGACTTGCAGGCGTACCTGCTTCGTCACGCGGCAACTGGAAAGAGCTGATTCTCTATGTCGTGACGGCCCCATTGATGGTCATTGGCATTCGCGGCGGATTTGGAGATGCGACAACCAATACCGGACAGGTATACTACTCGCAGAACCAGTTCCTGAACCATTCTGCAGTAAACCCCATATTCTGTTTCTTCTATTCCATGTCTCACCAACTGGAAGATTTATCACAATACCAGTTCTTTGAGCCGGAAGAATGTGAAGAACTGCTCCAAGGGGTCTACACCACAGAGAGTCTGCACCAGGACACCCTCCTCACCACCGAACGTCCCGATATCCTCATCATCCTTCTGGAAAGTGCGGGAGAACAGTTTGCCAGTGTCATGCCACATCTTCAGGAACTGAAGAAAGAAGGCATCTATTTCAGTCAGTGTTTTGCCAACTCCTGGCGTACTGACCGCGGAACGCTCTGCGTATTGAGCGGCTATCCTTCGTTCCCCGCCATCTCTATCATGAAGACGCCAGAGAAGAGTGGGTTCCTGCCCAGCATTGCCGGCAGATTAAAGGAAAAGGGCTATCAGACCAGCTATCTGTACGGTGGCGATGCCAACTTTACGAATATGCGCAGTTACCTGTTCTCCACAGGCTGGGACCGGCTCACGGACATCAAGGACTTCTCGTTCAAGGAACAGCAGACTGGTCAGTGGGGCGTGCGGGATGATATCACTTTCCAGAGGATTTACAACCAGATGATTCAGTCGTCACCAGATGTTCCTCACCTGTGGGGATACAGCACACTCTCCAGTCATGAGCCCTGGGAGGTACCCGTCAAGAAACTGGATGACGAGGTCGATAACGCATTCTGTTATCTGGATGACTGCATTGATGATCTCATCAACAAACTGAAACAGACACCCCGATGGGACAACATGCTCATCGTGATGATTGCCGACCATGGTATCATTCACGGAGAGATAGACCAGACAAAGCCCTTACAGAAGAACCACATCCCCATGCTATGGGTGGGCGGTGCCATTCGTGAACCACGAGTCATCGACAGGCTCTGTAATCAGAGCGACCTGGCCGCTACCCTCTTCGGACAACTCCATCTGAACCACGACGACTTTATATTCAGTCGCGACGTGCTCTCAGAGAGCTATACCCTCCCAACAGTGGTGAACAACTACAGCAATGCCCAATGGATTTACAACGCCACTGGACAACAGCTCTATGATTTCGACTTGAAACGGCCCCTCATCAATGAGTGCGAAGATGCACAACAGATGACACGCCTGAACAAGGCCATCATACAGCAGACCACTACGGACTTGCAAAACAGATAAATTAGAGCGATGATAAAATTCTTAGACCTACAGCGCATCACGCAGAAATACGGAGAAGAGATTCACGAAGCCATCACACGCGTCGTGAACTCGGGCTATTATCTGCAAGGAGCGGAGAACAAACGCTTCGAGACTGACTATGCTGCCTTTATCGGCAGTCGCTATTGCGTGGGCTGCGGAAATGGCCTGGATGCCCTGATTTGGATTTATCGCGCCTATATAGAGATGGGGGTGATGCAGCCAGGCGATGAAGTCATCGTGCCGGCCAACACCTTTATCGCATCCATTCTTGCCCTGACCGAGAATGGATTAGTTCCGGTCCTGGCCGAACCTCGTTATGACACCCTGGAGCTGGATGACAGCAAGTTGGAAGCCCTCATCACACCAAAGACCCGTTCCATCCTGTTGGTTCACCTCTACGGCCGGTGTGCATATACGGAAGAGATTGGCAGATTATGCCAGAAACACAACTTAAAGCTGGTGGAGGATAATGCGCAGGCCCACGGCTGCAGATATACTGATGGCCGACGGACAGGCAGTCTTGGTGATGCGGCAGGACACAGTTTCTACCCAGGAAAAAACCTTGGCGCATTAGGCGATGCAGGAGCCGTAACCTGCAACGACAAGGAATTGGCTGATACCATCCGTGCGCTGGCCAATTACGGCAGTCAACAGAAATATATCTTCAAATATACAGGACGAAACAGCAGAATGGATGAGACACAGGCTGCCGTGCTGGATGTCAAACTGCATCATCTGGATGAAGACAATGACGCGCGCCGTGCCATCGCCAGGATTTACTATGAGGGAATCAGCAATCCTCTAGTGACTCTCCCCGATTACCTGGAAGATGAGCAGAACGTCTATCACATCTTCCCCGTATTCTGCGAACACAGGGATGAGCTACAGGAATACCTGAAAGAGCAAGGTATTCAGACACTCATCCACTATCCTATCCCGCCTCACAAGCAGGAATGCTACAGCCAATGGAACAGTCTGTCGCTTCCTGTCACGGAAAAGATCCACCGCCAGGAACTCAGTCTGCCCATCAGTCCTGTGATGACACCCGACGAGGCCCGTGAGGTGGTTAAGGCTCTCAATACATTTAAACTAAAATCCAATTAACGATGATGAAGAATCTCTTATATTATCTCCTGTATGGTTTCGCATACCTGATTTCCTTGTTGCCCTTCAAGGTGCTTTACGGACTGTCTGACTGTATTTGGTTCCTGATGTATCGCGTCGTGAAATACAGGAGAAAAGTAGTGTGGAAGAACCTCAAGGCATCATTTCCTGAAAAGGACGATATTGAGTTATCCTGTATAGAATACGAATTCTACCAGTGGTTGTGCGACTATATCGTTGAAACGATCAAGCTGTTAAGTATCAGCGACAAGGAACTCCTGAAGCATATTGAGTTCCAGAATGTAGAGGAACTGGAGAAATGCTACGACCGTGGTCAGAACTGCGCTGCCATCCTTGGCCATTACTGCAACTGGGAATGGCTGTCAGCTACAGGACTGGCCTTCCGTCGCTATCCCAACGCTGTGATGGGCCTTATCTATCATCCGCTCTATAATGACGCGTTTGACAAGCTCTTCATTGCAGTCCGTTCGGCTCATGGTGGCAGTTGCATTCCCAAGAAGGATGTGTTGCGCCACCTCATCACATGCAAACAGGAGCAGAAGCCCTATCTCTTCGGCTATATCAGCGACCAGGCACCACGTTGGATGAACATCCACCTGTGGATTAAGTTCCTGAATCAGGATACCGCTGTCTTCACGGGTGGAGAGCGCATCATGCGCAAGGCAAACGATGCCGTGTTCTATGTTGACATGTTCCGTCCACGACGCGGCTATTATACCTGTACGTTCCGTAAGATAACAGATGACATCAATTCACTGCCCGAGAACGAAGTGACCAAGCAGTTCTTCCAGCTACTGGAGAAAGCTATCTATCGTGCCCCGGTTTACTACCTGTGGACACACAACCGTTGGAAGCGCACAAAGGAGGAGTTCGACCGGGTTTATAACCTGGTGAACGGACGTACCATTCCCAAGGATCCCAATGTCACAGGCAGTTAATCATAAAGACAAGACTATGGAAGTAAAAAATGTACTCGTAGTACGATTCCGACAACTGGGCGATGCCGTATTGACCACAGTTATCTGCAACACCATCAGGAAGACTTTCCCTGATGCACGCATCGACTATGTGCTCAATGATAACCTGGCTGCGCTTTTCGAGGGCCATCCCTCTATAGACCGCATCATCACCTTTACGAAGGAAGAACGTCACGATACGATGACATACCTGAAGAAGGTGTGGCGCATCATGCATGAGACCCGTTATGACGTCATCATCGACAAACGTTCGACCTTCAATACGACACCATTTGCCCTTTTCTCCTTGCACACACCCATCCGTGTGGCCTTGAAGAAGCCCTACACCTGGCTGTTGTATAACCACCGTGTCGGTTCGGTAGAGAACACACCAATGATTGACCACATCCTGGAGCATCTGGAACCCCTGGAGCGTATCTGTCCTGTGCAATACGACCGGAAGATGACCCTCTGGGTATCAGAACAAGAGAAGGAAGACTTCAGGACCTATCTCCATCAGCAGGGAATGGACCTCAGTCGTCCTATTGCCCTGATAGGTGTCACCGCCAAATTGGAGAATAAGACCTGGCCAAAAGAAAAGATGACCGAGGTACTTAAGCGTTTTATTGAGTGTTTCCCGGAGATACAACTCATCTTCAACTATGCCCCAGGCAAGGAGGAAGAGAATGCACGCGACATCTACCAGCGCCTTGGCGCACCGGCCTCCGTCTTCATTGACGTACAGGCCAGAAGCAGCAGACAATTGGCTGCCATGTGTGACGCCATCAACCTGTACTTCGGAAACGAAGGTGGGGCACGCCACATCGTACATGCCATGCAGAAGCCGTCACTGGTTGTCTGTTCACCAGTCGCCAATCCACAGGTATGGATACCCCAGGATGAAGTACCAGCCGTAGCCATCCGCAACGAGGAAGCAACGGTAGACCATGTATGGCTGATGCTGAAAGAATTTACAACAAAACATATAAAGACACAACTATGAGTGATTTGAAACGCAAGTTCTATTATACTTTCCACAGCGGAAAGAACCCGAAATTCATCTACTACCTGGTGAATTTCGTTCGTCAGGCTGTACCAAAGCCATTACTCAACGCCATGCTGGACCATGAGCTCCGCAAGCTTGACAGTCGTCCTGACAAGGAATATATCCTGAGTCGTGTGGACTACTATTGCAGGCTGACAGCCGAGACGCCCTATGACCGCGAGGCCTTTTTGAAAGCATCAACAGAACTGCGTCATACGAAAAAGACCGGTGCATCCGTCTACTATTACGATGCGCTGGAGTTCTCCCGTTGGTTCAACCAGTCCCTGCGCTGGATTCTTCAGGCTGGCGATATAGACTATGCCCTACCCCTGCCGTCTATTGTGAAGAGCCGCCTCATCGAAGGCGACATGACGAATAATGTCATCATGAAGCTTGAGAAGGTACGCCACTTTATCTTTGTGAAGGACCGTTTGAAATTTACCGACAAGAAGGATATGGCCATCTTCCGTGGAAAGATTGGTCAGGCCAATAGCAAGGAGATGAAACGTAACCGCTACGACTTTGCCTGCAAATACTTCGGCCACCCGATGGTTGATGTAGGTGAGATAGGTGGTGTGGAACCCAAATGGCAAGTGCAGAAGATGACCATCCCAGAACATCTTGACTATAAGTTCATCATGTCACTCGAAGGTAATGACGTTGCGTCAAACCTGAAATGGGTGATGTCGTCCAACTCTATTGCCATCAGTCCGAAGCTGCGCTGTGAGACCTGGTTCATGGAGGGTACGCTGAAACCCGACTATCACTATATCGGCGTGGAGGAAGACTATAGCGACCTCATCGACAAGATGGAATATTACATAGCCCATCCGGAGAAAGCACAGGAGATTATTGACCATGCCCACGAGTATATAGACCAGTTCCGCGACCGTGAGCGTGAGAAGCTCATCTCTCTCCTGGTACTGAAACGCTATCTGGATATTATGAACCCCTAGGCCATCAGACAGATGAAGAACGTACTTGTTGACTTTTCCAATTATGATGCGCTGAGTGGCTTTGGCGAGATAGTACGCAACTATTGTCGCCGACTGGCCGTGGCTGATGTGCCCGATATGCATTTCATCTTTATCATCCCAAAGAAACATATCGGAGAGTTCGGTCCGCATATTGACTATATAGCCACCGAGAACCGCAAGCGGGAAATACGTCGTTATCCTAACCATATCGACCTGTGGCATGCCACGGATCAGCAGTTCGGCTACCGTCGCCATACAAAAGGCACCCTGCAACTGCTGACGGTGCATGACCTGAACTACCTCTACGAGAAGCACGGCATCCATCTGTTACGTCACAAGATAGAGATGCCATGGCTTATCCATCGCAGCGACGCCATCACGGTGATTTCTGAATACGTAAAGAAAGATGTGGAGCAACACATTCCTTTCCTTGACAAAGAGCCACAGGTTATCTATAATGGTATAGACGACGTGGAGGCCCACCCTCGCAAGCAACCATCATTCGTCAAGGATGAGCATGCTCCCTTCTTCCTTTGCATAGGACATGTCAGGGAGAAGAAGAACATCCATACCGTGGTGCCCATGATGAAATACTTCCCCAATCATCATCTTTACATCTGCGGCGCAAACCACTGGGCTTATGCTGACAAGATACGCAGCATGGTAGCCCCGGAGGATAAAGACCGCATTGTATTGACAGGAAAGATTGCGGATGAGGAGAAATGCTGGCTCATGGCTCATGCCGATGCCCTATTATTCCCCAGTAAGCTGGAAGGGTTTGGCATCCCTGTCCTCGAAGCCATGCGTTTCGGCACGAAAGTATTCTCGTCACGCTTCAGTTGTCTGCCAGAGGTCTGCAGCACACATGCCTCCTACTGGGACAGCTATGAGCCAGAGGCTATGGCAGAGGTAGTAAGGAAAGGACTGGAAGGATGGAGCAGAGACGGTCAGGAAGCCGTGGATGCCCGTGCTTACTCACGCACCTTCAATTACGACCACTATACTGAACAGTATATCGCTCTCTATCGTCAATTACTCCATATTTAAGACTCAACATATGCGACTCTATAACGAAACAAATTACGATATCCATATCCTGCAACAGAAGATAATGGGTAACCTCAAGGCTATTGACCAGGTATGCCGTAAACATGGACTGCGCTACTATCTGTGGGCTGGCAGCATGTTGGGTGCCGTTCGTCATCAGGGCTTTATCCCTTGGGATGACGATATGGACATCTGCATGCCACGTCCGGACTACGAGAAGCTGTTAGCGCATTGGAAAGAGTGGCTCCCGGCACCATACGAGGTGATCAGCGCCGAGAACGACCCCACCTATCCTTATCCGTTTGCAAAGATTGAAGACGCTTCGACAACAGTCCTGGAACGTCCAGACTTTCCGTTCCTTGAGGGTATCTATATAGACGTCTTCCCCATTGACGGTGTTCCTTCTGATGAGAAGGAAAGACAAAAGCACTTCAAGCGCTATAAGTTCTGGCGCCATTTGCTCTTCCTACGTGGTCGCAACCCATTCAAGCATGGCTACGGGCCACGCTCATGGTATCCTTGGCTGCTGCATCAGGTCTTCTCTCTAGAGGATCTGCAGAAGCGTGTAAAACGCCTGATGACGAAATATGACTATGACAGTTCGGAATATGTGGCCGACTACGATGACGGTGTTCGCGGAGCAATCAAGAAGACCATCTTAGGAACGCCTCAGCCATACGCTTTTGCTGATACGACATTCATGGGAGTAGAACGTGCTGATGAGTATCTCTCAAACAAATATGGTGACTATATGCAACTGCCACCAAAAGAGAAGCAGATACAGCATCATTTCTTCCGTATGGATCTGAATCAGCCATATCGGGAAACAACAATAGAGGAAGTAAGAGCTAAAGTTTAAACCTCCGATGTTCAAAACGGTCGAGCAGTGCAACAGCCTGTTGGACCGTTTCCTTTTCATCCCACCCTCTTTGACGTGCATAACTGGCAACGAGATATTCATAAAGGTCTCGCCGATGGGTTGTCCTCACCAGATTCTTCAGACATTCCTTGTTGGAGGGATAACCGTCACAGAAACGGGAACGGTTGATGTCAATCATATTAAAATAATAGTTGCCAGACTTCTCTGTACAGAGGAAGTTCGACAGGTTCAGATCACCATGCAGGATGCCTTTGCTATGCATCAAAAGAGTCTGTTTCATCACGGCATCAGCCAACTGAGGACTGAACTCTTTCACCTCTCTCAGCAACAGATGGCATTCCGTTCCCTCAACCTCCTTACTGACGAAATAGCCTTTCAGGAACAAGCCACAGCGTTTCTCTTCCAAAAAGGCAATACGCTGGGGTGTGTTGATTCCCCGACTGGCAAATTCTCCTGCAAAGAGAAAGGCCCGCTCAGCCTTAGACTTACGGAAGAAGGTGTAGACAATCTGCTGGATGATGTTCACGCGCTTGAAACACTTCACCATCATCGTCTCTCCTTCATATTCCAGTCTTACTACCTTATTACGCCCATCATACACGGTAGTGCCAACACCGTCTTCTATCAGACGAGGTATCTGTCTGATAAAGTTTTCGTACTTCTGGAACTGCTGATCAATGACAACCTTCATTCGTTCTCCATTTCTTGAGTTATGCAAAAGTACAAATAAAAATGCAACTCTCTGCACAAATCGTCTTAAAATTAAAGAAAAATATGTAACTTTGCACGCAAGAAACACATCTTACACTATGGCGAATTACGACATCAGACCCTTACAATTACATATACTCAACATACTTTTAGCTGTTGACAAAGTCTGTCGTGAACATGATTTGCGATATTATCTTTGGGCAGGCACCATGTTAGGCGCAGTGCGACATGGTGGGTTCATTCCCTGGGACGATGATATGGATATCTGTATGCCACGTCCCGATTACGACCGTCTGATGGCTCACGCACACGAATGGCTCCCTGCTCCATACGAAGCTGTCAGTGCTGAGACCGACCCGCTCTATCCAGGTCCGTTCGGGAAGATCCAGGACAGTTCCACAACATTAATAGAGCGTGCCCACATCAATTATATCGGAGGCCTCTATATTGATGTATTCCCACTCGATGGTGTACCACAACAGTCATGGAAACAGCGTTTTCAGTTCTCACACTACGAGATTCAGAAACGCATCATATATTTTCTTCATCGCGATCCTTTCAAGCATGGTCATGGTCCTTCATCATGGATACCCTTATTGTGTCAATGGCTGACAAGCAATGCTGCCGTACAACGTCGCTTGCGCAATATCATGACACGCTACCCATTTGATGATTGCACACTGGTGGCCGACTATGATGACGGCATGAACGGTATCTGCGACAAATCTGTATTAGGCCGTCCTACCCCCATTGAATTTGAAGGAAAAACCCTGATGGGAGTTGAGCACGCTGATACTTATCTCACGCAGAAATACGGTGACTACATGGTCGTACCTCCTCACGATCATCAGCGTCAGCACAACTTCTTCTATCTCGACTATAACCTCCCCTATCGCGAATATGACGACAAACGGGTGTTCATGAAACAGGACACCTAGTCTTCCCAGATATTCTTGATACGTACATCACGGAATATTGTCAGCAGACGTTTCAGACGACTGCGCAGCAAGTCTGCCTTCAAACGTGAAGACGGAGCATCAAGCTGGCCGTTCCATTTTTCGCCCCGGTGAAGCACGTCACGGATAAACGATGCAGATGTAATACCCCACTTGCGGAGGAACTGAGTAGAACCGTCGTTCTTAATGATGCGATGTGTTGAACGTGCCTCAAAATGATATACACGACTACGACTCACGCCTTTGAACAGTCTGACACCAGCCTTCCACAGCTTGGCAGAAAAATCAGGGTCGCTATACATGCCCGGGCTATACTCTATGCTATATCCTCCCACTAAGTCCCACATATCACGGTGTACCACATTAGGAGGCCATGTTGCGCCCTGCCAGTCATCATGTTTCAGCTCCTGATATTCCTTTAACAGACGTTCTTCCTCAAAGGACTCAACCGTCTGACCATAGTCTGCCGGAGCTATGACACTCTTACAGAAGAAAGGACGAGGCTGTATGAGTGTGGCTGACAAGAAGAACCTGTTATGGCCAATGGCCGTAATCTCCTCATCAAGAGCCGTATCCCATCCCGGACACACATACATGTCGTCGTTCATGAACAGCACATATTCCGTTGTCATCAGCGTGCGAAGACCATTAAGGGCATAGCACACACCTATATTCTCATCAGAATGCGTATATTTAATATCGCTTTGCGCCTTGACCCACGCCAAAGTGCCATCACTACCATCATTGACATGAACCAATATCTCATGATCTATGGCTGAATTCTTTCTGATGCTCTGAATACACAGTTGCAGAAAAGCCAAGTTATTCCAAGTAGGGATAAGTATCGAGAATCGTCTTGGGGTACCCATATTTTTATATCATTTGTGGTTATCTTAACCAATAAAGAAATCGTTTGTAATTTTTCTTAAATATCCAACGCAACTTGATCATCCGGTCATTGCGCTTTGAGAGCGACGAGCCAAAGACACCCATAAACGACCCTTGGGTGGCCATGGCTGGCTGAGCCCATAGGCATTGAATAAGACCACGACTCATCAATAGGTTGTGATAGTGGTCAATCGGGATTCTGCAACGCTCTGTCTTCAAACTGTCAATGATAGCCTGACAGGCCTGCTTATTCACATAATAGGCACCTGCCATGCGGCCTTTCTCTGCTGGGTAAAGCATTTGTCCCTTAGTGCGTTGACTACGAGGGACAAACCGCAAAGAACTATCCTCTAATGAAATCAGGATCGGGCTGTCGGCATGATGCTGCTGATACTCGCTCATACACCTTCCAAAAAGCGATTGGAAATCCTTGTGCAGGACGATGTCGTCCTCCAATATCAAAGCACCGTCATCATGAGCCTCCAGGACTTTCTCGCAGGCTATAAAATGTTTGATGGTACACGATGCCGTTGATAATTTCTCACGCATCTTTTCCGGTCCATCAGCAAGATAACGGTTCATCAGCTCATCGGTCAACAGGTCACGGTCAGCCTCCGCTATGAACTCATACTCCAGCCCCATGCCTTTCAGCATTCGGTCTATGTGCTCACCACGTTCTTTCAATGAAGCTGCGTGTATAACCAGAATCCTCGTCATTCTATCAAATCTCAAGTCTTTTTTATACTATTTGTATGCAAAGGTATGAAATAATTATGAATTATAACACTACGTCTGTGATTTATTTCGTACCTTTGCCGAAAATATGAATAAAAGCATGATTATAGGCTTCGATGCAAAAAGAATTGTCAGCAATGGCACAGGATTGGGAAGTTACGGGCGGACACTTATCAATGATCTTGCACAGGATGACTCCTTGTCCCTTCGTCTGTATGCCCCCAATTCCGGACGTACGAATCTAAGGGGACAGATTATTGAGCGCCCCAACGTCACTTTCTGTTACCCCGGCCAGGGACTTTCCGGACTACGTGCTGCCATCTGGCGCAGCCGCGGCATCACCAACGACTTGAAACGCGATGGTGTTCAGCTATATCACGGTCTTTCCGGCGAGCTGCCTATCAACATCAGCAAGAGTGGCATCAAGAGCATTGTCACCATCCACGACCTGATATTCATGCGTCATCCTGAGTTCTACAACTGGATTGACGTCAAGATATACACCTGGAAGTTCCGTCAGACAATCCGTGAGGCCAGTCATATCGTAGCTATCAGCGAATGTACCAAGCGGGATATCATAGAACTTGGCGGTGTTGACGAGAGTCGCATCTCTTTGGTCTACCAGAGCTGTTCCCCAAAATTCCAGCGCTCAGCCTCAACAGACAGGCATGGACTGCCCTCTCGCTATATCCTCAATGTGGGCACCATAGAACGACGTAAGAACATACTGTTGGCAGTCAAGGCTCTGCCTTTATTACCCGAAGATTTGTCGCTCGTCATCATTGGCCGTCAGACGCCCTATGCCGATGAGGTAAAAGCCTATGCCAAGAAGCATGGACTCGGACATCGTGTTATCATGCTCCATGCTGTCAGCAACCCCGAACTCGTGCCCTATTATGCCAATGCAGAAGCATTTGTGTACCCATCCATCTATGAAGGTTTCGGCATTCCTATCATCGAAGCCATCAGTTCCGGTCTGCCAGTTGTAGCTTGCACAGGTTCCTGCCTCGAGGAAGCAGGCGGTCCCGACGCTTTCTATGTGGCGCCAGATGATGCTGAGGGCATGGCGCATGCCATCATGGCAACACTACACGGCGCTGAAGGCCGCGAACAGCGCATAGAACGCAGCATGCAATACATTAAGCGCTTTCAAGGGAACAGTGTCGCCAGTCAGATGGCTGATATCTACCGCGAGCTCATTTAAATCAACCCATATAAACTAAAAACTTATGAGAAAACTATTTTCACTTATCGTCATGATGGCAACAATGACAACAAGTTATGCACAAAAGCAGCTGGTGCTGTATTATTCTGAGACAGGAACAACGAAGACCATTGCTCAGGAGCTGCAGAAACAGTTAGGAGCCGATATCGAAGAGATAGAGGCTGTAGTGCCCTACTCTGGCAATTTCCAAGAGACAATCCAACGCGGACAACGCGAGATGCAGAGCGGCGAGATGCCAGCTATTAAGCCTTTAAAGAAACAGATTGCCGACTACGACATCATTTTCCTAGGCTACCCCATTTGGTTTGGCACCTATGCCAATCCAATCATCACGCTAGTAAAAGAGCAAGACTTTGCCGGTAAGACGATAGTGCCATTCTGTACTTTCGGCAGTGGTGGTCTGAACACCTCTTCAGATGCGCTCAAGAAAGCATTACCAAAAGCCACTATTGCAAAAGGCTATGGTGTACGCACTGCCCGCGTAAATGCCGCCGCAAAGGAACTTGACCGTTTCCTGAAAGAGAATGGTTACAAGAAAGGGAGCGTAGAGAAGTTGCCCGACTATTCCGCACAACAACCGGTTACTGATGCAGAACGACAGATTTTCGACGCCGCCTGCTCCAGCTATCAGTTCCCCTTGGGCACACCACAAACAGTAGGCAAGCGTCAGACACCCGATGGCACCGATTACAAATTTACGGTTGCCAGCCGTGGCATGAACGGTGGCGGTGAGACAACATCCATTATCTACGTCACCGTAGGCAAGGATGCCAAAGCTGAGTTTACGGAAGTAGTACGTTAAGCTGACTGACAATCTGCTGTAACGACCCGTCCTTGACGACAACCCGCTTATGGGCATCCAAGAGATAAAGCGACGGTAACGCTGGCAAATAAAAAACCTTCATCACATCGGGATTCAAGTTCGTATCAATATAAACGACCTTGAGTCCCGATGTTTTTTGCAACAAAGGCTCACGTTTTATCTGAGGCATTTGCTCCTGACAATGCTCACATTGAGGGTCAAAGAACACAAGGAGGACGTATTGGCTTTGGATATCATAAAGACGCACCCTGTTACCTTCTGCATCAACAAAGGAACAGTCTGCCGACATCATTCCCGGTTGATTCAGGGATAACTGATGAATGAGGAACTGCCGCTGAGGCGATGCAGGAAAAGCGCGTAGCAGATGGCAATACACCATGTCGTTGCGAAGCGGAGACTGTGGGTTCTCCAAATAATGACGAGCCAACTCTTCAAAGAAGTTCAGTCTTTGTTCCGAAGATATCACACCCTCTGCAAAGATGCCCGCAGCCTTGGCACAAGTTGCAGAATCAGCATATGCCATTAGATTGGCAAAGTCAACAAAACCCTGTTCGCCAATCTGATGGTTGGTTTGCGAAGAGTTTCTAAAGTCATAGTTTTCCCAGAAATGTTCCAACGTATAGGCTAACCGTGCTTTCTCGTCTGTCAGCGATACCGGTATCTCTGGATACGGGAATGCATTCTCCTGTGTCCATCCTTTCACAGAACAGACAAAAAACAGCAGCAATATGGTCCATCTACGCATCACTTTCCTATTTGCACATTTGTATTACCTGTAACCACAGCAGTAGAACCATATCCACCGCCATAGATACTTCCACGAATGTCCACACCCTTCACCTCATGGGTACGGTCCTCAGAAGTCGTGATCACCTCTATATTGTTCACCGTTTTCGTAAAGGGCGTATTAAACACAATGCTCTCACCAACCTGTGTTCCGATATTCACATAGGTATCACCATCCACCTTGGCACCATAACCGCCACCATAGACATTCTGAATAGCACCTATTTTACCCTGTACGTGGGGAGGAATAATCACCTGATGACCATCAATGGTCTTTTCCGTGCCTTCATAGCCATTTGCAGCATACTTACCTTCCGTCACATTGATGTTCACATGCGGGTTGCCCACCATGACAGCCGTCTCACCATATCCACCGCCATAGATACTACCGATACTGGTAAACGACCTGACATTTACCTGAGGATCAGCAGCAAGCACAGTGCCCGGTTCCTGTCCGTCTTTTGCCTCACGAGGCAACCACACGTCATCCACTTTCTTATAACCGTATTTAGAATAGCCGGCCAGATTACCACCACCATAGAGTTCACCGATGATAAGTGGTCGGCAGCCAGTCTCCTCAATATTCACGACGATAGAACCACGGATGGTACCACTCTCATTATTTCCACCAAATATACGGTCGAAGGTACCATTAGTGATATTGAGCACCACATCACCCTGGATGTCGGCAGCGCGAGCGCCACCATAGGCAGCCTTCAGACCTGGGATACAAGCCATCAGCAGCTTAGCCTCGGCATCCATCGGTGCACTCTTACCACCACCGTATGCTTCATCCACGCAGAAGTCACATCCGCTGTTCTCGTCCAGCAGGGTGACAGCGCTCTTTCTCACATTACCCTTGGTGTTAGAACCACCAAAGACACGGTGAATGGTACCGCCGAAGACGTTTACAGAAGCCTGGCCGGTGCCATAGACGATAGCACTGGCTTCTGCTGTTCGTTCTTCTTTCGTATCATAAGCAGGGTCATCCTTGGCAATCCATTTGTCCTCCCCGTCTTTCTCGTAAATCGTATAGTTCTTGTAACCCACGTTAGCACCAGGGTTAGGTCTGCCGTCGGGAAGATTATCAAGACCGTTACCACCACCGAAGAGCTCCAGGATTTCGTAGGTGCCATTGACCTCCACATTGGTAGCAGGTGTAGAAGCAGCGTTACCACCACCATAGACCTGACGGATGCTCGTCAGTCCGCAACCATCGATGATGACCTTGGTAGACTTATTGGTGTTCTTGCCGCCTTCAGGCTCATAAGCAGCCAGGCTGCCACCGCCATAGACAGCCTCGACGTCAAACGTCTCAGTACCCTTAGCCGGTTTGGTGCTGATGTTGTCCTTGTCAGGAGATTGTGTGGCATAGACGTGTACGGTGACGGTGCCCTTTGGCGTTCCGTTGATGTTGTTGCAACCGAAGACCTGTCCAACTACACAACCCTTCGCATCCGCATCGATGGGTGAGCCTGTATCGCCTGATGATGTGGTACCATTCAGGTCAATCAGTACGTCACCCCATACATAGGCAGGTTTGCCGGCTTCTCCCAGTCCACCGCCAAAGACATCTTCACCGATACGTCCGCCAGTCAAACGAACGGTAGTGGTATGGAGTGCAGATTTCTTTTCTGCGTCAGCCCAGCCACCCGCATTTTCATTAGCAGTAGCATCCCAGTTGTCGGTCTGCGTGTCAGCCAAGGCACCACCGCCATAGACGTCTTTCAGAATCAGACCACCCGTCATGTTGACGGCTACGCTTCCCTTGACAGTACCGGCCTCGCCGCCACCGAATACAGTACCGGCGATGAGCTGAACATTCTTGTCGGCATTGTCTGCCGCAGGTGTTGTTGTATAGTTGATGTTCACTGAGGTCTCCCTGACGTTAGCGAGACCTGAAGCAGCAGTGCTCACGCCATACTCACCGCGGGCAGCACCAAATATATGACCATTTCCGTCACCATCATAACCGATACGGCCACCAGAAATGTTAATGGTAGTCTTTCCGCTTGCGGCATCAGCACCACCGCCCACAGAACCCATAGCACCAGCGCCATAGACATTATGCACTACGTGACCACCGGTGATGTTGACAGTGGTCGTACCCTTTACAATACCAGCCAGCGGGTTGTACGCATCCTTTATATCATCACCGTCAGAGTCATACTTGTCCGTACCGCAACCACCGCCATAGACATTGCCGCGATACGCATAAGCAGCACCTCCGTCAGTGCCGGTATCGGTAATACCAATAATACCTTTATTTATATCTACAATAGTATTCTGGAAAGTGTGACCATTCTCACCACTACCATAGACAGAACCTTTAATCGTAGGACTCGTTGCAGCACCGGCATCGCCAATGGTGACATGCGTGCTGTAAACCCACGCCATGCGATCATTGGGGTCAACAGCAGGGTCGCCCTCTGGAGTGGCTACGTCACCTCGTGATGAACCGAACACCATACCGTTCTCCTTACCATCCCAACCGAAGGTGCCACTTTGAATATTGACGGTGCAACTACCTGTATTTTCAGCACAAGCCGTAGGCATACCTGTTGTGCCATCGTAAGTAAAATCACCCACAGAGCCGTAAGCACCACCGCCATAGACATTGTGATAGATGGTTGTAGGTTTGTCTGCTGATGCCTGACTGATGTTAACTGTCGTATTACCCTTAACGTAGCCAGCCACCTTGTCACCAACCTTACCTTTGCCACCGCCATAGACGTTGCCATACTCAACACCACCCTGGCCCTGACTACCAATGGTACCGCTGGTGACATTCACTTCAGTATCGCCAGCTACACCGGATTCCTCACCACCGCCATAGACACTTTTACCAACAGTGGTTGTGCCGTTGATGGTGAGAGTTGCCTTACCAGTGACAGAACCGAGACCTTCAAGAGATACATCAGTATGGATGTAATGCTTTCCATCTTCATCTGTAAATGGGTCTGCATTGGTGCCGTAGGTGTTACTCCAGGTATATACATCAAATTGGTCGTTATCCTTAGGAGTCTTAACGTTGGCATTATTAAATACGTTAGCCGTGCGGTTATAGGTTGGTTTAGGAGTCAGAAATGCTCCTGTATTCCATACTTCAACCGTTGGTACTGATGCAGAGAAACCAGCTCCAAATGCGCTACCTGTAACAGTACAGTTCGTAAGCGTAGAATTGACATCGCCATTAACAGCTCCTAAACTACCTCCACCATAGAAAGTTCCAATGGTGCAACCTGATAGCGTGTTTGTGACATTTCTTGTAGAAGCCAATGACAGAGATGCATAGTTTACAAAGAAACGTGCTACAGTCTGGTTTCCGTCGGAGTGTAAGATAAATTCATAATCATAGTTAGTACTGATGCCGCCATTACCTTCATCATATGCTCGTTTATAGTATTTAGTTACCCAAGAATCCCAACCGCGGCTGTTGTCAGTTTTACTGTCGTCTTCGCAACCTACACGGTTGAATGCCGTTCCGCCATAGCCTGCTCCGAAGAATTTACCAAAATGGCAGTCTGTCGCATTGGTAGTGACAGTTTTTTCTTCGTACATATCTCCAAACTTTGGACCTCCATAGAATTCATCGACATTACTGTTGCTGATGGTAGTGCTGATACTACCGGTAATAGGCTTGGTTGCATTGATGCCACCGCCAAAGAAACTTGTAATGTCTGCAGCATTAATAAGCCATGTGACATCACCTTTAATTTGCTGCATACCAGCACCAGCTACCTCAGTAAAGCGTCCGCCGTCAATATAGCATTCTGCGTTTTCTACATTTTCATTAGTATTTGGCTGATAAATTCCTGTGAGATAGAAATTAGTATAATCACCACCTGCTACATTAATAGGTACTTTCGGGGTTGTGTTTGCCTGTGCCGTGTGGCAACCATTAGCAAAATTCTTGAACCAGGCATTGCTACCAATAAGCAGGTAGTTGGTGTTTTGGGCATTGGCTCGCGTACATGACACGAACTGCTCATAAATTCCGCCCTGCAGAATAAGAGGTGCCATATTATCTTTCGTGTCTCCATTGTTTCCTCCAGCATATTCAAACTGACCAAAACGGATGAACACGGTATTGGTTATTTCAAACCATCCTCGTGGTTTAAAGATGCCTGGCTCTGGATCCATAGTAGCATCGTAGGTGCGCTTTACCATACCTACACCAGGTATGTTGAGGAAATCAAAACGTATCGGAGATACTCTTTTACGCTGATTGTGATAATAGAACAGAGTGTTATCCGGCTCGTCGTCTCCATCAAGGTCGGCACTCATAAAGGTTACAGGTTTATTATCTTTGACAAGTGCATCATTGGAATACTGATGATAGTTTCCTACTAATACAACAGCATAGTCATAAACGGAATGTGAGGCATTGCTACCTAAAGCAGTCATAGCGCTAGATACAGAATTATACACCTGCTGTCCATTATAAGTCGAAGGACAAGAGCCTCCTACAGTAACACCATATTTTGATGTTCCGTTGTATGTGACGTCGTAGTTGGCATCACTCAGATAGACAGCTTTTGCCCAATATGGCTCGATGGTGATGGATTCCACGCCATCAGGCACTTCCCAATATGCGCCTTGTGCAAACACACGATTACTGCCGCCTGTTCCATAGAGGTCTTTGTTAGTGCATTTTCGGTCGACATAGTTGAAGGAAGGATAGTCATAGGTGTCGGTAGTAAAACTGCCAGGTGTTCCTCCCGTGATTGATGTAATCTTCCATCCTGTCACTACGCGACCGTCTGTATAGTTGCCTTTACCCACCTCATTATAGTAAGGCAACTGCACTTTCTTGTAGTTGTAGTTGAAGTTGTCATAGTCCTTATCGGTGATGTTAAGAGTCAGGTTGTCGGTTGTGAGTGAAGCTCCTGATGGTGCAGTGAATTGCGCACCGCCTCCTACGCCACTAATGGTAACAGACAAGGTGCCCAACAATCCACCTTTATTCCTGTCAGTCTGTGCTGTGGCATGAGCGGCATCAGGATTGACAACCGAAGGATATTTGCCTTGTGTTTTGAGTATAGGATAAGGTGCAATGCTCTTGTCAAGCACCCACTTAGCCATTTCGTCCTTCTGAGTAGCATCTCCTGTGACATAGAATGCCGCCATATCGCGCGTAGAGTTCAGTGTCATTCGGAAGAACTCAAAGCGATTTAAGTAGCGTTCCTCGGCACCAAGTGCACCATGATATTTATCATTAGCAATCTCTTTTACATAAGGAACTTTCTCTTCATCATACAGGAAGTAGCAGTAATTATTAAGACCTGTATTGTTTGCATTGGAATATTTGTTGTGGATTATTTCTCCACCATAGATAGGAGCAGCGTTTCCACCTGTAATGTTACCATAGAACATACAGTTCATCACCATAGTCTGCAAGTTGCTGCTGGTGGATGCCACTCGGTTGTACCCTACAATACCGCCGCAATTATTTCCGCTTTCAATGTTGGCATAGTTGTAGCAGTTAATAACACGTGATAAGCCTTGCAGTTCACCCGCAATGCCTCCTACATTGTCATCACCACTGATAGAACCATCTAATACTCCACAATTATAGATTCTCGTTGATCCTTTTGCTGTATTTACGATGGCTCCCGCATTGCCTGAGCCACTTATGTTAGCACTACTGATGATAATATTCTTGATGATAGCTCCATCGGCCACGTCTATAAAGGCTTGACTAAGAGAGAAGGTTATGTAGTTGCCGTCAATGGTACCACTAAAAGGATTTTCTGAAGTACCTATAGAAACATCAGAACTGAAATCTGACGCCAGTGAATAATTGCCATTCATGTCTGTTATCTCACTCGAAAAAGAAACTTCTGTTGGAGGCAACAGAGCGGTCTCATTGGAGTTTACATAACCTACTTTTGTGGCAATGGCTCTGATTTCATTAGCGCTGCCCTTAGCAAATGGTCCAGTATAGACAGTTGAAGATGATGTGGCGTGGGTACCATCTGTTGTATAATGAATCGTAGCACCTTCAGTAGTGCAAGTGATGGTAACATAACCACCACTAACAGAAATAGAAGGTCTTTCGCAGTTGGGCAGGTTGTATGTAGTAGCAACCGTAGGGTAATAATCACTTTCCACCTTGGCAATCGCCTTAATGACTGTCATGCTCTCCGTCTGGTTGACATTAACGGAAGTAGTACCAGTACCTGCATAAGATTCTGTGGTTGGCGTGCTGCCATCAGTAGTATAATATATGGTAGCGCCAGTCGCTGCCGCAATGGTTATTGTGCCATCAAAATTATTGGTAATGGTAGGAGGGTCGATTGATACTGCAGATTCAAGGTAAAACTTGCCACTTCCTGAACTTTCAGAATTACCAGCTGTCCATAGACCAATGATACCACCAGTCAAAATCGCCTGGGTTTTATCAGCATCCGTTCCTGCAAGGGACTGTTGGTTTCCTTTGTTAATATTTAGATATTTTCTTGGCTTATTACTATCGGGGTCGATATTATTGTCCGAAGCATATTTAGAAATGATTTCATAAGAAGATGTATTGTCGTAGTAGTTAATATAAAACAATGCGTAATCATTATTAGAAGGTGATTCTTCAAGATGAAAACGTACACGCCCCATGTTCGTTAAAAAGCCAGCATTGTAAGTTAGATATTTCCCATCAATAGCATGCTTGATATAATAGCAATCTAAACTAGGGTGCTTCTCAATAACCCACAGAGCTTTCCTTTCATTATACCCTACAGTACTTCGGCAATTGTAGGTAGTAAGGAAAGGCATGCCATTATCTACGTTAGTATAGTATGGGGATGTAGATTGATAATAATAATATCCTTCCGTGGGACATAGATAGAAGTTATTGGTAGTACTTTCGGTACTATGAGTTACAGTACCGATATAATACACTCCCGAATAGTCAGTTTGTCCCCACACATTACCGCTTCCTAATGTGAGCATCAGGAGCATGGATATAGTGAGCCGTAATCTCGTCATGAGTGAGCCGTAATCTCGCCATGAGTGAGTAGTAATCTCGTGACCGACGAGCCGTCGCTCGAGCTCTGCTCGCTTGCTACTGAAAGGACGCAAGAACCTCGTTGTAGGCGAGGCATACTTTAGCCATACTCTAGCCATACTCCAGCCATACTCTAGCCATACTCTAAGCATACTCATGAGTATGGCTATAGTATGGCTATAGGCTTGCTGATTCCTTGTTACTCCCTTCTCATATATTTTGTTCATATCAGATGTATTTTTATTTCAGCGGGTGTTGTTATTTTACTGCCAGCTTCTTTTTATGGCGTCCGTCAGCACTCTGAACGAGATAGACGCCACGATTGGTCATTCTGGTCTCGACAGTCTGACCCGGTTCTACCGTGACGGTATTCAGCGTGACACCCGCAGGTGTGATGATATTAACGTCAACAGTCTGCTTCAGCGTTGACTCTACCACAATCTTGTGCTTCTTGGTGAAGATATTCAGCGTACCGCTGTATTCATCATCCCTCGGGTCTCGATCATCAACACCAAACTTGCTGTTGGTCTGACTGAACACTATCTGCTGAACCCTCTTTGCACGAGAACCGGCTGTGGCTGGTTTCGTGAAGTATGGACGGAAAGCAGCGATAGTCACCTCGCCGGGAGCGGTCTTGTTGAAACTGCTACCATCAGCATCCATCAGGAACACATCCCTACCCTCTGCTATCTCTGGATTATTCAGATAGGTTGACTTGAAGGTAAAGCCATCTTCTGTCACACCAGTCTCGTCGCCGCTCAGAGTCTTTACCGTCTCCTCGTCGCTGACATGTATCTCCGCACCAGTAGCAGAAGCGAATGTGATGACCTGTTTACGCAGTTCCTTAGAACCACCGGGAGCAGTGTTTGCAGGAACAAAAGCGCCACTGAGGTCAAACTCATAGTAGGTAGCGCCCGGGAATCCGATGATATATGGTTTACCCGATGTCAGACGCGCATATTTCTCATACTCACGCGTATTGCTATAGTAGGTCTGATAGAGATCACTATTGGCATCCTGGCGGTCATAGTCGGCCTTATAGTAGAAATCCCAAAGGAACGTGTTTGTCACCTCCTTGTCAGGATCGGTGCTGACAGAAGTAGGATAGGCAAAGTTGGCTGTATAGACCTTCTGGTCATCAGACAGTGTACCGCCATCCTTGAGTTCGCGCAACCAGTATTCATGTCCCACCTTGGTCTTTGTGGTCTCGTCCTCGGAGTTGCTTCCACTATAGAAGTGTGTTATCTCACCCTTCGTATTAGTAGTAACGATGTCTGCAGTGAACGGCAGACTGACGCCCTCCCATCCCTTGGTTCGGTCAACATATCTGTCCGGCTTACGCTGATACCACATACGGTGGCTGTCGTCAAACTGATAGGCGATAGGTGCATTGAAGTCATGCTTATCCAACAGGAAATGGTCGAGTGAGGCGATATAATCCGTGCCCGACTTATATACCCAGTGACCGTGCATACCCTCATAGTTTGAGGTATAGTCCCATTCTGCCACAGTCTTATAATCGGCATCAGTCTCTATATAATCATAGTCATGCAACTTAGCGCTGATGACATTGGCCGTCTTCTGAGCCGGCATGAGTTGTGCGGCATCACTCTCTGCTTCCGTATATACCAGCAGGTTCTTCGTCAGGTTCACATTCTGGAATGCCGTCAGACCACCATCATCGAGCAATGGCGGATAGAACACGCCACCTTCGACATGGTTGTAAGGAGCAGCTGTTGTCCATTCTATCTGATAGCCATTAGATACGTCACCATAGCCAGTGAAGTCGATAGCTGTCATATCCTTATAGGCCACCTTGGCGGCATCGCCATTCATGGTCTCTGCAAAGACGGCATTAGGATTGAAGTGGGCCATACGCATCTTACTGCTACGGAAGTAGGCTGGTGCACGATAGACACGGTTATTGTCATCGGTGGTGAGCAGACGTTCATCAGACTTATTGATAACCGAAGGCAAATGCTGATGAGAGCGTCCGTCAACATAGCCATAACTCAGCGTCTGTCCAAAGAACAGATAGTCGTCGGGCCATATAGGAGCCCACGCAACAATCGGGTTACCATACTCGTCGATGTCTTCACTCTCCCTTCTTCGTACGTTGTAGCCCTCAGGAATCTGACCGGCGGCATAACGGAAGTCACCATCATAGAACCGTTGTTCCACATAGCCCATCTTTGGTGCCTGCGTAACCCCCTGTTTCAATGGTACGCCCTGCGGCGTGTAGTAAGCATACGAACTTGGATAGTAAGCCGTACTCGTCACATTTTTCGTGCCTTCCGTATTGGTAGGCAGCGTACCATCAACATGAGCGGGGAAGTATTCATACGCCTGTCCGGTGCCGAGGTGGATGCCATCGTAATAGCGTTTACACAAGTAGAAGCCATTCAGGTTGTAAGCCACTTCACCGTCATAGAAAGCCTTATCCGCCATCTTGCGGGCCTGACCGCCGGCATAGAGAGCCGCATTACTCTCCGGATAGTAGCAGTTCACCACCTGAACACAGTTAGGATTCGTCGGATCACTCGGATTGCCGAATACTGCATTCACCTTCTCCGCATTAGCAGGGAGGGATGTCGCAGACGTCTTTACCCAACAGTTCTCTACGAAGCCATCGCCCTCGTCAGCCACACCGGCAGAAGTAAATGAACCCGTCACCCCGAGGTTATACACATTACCGCAGAGTTTTCCGAAGAGAGAATTCGTCAGTCCTGTTATCTGATGTCCGTCACCATGCATATTACCACCGAAACAGGTCTCGCCTGTGACAGGAGCTATGGCTTGACGGGCAGGAGAACCATCAGGCACAGAACCATCAATATCTGTACGCAGGATGAACTCCAGATTCTGAGCACCACGGATATGACTACCCAGAGGAGCATGCCCCTGGAAGGTGCCCGTCTTGATGAGTCCATCCTCATCCAGCTCATCTTCAGATGGTGTGAGCAGACTCAAGTCGAAGAGGTTCTTCAGTTCGTCCAGGCCATTCTTATCCTTTCGCGGGTCATCATCACTTACTGATGCATAGTTGTTAATATAAACCTTAGCCGGACGATCCACATCGGCACGATCAATATAAAGGTGGTTGTCCTTATAGCGTTCCATCACCTCACCCAAATCGTGATAGTTGGCCACCTTCACTGGCACACTATTAGAATAGGTCTTACCCAGATAAGTCTTCGAATAGAAGGCGATATAGTGATCGTTGTTCTGATACCAGTAAACCGGCGTTTTGTTATTAGTGAAAGGTACTCCGTTACGATGATGGTCGGCATCATTCTTGTCGGCATAGAGTTCCCAACCATTGATAAGCACCTCATAGATACCGGCTCTTACCTCAGGTCTGTCCAGACCAACGGCACTACCCGGCAATACAATTGGCGGTTCGTTCAGCGTGCCGATAGAAGGTGCTCCACTCTCCAACTGCAGGTGGATATTCACCACATGGAGTTCGTTGGTCATCTTGATATCACCATTATCACCATTCTCGTAGTAGGTGTATTGATATACCACCGTGACAATCTTTTCCTTGGTCAGATCGCGGATGTCACTCTCACGGTTCACAAAGAGCGTTGTGGTCTCAGTAGGCTCCTGTCCTTGGATGGTAAAGAACTTCTGATGGTCTATCAAATCGTTCTTATAGCGACTCTCATCAATTCTATCACCGACATTTATCATACTGCCTCCCTCCTGATGTGCTTCAAAACAGTAGTAGGTCGTTGAGTTTGGTGTCAGTCCCGTGACTTTATTTACCTTTCCGGCATGTGCGCTATAGACATCTGCATCTACCACCTGTCCCTTACCATACGGTGTTCCCTGAGCATCAGTAAAGTTGTCGATAGCCACATAGGCATCGGTATCTGTTGTTCCGGTCTCTATACGAGTATAATAACGTTTGTCGTTACGTATTCTCTCAAATTCGCCACTTGTAAGTACTGCTCCAGGTGTATTAGACGTGAACGTGCGTGTTGTTCCATCTGTAAACATCAACGTCTGTGTGTTATCTGAATTGTACACTGCATTATATTCCACAGGCACCTGGTTACTATATGGCGCCCAGTAGGCCTGCTCCGTGGTCTTTTTCTCAGACGGGTTATAGAAGCCCAGATAGTTAGGATCGGCGAAGAGGTCTAAGGCATCGTGGTTGAAGTCGAAGTGTTTACGGTCGTCTTCAGATAATGAGCACCACGAGTCCTTCGCACTATAGTTCATATTAGCCTCATAGGTCAGTCCGCCGTATTTTCCTGTCAGCGTACAGATATAAGCCTCCGTCATGATAGCATCTATCTCTTCTTCGTCTATCACATGATGGTACTTAGTCTTCAGTGCTGCTATCTGCGATGCAGTGAGCAGGTCGCCATTCAACAGATAGTCTTCTTCAGCCAGTTTCAAAGAACCGATACAAACCCAGGCCTTTCCGAAGCACTTCTTCTGTTCTGTGGTCAGTTCTCCATACTCCTTGGCAGGAATAGCGGTACCCGAATTAGCCGTCTTGTTCTGACCATGATAGGTATAGCTTACAGTCTCAAGAGCCACATAAGCTTCCTCCATATGCTCCTTACCATCGTCTGTATGATCATAGACCGCCTTTGTGATGATATCGCCCTCGGAATAGTCACGACGACCATAGACAGCCGTTGTCTGAGGACTGAAGGTAGGACCTTCCACCCAGTCTGACTTACTTTCTGGCGAGAGGGCGTCATACTCTTCCTTCGTCTTTCTAGTGGTGCTGACGGTATTACCATTGACGGTATAGGTGCTATTACCAGTAACAGGGCTATACCAGTCGCTCCAGATCTTTGGTGTGTCCATATCGAAGGTCAGCACATAACCAGTATCATGTCCGATATTATTTGATGTGCGGAACACATCGTCCACCACATCCGAATTACTCATAGGATGTCCATGGACATCAACGAAAGGATGACCCTCAATGTCGGTGATTGTATGATTATCCGCTTTGAAGGTGCTCACATCCGTGGGCAACATCACATACTCTCCAATCTTATATTCCTGTCCGTCAATCTTGCACGACCTGCTGTTGACAACAGTCTCGGTAACAAAGAGTTTTTTATCAGACACACTCAGGTGATTCCAGTCCCACCAAGTGATAACGTCATTCAAGTGATACCTGTCGGCATTGTTATTGACCCATGCACTGCCATCATTTCCCTCTGTACCAATCTTCTTGCCTTCCTCAAAGTAGTAGGCATAGAGATTTGGTTTGACATCAAGTAACTTCAGGCGTCCGTTAGAAGCCGCCGTAATAGTAAGTGGCAGACGCACATCCTTGGAGTAGGCATTGGCACTACCAGTATAGGCCGATACCACCTGTTTATAGACATATACCGAACCCTTTACATACCAGTAATGAGCCTTAGAGTAAGGATCAACACCGATGATGTAGGCATTATTCGTGGGATAACAGTCGTCGATAATACGCTTGTCGCTGGGATGAATGAAGTTACCAGATGTCTCAATAAGCTGTGGCTTATAAGCATTCTCCTCCACATCACCACTAATGATATAACTGCCCGTACTGCTCCAGTCACCTTCCTGGTCTTCAGAATAGCGATACTGCTTATAGGTACGTGCATCGTCGCGTACTTCCTCGCCATTGACTATTCTGGGCTTATTATATTCTGAGAGAACTACATTCTTCTTGTTGGGATAGAATCTTGGCACACGGTGTTCGTTCTTTGCATAGACGAAGCCACCACCCTCTGTAGAACGTTTCACATTGATTAGGTCAAGTTCCACCACTCCGGTTATCAGACCATAGTCTTTCTCCTTATTTGGATTCTGTTCCGTCAGTTCAGTGGTCAGCTCCAGGAACACACCCGAGGCCAGTGCCACCTGGTTAGGACTCATGCCATAGTTTCTGTCATTACCCGTTGGGCGTGACTTCTTAAAACTGTAATAAGTATATGGCTTATTGGTTGTGAGGTCTGTTACCGGATTACCATTACTATCCACATAGTCATCACCAAATGCCACATCACTGGTCAGGTTACCCAGATAATTCACAATACTATAGATACCAAAGTAGTTGCCATGCAAAGCCTCACTACCGGTATCAGGATTACTGCCAGTATAACCAGCCGCATCGGTACGTACCGAACGCTGTTTGTTCAATGACAACTCGCCGACACGGTTAATGGTATAATCGATATCCTCGCCTACCTCTGCCACACGGTCCTTAGCGCCCTGAAGCACCATACGACTACCGAAGACAGCACAGAAGTCTGCTCTCTGGATGGTGTTCAGCAAGCGTCCGGCATAGATAGAACAGAATCCGAACTGTTCCCAGTTAGCGGCATTAAAACCAGATGATTTCTTCAGTTTTTCAAAGTCTTCCTCCTTGACACGCTGTCCATTCTCGTAGAAATCCCCATCTATATTGACACCATACTTAGTAACGCCATCCACCTCATGGGTCTCCGTACCATCCTTACAAACATATTCCAGTTGGAAGTAAGCATGCTCACGGTTCGACAAGTTACGGTATTCTTCCAAGGTGATACGACTAGACAGACCATAGTAGTCGGTACCATAGTTCGTGATATTCAACTCACGATAGCCATCACTTTTGGAAAGGTTTCCACCACCATAGAGGCCACCGGTATGTTCCGTACCAACGGTGATAAAGTCACGATGATAACAGTCATAGAGCGTGGCTGTGGTATTACCAAAGACTGTCGTAGCATTGGCATAATGCGTATCACTGTTTGACGACACGTTGCCACCGCCAAACACAGCATTATGAATAAGCACGCCACGCTCCTCGGTATCACCTGGAACAGGATTGCCATTGGCATCCTTATCGCCTGTAAACAAGCCAGCCCATGCCGATTTATCTTTCGGAAGTGTGTTCAGGTCGTTGGTCTCGAAATACTCATACTTGTTTTTTGTCTTTCCGTTGATTGTAGCCTGATCAGCCTTTACCTGCAGGTATGGTTCAACCACCACCTTACAGTCTTCTATCAGTTTATCCTCACCATTCTCCCTGTAATAATAGTAGTAGTGCTGAGGAGAACCCGTAGTAATACCGGCCTGTTTGTCAGCCTTTGTCTTGGGATTATCGAAGCCTTTACTATAGACATAGCCCAGGTCTCCACCGCCAAACACATTACCATAGTTCTTGCCTTCCTTTACAGCTTCTGCAGTACCAATCTCACCACCATGAATATAGACTTCCGTCTGACCGAATACATAACCATCAGTATAGAGATCATTGGAGCCACCAAATCCTAAGACGTTATAGCCCTTACCTCCTCCAAACACATTACGCTTCACATGTCCATTATACATGGTCACATGAGTCTTACCAGGCTTCGTAATCTTGCCGAACGTACGGATATGGTTCACCTCACCACTCTCAGTCGTCTCACCACGTCCGATAGCGGCAATCTCAGCACCTCCGTGTACACTACCACGAACGATACCACCCCACATCACGACATTGGTCTCGTCTACATTACTCTTATCACTATAGCCGCCACCGAAGATGTTTCCATAGTCCTTCAGGCGACCGATACTGTCGCTCACCGTCCAGGTCTCATCATTCAGTTTCTCAATGAAATCACCATTGATATAGTCATAACCGATATAGCCATTGTTGAGAGTCACATTGGCCGTTCCATAGATAGCACCGCCACGGCCTCCCTTCTCAGTCTCACCCTCACCGCCGCCATAAACGTTACGCTGGATGGCAGGTACGCCATTAAAATAACCATACTGATAGTCATTCTCCGTATCGGTATCATAGCCATTAGTTGCAGCCTCATCCTTCAGGTATTTCATAGCCTTCTTCAGACTTTCGGTTACCTGGTCCTTACGAATACCGATGATGATATTTGCCTGAGCAGGGATATCACCCTCGGTAGAGGCATTCAGATTAGCATCCACCTCTACCATCAAGGGATTTCCCTGCTTGTCATTTATAGGATTACCTTCGTTATCCAACAAAGGTTCCGTAGTTTTGTGCTTACCCACGCTACCTTTGTATCCGCCACCAAACACATTACGGACAACACCTGCAGCGATATAGGCCGTAGTAGAAGCCTCGAAGGGATTATCGTACTCATCCGTCAGATTACCGTAACGGTCAAACACAGAACCGACAGAACCTGCAGCAACAACATCCTTCTCAACCAGTCCACCAAGCAGAGCGATATAGGTAGTGCCATTGACATCACCACTTCTGTTCTTACCAACGGTACCCATGCCACCACCATAGGCATAGCCACCGCCAACCTGATAGCCACCCAAGTAAGAACCGACGACAGAGCCCTTGTTGATTATGACATTGGTATTATATTTCCTGCCATCGTGACGTGGCTTTGCCAAAGGATTCTTCAAACCGTCTTCTTCGTAGTCTTTGCCAATAGCCAGTCCTTTATAGGTAGGATCATTAAATTCCTCCACCGACATCCTGCGGGCTGTAGCCACATTACAAACACGACCATTCTGACCACCACCGTAGATAATATAAGCCTGTGCCCCTTTATTGAAGTTCACCTCCGTATATTGTGACCACGTATCCTCACCACAGCCAGCACCAAAGACAGAAGCCATATACCCGGATGTCTTATTAGTCCAAACTGGTGCATTGATATTCACACGTCCATAGAGCGTTCGGCGTGCATTGTTGTTGCCACCAAAGATATATCCCACAAGAGCATCAGAACTATTCCAGTTCACATTCGTCTCATAGGCATCACAGATAGTGTCATTGCTCAAACCATAGGCACCACCGAAAAGTTTATTCAGACTGATGGTAGATTTCTCAGGCACATTCACTTCCGTACGACGGGTGAAGCCTTCCTGATAGCTGGCGCCATAGACAGCATTAATCTGACCACGAGGCAGGTCGATAATAGCCGACACCTTATCCAGGGCAGCTTTCTCCGTAGCATTAGGTGTCGCTATAGGAGCTACGTATTCTCTCATGCCCAGTCCGCTCCATGCACCGGCACCAAAGACCTCCATCTGTTTGTAGTTCTCCATATCCTGCGGAATATCAATCAGGATATAACTACGGTCCTGCATGATATCACGGTCAGCATCACCTGGACTACCCTGTCCGGCACCATAGACCTTTGTCACAGTGTTATTGGCATTATTCTTCAGGAGGGCTGTCGCTGTTGGCCGGAAATTCACGAAGGCATTATCCATTCGTGGTTTGGTATAGATAGCATCAGCAGTCACTTTTGCGATGCCATGTTCATCGAAGAATTTCCTGAACTGCAATTCCGTATAGTCATATGTACCGTAGCAACCAGCATAGATTCCCACCAGATGTCCCTGCGTATACTCTGTATAAGCCGACACCTCCTTGGCTGCATTTATGCCTGGAAGCGTCAGGCCACTTACCCCCTGACGTATTCTGCTGGTGAAATCGGCCTTATTAAGAATACGACCACCCAGGTCATTACCACCATATATATAGTCACGAACATAAGGGAATCCCTCTGTGAAAGAGCCGTCTGCATTCACTTGCCTACCCACGTAGGTCTCAGTATGACCAAGGATATCAGCATTACAAGAACCACCAAAGGTCTGGTAGACACGTCCCTTACCAAGGTTAATCACTGTGTTACCACAGATAGGACCTAAGAAGCCACCACCGTAGATATACTCACAATCGGCCATCTCATCGCTACTTGTGGCACTCTTTGGAACACCTTCCTTAGCACCTTTCAAGTTGACATAACAACTGTAGTTCGGATGATATTGATAGCTCTTGCCATTGAAGGAATAAACACCATTGGCATAAGTACCATCAGGCTCTGTTGAGGTGCCAGTAGCTTCACCGATGATGCCTTCCTCACTACCACCGAAGATCTGGAACACATACGATTTCTCATTCAGGTTAATGGTGGTACTACCCCATATCTCGGTATCTCGTCCCTTACCGCCGCCAAATACGTTGAGGCCCTTACCCAGCACGTCAATACCCTGCTGACCACGGATGACACCCGTGCGGCGTTCCTCAATAAAATACTTGTCGTTACCAGGATGCAGCTCATCACTTGCAAAGAGTTTCTCTTCACCATTTGCATCCAAGGTCACCTTGTCGAAGAGAACGTTCGTATCTACCAGACTGGCATTGATATTGATAATCACATTACCATTCACATGACCACTATTATAGCAGCCGCCATAGATATTTCCACCAACAAGACGTCGGTTCAAGTCATCCGTAGTCGTATTACCACCGCTTGTATCCGTCGCGCCTATCGTCGTCGGTGTTCCTGATTTCACACCCAGATTCGTATAGACATTCCATTCCAGCTGTGGCTTGCCATTATTATCCAATATCAAGTTTCCATATGAGTCAGTCTTCCATCGCATAGGTCTGATTTCCAAACCGGAAAGGTTCAGCGTCAGCTTGTTTCCGATCTTTCCCTCCGGTGCACTGTCGGCATTGCCTATAAGTCCACCATTGTAAGCCGCATTATACTGCGTAGGTTTGATATAAGCGTTATTGCTGCCGCCCACCAGCTTGTCATAGATAATCACACCATAGTTAAAGTCAATAGTGTTCATACCCTCAGTATTCACACTACCTCTGTTGCCGCCGCAGAAGAACGAGCCGAAATAGGTCTTTTTGTTCACATAATCAGGATCGAACACCACACGTGGTTTGATGCCCATCTCGCAGCCTTTCATATAGGTAGCAAACTGAGTGGCATCAAGAAGATTCATCTGACTGAAGTCGGCATCAGACGTGTTGTCAGTGGTGTTTCCATTCTCATCCACATACTTAGCCAAGCGCGCCAGCACACTCTCTGTCAGCATATTCTCACCATTACTGCCCATGAACACCTGGTGAGCATAGACATTGGCACCAATTTTCAATTCAGCTCTTGCCGTACTACTCGTAGAACGTAGTGTTGCGCTATTGCCTCCACAGTACACAGAACCGCCGATATAGGTTGGCTTTGCCTCCGTACCTATCAGACGTACAGTCACAGCCTCCGTATTTGGTCGGAACTGATAAAGTGCCTCAGCACTCTCCTGTCCGGTAAAGACAGTATTACTATTATGCCCTAGGATATCATTGACATCGTAGAAATAATCACCATAGAGGTCGGATGTCTTCAGCTGTTTATTATCTGTATATGGGTAAGAACCGTTACCGCCTCCGAACACATGTCCATTGACCGTGCTGTGGATACCCACTGCCGAACCGCCATAGACCATGCCCGAGATATCATTACCGCCATAGACATTATAGATATTACCACCACCAATATGCACACGGGCTGCATAACCAGCCGGACAGAGCACACCTTCGATGGTTTCTTCATCGATAGCCTTTCCTGGATTCACGTCTGCCATACGACAGCCACCATAGACATTATTGATTTCCAAAGCGTCAGAGTTCACCGGCAGGAAGATACCTTTCTCGTATGTCATCGCACCACGGTTACCACCTGAATACAGGTTACGTATCTTACCACTGTTCAGGTGCCACTTAGGACGAATATCCATCGGTGCCTTATTATTTCCGCCAAACACACGAGAGAACTGGTAGGCATCACTCGTGGCCACATTTTCACCAGCACTGCCAAGAGCGAAAATACCCATGGCTTTCAGACGTTCGGTAGTCAGTTTACTATTACCTTTCTCATCTGTCATATCATAGGTAATTGCACTCTCATTATCAATACAAATATCTGTTGCCTCAGTCACTGTGGCATTGTTGCCACCGCCATAGAGGATAACAATAGAACCGCCACGGATTTCCAGATACGCCTTTCTCAGTTCCGGCTTCACCATACCATAGAACTCACTCGTCTGCGAAGTATAGTCATAGTCGCCATTACCACCGCCAAAGACCTGTCCAATATAAATCTTGTATGGCTGGGTTGAACCTACCATCTTCTCTTTTGTGGTGAGAACCAAGGAATTATAAGAATTGTCAATACCATTTTCTTCTGCCTTTTTCAGCAGCGGCACCTCTTCATAGGTAATCTCATTGGTAGCCTGATTGATTTTCTGAACCGTTTTCGTTGGCAAGACCGATGTTCCAATCGTTCCTGCGATATCGTTACCACCATATACATAATTGATAAGGATATCGCCACTCATATTCTCGCCATCGATATTGACGAAGGTATGACCGCCCACATTAGCCTGACGAGCACCACCATAGACCGAGCCATTGATATCGCCGGCACGCACGGTAACACTCGTCTTGCCGTTCATATCACCGGCATTACCACCGCCATAGACGTTACCACCAATGGTAATCTGTGCCTGAGCCGTCACGGCGCCCAGGAACATCATGAAGCCTATTATCGTATCTTTGATTCTCAATTGTCCATTCTCCTATTGTTATTCAGTTACCACCGTAGGACTGTCCAGATCCGGATCGGACAGGACATAAATGAAGGTTGGTTTCACTGTCAGTTTTATCGTTCTCCTCTCACCACGTTTGATAGTTTGCAGCACATCCTGCAGTTTATTCTCGCTGGTACAGTCTTTACGTACAAGGTTATTTTTCCTGTCGTACACATCATAGATACATTGCAGTTTCAGATTCACGCTGGCACCACTGGCGAAATAAGTTGGAACACCTAAGGTCTCATAGGTTGTTGTCAACTCATGTTCGGTATCTAGCAGCATATATTCTCCCTTTGCCTCGTCTGTCGGTGTGTAAGTGATGCTGTTAATAGGTGTAGCACCCGGTTTCATCACGATATCAGCATTCACCTTTGATGTTGCACTGGATGTCAGCACGATTGACTTGATATGAATTTTCCGCATCTCCGCGTAATTCTGATCGACACGAATGCTGAATCGCAAGGCAGAATAGAGATGATCGAACAGCAGATAGACATGATTATGATTACGTCCCTTTGCCTGATAGAGGAAATTACCCGTTTTCACCTCAACATTGGCATCAACACTCTCAGTACCCTTCACCCCGACTATCAGACTGATATCCTTATTCGAGAAAAAATCTATCCCCGACAAATGAAGCGTAGCACCCAGACTATAGTCGTCCTGGAAAGGAGATATCCCTACATCCTCTACCGCATTCATCGGCAGATAGCCATAGATATAATAGTCCACTCCGTCCTTCACGATGGCGTTGGAATGCCAGCGGTCTGTCTCATAGACAAAGCGTCGAAGACTTGCTTCTTGAGGCGCGACAGTCAGATACGTGCAGATAGCGTGTCCCTCTTCTGCCACCTCTGGATGCTGCACAGAATAAAGTTGATAGCCTGCAGGCACAGTAGCGCTGCGCGTTACGTCTTCAAACTCACGACTGTAGGAAAGCAGTTGCAACGTATCCCCGTCCATAGGTTCATTATCATCAGAACATGACGACACACACCATATCATGAGCAGTAAGACTGTCCATAACAGATTATCATATATCGTCATTCTACGTTTCATCACCACACTCCTTACCAATTATATAAATCACGTTCTCTCTCGGCCTCTTCCCATGAGCGGATATATACCTGAAGCATACGCAGTTCCTCACCTCCGAGATAATATACATAGACTATCCAGGAATGGTTTCTGCTGAAGTTATAGTTGCCAGGAACCTCGTTCATCTGGAAGTTCACCGTTTTGTTATACACCTGATTATTCTCCTCAATACGATAACCAATCGTACCCGACAGGCGTATGTCACTCTCACGGAAATAATATGGTCCTAATTGCGAGACCTCACCATCCGCTACAAACTTATCGAGGATATCCTCGTAGTCTTGTATCTGTTGCGACTTATACACAAGATCAAAAATACGCTCCGTCTTTGCCACGACAGCAGGAGGTGTGATGGATACAGGGTCTGTCACATATCCGTCGCTGATATAGTAGGGGTTGGCAGTCGTATTAAACACATGCTCCGTCTCAGGGAACTGGTTGCCATGCAACTGGATACTGGTGATAGAGAACTGCGCATCCACATCTTTGTTCTGAGCCATCACGAAACGAATCTTTGATACGCAACGTGTCAGCTTCACCACGGGCAGGCTCAGAACAGGATAGGAGCCCTGAACAGAGATATTCTCCGCACAGCCCGCCATCGGCAGTCCGGCTGCAGAGATGTCCGTTGTCAGACTGGTTGTTCCGAAATAGCCGGACGCAATCACCGCATCGCGTACCTCACTACGCTTGGAACTGCCATTCAAGGTGCCCAAGCCGATACTCTCTGCATTTGTCAGCACATAGACATCCACCTGATTGCCATCACCTGTTATCGCTTTTACCTGCTCCTCCGTCAAAGCTATCTGAAACAGTTTTGCACGACTGCCCTGCAACTCTGGTTCTGCCGGCGCCAGATAGTGAAGCGGCAAGTCCGTGGCAGCACTTCCTGCATGCTTGAATATCCATATCTTCAGAGATTTCACCGCATTCTCCAAAACCTTTGCACTAATCAGTCCCTCGTCACCACGAGTCACCATCGGGTCGTCTGCCGGATAGACATAGATATTCAGCACGCCAGCATCTTTCAGAGAAGACGTAGTCTCTGAGTCATGCCCGCAAGATGCAGCAAGCACTAAGGTCAGTATCAGTACTAAATATCTCATCATATCAATCCAGCAACACATTCGTTGTCGTGCTATGTGTCCATTTCATTTCCATCGACACGCCAATCTCCAACTGCGGGTCACGTGTGTCGGGCACCACATTCCATGCGCCCTTCAGGTCACTCACCACACAGGTCACCTCTGTATAGCCATCCTGCGAGAACACACGGTTCATTGTGTTGTCGTCAGCATTATAGCCAGTAGCTTTCGCAGGGTCAAGTTTCGCTGTCATATAGAATTTCGAGCCATTCAAAATGATACCATTAGCCCCGACAAAGTCAACGCCACTCCTGTTTTCAAACTCCAGTATCAGGTAGATCACCTCATCCTTTCTGGTAGGCAATACCAAGGTATTGGCATAGGCCGTAGCGACATTATACGGTAACAAATAAATTGTCTTGTTATCTTCATCAATAATCCGTGGGTCATAAACCGTATGTTCGTCGGATGATGCCAACGGGTCAAAATTATACGCCACATCATATTGCGGACCAACAATAAGTGCCGTCAGGGGGAAGTTCGTTCCAGTCAACATGATCTCATGTATATTTCCCCGGTCAAGCAATCTCAGCGGACTTTTTAAACAAACACGCAACTGGGCCACACCATAGTTGATAGCATCCTTGACGGCTATCGACTGTGTTTTTGAATTGACCACAGCCGATGAATTCTGATATTCATCCAGAATCTGACTCCAGCTATTAGAAGACACATAATGCTCCTGTTCTGAGTCGGTATCCGATGTCTTGATACGGCTATTGCCATAATAGCACAGTAATGGAGGATAACAGATACGACTGGCACTCAACACCTTTGCAGAAGCCTTTGTTTGCAATACCACCTGAAACTGTTGTGCATCAGCATTCCACTGGATAGCAGCAGCGCCATCAGGCAGTTTGAGACTTGTAGGATACTGATTCCGAGGAGTCTTCAGACTAACGGTTACGTTACTTCCATAACCGCTTAGTTGCACAAAATCCGAATTATTTATTGCTGTACGAATAGCTTTTGCCAGTTCTCTATATGGATAAATGGTGCCTACGGGTGTCGGAGCATTACTGCTAACGTAATAACTCACTGCTGTAGGATCAGAGGTAGCCACCTGATAGAGTCTGTTATAAAGAGCTGTCAATAGGCAACTGACATGTTGTGAAGAACCACCCATCACTCTATCGTCATTTGACAGAAGCGAGAAAGCATCAGCCAGCCCCTCATGCTCATAACTGTCTGGATTACTCCACACATAGACTGGATGACGCAACACGCGGTAGAAGATATCTCCATAATAGCCTTCCGGCAACTCATAACGAATCGTTGCAATACCCGTCAGGAAGTCAGCCAATTCCTGCGCTACAGAAGGAATTCCGGTTTCTGTATAGATAGGATTCAGCGAGAAGGTGATGTCGCTTGGCTTGGTATGGTTCTCAATATCTTCAAATCCAGAAAGAGAGCCATAAGCGAAAGGATCCGTGCCAGCAGGAGCATGTCCGAAAATAAGGAATGAAGCCGTCTTACGAGGTACGTAGACGGGCTTATAGAAGGCTGCATTGTTATTATTGATGAGACGCGTCTCACTGATATAACGCCCCAGTTCAATGTTCTTCTTCAGAGGGATGTCATTAGGCCCAATCACCCCTTCCGTGGCATAAGGAATCAGGAAAAAGTCTGATATTCCCCGAAAAGTGCCATTAGTCTGTGTGGCATTAGCAGACATACGTGTCTGTCCCGTATGTCCTTTCTCAAAACTGACTCCTAAACCTACGGCAACAGAGTCTACGATTCCAAGAGGAGAGTTTTCAGAAGAATCGTCGATGGTCTGATCAACGAAAGTACACGCGCTGAATGCCTGCGCCAGAAGCACAGGCATCAGCAACATGCGATATAATCTTCTTCTAATCACTCTCTGCCAGATTTAAATAAATTAGATTTCTGGATTCAGAATCAATCCCTCCTGCCATTCCAAGTCGACAGAAGTACCCAGTTCGATACCAGGACTTGTCAGGTCAGGCACACCATTGGTGGCGCCACCAAGTCCCTCGGGATTATTGGGCGCATCAGGATATTTTCCTGTCTCCTGATCAGGCGTCACATGGATATCCACCTCACCATCATTATCGATATCCCAACCGGGACCACCATGAACAGGGTCTGTGATGAATACATCATCATTTCCGTCGCCATCGATATCGTAAGGATCCACTAATCCGTCGCCATCAACATCAACACCGGTGGGAACACCATTCTCGTCCTTGATATAGACATCAGGCGTGCCATCATTGTTGCGGTCAACAGTAGCACCACCATTTTTGATAGTCACGGTCAACTTGGTAACGTGATCTTGCATCACGATCTTATTCAGATCATCATCGTCACCCAGATTCTTATAGTTCGAAGCGGTTGTAGGATCAAGCTTTACAGCCAGATAGAATGTGCCTCCATGAGGAATTATACCGTCGAAGCCCATAAAGGCATCACCATTATTTACAAGCTCAAGGGCAGCGTGTACCACCTGATTGCTCTTTGTCTCCAAGGCAAGTGTCTGATTGGCAGAAGTAGTATAGTCGGCTTTGGCAATGATGCTGTTTGACGACATCATACAGTCATAGATAGCCATATTTTCATCACCTTTGGAAGCAAAGTCATACCCCACGCTGTTCTGTCCACCTATCAGGATACCTTTCAAGGTATAACCAGCAGAGACATTCACCTCCTTACTGTTACCGTCATAGAAGGTGCCACTTCCCATCTTCACCTTGGTCTGCAAGCGACCCACGCCATAATTGGCAGGGCTACGCAGGGCAATGGAACGCGTACCGGCTTCCACCTCATCCTCAGCACCACTATATACCGAATTAATCACGCCACTCCATGTGCCTGCATTATCATATTGGTCAGATTTCTTCTCTGTGGCAGCCTTCAGCGGGGTATTGGCATAATACCACAGGGATGCAGGATATACATAGTCGGTTATCTTCATCCGGAAGCCCTTGCTATAGTTGGCAGTGATATCCTCGTAGATCTTTGATATCTGATTCCAGCGTAAGCGAACGGCACCATCAGGCAGACCGATATTTCCAGGATAGCCGCTATAAATGCTTACCAGGTTCACAGGATCATTGTTGACTGGTTCTGATGCACAGGCAGACAAAATCTTATTCTTGATAGCATCGGCCAAAGGACGGGCAGGATCATTGCTCTTCACGATATCCATCGAGAAATAGAGTCTGCTCAACATGATAGCCATCGAATTGGAAGAACCGGTTGTCAAGCCCAGGAAATTTTTATAGAGGGCTGCCAACGGCAAGTTATTGGTAGTGCTCCATTTATCATTAGGAGCAGCAACACCCGATACACTGATATTTGCCAGTTGTGTCAGGAATGCCACAATAGCCTGTCCTGTGGCGTCACCTGCCTGAGCAGCAGCATTGGTGTTGATCTGAACTGGCGAGAACAGGATGTCGTTGACAGTTGTAAACTCATCGTCCGACAAGCCTTTCGCATTCAGAATGCCATATTTGAACTTATCGCTTCGTAAACTGATAGCCTCATCGGCAGCATTATCTATAGCCTTGCCATAGAACAGGAAGTACTTGGTACCTACTGGTACGAACTTATCACTATAGACCTTGTAGTTCACGGCACCAGGACTACTCAAGGCGGTGATGGAACTGAGTCGCATGATGTCGGTGAGCTTAGCAGATGACGTAGTAGGCTTCGCATCAAAAGGAATCAGACGGATATTATCGATGCCGCGGAACTGGCTCACACTGCCGCTCTCCTGTGTCACATCGTTACTCATACGGGTAGTACCAACCACCGATCGGGGTATAGAGATGACAAACTCTGATTTTACGCCAGCCTGACCATTTTCATTATAAACAAGCTGCTCATTAATCGCATCGTCAGACGACGAGCAAGCGGTGAAAACCATCGAGCCACCAAGGACGACAGTCATCATTGAGGTAAGTGTTTTAGATTTCTTCATATCGTTATCATTTTGGTTATTTCATTATCATAGTTTTACCATATTACTGGCTCTAACGGAACATCATCATACCAGAGTCCCTCCTCCCATTTCAAATCAACACTCAGGCCAACCATCGGACGAGGTATCTGCATATTGGGTAAGCCATAGGTTGCCTCTGCCAGACTATTGATTGTGATATTCACAGAGGTATATCGGTCTTTGCTGACAATCTGATTCAGCGTCTCACTATAGTTGATGCCATCCTGAGGCTTCATAGATGCCACCAGATAGAAGGTGGCCCCTTTTACTATCACGCCATCAGCTCCTTGGAAGTCATCACCATTGTTTACCAATTCCAAAGCAATGAGGATGGCTGTATTGGGAGCCGTACCGAGTGCAAGGATATGATCCTGCTCAGTAAAATAACGGCGTTTCAGAGGTTGCGGTCCTCCGTTGACATCTGTATCATAGATGGCATAGGCACGACTGGTTGTCATGGGCTGAAAGTCATAGTCCACCTCATGCTGTCCGCCCACCACATAGCCTTTCAGGGTGAACATGCCATCAAAAGCAGGCACATAATTTCCTTTCGCATCATAGATGGTGCCAGTACCAATACGCGTTTTTACTGCTATACGTCCTACGGCATACTGCACCTGCTGAACCATCGCCACCGACTGAGTCGTTGGCTGAACGGTCTTGTCGGCACCGGCATAGCCATTGTTAATCAAGTCTGTCCAATTCTTGTATTGGGTTGTATCCGCGGTCAACGTATCGCTACTTGCAGGCTCAATCTTATTGATGACCTGCTCTTCAGAAGCCAGCAAATCAGAGAATACCTGATACTGCAGGTTCATAGGGTAGACATAGTCGGTGACTGACGTAGCATTAAGGTTATTACCATAAGTATAAGTGCTGGGCACCACGAAATGTTTCTCTGCTGCGTTCCAGCTGATGCGGGCAGCACCATCAGGCAGGTTGATGTCAGCAGGGAAGCCCAGATACTCATCTTTCAAGATAAGCTTTTTATTGGGCGAATCAGGCACCTCCACACAGCAACTGGCAATCTTCGCAGATATAGCCTCTGCCAATTCCTTTCCCTGTTCATCGGGGCTTTCCATATTCATCATCCTATAGACATAATCCAGCATCGTCTGGATATGAAAAGAAGATAGCGTGGTCAGCTGCACCATCTGCTGCCAGGCCTCATTCATGTAGAGATTGCCTGCCGTAGGCCAGCAGTTATTAGGAGCAGCCACATCCACGGTGGTATTCATCAGGTCATCCAGCAAACGGAGAAGAGCATGTCCTGCAGGACTGTCGCCCAAGCTGTCCCTCGATGTGCATATCTGTACAGGACGGAAGCGGATACCACTATTTCCCTGATAAGAACTGCGACCTAAGCCCACCGTCTCTATCACACCATATTTCATACGCTCTGCGTGTGTCTTGGGCGCATCATCGGCACGGGCATAGAAACCAAAGTGCGAGGTACCCACGGGGATACTTATCTCCTGACAGAGGGAATAGTCTTCCTCTGTAACAGTATCGTTGACCTGACTGCCAGAGGTTTTAATATCAATAATGTTACCCAGATTATTCGAGGACTGGGTAGGATACTGATTGAAGCAAAGCATGTGTACGTCGGACAGGCCACGGAAATCGTTCTCATCACTATTAGCCTGCACGATGTCCGACGACATACGGGTGATGCGATGCATGTTGGCAATGCGTTTGGGCAGAGAGATTGTCAGGTTTGCATTCACCAAACGCAAGGGCTGGCCTGCCCCCTGATCATCATCAGAAGTGCAAGCCATCATCAGAAACAGCCCCATCAGTACTGCTCCCATCAACACCTTATTATAATAATATAGGCTCCTCATGTCTCTATTTCCAATCCATCTTTCCAGTCAAGCGTCACAGAGGTACTCACCTCCGAACTGCCACCATCCACCTCTATACCACCATTACTGCCTATCCTGCACTTGATAATCTTCAACTGACCAGCACGCAGAGGCTCCTTCACTCGCAGTACTGTCTCTGTAATAGTGCCGTCTGATTGTGGCACATAAACACGGAGTTCCCACAAGGCATTCTCATCGGGCTGAGCGATAAACGGCTCTTCAGTCTCTATCACCGTACGGGTAGCCAATGGCTCTCGCGAAGGGAAGGTCACCGAACAGAAGGTGAGGTTATCATTCTCTGACTCCCTATGCAGCAGTTTTGTGCGTACTATAGGCGAAGGATTGCTGAACACGTAAGAACTGTCAGCAATATTAAATGCAGTGGCGAAGCCAGTAGAATAAACCTTGATGCCATCGGTGCTATGACCCTGCGGGTCCATCACCAAGGCAGCAGCACAGTTGGACATATACAACTTCACGTTAAAGGTCTGGTTAATACCCTCAATCATCTCCATGAGCTGACGGGCCGTAAACAGCCCCGTTGTCTGCGAGTCGATAGTGTCAGGAATCGACGTTGCTCCTCGTGAGGTAGCCAGGTCTCTCAAAGCCACCTGCGCCGTATAGCAGCGATCATCATACATCAGGTCAACAAGTGGGTCGTCCACAATATTGGCCACAGCCAGGTGCATATACTTCTGGCGAGGGATGTACAGTGTGTAACTATGCTGGTTGGCATCCATGATATGCTCATCATGATGCAGGCGAGCGGAGTCACCCTTGGTATCGTAGAACGACAAGTCCACATCGTGGGCATAGTCGGTGAAGATATCCGACAAGTGAGCACGCAACACGGAAGCCACACTGACATCAGTCTCTGCCGTGAGTTGTGTCTGCACCTCCGTCGTCATATTCGTGATGAGTTGCAACTCATAGTCCAACTGCGTACAGTTGTCCAAGTTGTCGTCAATCATCGAGCAACTTGTGAAGAGGCATAGAACCAGTAGGCAAGGTGCCATCATCTTGCCTATCTGGTTCCATATGTTCATATACCTCTTCATATTATTCGTCACGCATGTACGCGTACACTATATTATTGTCCGCCTCCAACATTTACATCACCGAACTTCAAGCCTTCACGCCAGTGGAGGTCAACGCTCAATCCAAGTGAGATCTGAGTAGAACGCAGGTCAGGCACAGCTACGAGGGCATACTTCAAAGAGTTCTCTGTAAGCACGAAGGTCACGTCTGTCATGTAGTCCTGCATGAATACGCGGCGTTCCTTAATGGTCTTGGAATCAAGGGTTGGATCATGAGCGGCATTTGCCTGATCTGTTGTGTAGTAAGGAGGCATTTCGTAGGTATCTGGCCAAGTAATACCGAGTGACTTGTCGTCAATAACCTGTTGTGCAGTCTTACCCTCAACTGAGACTGCATCCGGGTCAAGCTTGGCTGTGATGTAGAATGTACCTTCTTTGCGGATGAGGTTGTTCATTCCCCAGAAGTCCTTACCTGACATATTCTTAAACTCAAGGGCTACATATACCACACGCTGAGCCGAACCTTTGAGGTCGTCATCCCAGTTATCCCACAAGAGGGTGTAGTTGTAGGCAGAGGCACCGCCACCAGCAGTACCTGTTGCCATTGGAATAGTTCCATCTGGGATAGCGCTGTCATATACCATACAACCGAACTTAGGTTTCTGTTCACCACTAGTACCATCAACGGTTGCGTCATATCGTGGCAGGAAGTTCCAGCCTACTGAGCGATTTACACCACCGATAGCAATACCTGTGAGCTGAAACATACCTGCATTTGCCACGTTAATTACGTTATCAGGCTCGTTGGCGCCGTTGTTGCGCTCATACTGAATCTGGTGGTTATTATCCTTGAGGACATTAGTTCCGTACTTCACGTTCATTCTCAGCAGGGCGTTGGCATAATTGATGCAGTTGCGCATGGCAACTGAGCGTGTGGTAGACTTCACATGCGAGTTGTCTGCCCAATCGGACCATTGAGAATTGTCATTATCTACCCAGTTTGTTGTTCCGTCAGGATAATCAGCAGTACTCTTGGTTGCGTCAGTCACGCGGATTGGACTGTTGCCAAAGTACATAAGTTCCGGTGCATAAACCCAGTTTGAGGGGTCAAAGGCTGAGGTTGAGCCCGAAGAGCCACCCATTGCGTAAGTAGGAACGGCACCCATATAGGAGTACTCAGGAGCATTAATATCCAATGTCGGGTTATAAGAAATCTGGAGTATGGTTGCACCATAAGGTAAATTGAACTCAGTCTTTGGAAAATCTGTAAATTTCTCATCGTCGCCTATCTTGTCAACCTGAGCGGCAGTCAATTCTGTAAAGGTCTTAAGGTTAGAGTTCGCTTTCCACTCACATCCAGCAGACGTGTCGAAACAAGTTGCGATATTGTTACAAACAACCCCTGCCAAACGTTTAGCCATTGTCTCCTCCACGTTAGTTGCAGATGCATCCCTTACGGCAGCAATAGTAGTATAGAGGTCGTTCATCATACGCTTGATGGCTGGTCCTGAACCGGCACGGAGTTCGCTTTCTGAGTTTCTGACATAGATTGTATTAAAGGTCACATAAGTATTTGCAAGGATTTCTCCCAAAGCTTTCATGGCAGGTGCCGACTCACCGCTCGGGTAGACTGGTTCTGTGGTCTTTGCCACGATACTGGTGATTTTGGTTCCATCGGTTCCATCTCTTGTGATAGTCACATAGTCCTGCCACCTGACGGTCCTACCTGAAGGGATTGTTCTTCCGTCCATGGTCAGGTCTGCCGGGAGAGTGTAACTTGAGCGGATAATCTTGTTCAGCACAGCAGATATCAAGGTTTCAGACTGAAGGAACTCTGTCTGCTTGTCTGAGCCGTCAGCAATAATTTTCTTGAGGCGGAAGAAATTGGCATTCATGTTACCATTTGCGCTAATTTCCATATCCACTGCACCCTGTGTCACGTCTGTTCCATCTTTGATGGCCTTTCCGTAGAACAGGAGAGTGTTGGTCTCAACTGGGAGGTTCAGTTCCACCACACGGCGCGACTTAGTCTTGTCTGTGCTGGCAGGCGCGATTGAGCCCCTACCCATAACAGCTCCGAGGTCAAACATCTTCACAACCGGTGTTGGTGTTGGGGCGTATGCAATATGCCAGCCATCCTTTACACCACTATTGTCAGTATTTCTGATTTTGTAAGTGAACAGTTTCGCATTGTCAATACCACGAAACAGTTCGGTTGATGAAGTGGTGATAGCAGCCTGAACGTTTTCAGAACTCATTCGGGTAGTAGATCCCGTACCTGTAGACACGTTAAACACGAAGTCGGCATTCACTTCATTGGTCTCTGGGTTGTAACCTGGGCTGGGGGTAACCTCCTGTGTAAGGTTATCATCAGAGCAGGCTGTGATTCCTGTGCTTAGCAGTGCTATCGCTCCTGCGTAGGCTAGTAATTGAAGCTTTTTCATTATTTGCAAAGATTTAGTTAATATTTAATTCTTTTACTTTCTTCCGAAAATCACTTATTCTGGTTAGGGAATTCGTATTATTTGGTTAGAGATTTATACTCTTCTTCTGGTAAGGTTTTCTTTCTTGCTAGTTAAGGAGTATTTTCTTAATTAAGGATTTTTTCGTTCAAGGTAAATACGCATATATCCAGAGTTACGCTGATCGGCCAGAACGTGCTCCTTGATATAGTTCCAGGTACGTCCGCCGTTGAGAACACGCAGGCGCTGTTCACGATGGTCGGCAGCGGGTTCATTATCTATGATACTGATGGCACGCTTCAGTTCAGCAACCGTAGTTCCCGACTTATCATCGTGCTTCTCTATCAGTTCGGCAATCTGGTCACGGAACTCAGCCCATGCCTCACCGCCATTGTTCAGTTCAAACATGGAGTCAGGCACTTCCACAGCATTCTGGATGTAGCGCTTCAGAGCAATAGCACGCTGTTCACCCAGCATCTCGTTGTGCCTGATTCGACCCTCGATAGAGGCGAAACCGATAATCTGAATCAGACGAACCTCTGCAGTAGAGTCGGCCACAATCTGACGCGTCAGACTGATAACACGATCCAGTGTTGCGGCATTCTGGCGGAAGTCACGCTTCAGGTCGTATTTATCCAATTCGAAGTGTACCAGCAAAGCGGCAGAGTCACGACGCATAGGTTTCGTGGGGTCGTAGGGTCGGTAATCCGAGATATCGCAAAGCACAGGATTCTCCGCCATCAACTGCTTGATGATATCAGGCTTCACTACAGGGATAGGTTCTGGTTTCATGGTATCCACTGGTATCACGACAACGGGTTCTGGCTCTGGTACAGGTTTCTTTCTTGGGTCAAATACCAGGTTCAGCGCCAACTTCGGCATCAGGAATGCCTTGTCATTACGTCCCTCATACGTACCGCAATGTCCGCAGGCATACTGCTTACTCCATGCATAGCCACCACTCATGCCAGCCTCAGCCTCCATACGGAACAGTCGGCTCAGGCGCCAAGTATATCCAAACGACACGCCCAATGCACCCAAGTCGCCCTGCAGACGTTTGTCGCGCACATCGCTATACATGCCAAATGGGAATTTCACATCGGCCACGTTGTAATGGCTATAAATCAAGTTAAGTGCCCAGTAGGTAGAATGAGCCTCGAAAACACCTTTCGTCCAGTAGCGCAACTGAGGAGCAATCAGCAAATGACGCCATTTCTTGCTAACATCATCGCTTGTTGGCCAAGGATTGAAACCGGCACTCAGGCCTCCCGACCATTGGTCGCCTAATTTCACGTCAATACCGAGGTTTGGTGTCAGCGTTAAGTCATAAAGCAGATTATTACGCACAGCCACTTTCTGGGCACTGATAGTTTCTGAAAACGCGACAGAAATTATCAGCACTACTAATAGGGCAACGCGTTGCTTTATTCTACTGTTTATGGCTCTACGCGTATACATAATTTACGCACTTTTACATTTTTAAAATACAAATATAGTCTTTTTTGACTACAAAAGTACCAAAACAGAAGATTATCCCGTTAAATTTTATTTATTTTAACGGGATTAACAAAAATTAATCAAACAAAACGAGTTTTCTCTCTATTTCCACCAAATTACTTTACATCAGTAATTGCGTCAATTCGCGCATCCCCTCACTGGCTCCTTTTTGAATCTGCTTCACCTCACTTCCAGCACTCACAGGATTGGGGTCTATAAGATAAATAGGTACACCCGGGCGCACGTAATGCAGCAGTCCGGCAGCAGGGTAAACATTCAAGCTGGTGCCTATCACGATGAAGATATCAGCAGTCTGAGCTTCTTCGGCGGCCACAGATATCAAGGGTACCGCCTCACCAAAGAACACAATAAAAGGACGCAGAAGAGAGCCGTCGCCAGCTTTTGTACCAGGCACAATCTCGCAGTTGTCAGGCGTCAGCGTCTGCTGGAAGCGCGGATTGTCCACATCACGACTGGAGCACACCTTCATCAGTTCACCATGCAGATGTATCACCTTGGTCGAACCGGCCTGTTCATGCAGGTTATCCACATTTTGCGTCACCACCGTGACCTCATATTTTTCTTCCAGGGCAGCCACCAGCTTGTGTCCCTCATTAGGTTTTACGCCCCAGCATTTCTTACGCAGCATGTTATAGAAATTTGTCACCAACGTCGGATTGGCCTCCCATCCCTCATGAGTAGCCACCTGCTGCACGGGATATTCCTCCCACAAGCCGTCAGCATCACGAAATGTACGCAACCCGCTTTCCACAGACATGCCAGCACCTGTCAACACAACAATTTTCTTCTTCATAACACACACAGTCTTAATTGTTTATTTGAGTGCAAAGATAATTAATAAATCGTAAACTGAAACATATTATTGCAGTTTTATGCAGAAAAGATTGTAACTTTGCACACGAAAAACCAACATACTAATAATGGAATTAATAAAAAATCAGCATTTTGAGGGCGAACGCCCACTATTTGAGTCGCACCATCTGCGACTCGAGAATGTCACTATTGGCGATGGCGAGAGCGCCATCAAGGAATGTTCGGACATTGAAGCCGAGAACTGCCGTTTCTGGGGAAAATACCCCTTCTGGCATGTAGATAAATTCATCATACAAGACTGTCAGTTTGATGCCGGTGCCCGCTCAGCCCTTTGGTATAGCAGCTACCTGCTGATGCGCGACACACGTATCGATGCCCCAAAGATGTTCCGCGAGATGCACCATCTCCACCTGGACAACGTTGTTATCAATGATGCCGACGAGACATTCTGGCGATGCCAGTTCATTGAGGCAAAGAATCTTGAGCTGCATGAAGGCACCTATCCGTTCATGTTCTGTGACTTCGTACGAATCGATGGTCTGAAATGCGACTCAAAATACGTGTTTCAGTATTGCAGGAACGTGGAACTGAGAAATGCGAACATCGTTACAAAAGACTCTTTCTGGGAATGCGAGAACGTCAACATCTACGACTCCGTGCTCGACGGTGAATACCTGGCCTGGCACTCTAAGAATGTACGCCTGGTGAATTGTCACCTCGTTGGCGAACAGCTCCTGTGCTATGCCGACAATCTGGTGCTCGAGAACTGTACCTTCGACAAATCGTGCGACCGCGTGTTTGAATACAGTCATGTCAATGCCGACATCCGCGGACATATTGAGAATATCAAGAACCCCTCAAGCGGACATATCGTGGCAGACAGCATCGGCAGCATCACCATCGACAAGAACGTGAAACAGCCCAACGACTGTGTGATAGAAACCAGACAATGAAATACAATTTCGATGAAATAGTAGACCGTCGCGGCACAGGCTGTGTGAAGTGGGATGAGATGCCAAATGGGTCCGTCATACCCCTCTGGGTGGCCGATATGGATTTCAAGGCAGCACCAGCCATTCAGGCTGCCTTGCGTAAACGGATGGAGCATGGCATCTTTGGCTATACTATTGTAGAAGAGCCGTACTACGGTTCTATTATCTCCTGGTTCCAGCGTCGCCACCAGTGGACCATCCGCCGTGAAGAGATTCTCTACACCACCGGTGTGGTGCCTGCCATGTCGGTTGCCATCAAGGCGCTGACAATGCCAGGAGAGAAAGTACTTATCCTATCGCCCGACTACAACTGTTTCTTTTCCAGCATCCGTAATAACGGCTGTGAGGTATCAGAGAGCATACTGCAATTCAGCAGCAGCGACAACCGCTTCGAGGTTGACTGGCAGGATTTCGAGTCGAAATGTGCCGACGAGAAAACCACCGTGTTCCTGCTTTGTAATCCTCACAACCCCACGGGTCGTGTATGGACAAAGGAAGAACTGGAGCGCATGAACACTATCTGCATGAAATATGGTGTCAAGGTGGTGAGCGATGAGATTCACTGTGAACTCATCATGCCAGGTCATCGTTTCCAGCCCTTTGCGGCTGTGAGCGAGGCCTGCCGACAGAACAGCGTCATACTGAACTCGCCCTCGAAATCATTCAACATAGCCGGTCTGCAGATTGCCAATATCATCTGCAGTCAACCCGAATGGCGCCGCCGACTGGACCGTGCCATCAATATTAATGAGGTGTGCGACGTGAATCCCTTTGGTCCCGTAGCCCTGATGGCAGCCTATAACGAGAGCGAGGACTGGCTAGACGAACTCAACGCTTATCTCTGGGATAACTACACTGTTCTTTGCGATTTCGTCGCAAAGAACCTCCCCCAATGGAAAATGACGCCTCTTGAAGGCACCTACCTGCCATGGGTAGATATCACCGCCACCGGTCTCTCCTCTCAGGAATATGCCGACCACCTGCTGCAGAATGCCAAGGTGTGGGTGAACCCAGGCACCATGTATGGTCCCCAAAGCGGCGAAGGCTATATCCGCCTGAACATAGCGTGTACCAAGGCATTATTACTGGAAGCATTAAACAGAATAGCATCATGCAAATAGACAGGGAACAACGTATCCGCAAGGCAGAGGAACTCTTTATGCAGGGTTTCAACTGCTCACAGTCAGTGGTGGCTGCTTTTGCCGATCTCTATGGTTATACCGAAGAACAAGCCCTGCGTATGAGCGCCGGCTTTGGCGGTGGCATCGGACGCCTACGCCTGTCGTGTGGTGCCTTCAACGCATTAGCTTTACTAGCAGGACTGGATTGCGGTTCGGTGACCCCTGGCGATCGCGAGGGGAAGTCCTATAATTATAAAGTGGTACAGGAACTGGCAGCACACTTCAAGGAAGAGCACGGCAGTCTGATTTGTGCCGAACTCTTGAAACTCAAGAAGGGGGCACCCCTAACCTACGAAGCCTCAGAGCGCACCGCAGAATACTACAAGCAGCGCCCTTGCGTCAACCAGATTATCTCCGCGGCACGCATCTACTGCGACTACCTAGAGAAAAAGGAATCCATGTAAACCACGGATTCCTTTTTTCTGCGATAGAAACAAATCGCTGATTTCGTGTGCAGAGTTACGCATCCTTTTGCCTGGTACCCATACGGGCCTCAACGACGTTGACCACATAGTCGCCCAACTTCTCACACTCGTTCACAAGGTCGATATAGATCGTACCTTCTGCATAGGTGTAAACCTGGTTGTTCACATCGATAATATTCTGAGCCTTCAACTGGTTGCGGTAGTTGTTGATCTCGTTCTCAATATTAAACGTGCGGTTCACGTCGTATGCCTCCTTGCGACCCAGCATCAGCTTGTTCATCTGCGTAAGAGCCTGGTCGGTGAGCCCCATCATCTGATGCAGGTGATTATACTGCTTCTCAATGAAGTGATCGGACTTAGCCGCATATTTTCTATTAATCGTACGCGCCATATTGAAACAAGCATCACCGATAGACTCCAGCTCGCTGACCTCACGCAGCATGGCGCGAATCTTTCCCTTCGTATCGTCAGAGAGGTGAGCATCACTCACATTCTCCAGATACTTGGCAATCTCAAGTTCCATATTGTCGCTGATGCCCTCATATTTCTCAATACGGGTGTAGAGCTTGTTGAAGTCCTGCTCGTTGTTCTTCTCCTTGCGACGCTCACTTGACGAGAGGTCAAGCAGTTCCTGCACCATGCCAAACATACGCTGCATACGGTTGGAGAAAGCCTGAATCTCCTTCTGAGCCTCCAGCACAGAGAGTTCCGGCGTCTTCATGATACCAGCTGTAATGAAGTGCAGGCGGAAATCCTCTTCCTCGTCCACTTTCTTCGACTTGATAACCCAGCAAACAAATTTCTCAATCTGCGGAATGAACCAAATCAGGATGCCCGCATTGATGATATTAAAGCCTGAGTGGAAGGCTGCCAGCACGAAAGTGAGGTATTTCTCCTTCGGCAGACTGGTCATATCCTGGTTAAACAGTTCGCCACCAACATACTGCACAGCCAATTCAACACCCTCTACGAACCAGTAGAACACACACAGAATCCAGATAACACCAAAGATATTGAAGAACATGTGTGCCAAGGCTGCACGACGAGCCTGTGTATTGGCTGAAAGGGCAGCCAGGTTAGATGTAATCGTTGTACCAATATTCTCACCCAGCACCAGGGCGATACCCATGGAGATAGGCATGGCACCACTACCGCAGAGCAGCATGGTGATAGCCATCACGGCAGCACTCGACTGCACGCAGAACGTCAGTACGCCACCCATCACCAGGAAGACGAAGATAGTCCAGTAAGAGTGCATGTCGAACGAGTTGAAGAAACTCAGCACAGCCTCATTATGTCCCAGATCCATCTTCTGACCCGTCAGTCGCAAAGTGGTCAGTCCCAGGAGCAGCAGGCCCAGTCCGAAGAGGAAATCACCGATATAGCGGTGCTTCTTCATATAGATGAGGATGATACCCAGGAAGAATCCGATGTAGGACACGATACTGATATCGAACGACGCACCCAGGGCGATGATCCATGCCGTGAACGTGGTACCGATATTGGCACCCATAATCACGGAGATAGCCTGCGTCAGGGTGAGCAGTCCGGCATTAACAAACGAAACAGTCATCACGGTTGTAGCCGTTGATGACTGCACAGAGGCGGTAACTACCGAACCAGTTAAAAGACCTGTAAAACGATTGGATGTCATGGCTCCAAGGGCATGACGTAGCTGCGGACCAGCCATCTTCTGTAAGGCTTCACTCATGGACTTCATACCAAACATGAGAAGTGCCAATGAGCCGAGCATGGTAAATAGTGTGAGCATCATAACTTTATGAATGTTCTTTTTAGTTTGCTTTTGCGTGCAAAGATACGAATTTTTTTCATACAATTGCATGTTTGAATAAAAAACTTTTCGTATATTTGCACTCGCATGCCCTAAAACGAATAAAAAAAATGCAGATAAAACAATATAAGATATGGAAAAAACAGTAAAAGTAACCTGTCTGAACAATGGGCAGGACTATGATATCCCCATGGGAAGTAACCTCAGTGAGGCTTTGCAGTTGATGAATCTCACCATGGAGCACGAGCCTATCCTCGCACATGTAAATAACAAGGTGGAAGGAATGCACTATCGCATCTACAAACCCAAACGCGTGGAATTCCTCGATATCACCTCGGCATCGGGCCAGCGTGCCTACACGCGCACCCTGTTTTTCATCCTTTGTAAGGCCGTACGCGACCTGTACACGCCTTGCAAGGTGGCTATCGATATCCCTGTGAGCAATGGTTACTATGTGGACCTGAACATCGGACATCCCGTGACGCTGGAGGATGCCGGCCGTATCCGCAAGCGCATGCAGGAGATTATTGACGCAGCGATGCCCATCCATCGTCATGAGACAACCACCAAGGAGGCCATCGAGATGTTCAACGCCTTGCACACCTTCTCAAAGGTAAAACTCCTGAAGAGCACCGGTTCGCTCTACACCACCTTCTACGACATCGACGAGTATTACGACTATTTCTATGGTTCCATCCTCACCAATACGAAACAGATCTATCTCTTCGGACTGGAGAAATACTATGACGGACTGCTGTTGCGCATCCCTTCGCGCGAGCACCCCGACGAGTTGGGTGAGCTTATCATGCAGGACAAGATGTTTGGCATCTTCAAGGAGCACCACCGCTGGCAGGACATCCTGGGCATGCGCACCATTGGCGACCTGAACGAATGTATCGACAAGGGCTTCAGCTCGCACCTCATTCAGATTAGTGAGGCTCTGCAGGAGAAGAAGATTGCGCGTATTGCCGACGAGATAGCCAACCGCAAAGGCATCAAACTGGTACTCATCGCCGGTCCGTCGTCAAGTGGCAAGACCACAACCTGCAAGCGTCTGTCAGTGCAACTGGCAGTGAACAGCATCAAGCCAATCGGTATCTCTCTGGATGATTACTTCCTGGATCGTGAACTGACACCACGCGATGAGAGCGGCGACTACGACTTCGAGAACTTGCATGCACTCAACCTGCCCCTGCTCAACGAGCAGATGAATGCCCTGTTCCGTGGCGAGGAGGTAGAACTTCCCCGTTACGACTTCCCCACAGGCAAGAGCGTGAAGAGCGGCCGCAAACTGAAGTTGGAGGATGACCAGATTCTGGTGGTTGAGGGTATCCACGCTCTGAACCCCGAACTCATGGCCACCGTGCCTCAGGAACAGATATACCGTGTGTATGCCTCGGCACTGACCACGCTGCTGCTCGATAATCACAACTATATCCCCACTACCGACAACCGACTGCTGCGACGCATCATTCGCGACTACAAATATCGCGGGGTATCCGCACAGGAGACCATCCGTCGCTGGCCATCGGTACGTAAGGGCGAGAACAAATGGATATTCCCCTTCCAGGAGAACTGCGACCAGATGTTCAATTCTGCCATGCTCTTCGAACTGGCAGTAATCAAGAGTCAGGCAGAACCTCTGTTGGAACAGGTTCCCGAGGACTGTCCAGAATATGCCGAGGCTTACCGTCTGCGCAAGTTCCTGAAGTATATCCGTCCTATTCCCGAGGACCAGATTCCGCCTACTTCTCTGTTGCGTGAATTCCTGGGTGGTTCCTCATTTGAATACTAAAATGCATATTTATCGCAATAAAAATGCATATTTGCGGCTTTTTTGCTACAAATATGCATTTTTTACGTATTTTCTTTGGTATTCCCGTTAAAAATGAATAATTTTGCGGTCGATTTTTTAGTAGTACAATACGTTATTAAACCAATATATATTATGGCTGAACAATTGGAAGTGAAAGAGCTCGACCAAGTGGTCGTTCGTTTTTCAGGTGACTCCGGCGATGGCATGCAGCTTGCCGGCAACATTTTCTCTACGGTCTCAGCTACCGTAGGTAACGGTATCTCAACATTCCCAGACTACCCCGCAGACATCCGCGCCCCGCAAGGTTCACTGACAGGTGTGTCTGGATTCCAGGTACACATCGGTGCAGGTAAGGTTTACACCCCTGGCGACAAGTGCGACGTGCTGGTAGCAATGAACGCTGCTGCCCTGAAGACACAGTATCGCTATGCCAAACCAGGTGCCACCATCATCATCGACACCGACTCCTTCGGTCCTAAGGACCTGGAGAAAGCTCAGTTCCAGACTGAGGACTATCTGGGCGAGATGGGTATCGACCCCGATCGCGTCATCCAGTGCCCGCTGACCACGATGGTGAAAGACTGTCTGGCAGACTCTGGCATGGACAACAAGGCCATGCTGAAATGCCGTAACATGTTTGCGCTGGGTCTCGTATGCTGGCTGTTCGACCGCGACCTGAACCTTGTAGGCAACTTCCTGAAGGAGAAATTCGCCAAAAAACCCGCTATCGCCGAGGCTAACATCAAGGTGATTCAGGCTGGTTGGGACTATGGGCACAACACCCACTCAAACGCTATCAACGTCTATCGTGTAGAAACTAAGGAGAAGACTCCCGGACGCTATATGGATATCACAGGAAACAAGGCTACAGCCTATGGTTTCATCGCAGCTGCCGAGAAGGCTGGTCTGCGCCTCTACCTGGGTTCTTATCCTATCACCCCTGCTACCGACGTGCTCCACGAGCTCTCTAAGCACAAGTCTTGCGGTGTTATCACCGTACAGTGCGAGGACGAGATTTCTGGTTGTGCTTCGGCTCTCGGCGCTTCATTCGCCGGTGCTCTGGGTGTCACCTCTACATCTGGTCCTGGTATCTGCCTAAAGAGCGAGGCCATGAACCTGGCTGTCATCATGGAGTTGCCTCTGGTGGTACTCGACGTACAGCGTGGCGGTCCTGCTACTGGTCTGCCTACGAAGTCTGAGCAGACCGACCTGCTGCAGGCATTGTTTGGCCGTAATGGTGAGAGCCCCATGCCTGTGATGGCTGCTACCAGTCCTGCCGACTGCTTCGATGCTGCCTACCAGGCTGCCAAAATTGCGCTGGAGCACATGACGCCTGTGGTACTGCTCACCGATGCTTATATTGCCAACGGTTCTGGCGCTTTCAAACTGCCCCAGATGGCTCAGCTCGACGCTATCAATCCTCCTTATGTTCCTGAGGAACTGAAGGGTAAGTGGACACCATACATGCGTGCTGAGAACGGTACCCGCTACTGGGCTGTTCCTGGTCGTGAGGGCTTCGCACACATCCTCGGTGGACTGGAGAAGGACTCAGAGACAGGTGCTATCTCAACTAACCCAGAGAACCACGACTTGATGACTCGTCTGCGTCAGCAGAAGATTGACAATATCCAGGTGCCCGACCTCGAAGTAGATGGCGATGTGAATGATGCCGACCTGCTGATTGTAGGCTTCGGTTCTACCTACGGCCACCTGCACTCTGCCATGGACGAGCTGAAGGCTAAGGGATACAAGGTAGCTCAGGCACAGTTCAAGTACCTGAACCCGCTGCCCAAGAACACCGCCGAGGTACTGAAGAAGTACAAGAAGGTGGTAGTAGCCGAGCAGAATATGGGTCAGTTGGCAGGTTATCTGCGCATGAAGGTCGACAACTTCGTACCTGCTCAGTTCAATCAGGTCAAGGGTCAGCCCTTCGTTGTAGAAGAGTTAGTTAACGCATTCGAGGACATTTTAAAGAAGTAAACCGTTATGAGTTATACAGCACAAGATTTTAAGAAAGGCCAGCCCCGTTGGTGCCCTGGTTGTGGCGACCACTTCTTCCTGGCTTCACTCCATAAGGCTATGGCCGAGATTGGCGTAGCTCCCGAGAACGTAGCAGTTATCTCTGGTATCGGCTGTTCAAGCCGTCTGCCTCACTACATGGCTACCTATGGCATGAACACCATCCATGGTCGTGCCGCTGCCATCGCTACAGGTGCCAAGGTGGCTAACCCCAACCTGACCGTATGGCAGGTATCAGGTGATGGTGACGGACTGGCTATCGGTGGTAACCACTTCATCCACGCCAATCGTCGAAACATCGACCTCAACATGATCCTCTTGAACAACCGTATCTACGGTCTGACCAAGGGTCAGTACTCACCTACCTCACCCCGTGGCTTCGTGTCTAAGTCAAGCCCTTACGGCACCGTTGAGGATCCCTTCCGCCCAGCAGAGCTCTGTTTCGGCGCCCGCGGACACTTCTTCGCCCGTTGTGTGGCTACTGATGCCAAGGGTACTGTGGAGGTGCTGAAGGCTGCCTACGAGCACAAGGGTGCCAGCGTTACTGAGGTACTGCAGAACTGTGTCATCTTCAACGACCACTGCCACGATGTGGTTTACAACAACGAGGGTCGTAAGAAGAACGCCATCTACGTACGTCATGGCGAGAAACTCGTGTTCGGTGAGAACAATGAGTTCGGACTCGTACAGCAGGGCTTCGGATTGAAGGTGGTAGAGATTGGCAAGGACGGCTACACCATCGACGACGTACTCGTTCACGATGCTCACTGCGAGGACAACACCCTGCAGCTGAAGCTCGCCATGATGACGCCTGAGGATGGATTCCCCATCGCCCTGGGTGTGATTCGCGACGTCGATGCTCCTACCTACAACGATGCCGTTCACGCACAGCTCGCTGAGGTCAGCGCTCAGAAGAAGTATCACAACTTCGAGGAGCTGCTCGAGACCAATGATATCTGGGAGGTAAAATAAGTATTAACTCCATAAATAAAAAAGCGGATGCGCAGATTTGCGTATCCGCTTTTTTTTCTGTAACTTTGCATGCGATGAAACACCTAAGAACCTATTTCATACTAACCATTATAGCATTTGTTATCGCATCGTGTACCGATGGCAAGCAGGGTAGAAAAACAGCACAAAAAGCAGGTAATCTTACTATATATAGCTCAAATCGTGAATTGAGCCGGGTGATTTCATGAATTCACCTAGCTCAATCGATGATTTCACTCGAGTGAGGTTTTTGGGGGTATTATAGTACTTAACCTATTTAATTTGGCCTTCACTATTTCTGCAAATAATTAAAAAATTAGGTAGATGTGGTGAGTCAATTAGACGATTTTGCTATCATTTTGGTCTAATGTGTTAGAGCTCATCAGGCGAAACATATACCTTTGCAACTCAGAAAAAAACTGTAACTATGAATACTACAATCAAATGCTTGTGTCTTATCACCATATCATTGGTGAGCAATCTGGTATATGCACAGAAGAAGCTCTACATACCAAAGGACTTGCAGGGTATGAATCTTAAAGCCGACACGTCGAAGTGGTCACTGAATCGGAGCATCGAGACCGATGACCTTATTTTTATGTGGGAACGGGGCTTCGGCAACGATGTAAGCAACCCACCGCAGTTGAAAGGCCACGATATGTCGTTTAATTTACTGAATCTGCGTGACCGCATTCAGACATTCTATCACTTTTTCCGTGACACACTGGGATTTGTCACCCCTCACTACCAAAGCAAGGCCGACCAACACAAGATGATGGTCATGGTGAACTACTCACTCGACGGCACAGCCTATGGTGGCACCTACGACAACTTCATCGGAGCTCTTTGGGTGGCACCCAACCGCATACAGGACACAAAGATGAACTGCATGGCCCACGAGTTGGGGCACTCTTTCCAGGCACAGATAATGGCCGACAGCATTGGCCAGTGCTGGGGCGGTACAGGATTTTTCGAAATGGCATCACAATGGATGCTCTGGCAGGTTAACCCTGACTGGATCACTGATGAGAACTACCATTTCGAGGCATTCAAGACACTCACCCATAAAGCCTTTCTGCATATGGACAATATCTATCACTCACCTTATGTACTTCAGTGGTGGAGCGACCTTCACGGCCGTCAGTTCATTGCCGAACTATTTCGTCAGGGCGTCATAGGCGAGGATCCCGTCATGACCTACAAGCGTATGAACGGTTTATCGCAGTCAGCCTTCTGCGACGAGATATTCCGCGGATACCAGCACCTTGTGAACTTCGACTTCAACCATGCCTACAAAGAGACACGTCAGTATGCAGCTACTTTCAACACTGAGTTAGAGACCTGTTCCAATGGTTGGCTTCGTCCCAAGTCATTGCCAGAGGGCTATGGATTCAATGCCATAAAACTCGACGATCGCGTAAACCTCAATTCGCCAATCTTCCATCTGCATCTGCGTGGCAACCAACTTCGCTATGGTTTTGTTGGCATTACTACCAATGGCGAAAGCATCTATAGCGATGTCAATGCAACATCATTCACTTCCAATGGCCAACCCCTCAAGCATCTATACCTTATTATAATGGGAGCCCCTGAACACCATGCAGATGTAATGACTCATGGAAATACGCCAGAGTATAAGCAATATCCCTATGAGTTTCAGGTTACTGAATGACATATTTCTCTCTTACTCTAACTGGGCGAAGAGATCGGCGGGTCTTTGATTCCGTTATTTCCAGACTGCATTATATTTTTTACAATCCTTTCCTGAACGAAGAATGCTATTTTTTTCTGACTGATTCAAATTGCCTGTACGAGCACGAACCAGTGCTTCACGAAGTTCTTTCGCGAATTGACCTGTGATAGGCTTTCTGGGTGACTCTATTCCTAACATATTGTGTTGAAAAAAAGAGATTCCTTTTGTATTTCTCTCTTTTTTTTCGTAACTTTGCATGCGATGAAACACCTAAGAACCTATTTTATACTAACCATTATAGCATTTGTTATCGCATCGTGTACCGATGGCAAGCAGATGCGCCAAAGGCTGGCCGAAGTCCAGGCCTGCAATCAGACCGACACTGTTTTCTCTTCACGCTGGCTCCCCACAGTCGATTCCCTCGTAGATTATTTCGACAGTCACGGCACGCCCAACGAACGCTTGATGGCTCACTACCTGCAAGGCCGCGTCTATCATGATATGGGCGAGGCGCCACAGGCTATTGACTGCTATCAGCAGGCTGTAGAGCAGGTTGATACTGCGGCAGAGGATTGCGATTTTCGAACGCTAATGTCTGTTTACGGACAGATGAGTCTTCTATTTCATGCACAGTTTCTGCCTGATGACGAAATATCAGCTATTAAATCGGTAGCAGAAATAGCGCATAAGAGAAATGATGCATTTATGGAGGCAATAGCTGTTGGTCGTCTTTCAGGTCCCTATTTCCTGAAAAATGATACTGATAGTGTACTTATTGTAGAGAATCAGGCACGAGAACTTTTTCTTCAACAGGGTCACAAGGAAAATGCCGCTTTGGCCATTTCAGCCTCTATCCATATTGCCCTTAATCGTCACTGCATTCCTAAAGCAGAAGAGTTACTAGCCATCTATAGAAACGAATCAGGCTTGTTTGATAACAATGGAGAATCTGTTATGGGTGGAGTGTACTATGTAGAAAAAGGCATCTATATGAATCTGGTTGAAGAGCTTGATTCTGCACAGCATTATTTTCATAAGGCTATTAATTACGGACAGTACGAGGGAGGCTACAAAGGATTATTGTCTGTATACGAAAAGTTGCAAATCCCAGATTCTATTGCAAAGTATGCACGTCTCTTTGCAAATGCCAACGACTCATCATTCTTGCATGTCAATCAAGAAAGCGTGCATCGCATAAGTTCTTTATATAATTTTACTCGTCAACAGAGAATTGCAGAGGCAAAATCACTTGAGGCATCTCGTAATCGTCAATATCTTGCAATCTCACTTTTTCTTGGCGTATTTATTTCAATACTTGCTTGCTTTTATATCTTCTGGCAGAGACATCGTAAGAAGACTGAAATGCGACATGTTGAGTTAGAGTTTCAACACCAGATAAATATGCTAGAGCAGGCAAAATATGACTTGGAAAAGCTGAAGCAGAAAGAGTATGATGCCCTCCTGACGCAGAAACAGGAAGAGATAAATGAATGGCAACAGGAGGTAGAGAAAATGCGCCAACAGACGAAACCTCAGTATATATTAGATTCCAAAATTGTTGAAACGGATATCTATCAGAGACTTCAGTTCGTTGTTGCTCACCCTGCAGAGAAGATGAAGAAAACAGACTGGACAAGACTCAATGAAATGATTAATGAGCTTCTGCCTCATTTTGTTCATAGAATAAACGCCCTCTACCATGTCTCTGAAGAAGACTATCGCATTTGTATGCTTATCCGCCTGAATTTCTCGCTCTCTGAGATATGTATTTTAACAGGCCTAACCCCTAAGTTGTTATACAAACGTCGTAAGTTTATGTCTAAAAAGTTTTTCAGTTCTGATGAAAAACCCGAGCTATTCGATAAAAGAATAAAAAATATTTCTTAGCGTAATACATTACCTAACAGCGTGTTATATAGAATAGTGGCGAAAAAAAGGAGAATATTTCTTGCTGATTTGTGTACAATTTTTCCAGATTTTGTTTAATTTTGCCACAGATTACATAGAGTCCCACTAATAAACCTATCAAAATATGCATATTCAATAACTAAAAACTCTTAGAGCTATGAAGAGAAATATAATTCTATTGTTTTCGATTTATTGCAGCATCATGGCGTATGCACAGAAAGAGTACGATTCATTCCTGAAGGAAGGAAAAGTATGGAGGATGGAATATAAACAAGTTGTCTATGAAGGAGAATCCTATCAAGACAAGATAATTATGTTGAGCGGAGATACGCTGATTGATGATATACCCTTCAGACGCATGCTTGAAAAGAGATGGATGCGCGGAATACAAGACGAACCGAAGGATTGGAAGGCAACCTACGGGTATATAGGTGAGAAGGATGGTAAGGTTTACTATTGGCATAATTCATATCCTACAACCCCGCAGATCGTGATGGATTTTTCATTGAATGTGGGTGATAATGTTGTAGGCTCCACAGGAGTCGTTTACGTTGTCAAAGCCGTTTCAGATACGATTCTTTCCAGGTCTGATGACAAACGGACTCGTCGTTGTATTTCTGTATCCATCAAGGACGGAGAAGACCTCGATCGTTATTCTGACACATGGATTGAAGGTATTGGATCTATCAAAGGCGGAATTACAGGAATTGAAGGCACTTTTGTGGCAGGTGCTTTCCCAAAGTTACTACTCTGTGAAGACAACGACATATGTATTTATAATACTGAAGATGATTTGCGGAGCGCAATCCATCATGGTTTGAATAATAAAAACGGTGATACCTATTTCCAATTAAATGGATTGCCTGTAATCCGATCCACTCATGGCATATACGTAAAGGATGGAAAGAAAGTGGTAAGATAAGGACAAAAGAAACTGAAACTACATAAGCAAACGACCGAGGCTGTCATCACTGATGATCTCGGTCGTTTTTTTGACGTTTTTTGAAACAACCCTCACACCCCACCCAATCGCAGAAAAAGCCTTTATACAAAAGGAAATCGGAGGGGTTAGTGTTATGCTAACAGTAACCCCAACACTCCCCCCAACACTAACCCCAACACTACACCCTCGTTATTCGGGACATCGTAAGCGTATCCGCTTTGACGTCTTGACTCGTATCCCAAAAGTCGGTACCTTTGCATATTCATTTTAACAGATATGCAAATATGGAATTACAGACAGCCGATGCCCGTCATGAGAAGACCTGGCATCAATTTCTTTCAGAATTAGAGAAGCAGCCTCGCTTGCGCCTTGCAGCATATCTTCGTTCTGTCCACGTAAAGCAACGATGTTTCGAGAAGTGGCTTTACGGTCGTGGCTACAGTGTGCACGATGCGAAGAGCCGCGTTCTCAAGTTTCGTAATGAGTCAGACACGTTGGATCCATCTATGTCGTCAGCACCATCGATTCTTCCAGTCCGTCTGGCATCTGAACCAGATGTTCCCATCCGTCCTTGTGACCTTCTTACGGGTATCAGCCTGACACTTCCTGACGGGACGATGATCAATATTCGTCGCGGAAGTGCCGATGCAGTCGTTTCATTCCTTAAACTTTATTCCGGGGAGGGCGTGCCATGTTCGGATTAGAGGAAAGCAGACAGTATTATGTGTGCCAGCGCTATGTGCGGATGAACATGGGCATCAACGGATTGTCAAAAATTGTAAGTAATGAACTGAGACGCCCGCTCTTGAACGGCGATGTTTTTATCTTCTTTGGCAAGAACCGCCAGATGGTGAAGCTGCTTTGCTGGGATGGTGACGGTTTCCTGCTTTATCAGAAGCGATTAGAGAAAGGGACTTTTGAGCTACCCCGTTTCAGGCCTGACCAGAAGGCCGTAGAGATGTCCTACAGGACACTTTCTGCCATTATGCGGGGCGTGAGCCTCCGAAGCGTCAGATATCGCAGGAGACTGAGAATTGACAACTTTGCGGTTTCGCAAATAGCTGACTATCAGTAAAATAAACAAAAAAAAATAGTATGTTTTTTCTTTGGTAATCTCGTTCCTTTTTTGTACCTTTGTAATATGAAAAAGGACGAGATTATCAGTATGCTCCAGCAGCAGAATGCCTTCCTGCAGCAACAGCTTAGGGAGGCAAATGACCGTCTTGAAGAAGCCAACCGTAAGGTGGATGAGCTTTTCAAGAAGGTGTCATCGCTGGAGGAACTGCTCATCCGGAAGAATCAGGAGGAGAAGAAACAGCGTAATGTCATCAAGGGACTGACGAAGATACAGCAGAACAAATCGGAGAGACAGACTCCGTCCGTGTCGGCATCAAGTACCACTTCTCCAGACTCAAACAGTCAGCAGTCTGATTCCGCCCCGAAGCCGAGGGCAAGGACCAACTATGGAGCTAGACGCAAGGATCACTATGAGGTGGAGGTCGAGGAGGAGGACGTCTATCCTACAGATTCATGCTTCGATGAGATGAAAGCACGTCTGATAGATACTCACGACGTGGTACGCTACATCCTTGTACCCATGCGCTTCATCAAGAAGGTATATCACGTACGTATCTATACCCAGGACGGAGCCGTCATGGAGGGAAAGGCTCCTGTAGCTCCCCTGCTGGGCTCGAACTACGACGGTTCCTTCATCGCAGGCATCGCCCAGCTGCGCTACATCTACTCCATGCCTGTGGAGCGTATCGTCAAGTACTTTACGGAGAACGGTTTCGATATGGACAAGGGTACTGCTCACGGACTGTTGCGCAAGACGGAAGGCGTCTTCGAGAACCTGTACAAGGCGATGGGGCTGGCAGTCAAGGAAGACGACTATCTGGCAGGCGACGAGACTTATCATCGCGTACTTGTCAAGGTGCCTGGCGGAAAGGGCTCGAAGAAAGGATACATCTGGGTAGTGACAGCCATGCACACAGGACTGGTCTATTATTTTTATCACGACGGATCAAGAGGACAGGATGTCATCCTTAACTATATAGGCGACTATGGAGGAACCTTCCAGTCAGACGGATTCTATCCCTACAGGAAGATGGCTGCAAAACTTACGAGACTCTCCTGCCTACAGCATGTGAAGAGGAAATTTCTCGACTGCGATGATGACGGTGAGGCACAGACTATAGTCAGGCTTATAAACGAGCTTTACCAAATGGAGCATCATCATAGGATTGAGACAGACGGCTGGACGGTAGAGAAAAACCTCCGCTGGAGACAGAAGTATGCCCCCAAGATACTGAAAGAGATACGCAAGAGGCTTGACCGGATGGCGGCAGACCCTGAGATGCTGCCCAAGTCGGACAAGTATATTGCCGTGCACTATATGCTCAACGAATGGGAAGCCATCGGAAATATCTTCACCAGGGGAGACTATCATTTGGACAACAACCTCGTTGAGAGACTCAACAGGTACATATCGCTCTCAAGGAGAAACTCGCTCTTCTTCGGATCACACAAAGGAGCCCAGCGTGCTGCCATGTTTTATTCGCTGGCATGCTCTTGTAGACTCAACAAGATTAATTTCTTCGAGTACATCTCAGATGTCATCAACAGGGCAGCGCTGATGCAGCCAAACACCGATATCAGGGAATACAGAGCCCTGCTGCCAGACAAATGGAAAGACTTATAGTCTGCAAGGCGTCAGAGCGGATACGCTTACGGGACATCTTGGGGAGCAATCCATCTGGGTGGGGTGTTAGGGGGAGTGTTGGGTGGGGTGTTAGGGGGAGTGATGAAGCAACACCCCACCTAGCGCAAACACAGTATTTATCGCGGTTGCCGAAGTTTTCATGCTAAAAGGTGGAGTCTCGATGAGCAACTCGTTGTTTTGCTGATAGAGAAACGACGAGTTGCTCATCAAGATGCTCTAAAACGGAGAATGTAATTTCTTTTTACTACTTAAATTGCGTCGGGATTTCTTGCTAAATCAATAATAATTTTGAGCTGATTCATTTGATGATTTGAATTAGCTCAAATCATGAAATGAGTTAACTCAAATCATGAAATGAGTTAACTCAAATTTTTAGGGCCATTTTTGTGCAATATAGTCCTATCAGCAAGAAAATGGAGCCAAAGTGATTTGTCAAGAAAACTTATTCAGTACACGTCAAGTTGCTACCCCAAACTCATTGAGATAGAAACCAGCGTATCCGACTACCTTTTTCCGAAAAAGATAGCATAAAAAAGGATTTTTTTTACATTTACTTGCTCATTTCATAATAAATATGTACCTTTGCGCACAATTTTGGAAAAAGGGAACAATCATAACTGCCAAATAACACTAAAAATAAAATAACATGTTAACTAACTACAGAGGGCTTCACCTGGTACAGGCTGCCCGAAACTTGCGTCATAATCACAAGTATCACCCAAGTAATGCCACCTTGAGACTCATCAAGATCTTCCTGGTGTTGCTAGTCACATTAACCCTTTGGTTCATGCCTACCGACTGGTTTGGCATTAATAACCTGACGATTATCCAGCAGCGCGTCATTGCCATCTTTGCTTTCGCCACACTGATGTGGATTTTTGAGATTGTCAGTTCGTGGGCTACATCGGTAGCGGTCATCGTGATCATGCTACTATTCTGTACGGATAGTGGTATTCTGCCACTGGTCAACGAGGAAGAGGTTGGTCCACTGCTCTCATACAAAGGTGTGATGGCTACATTCGCCGACCCTGTGATCATGCTGTTCATCGGTGGTTTCGTACTGGCTATCGCAGCCACAAAGACTGGTCTTGATGCACAGCTGGCAAGAATATTGCTCAGACCTTTCGGTACACGCAGTGAGATGGTATTGCTGGGCTTCCTGCTCGTAACAGGTCTGTTCTCCATGTTTGTGTCGAACACAGCTACAGCTGCCATGATGCTGACATTCCTAACCCCCGTGTTCCGTCAGTTGCCCCCCGAAGGAAAAGGCCGCGTCGCCTTGGCACTGAGTATTCCCATTGCAGCCAACCTGGGTGGTATGGGTACGCCTATCGGTACGCCTCCAAATAATATCGCCCTGAAATACCTGAACGACCCCGAGGGTCTGAACATGAACCTGGGCTTCGGTCAGTGGATGATGTTTATGTTCCCACTGGTTATCATCCTGCTGTTTATCAGTTGGATGATCCTGAAGAAGATGTTCCCCTTCACACAGAAGACCATCGAACTGAATATCGACGGCGAGATGAAGAAAGGTTTCCACGCTAACGTTGTGATTGTCACCTTCTTCGTGACCATCGCTTTGTGGTTGACCGACCGTTTCACAGGTATCAATGCCAACACCGTGGCTATGATTCCCTTCTGTATCTTCGCCCTGACAGGCGTTATCAACAAGCGCGACCTGGAGCAGATCAACTGGAGTGTAATCTGGATGGTGGCTGGTGGTTTTGCACTGGGCTACGGGTTGAACAAATCAGGTCTGGCCGAGAATGCCATTGAAAGTATTCCCTTCGACACCTTCTCGCCCCTGCTGATTCTGATTCTCGGTGGTGCTATCTGCTACCTGCTGAGTAACTTCATCTCTAACTCAGCAACAGCAGCCCTGCTGATGCCTATCCTGGCCATCGTTTGCGGTGCAATGGGCGACAAACTCGCTCCTATCGGCGGTACGGCCACCGTTCTTATCGGCGTGGCAATCGCTGCATCAAGCGCTATGATTCTGCCTATCTCTACCCCACCAAACGCACTGGCCTTCTCTACCAACCTGGTACAGCAGAAGGATATGGCGAAGATTGGATTCATCATGGGTATGATCTCAATGGTGCTGGGTTTCGGACTGGTTTACCTGATGGGTATCATAAAGGTGTTGTAAGAAATTGGAGAAGTTAAGGAGTTAAGACAATAGATATGAGAAACTACAAAAAACTATTGGTTGCTGCACTGCTCTTTGTAGCAGGCGCATCAACAGCGATGGCTCAGCAGATGCCAGCCATCCCCACCGACCCCGACGTAAAAATCGGTAAGTTGGACAACGGACTGACTTATTACATCCGTCATAATGCATGGCCCGAACAGCGTGCCGAGTTCTACATTGCCCAACGCGTGGGTTCTATTCAGGAGAACGACGACCAGCGCGGACTGGCCCACTTCCTGGAGCACATGTGCTTCAACGGCACGAAGAACTTCAAGGGTAACGACATCGTGAAATGGTGTGAGACCATCGGTGTGAAGTTCGGACGCGACCTGAATGCCTACACCTCTATCGACCAGACGGTGTACAACATCTCTAACGTGCCCACCACCCGTGAGGGTATCGTAGACTCTTGTCTGCTGATCCTGCACGACTGGGCCGACGGTCTGTTGCTGGAAGCCGAGGAGATAGACAAGGAGCGTGGCGTGATTCATGAGGAATGGCGTATGCGTACTAGCGCTCAGATGCGTATGCTGGAGCGTGACCTGCCCCGCCTGTATCCTAATTCAAAGTATGGTCACCGCATGCCTATCGGTCTGATGGAAATCATCGATAACTTCAAACCCGAGGTATTGCGTGCATACTATGAGAAATGGTACCGTCCCGACAACCAGGCCATCATCGTGGTCGGTGATGTGGACGTTGACAAGGTAGAACAGAAAATCAAGAACCTGTTCGGTCCTATCAAGATGCCTGCCAACCCCGCTGCTGTTGTAGCCGAGAACGTGCCCGACAACAAGGAGGCTATCATCGTCGTCGACAAGGATAAGGAGATGCAGTACAGCATCGTGGAACTGATGTTCAAGAGTGATCCTATCCCCGATGAGATCAAGGAGAACATGCAGTATCTGGTCATCAACTACATGAAGAATGCCTGCCTGGGAATGCTCAACGACCGTTTGGCTGAGCTGGCCCAGAAGGCCGACTGTCCATATCTGCAGGGTAGCGTAGACTATGGTCAGTACCTGCTGTCAAAGACCAAGGATGCTTTCGAGGTGAGCGTACTGCCCAAAGAGGGTCAGACGGAAGCTGCTCTGAAGGCAGCCTTCATCGAGGCTCGCCGTGCTGCACAGTTTGGCTTCACTGCCACAGAATACCAGCGCTACAAGTCAAACTTCATCAGTCAGTTGGAAAAGCAGTACTCTAACAAGGAGAAGCGCTATAACAGTCAGTTTGTGAACAAGTATGTGCAGAACTACCTGGCAAAGGAACCTATCCCCAGTCTGGATGACTACTATCAGGTGATGAAGCAGTTGGCTCCCGCCCTGCCACTGGAAGCTGTCAACGAACTGATGAAGGGATTCTTCGAGGATAAGGACTCTAACATGGTGGTACTCAACTTCAACCAGGAGAAAGAGGGTGCCGTTTATCCCACTGAGGCTTCACTGAAGAAGGCCATCGACGAGGCACGCGCCACTCAAATTGAAGCCTACGTAGATAATGTCAAGAACGAGCCCCTGATTACTACCATGCCCAAGGCTGGTAAGATCCAGAAGGAAGTGGCTGGCAAGAAGTTCGACTACAAGGAACTGACCCTGAGCAACGGCGTGAAGGTGATCCTGAAGCAGACAGACCTGAAGAAAGACCAGGTGATCCTGAGTGGTGAGGGCTTTGGCGGTAGCTCACTGTATGGCGAGGCCGACTTTGCCAATATCAAGATGTTTGATGATGCTGTAGAGGCCAGCGGTCTGGGCAACTTCTCACACACTGAGCTGGAGAAAGCCCTGGCTGGTAAGATTGCCAGCGCCAGTCTGTCACTGAGCAGCGACCGTGCTCATATCAGCGGTTCATCAACACCTGCCGACGTAGAGACCATGTTGCAGTTGGTTTACCTCTACTTCACCAATATTAATAAGGATCAGGAGTCATACGACAATATGATGAAGACCACGGAGCTGATGCTGAAGAACAAGCTGTTGCAGCCCGAGTCTGTGTTCAGCGATTCTCTGTCGCTCACACTCACCTGCCACGACAAGCGTCAGGCACCTCTTGCTACTGAGGACCTGAAGAACGTGAACTACGACCGCATCCTCCAGATGGCTAAGGAGCAGACCAGCAATGCCGCTGCCTTCACATTCACCATCATTGGTAACTATGACGAGGCAACAATCCGCCCGCTCATTGAGAAGTACCTTGGCGCACTGCCCTCTCAGAAGAAGATTGTGAAGGGCAAGGATGTTGAGAAGCTCTTCAAGGGCGAGGTCATCAACGACTTCACACGTAAGATGGAGACGCCAAAGGCTATCGCCGTGATGACATGGATGAACGACAAGATGGACTATTCTCTCCAGAATATCATTCGCACTTCTATGGTGGGACAGATCCTGACCATGATTTACACGGAGAAGATTCGTGAGGAGGCTTCTGCAGCCTATAGCGTTGCCGCTCAGTCTGGCATATCACGCGATGATTTCCGCACACTGACACAGTTGCTCGTTTACTGCCCCATGAAGCCTGAGAAGGGTGACATCGCCACCAAGATCATGAAGGAAGAGGTAGAGAACCTAGCCAAGAGCGTTGACGCCGAGAAGCTGAACAAGGTGAAGGAGTACATGCTGAAGGATATTGACGACCAGGCAAAGACCAACAACTACTGGCTGCGTCAGATCAACCGTCTGCGTCTCTTCGGTGTTGATACCCACACAGACTACAAGGCTACCGTTCAGGCACAGACACCTGAGAGCATCGCTGCCTTCATGCAGGAATTCCTGAAGCCAGGCAACCGTGCAGAGGTGATTATGTTGCCAGAGGAGTAATCTGATTTCATATGAAGAGAGACATCTCATTGATATTAACTTGTGCTGTCCTGCTGTGTTTCAGCAGGACAGCCTTGTCTCAGACCCAAGGGCAGGCTCATGAGCATACGCACCTTGATGATTATGTGCAGTATGCTCCTATGGCCGCAAATATCAGTATGGGATGGTTAGGCGTCAAAGCCAAGCATACGGGCAGGGAACGTGTCCTCACCACGGGAACGGCCTTCTGTGTGATGACGGCTTTGGCTGGCGGCCTGAAATATACGATTCATGAAGAACGGCCTGACGGCACAGACAACAAATCCTTTCCATCAGGACATGCTGCACGAGCTTTCATGGGAGCCGAACTGGTAAGGATGGAATATGGCACCGGACTGGGCATCGCTGCCTATGGTACCGCCATCGGCGTAGGCTGTCTTCGTGTTTACAACGACCGGCATTGGTGGCACGACGTGGCAGCAGGCGCGGCCATTGGCATCTTATCGACACATATCGCCTACTGGCTGTTGCCTATGGAGAAACGTATCCTTGGCTGGGACAAGGAAGATGATATGCTGATTGTGCCTACTTACCAGCCTGAGACAAATAGCGTGGGGTTGGCGCTGTCGTATCGATTTTAACCGAAAAACAGGCTAAAATTTGGCTATCTCACAAAAACTCAGTAACTTTGCACCCTCAAAATTTAACTACAAAGTAAGAAATGTCATATTTATTTTCATCAGAATCAGTATCCGAGGGACATCCCGATAAAGTGGCCGACCAGATTAGCGACGCCATATTAGACCAGTTTCTGGCCTACGACGACCACGCACGCGTAGCCTGCGAAAGTTTTGTAACGACAGGCCAGGTGGTTATCATGGGCGAGGTGCGCAGCGAGGTTTATATCGACCTGCAGACTATTGCCCGCAACACCATCAAGAGAATTGGCTATACAAAGGCTGAGTACCAGTTCGATGGCAACTCCTGTGGTATCCTGACGGCTATCCACGAGCAGAGTGCCGACATCAATCGCGGTGTAGACCGTGAGGATGACGAGAACCAGGGAGCCGGCGACCAGGGTATGATGTTTGGCTATGCTACCAACGAGACGGAAAACTACATGCCTGTTTCATTGGATTTGGCTCACCTCATCATGCGTACACTGGCCGACATCCGTAAGGAAGGTAAGCAGATGCCTTACCTGCGTCCCGACTCAAAGAGCCAGGTAACCATCCAGTACAGCGATGCAGGCATCCCCGAGCGTATCGATACCATTGTGGTATCTACACAGCATGACGAGTTTGACGAGGACGAGAAGATGTTGGCAAAGATCAAGGAAGACGTTATCAACATCCTGATTCCCCGTGTAAAAGCACAGATTCACAGTGAGAAGGTACTCGCACTCTTCAACGACGACATCAAATACTACGTGAACCCCACAGGTAAGTTTGTGATTGGTGGTCCTCACGGCGATACCGGTCTGACAGGCCGTAAGATTATCGTTGACACCTACGGTGGTAAAGGCGCGCACGGTGGTGGTGCCTTCAGCGGAAAGGACTCTTCTAAGGTAGACCGTTCTGCTGCCTATGCCGCTCGCCATATCGCCAAGAACATGGTGGCTGCAGGTGTAGCCGACGAGATGCTCGTACAGGTAAGCTATGCCATCGGTGTGGCAAAACCCATGAATATCTACGTCAACACCTACGGACGTTCACGCGTGAACATGAGCGACAGCGAGATTGCCAAGAAGATTGAGGAACTGTTTGACCTGCGTCCAAAAGCTATCGAGCGCACATTGAAACTGCGTCAGCCTATGTATCTGGAGACAGCCGCCTACGGACACATGGGACGTCAGTCTGAGATTGTGAAGAAAACCTTCACCAGCCACTACCATGAGACAAAGACAATCGAAGTGGAACTGTTCACATGGGAAAAACTGGATCGGGTAGATGACATCAAGCACGCATTTGGGCTTTGAGCCATTGATAAACGACTCGCTGCTGTGTGCCGCTCAGGCACACAGCAGTCGTTTTGGTGTGTTAGGGCACCCTATACCCAGTCAGCTGGGTAATGACGACCTGACCACCATCACATTGTTGTTGTGCTTTGTCACCATCGCAGCATCTATCGCTTTCACACGCAATTTTATCAGCAGGCAACTGAGGAATTTCTTCTATGAGGTTCACTCTGAAGAACTTAACAACGTTACCTCCAATGAATTACGTTTTGAGATCTTACTCGTAGTGATTGACTGTATGCTGTTAGGCATCGCCTCATATATAGCAGCATCAGAAAAGATACCTGGCATCTTTGTCCGGGACACAGTTTTCACCAACATCATCATATTATCAGCACTCTATGGCGGCTACTTCCTCTGCAAGTGGTTGATGCATTTCGTCGTAGATCCAGTCTTCTTTGGAGGTAAAAAAACAATACAGCTATTTAAGGTGCAGCTATTCATTACCGCCTGTTCTACCACCCTTACGCTGCCATTAGTCATGTTGCTGGTATTCTTTGATTTAAGTGTAGAAAAATGCATCTTTTACTTCTGTTCAGTTCTGATTTTGAACAAAATACTGACATTTTACAAGTGTTGGTTCATCTTTTTTAGGCAAAAAGGCTTTTTTCTGCAAACTTTTTTGTACTTTTGTGCCCTCGAAATAACGCCATTGCTTGCATTCAGCGGAGTATGGCTCATGACGGTCAATAATTTGAAAATAAATTTTTAGGACATTAGAGAATGATTAAAAAGATCCTGATTTCGCAACCAAAACCCTCAAGCGAAAAGTCACCTTACTATGACATTGCTAACCGCTTTGATGTAGAACTGGTATTCCGCCCGTTTATCAAAGTGGAAGGAATGAGTGCACGCGAATTCCGTACACAGAAAGTCAGCATACTTGACCACACAGCTGTTGTGTTTACATCACGTCATGCCATTGATCATTTCTTCACGCTGGCAAAGGAACTGCGTGTCACCATACCAGAAGACATGAAATACTTCTGCGTAACAGAGACCATCGCTCTCTATATCCAGAAATATGTACAGTATCGCAAGCGTAAGGTATTCTTCGGCACCACCGGTAAGATGGACGATTTGCTGCCCACCATGGTGAAGCATAAGACTGAGAAGTATCTTGTGCCCATGAGCGATGTACATAACGATGCTGTCAGCAAACTGCTTGACTCTAAGAAACTGCAGCACACGGAATGCGTGATGTATAAGACTGTCAGCAACGACTTCACTGAAGAAGAGATCAAGACGTTCGACTACGACATGCTGGTGTTCTTCAGCCCCGCAGGTATCGAGTCGCTCACCAAGAACTTCCCCGATTTCAATCAGGGTGATATCGCTATCGCAACTTTTGGTCCCGCCACGGCAAAGGCTGTTCATGACGCAGGCCTGAGACTGGATCTGGAAGCTCCCACAGAGAAGTATCCATCCATGACAGGTGCGCTGCAGCACTATCTGCTGATGCAGGAAGACTAATTCACCTTATTATATAAGAATATATTATATGACGGCTCCAGCTCGTTTTCAGAAACAGGAGCGAATCGTCAGCCAGAAACTGATAGAGGAACTCTTCGGTGGAGGTCAAAGCCACACGCTGGCAGCCTTTCCACTAAGAGCCGTGTATATGCAACAAGAGCGCCAAGACAGGTCTGAACCCGTCAAGGTGCTCATTAGCGTTCCTAAGAAGAGGCTTCATCACGCCGTTGACCGCAACCGTGCGAAACGACAAGTACGAGAAGCCTACCGCCTACAGAAACAGGTGCTCATTGAGAAGATTCCCGAGGGAAAAGCGATTGATATCGCTTTCATCTGGCTCTCCGACCGCCCCTGTCCTACTGCTGAGATAAGCCATAAAGTGTGCAGTCTGCTTGAAAGAATCGCAAAAAAGATTGTTTACTGAGGCTTATGAAGCGCTTATGGCATTATATCGCACTCGTGCTGAAGTGGATACTGCTGATACCCATCATTTTCTACCAGCGGATTATCAGTCCCTTCACGCCACCTGCCTGCCGTTTCACTCCCACGTGCTCACAATATGCTAAAGAGGCGATTATCAAACATGGTCCAATAAAGGGACTCGGACTGGCAATCTGGCGCATCTTAAGATGTAATCCCTGGGGAGGAAGCGGGTACGACCCCGTGCCGTAACATTCGTGATAACGAGATAACACAACATCGACATAAATAAAAAATTAGAATATGAGAAAGAATTTTGTAGAAGAACTGCGCTGGCGTGGAATGCTGGCACAGATTATGCCTGGCACAGAGGAACTCCTGCAGAAGGAGATGGTGACCGCTTATCTGGGTACCGACCCAACAGCCGACTCACTGCACATTGGTCACCTGTGCGGTATCATGATGCTGCGCCACTTGCAGCGTTGTGGTCATAAGCCCATCATCCTTGTTGGTGGTGCTACAGGCATGATTGGCGACCCCTCAGGCAAATCACAGGAGCGTAACCTTCTGAATGATGAGACCCTGCGTCATAACCAGGAGTGCATCAAGGCTCAGGTGGCAAAGTTCCTGGACTTCGACTCAAAGGACGAGAACGCTGCTGAGATGGTGAACAACTATGACTGGATGAAGAACTTCACCTTCCTGGACTTCGCCCGTGAGGTAGGTAAGCATATCACCGTGAACTACATGATGGCCAAGGAGAGCGTTCAGCAGCGTCTGAATGGTACTGCACGTGATGGTCTTTCATTCACAGAGTTCACATACCAGTTGCTCCAGGGCTACGACTTTCTCTATCTCTATCAGCACAAGGGTGTAAAACTGCAGTTGGGCGGTAACGACCAGTGGGGTAACATGACCACCGGTACAGAACTTATCCGTCGTACCTTAGGTAATGATGTAGAGACCTTTGCCCTGACCTGTCCGCTGATTACAAAGAGCGACGGTAAGAAGTTTGGTAAGACTGAGTCTGGAAATATCTGGCTCGACCCCAAGCGCACCACACCTTATCGTTTCTATCAGTTCTGGCTGAACGTGAGCGACGAGGATGCTGAGCGCTATATCAAGATTTTCACATCACTCGACAAAGAGACCATTGACGCTCTGACAGAAGAGCACAAGCAGGATCCTGGTCGTCGTGTACTGCAGAAGCGCCTGGCAGAAGAGGTAACCGTGATGGTACACTCTCGCGAGGCCCTCGACATGGCCATTGAGGCCTCAAGCATCCTCTTTGGCAAGTCAACCAAGGAAGCACTGGAGAAGCTTGACGAGCAGACCTTCCTCGACGTATTCGATGGTGTAGAGAAGTTTGAGATTAGCAAGGACCAGTTGGGTCAGCCCGCAGTAGAGCTCTTTACCACTGTAGCCCCCGTATTCCCCTCAAAGGGCGAGATGCGTAAGATGGTTCAGGGCGGTGGTGTTTCACTGAACAAGGAGAAGCTTACCGATCAGAACCGTGCTATCACTGCAGAAGACCTGATTGACGGTAAGTACCTGCTTGCTCAGAAGGGTAAGAAGAACTATTACCTGATTACGGTAAAATAACAAAAGAATAGGAAAAATTTGGTAATATGCCAAATTTTTCCTACCTTTGCAGCTGCTAAAAAGCGATTGGACGATGGTGTAATGGTAACACTACAGGTTTTGGTTCTGTCATTCCCGGTTCGAATCCGAGTCGTCCAACCACAAAAAGAATCCCGAAGTCAACATGACCTCGGGATTCTTTTTTATATCTACTTCACTATCCACTCAAACAGACCTGACGAGAAATCATCGGGCTGGGTAACCTCCAGGCGCAGGGACTTCGTCTTCACAGGATTGAAGTTCACCGTGCAGGCAGTGCCACGGGCGGTAGGATAGCCATCAGCACCTTCTACAGGCTTCCACTGTCCCTGTTCGTCCTGATAGAGGATACGCCATGACTTCGGCACACGACAGCCACCCCAGGGAGCATCATCGAACCAGTAGACGGTACAACTCTGAACAGTAGCAGCTGCAGGGAATTCGTAAGCAAGCCATTCCGTAGAGGCTTTCTTGGGCCACCAGTGAGTATAGGGCACAGAACGGTCGTTCTCGTCACGGGGCACCAGTCGGTCGTTGATAGACGACAAGGCTGGAACACGTGAACCACTGGTAACCTTACTCTCGCTGGCCAACGTAGCAGGCTGTGCCGGTGTAGTGGCCTTTAAGTCCTGAGGCAACCATACGCGCATCTTACCACTTCCACGATGACACCAGGCATAATAAGGGATAAGGGTCAGCGTCTCGTCCTTTGTGGTAAGTTTACCCTGCTTATTGAAGTCCAGGGTCTGTGCATCTGTCTTTAAAGTCACAACGGGAGTTCCTGCAATCTCAGCCTTGCCCAACGTGAACTTCGGCTCCTGATTGATGAGTGCCGAGAAGATGTCGAACTGATTATCTGGATGCTCTGCACAGTAAACCAATGGTCCTCGCTCAATAGCCACCATGCCTCTATCGGCCTCCACCTTGTTATTGGCACGCACGATACGAGGTTCCATATCAAAATGAATCTGCACCTTGTCGCCTTTCTTCCATTTGCGGTCTATCGTGATATAATCACGGTTCTCAGGATAGTAAGCCTTACCGTTGACACTTACCGTATAGCCAAGACGCTTACCATCGGTATAGGAATAAAGGTCAGAGGGGACCACCTTACCCTTCACCCAACCAGGAATACGAATCTTCATAGCAAACTGACCTGCATTGGTTTTATCCACATGAATAGTAATATCGCCATCCCAAGGATAGTTGGTTTGCTGAGAGAGGGCCACCTTCTTCTTGCCAACTGTGAGTTCACTCTTATTTGAGAGGAACAGGTTCACATAGACATCCTTATCCTTTACAGCATAGACATATCCAGGCAGCGAGGGGATAAAACGGCATATATTTGAAGGACAGCAGGCACAGCCGAACCAAGCCTGACGCTGGTGCTGCCCCATCGACTCCAAGGGGTTGGGGTAGAAGAAGCCATCACCCTGCAGTGAGACACCACTAATGAGACCATTGTAGAGTGTACGCTCCAATACATCATAGTATTTTGAGTCACCATGCAGCAAGAACAGACGATAGTTAACATACACATTACCGATAGCAGCACAAGTCTCACAGTAGGCGCTCATATTAGGCAGTTCATAGTTCTTACCAAAGGCCTCTCCATTGCTGGTGGCACCAATGCCTCCCGTGATATAAAGTTTCTTAGAGACGATATTATCCCAAATGCGGTCGATAGCATCAATATAGCCTTTATCACCTGTGAGGGCAGCCACATCTGCCATACCTGCATACATATAGGCCGCACGGACAGCATGACCAACAGCCTCATTCTGACGGATGACAGGCAGATGACTCTGAGAATACTCGGTCTTGATGGTTGTCTTGCCACGATAATCAAGCAGGAACTTGGCAAAGTCAAGGTAGCGCTGCTGACCAGTAGCCAGGTAAAGGCGCGCCATTGCCATCTCTGCTATCTGATGACCGGGCACCACGCACATCTGTCCAGGATTAGGCCCTACCTCCTTACAGGCCACGTCGGCATAGCGACAGGCAATATCAAGGAATTTACGTTTTCCTGTAGCCTGCCAATAAGCCACAGCACCCTCAATCATATGACCCAGGTTATAGAGCTCGTGAGAGAGATCCTCCTCCTTGACCCAACGACGATCACCGGCCCAATGGTGCGGGTCGGCAGGGTTCTGCGTACGGGCAGTGTACAGGTAACCATCGGGCTCCTGGGCTGTCGCAATGATATCGATAACGGAGTCGCAGTAAGCCTCCAGTTTCTTGTCCGGATAGGTCTGCAGGATATAGGCAGCACCCTCTAGAGTCTTGTATGGATCGGTATCGTCGAAAGAGTAACCGACACCATTCACCTTGAACGTCTTTGAAGGATCCTTCAGATGGGCAGCGGCATTCTCGAAGTTCTTGTAGCGACCTTCGCTCTCGCATTTTGAAAAAGCGAGGGGTATGGTCGTGTTACGACTGGCCTCCAGACGTTGTCCCCAGAACGTACCAGGGGTTACCTTTACCGACGTAAAAGGCACAGGCGTGATAGGATAACCCGTCTGCGCCATGCCAGTAAGTAGCGACAGATTTAAAGTAACAAGTGAAAATAAGAATCTCTTCATGTTAATATCGTTTTTTTGTTATTGAATCATTTAAGTTCGCTCCATTTCGGTGGGTCAACGCCCAACAGATGACGCACGAAGAAATCGTAGCGCTTATGGTCGCCATAGCTTTCGCCCATCGTATGATGGGCACCAGGGATAACCACGAGTTCAAAGTCCTTACCAGCTTTTTCCAATGCGTTGACCACCTGCATAGTAGAGGCTGGATCCACATTATCATCCAGTTCACCTACGACTAGCATCAGCGGACGCTCCAATCGGTAGGCATTCTCCACATTTGAACATTCTACGTAAGAGCTGTCGATAGGGTACGACATCCACTGTTCGTTCCACCAGATCTTATCCATTCGGTTATCGTGACAACCACAGGCAGCATAGGCAGCCTTATAGAAATCACCGTGCCACAGCACAGCAGCCAGCGCATTCTGTCCGCCTGCACTACAGCCATAGATACCCACACGGTCGATATCCATATAAGGGTACTTCTCTGCAGCCGCCTTAATCCAGGCAATACGGTCTGGCAGTCCGCCATCCTTCAGGTTCTTATAGCATACCTCCTCGAACTCACGGGTACGATATGAGGTAGTCATCGCATCAACCTGCACTACGATAAAGCCCAGTTCGGCCATATTCTGAAGATAATAGAGCCATGGTGTGAATGACTTTGGAACATACTGATCGCCAGGACCTGAATAGATGTATTCTATAATAGGATACTTTTTATTAGGATCAAAGTTCGACGGACGCTGAATCAGTCCCCACATATCCGTCTTGCCATCACGTCCCTTGGCCACAAAGACCTCAGGGGCCTTCCAACCCACTGCTTCCAAAGCTGTGATATCAGCAGTTTCCAAGGTACGAAGGATTTTTCCATCCTTGCCCGAACGCAATACTGTGACAGGGGGCGTCGTAACGGTGGAATAAGTATCAATCAGATAAACCATATCTTCGGTATAGGTCACGCTATGGTTACCCTCCTCGGGTGTAAGACATACCAGCCCCTTGCCATTCAGACCTATCTTATAATAATGTATCAGATAGGGATCCTCGGATTTGTTCATGCCACAGGCCGAGAAATAGATGATACCAGCCTTCTCATCCACATGCTGAATGCCACGCACATAATACTCACCTTTCGTCACCTGACGTATCAACTGTCCTTTTTGTCTGTCATACAAATAGATATGGTTACGTCCGTCACGCTCACTGGTCCAAACGATCCGTTTACCATCCTGCAGATCGATGCGGCGCTGACGGTTATAGTTGATATACTTGTCGTTTTTCTCCTCAATAAGCGTTCGTACCAAACCAGTTTTCGCAGAGAGTTCCAGTACACGATAGGTCTTATGACCACGTTCGTTGAATTCAAACGTCACATGTTCGTTGTCTGCATCCCAACGGGGAGCAGTCACCTGATACTGACTCTTAAACAAATCCGTTGAAGGTTCTATCACGCGACCTGTCGCCATCTCTACAATGACAGGCACACGATAATTCAGCGAGTCACCAGGCTTGGCATATTCCTGTTTGTGTAATACGGGTTCCAAACGGTCTTTGGGTGATGATTCCACATAATAGACATAATGCTTGGGGGCTGGTTTGATACGCACTGTGGCATAATAGCGACCGTCGGCAGAGAACGAGCCCCAGGCCGAATAGTAATAAGTGGAATCACCATTGGTAGTCAGAGCACGTTCCTCCCCATTTAGTTTCACCCAAAGGTTATTGTCCTTAAGATACACTTGAGACTTACCATCTGGCGACATCCTGAAACCATCCTTCTCATCGGGCACCTCCATCCAGTGACGCTGCGGGCCACGCCATTCAGGGCGCTGACGAGGTTTTTCCGGATTCTCTGTCAACACCTCTACCGTGTTCTTGTCGGCATCAACCAATTTATACACCTGTCCCCTGCCATCATACAGGGAATACCAGAACTGATGTGTGCCACGTTTCAAGTGCACGTTCACATCGCCATTCTTCATCTTCCAGGAATACCTGCTGCCTATGCCAAAGGCACGCTGATAGGCATCCTTGATATTGGTATTGTCTTGTGCTGAAACTCCTTGCGTCAATGCCAGGGCCAGCACCATCGTCATTCCTATTCTCATCGTTACTTCAATATGTCTTTTAGTTGGTTGGTTGCTTTATCAATCATATCCTTGGTGCCACTGCCATCGGTGACGTAACGCACCACACGCTCTGCACGCCACAAGGCATCACGCCGAACTTCAGAACGTGGCAGGTCACGAACTTGCTGCATCAGCTGTTTCAGTTCATCCATATCCTCCATCTCAGCCAGATTACCTGGACGCATGGCAGTGAGCGCAGCATTCAGTTTGGACAGCAACTTCTCCGCATCAACAGGATTAATCTTGGAGGTCAGAATGGTTGCACATTGCTGATACTGTTCCGTCATACGGGCATAACCATGAGGCGCCCATGGCGCATGTTCGGGCACTTTTATCGTTAGCGCATTCCAAGCCTGCTGAGCGTCAATTCGGCCCTTTGCCATTGCCAATGTCTGACTCAGCACCAATGTATCGACCTCAGTAGCAGGAGGCACTGGAGCATCCAGTCGGAAGTAATGGGTGACATGACGGTCGGCATCATAATCGGGCACGAAATGGAAACGGTCCCAGTCGGCCTCATCATGAATGGTGGCCTCGTCCCATGTCTTCACACCCGTAGCAGCCATCACCAATGGTCCCTGCATCAGCGCAGCCGTCCACATAGGGCTGTAGGTTTGCCTGCCTGCCACTTCCAGTTTATCAGGGGTATAGTCAAAGTGACGTGTAAAGGGCATGATAACCTCTACCACATCCTTCTTTGTCCATTTGCGAAGCGGTATCTCGACATAGGTGCCGGGTGTAGGGTGATGGATGATGGATTTACCATTCAGTCTGACGTCGAAACCCTCAGTAGCCCAGTAGGGCACACGGAGTTTCATCGCAAAACGTCCCCCACCCTTCTGTATACGGATGATACTTTTCTCTGCGGGCCATTGGCACGCCTGACGAATCACGGTTTTCTGGGCATCCCACGTAGCGATTGTAGGCAGGTAAAGTCCCACCCAAAGCGTGTTGTCATTCACGAAATATGCCGCCTCCTGATATTTCACATGGTTCTCAGCGCCCGTACCACCACAACAGGTACTCTGCGGAGTCTCGTTACCCCAAGGTTTCGAGGCATTAAGACCCACGGCATACTGATAGAGCACTTGGTACTGATGGGGATTGATAGAACCCACGAGTTGGTTGTAGAGCAAGCGCTCGTAGTAGTCCATATAGCTGGCATCATCAGGATTGAAACAGTTCAGATCCTTTGTCAGTTTAGCCAGGTTGTAGGCACAACAGGTCTCATTAATCGTAGGCTCAGGATTGTTGGCCATTGACAGCATCTGCGTATAGGGCAACCGGAACATCTCGCCATTGCCCACGCCTCCCATAGCATAACGGTAACGCCCTTGAATGGTGTGCCAGAAATTCTGTGCGATATTATAATAATAGGTGTCGGCCCCCGCCTCATAGCATTTCAGGGCTCCCGTTATCATAGGGATATGCTGGTTGGCATGACGCGTACGGATAGCATCGACATTACGAGCCAAGGGGTCGAAGAAAGCTGGTGAGTCGAAACAAGTGGCAGCCTCCAACAGGTGTGCACGCTGTTCTTTATCGGTGACCATCATCGACAGTCGGGCCAGTGACTCAGCCATACCTCCCACCTCACCGGCAATGTACATGTTCCACATCTCGTAACGATTACCAGGATGCTCACGACGCTCAGCCTGCGTACCATCTTTTTTGACGTAGGTTCGATAGTGCAGGCGGTTCCACACCCAGAGTCCCATATCACGGGCAATGAGCAGCGCTTTCTCGCTGATGGCTTTATCATCAATGATACTGGCTATATCAATCAATCCGGCCAACTGCTTATGCACGGTATAATAAGGTGCCCATACCCAGTCTTCGTTGTTATAGGGACGATACATCTCTATGAGCACGCAGTGTTGTGGTGGAATGGCATTGATGTAGCCATAGCCGTAGTGACGACAGTCCTGCTTATAGTTATCGAAATCTTTCCACGAGCCTTTCAGTTCACGCAGCTCTGCCTCAGGTGCCACGTCACGGGCCTCGAAATAGCGGCCTAAGGAATCGCTCCAGACAAAAGTCCGTTCCTGACAACGTCGCATCTCATTCAACATCAATTCGATGCGACTCAGTAGCAATGCTTTTTTCTGTTTGTCCTGACAACTGGCATAAGCCATGGCCATAGCAGAGAGGTAATGTCCTGTACCATGCCCCTTCAGTTTTGTAGTAGGTGAGTCCCAACCATCGCTGACAGGACAGTCAGTAGTTGGCAAGCCATATGTATCATAATAGTTATAGAGTTGCTGTTTTGGATCAAGCGACAATAGGTTGTCGATATCCAGATCACGGTTATGCGTCAGACGATCATCCCCCGTCAGCTGCACCTTGTCCAATGGCAGTGGCTGGGCAACGGGATGCGAGGCAGGCCTCTCTGTCTGTTGTACCACACTGACACGCGCCTTGATAGGATAGCCATTGGAAGTGGTGTTATCACCCACAATGAAACCACGTACCTCATAGGTGGAACCCACAGGATGATGTGTGGCATCTGCCTGTTCCTGCTCCACGTCGAGCGATGAATTAAGCCAGCGCACCTGTCGATATTCACCTTTCCCGTCGGTATAAGTCACCCACAGTTGATAAGGCAGTTGGGGTGCATTACCAGCAGCCACTTTTACATTGACGTCTTTCACGCTCACAATGCAACGAGGAGCTGCCATCACACCAACAAACACGAGTGCAGACATGATGCCCGCCACCATGATTCTCTTCATGTTATGTCCATTTTTCTTGACCATGTTGCAAAGGTATGCAATAAATTTTCTCTAACGTAAAAAAATAGTCCAAATAATCTAAAGATTAGACGCTATTTGTATCTTTTTGGACGAAAGTTTTAATCCCATTATAGAATAAATGTGTAACTTTGCATCGTTAATAACGCAATAACTTTTTTAATGAAACAACTACTTATTATACTGCTAACAATATTCTGCACATTGACTGCAGGAGCACAACAGCGGGCCCATGTCTATATGAACCAGATGGGAGGCAAATGGAACTTCCCCATCGTTGTGGATAGTCTCAACGAGATGACGTTTGACAAAGCAAGACGTCAAATGATGACGGACGTCACAGGTGAATTAAGAATACCTTTCGACGTGAACCACATTGATAGTATAACGTTTGAAGACGAGCCTCTTACCGAAACGAAAGACCCATATAAAGTATTCCAACTCTACATCACCACGAAGGACGGTCAGGATATCACCTCGAAAGAGACATATACCGATGCTCACCTCTCACTGAATGCCCAGGAATCATTCACCAGCTACTCTGCCAATATCCAAATGCGCGGACGCGGAAACAGTTCTTTTTTGTGGTACGACAAGAAGCCCTATCGTATCAAGCTTAATGATAAACACAAAGTGCTGGGACTTGACAAAGCCAAGAGTTGGGTACTGCTCGCCAACTATCGTGATGTGACGGACATCATGAACACCTTTGTATTCGAGATGGGACGTGACTTAGGCTTGCCCTATACGAACCACACTCGCTACGTAGAACTCTTTCTGAATGGCGACTACAAAGGGATTTATCAGTTGACTGAACAGGTTCAGCAGAATAAAAACCGCGTGGCTGTGAGCGACGAACATGGCATCCTTATTGCACTCGATGTGGATGATGGTCCTGGCGAGAATCCTTATGCCAATGATAATTTCTGGTCGACGGTCTACAGAATGCCTGTATGCGTAAAGTATCCCGATGACGAACGCTGGACAGTGAATACCGTTGATTCCGTGCGCAATGTCTTTGCCGAACTTGAGACTGCAATCAAGAACAAGGATTATACACAGGTTCAGCAGTTGCTTGATGTTCCCTCATTCATCAAATACCTGCTCATTCAGGAATTTGTGTATAACGTAGAATTGTCAGCCCCTCGCTCTATCTATATGCATAAGGATGGTGACGGTCCTTGGGTGATGGGGCCACTATGGGACTTTGACGCCGGCTATGACTTCGATTGGGGGCAGATGACCACCGGGCATACCTTCTTTACGGATTTCACGGAGACCGTGATGGGCTCTAATCCCCTGAAACGAAACGGACAGTATAACTACGTGCCACAATTCTTTACCGACCTGTTTGCATGTCCGGAATTCGTAGAAGCCTATAAAGCACAATGGGCAGCAGTAAAGGATACAATTGTCACTCATGCATGGAATGAGTGCATGAAATATGTAGAACAGATGCGTGCATCAGGTGCTATTGACCGCGAATTCCAGCGCTGGCCTATCAGTGGAAAACGCTTTGATACCGAACTCAGTAAGATGAAGCAATGGCTTCAGAACAGGAATACCCATTTCTCTTACCTCGTAGCTGGCATTCCTACCCCCAGTGAACCAGTCAACAAAGAGAGATTCTGCGGAAGCATCACTGTAAATACAGCCATGAACTGGTATCAGGGGTATAGCCAGGACAACAAAGTCCGCATCAGCAAACAGCAGGTATGCAACCTGATGGGCCTCAGCACCAGCGAGATGAATGAAGCAGAACTGAGCATTGTGCCCCTATATACTGATGGTACTGAAGGAGAGAACCATACTAACGGCGTCTTTGGCGGATGGTTTAATAGCGATGGCGACCCAGGATACTATGCCCAAGGTCATGTGTATATCGAGGTGTTCAACGACCTGTGGAACTGGAGTTGCGGCCTATACAAGGAAAACTGCTGGCATGATGCCCACGCAGTAACCATGCAATACCAGTATCCTTATAACGGCACCTTACTAAAAGTGAATATAGAGGCGAACTTCACCATCGCCCAATAGAAATCTATTGGTAGATGATGAAGTCACTAAGTGTAGCCCAAGAATAGTTTTCGGAATAGGTGGTCTGGTAAACGCCAACAGACAATTTCTTCGTTTTTACTTCAATCGGCGAACCTGGCATGTTATTCCATGTCACACCGTCCTTACTGGTACGTGCGAAGAGCAAATCTCCACGACGTTCAAACTGCATGACAGGGTCAAAGTCGTAACCCTTGGAGTTGGGGAACTGCGGACGACCATGAGGACTCAGTACCGTAAGCATATTACCACAGTTATAGAGCGGAAAAGCACCCAACTGGTAGTAAGTATTACCATTGGCAACGAGTAATCCCACTTCGTTGTAACCTTTTACGCTATGCTGACTCAGACCTTCCATATCATTGACGCGTGTCATCACGACGAAGTCGCCCTCTAACTCTTTATAGACAGTACCACCATGACTAAGTGGAGCCTGATTGAAGTCTGCACTTTGGGTGCTGAGTTTGAAGGTCTCCTTCTTCTCAAATACAGGTTTCATCAGCGGTGAGAGCGTGAACTTGCTGTCAGGATCGGCCTCCTCAAAATCATCATCGCCCAAGGAGGGAATAGCCGACAGTTTCGTTTTGTCATAGAGTTCCATCACCTCTTCGGCTGTCGTAGCCTTAGGAGAAATGGTCAGCATACTGATATACCCCATAAAATTATTAGCCCCTGAGCCATCGGCACCAATCGTGATATGTCCCTCCGGACGGATCATCAGAAAGTTATTCTGCTCACGAGCCAATTCACCATTCAGATAAACACGTTCTTTCCAGCCGTCGAAAGTAATAGTCCAGAACTGCCACTTTCCTTCGCCCTCCTTAATCTGCTGAGGCAGACCGCAACTTTCGAACGAGCCATTATGATTGATAAGGCCCGTCTGAGGATCTGACCCCAAGCGAAATTCGGTAGTGGCAAGGTCGGCACGCGAAGTAGTAAGCGATGCGACGGTAGAGACGGGGCCTACCTTGGTACTTAACGTCCAGGCAGATATCGTATAAGGAGCATTATAACGATAAGTTGTCGGTAAAAACGCATCACTTGTCAGACGTTGTGTGCCATTGAAGAAAAGTGCCCAACGACCGTCTTTCACCCTGACACGAATAGGCTTGTTAGCCTTGAAGGACTGTACTTCCGTTACATCAAAGGGGGCTTTATGTCCTTCTGACAGCAGGGAAGCATCGAGCGTGAAAGAAGCAAACTGACGTTCAGATGTCTCTACGTCTTTCTGATGCATTCCTGGGTAATCATCATTACCTGCAACATTGATGTCAGGTAAAGCTGGAGCCTTCTTCCATATCTTTACGTTCCAGATAGCTGGCATGTGCCCGTTTTTCTGTGTGTCGGTGATAGTAATGCACACATAACGAGCCTTGCACTTGCCCGTATCAATCATGGGTGAACCCTGCATGGTATTGTTGGTGCGGTCAGCATAGAGCAACCATGACTTGCCATCAACAGAAGTCTCTATCTTATATTGATAGAAGAAAGTGGCATATTCAAACTGCGTCCATATCTCAGAGAATTTCTGCACCTTACCCAAGTCTATCTGCAACCACTCGTCCTGATGCAGTCCCCTACCCCAGTTGGTGTTGGCAGCTTTCCAAAGCGTGGCATTATTGTCGTCTACAGCATGTTCTGGCTTAAACCACTCATCGTAATAAGAGGACGCTGTGACTGCAATAGGTTTGAGGTCTGACGTTTGAGGTTTGAGATGTAAGGGTGACAGATGCGTAGGCACCACGGGCAAAATGTTTCCCTTATCATCAAACTTCATCTCATCGATACATATCTGTCGATTGAAGCCATGAACGCTGCGAGGCAGGTTATGACGATGATAGACAATAAAGTATTTGCCATCCTTCTCCAGGATACTATGGTGACCAGGACCATGAACCGTCTGGTCAGCATTAGTCTTGAGGATACAACCTTTATATTCATACGGTCCCATCGGACCTACTGTAGAAGTAGCATACTGCACACGATAGGTATCATCATGACATGAGCCACTGCTATAGGTAAAATAGTACACGCCGTCTTTCTTAAAGACATAAGGTGCCTCAAAGAAATCGGTAATCTCCGTATTGGGAATCAACTTCTTCTCTGCAAAAGATTTGAGATCTCCGTTCAGTCGGGCCACACCACAACCAAAACCTTTATATATGCCCCATGTACCGAAATAGAGATAAGTAGAACCGTCATCATCCACAAAGGTCTGACCATCCAACGTAATCGCATTATGAACAAAACGGTCGGGCACGAGTACGGCATCTGTCTTTCCTAACACGTTTTTCCAAGGCCCAATAGGAGAATCGCCTACACCCTCGTGAAGCACACATGGTTCACAGTAGAAGTAACGATAGGTGCCATCTGGAGCCTGCATCACATCTGGGGCCCAAACCACTTCCGTTGTAGGCCAGTTCATGATGATGTTCTTCCAATTCACGAAATCCATACTCACCCATACCTGAGCCGGTCCATAACCATTACCCGTACCGTCGGTGGTAGCATAGAGATAATAGGTATCGCCAAACTTACGAATAGTTGGGTCAGCGAAATAACCTGGAATAAACGGATTGCCCGCACCTGGTGCGTTCCAGAGCGGGCTTTCCTTTTGTTGTGCCTGCAGAGGCTGCGAGAGCGTAACTGCATACAGCACAACGGTGATGAATCTTCTTATCATTTATTATTTACAACAACTTTACGTCCATTGATAATATTCAATCCCTTCTGAGGCTTAGAGAGCCTACGACCCTGCAGATCGTAATATTGGTCAACTTTCAACTTTCCATTTTCAACTTGTGTGATGCCCAATGTACGTGGGTCAGTATACTCAACACTGGCCAACTCAGCCCCATAGTCACTGCTTGTCACATGGACGCGGAAGATGAAGCGGGCCATTGCCTCCTTGTCGGCACTCTGTTTATAACGCAGAATCTGACCGATGGTGTAATCATTTCCGATAGTCAGTCGATTAGGATATTGTCCTACGTTAAATGAAAGAGCTGTAGGCGAGAACTCACTATAAAGATAAGCGCTGCTACCATAATCAGTGGCACCACCTGACGCATTAAACCAGTGACCATAGCCATTGGCTGTACTACCACGGTTCACACGTGCCTGCGACTTTGGATTCATGGGATAAAACATCACCTTACCTTCCGAAGGACCACTGGAAGTCCACGCCTGCATCTTGTCTGCGATGTCAGAGGCATTCATCTGGAAAGCAGTACCCAGCATAGCCTGTGCCTTACCAGAAACGTTGACAGTCACAGCGTCATAAGAGTTCAAACGGGGCAGATTTACATCATAAGTAAAAGTGATATCGGCCACATCACGATCATCGATTGTAGAAGCCACATAGACCTGAGCCTTCGAACCCAGTTCAGCACCCTCCAGACGGAAACGGTAAGGCCACATATCATCATTGTCTGCCTTTTCATCCCATTTATGTTGGATATAGCTCTTGGGGGCTGGTACCACGACGAGCCACATCTGCTTCACATTCTCGGGAACAGTCATACTCACCTCACAGGTCTTCTGTGTTTGTCCCTCGCAATACACGGAGTCTGCATTGAAATACTGACGCGTGCCGTCATTCATCAATGCCACATAGCCCAAGCGGAAACCACGATCTTTATAGTTTGAAGCACTCACATACGAGGTGCGCGAGGTCTTACCCCACTGCGTTTCACCTGTCATCATCTCAGCAGGATCGCCTGCAGCCAGTTTGGAATACCTTGCCAAGGCCGTGAAATGCGTTGTCACCTTTGTACCTGCGGCAGGAACAGTCAATGGGATAATATTAAAGCCTGAAGCCTGAGGCACAGAGGCCAGAGCCACCTGATATGCAGTATCACCCACCAGGACGCAACGGTAATCGAAATCACCAATATAGTTCTTTCCGTAGGAACGACATGCGTCAATATCCCATGTAGCACAACGAGCGGCATAATCATAATAAAGGCGGAACAGTCCAGTAGCATCCAGCCCTTTCAGTTTCATCAGCGCCTGATTGAAATCAGTTCCATTACCCCTGCTCTGACCTGTCATAGGCTGATTCCATACCTGAGCAACAGTCGTAATATCATTGTAATACTGGCACAGATAATAATGGAACCAATATGACTGATAGCGATGCCACTCGTGCGAGAAGGCATAGTTATGAGAACGACGGAACACGCCGATACTCTGGTCAAACATCAATTCCGGATATGACTGGGCAGCCTGCCATTGAGCTGTCTGTTCCCAGATAGCCTGACCATTGCCGCACGCCAAGTGGAAACCCGTATTATCAGTATTGGAATCCTGATGCCCGCTATGTTCGGCATAGCACATATAATGGAAAGAGTGTCCCACCTCATGAGCCACAGAATGACCTACGGGCTTACAGGTAGCAGAGTTCAGCCATAAGGCAGAGATGACGAAATCGTAGCCACCACCGTAGCAGGCCCAGTCGCCAGGTTTTGAATAGTTCATGAGCACCATCATCTTATACTTGCTGTGGTTGCTCTTCACTGGGTCAACAAAGCCCAGTTTGTTGATTTCCAAATCGTAGAAAGCCTCACATTTATTCAAAAGGTCAGGTATATCTACGTAATTCCAATCGCTAGTAGCCAGTTCGTTGGGCTTCTTATTGCCGTAGTTCTTATCCCAGAAGATAATCACGTTATCACTCTCCACAGAGCGACTTTTCGACCAAGTGTACTTATTATCCGGATCGCTCTCCTTGTAGAGCAGCGAGTCAGATGGCCACGGATTACGCCATTCATTAGGGATATAGACGGTCTTCTGTGCGAAAGCAACAGAAGCCAATGTCATCAGGAAAACTAATGTAGTAAATTTTTTCATTTTGCATTTTAATTGAATCCACCTCGCTATAAAACGAGGTGGATTCCTTAATTATTGTCTATCGATGGCTTACTTAACCATATATTTACGTCCGTTCTGGATGTACAGACCACGCTGTGTCTTCACCACCTTACGACCCTGCAGATCATAAACGGCTGACAGAGATGTATGAGGTACTGTACGATTCTCTGTAATGCCAGTAAAGACTGTCTCTGAAACAAACTTCACGTTGAGGACATAGCGTTTGCCTTCTATAAGGAAGCAGACAGTACCTATTGCACTATAGTCGTCAGCAACGTCTGCTGTAGCATAGGTTGTCACTTTAACAGACTTGCCATCTTCATTCAATTCTGCCTCAAAGAACATAAACGGATCTTCTATTACACAAGCACCACTATTCGTGAATGCCAGACCATCATATAAAGACACGCCAGAACCATAAGTTCCATCAGCAGTAATGCCGTGCAAATATTGTCCATTAGCTAATGCATCCAAGGTAATATCAAAAGCTTGGAGAACATCTGACAGATCGATTGTTGCAGAAGCACCTTCGTCATCAGCTGACACTGGCAATACAATATCCTCTGAGCCTACCTCCTCGATTTCTACGACAGACTCCACAATGCTATAGGTGAAGTTGAAGGTCACCATCTTACCATTTTCCTCGTTGACCAGGAAGAGCGGGAAGCGGAACACATCGCCAAGGTTAATGCTGTTTTCATACTGCATCAGTGCGAAATGTCCTGAAGGCTGAGAGATAGACACACCTACACGTGCATTAGCACTCCATCCGATATTATGGCCCTCGCCATCCATCCAGAAGCCTGGACTCTCAGTAATAGAATAGCTCTTAGAATATTTAGCATTACCCTCTTTCTCTGTTCCGTCTTCATTTAGTGGAGCCAGTGCATAGAGCACCCAATCGCTGGTTCCAAGCTGCTGCTCAACCCATGCCTCAGGAATCTCTACGCCCGATGTCCATTTGTATGCTACAGGCACCTGTTGGATTTCTATCAGACGCTGGGCTACACTCTCAAAGACGACATCACCCTGTTTTGGTGCAACAATCACCAAATCAACATTCAGCTGATAATACTTACTGCCAGCAACGAAATAAAGAGTGGCACGAGCAGAGTCGCCAATATTCATATGTCCAGGATACTGACCAACACCGAACTTTGAGTAGTCATCAGCCTTTGGCGTGACATAGAACATGGCATCATTACCCCAATTAACCACCTTTCCTTCCATGCTGACCCAGTAGCCTACACCTTCCTGATTCTTACCAGTAGCAAAGTCGATTTCACTGTCAAGCATATAGAAGTCATCAATCTCTCCAACTTGACAACCTAAGGCATTGACCATAGTCTCAATATCAATAGAGAAATTCTTGGTGTCATAACTCTCCGCAGGTTCCATTTCCACTCTTATCGTATTCTCACCTGCCTTCTCATAATCTTCCAGGGTTCCTACCTTTACTTCAGGCAGAATCAGGTTATAACGAATCTTGATGGCCTTGTCACCATATACAATATAGATATCAGCAAAATAGGTATTACCACCCTTCAGTTTATTAGGCATCTGGCCGATATTACAAGAAAGGATACCAGTCTCAGTATCGAAGGCGAAAGCTTCTGCATAGAAGCAATCATCACCATCATAAGCAAAACGTCCACATTCGAAAGTAGGATTACCCTCGGCATCGCTGAAATTGCGCAACCAGAAGCCAGGGGCACCTGCTGATGATTCGTTAGTCAAAGAGTCACTCATCTGAGCACCCATCACAGCATCCTCTGTTACATAGGCAATCTTTGCAAAGAGCAACTGGCTTAACTCATCTTTCAGTAAATCTCCGCTGACACCAAGCTTTGTGAGAGCCTCCGTAAGATCTACTTCCACCTTATCTGCATCATAGCCAGAACGAGGTTTCTGTGTTACATCCTTCGTGATTTCTTCCACGATGGTGAGCTTACCCCATGCCAATTCCGGCTCAGGTATATCAACAGCTGGCTTCTCAATGATATTAATGGTAATTTCCAAGGTAGCTTCCTTGTCGCCCAACTTCAACACGAACTTAGGCTTGAATGTATCGCCTACAGCGCATTGACCAGGGAACTGACCAATCATAACAGAAAACTTTCCATCTTCATTCTCAGCGGATGTCCAACTGATGGTATTAAACCAGCGCAGGCCACTATTATCATCACTCCAAGCCTGAGGGAGACCTTCTGCATTTACCCAGAAGCCACCTTTGCCGCCTTGTGTATAATTGTCACTCAGACCTTCCGCTGTAGTCAGGAAGAACATATTAGCATCGGTACTACCCTCTGCCGTCCAGGAATTAAGTGCAGCAACAAGTGTGGTTGTATCAGTCTCCAATGCCTGTGCCACATCCGTCAACTTAAAATCTACAGCTTTCTCTTTACCCCATTCGGTAGCTGCATACGGTTCATAGGTTGCCGTCAACTGCGCCTGCGCTGTCATTCCAGCCAAAAGGCAAACAACGACTGCCATCAGTTTTTTAAAATGAGTAGTAATCATACCATCTAAGAAATTAGTTAGTTCGTTAATAATATAGTTTATGAAATCTTTGTTCTCGAATTCAAATTCACGGGCAAAGATACATTTATTTTTCATTCAACAATGCAAAAAAAGTATTAAATTAAGGGATTTGGACAATATTTACATCATTTGGATGATATTGTCAGACCTCATAATTAAAAAAAGCGAATACTATAATATTTGACACACTTTTATTTGCACAGACACTGGAAAAGTATTACTTTTGCACGGCTAATGCTAAAAACGATGAAACCAATGTTACGAAAATTACCCTTTGTCCTTGTCTTTATTCTTTGTTCCCTTACCAATAGTTGGGGCGGGAATGATTTCCAGTATCGGCATATCGGCATGGAGGATGGACTGACTTCCAATACCGTACGTCATATTACTCAGGACAAATATGGATACATATGGTTTGGCACTGACAACGGCCTCTGCCGTTACGATGGTATCAAAGTGCAGCCCTACCGTATAGCTGAAAACAAGAGTAATCAGTATATCACCGCCTTGCTCCCTATTGACGAGGGTCTCCTTGTTGGCACCGAGGGTGGCGTCTTCCTACTCAGATACGACACTGATGGCTTTGAACGTCTGCCTATCAATATTCATTCTGCAGTCACCTCCCTGTCATTAGACAAAGAAGGCAATCTCTGGATGTCAACCAACCAGCAAGGCATCTGGTGCTACGCTATTAACAGCGACAAGAAGGAAGTTCGTCATTACGATTTCCTTCAGACGAATGGGTATGTGTCACAGGTTTTTGCTGACAATGCCAATCAGATATGGGCTGTCACCAACTGGGGAAGCTATGGTGTGAGCCGCCTGAACCGGTTGCATGCGAAATTCGAGCGAATATCCTTCAATTCACCCGTCCCTTACAATTCCCTATGCATGTTGCAGACCCATGACGGACGCCTATGGCTTGGCACCTGGCAAAATGGTCTTATGCTCATGCATAACGACGGCCATCTGGAACAAATGCTTCCCGAAGGTAGTGCCACCCATATCCATACGCTTTTCGAACGCCCCGACAATACCATCTGTATTGGTTGTGACGACGGACTGATCTGCTTCAATCCCAACACCCGTCAATGGAACCGCCTGTGGCAACAGCAGTCACAGCGAGACCGCTTTGTATATGCCATCACCAACGACAACGAAGGAGGCCTCTGGATAGGCACATTCTATGGAGGCGTCAATTATGTGTCACCCATAGGCAAGCGGTTTGACAGTTTTACTACGGACAACGGACTGAGAGGTAACGTTATCTCCCGTTTCTGCGAAGATCACGAAGGAAACGTGTGGGTGGCCAGTGACGATGGTGGTATTATGTGCTATTCACCCAAGCAACAGGCATTCATCGACTATCCCCACCAGGACGAACTGAGCACGGTCAATGCCCATGCCCTTGCCCTAAAGGGCTCAGACTTATGGATTGGCACTTATACCAGAGGTGTCTATGTCTTAAACACCACCACAGGTCAGCTGCGCCACTATGACTATAACCAACTGAGAGATGCCAGTTCCTATGCCATCTGCCATGACAGCAAGGGGCGCACATGGGTTGCCACAATGGAAGGATTCAACCTCTATCTCCCTGAGGCCGACAATTTCCAGCATATTGGTTCCACCAATGCCCTTGCCATTGACATCGACGAGGACGACAAGCACCGTATATGGCTGTCTACCCAGGGAGCGGGCATGTGGTGCTATTCACCCGATAGCAAGGAGTTTAAGCAGTATCTCCACGATGAGGACGACAAGTACTCACTACCCAGTAACCAGGTAAACTGCACGATGATAGATGCCAGTGGACGTCTTTGGATAGGAACGCTGGAAGGTCTTTGCTATTACGATATAGCCAAGAAACAGTTCAACAGGGTAGAGCTATCGGTAGAGACTGGTAATGTGATGAGTATCATTGAAGACCAAGGCGCATTATGGCTGTCTACTGAGCGCGGCATCGTGAAATACGAGCCTCAGAACCTAAACCCCAAATCTGCGGTTTCGGACCTCAACTGCCAGCGTTTCACACGCCACGACGGACTGGTCTGCGAACAGTTTCAACCTAATGCCGGCATCAAGACCAGTGACGGACGCATCTTCTTTGGTGCGGTGAACGGCTTCAACGCCTTCTTCCCTTATCAAATCAAGGCCAACCGTACGATACCTCCTGTCTATATCACGGCTCAGGAGGCACACAACCAGATGATCTTCTCATTCGTGGCACTCAGCTACTGTTCACCTGAAAAGAACCAGTATGCCTATATGCTCGAAGGATATGACAAAGAGTGGAACTACGTAGGCAACCAGACACGCGCCACCTATGCCAACCTGCCTGCAGGTACCTATACCTTCCGTGTGAAAGCCACCAATAATGATGGTATATGGAGCGATAAAGAGGCAACCATCACGATTGTTGTACCACCTCCCTTCTGGTGGACATGGTATGCCAAACTCTTCTATCTCCTGTTGATTGGATTCATTATCTGGTATTACGTTCACGTCCGGCTGAAGCGAGCCGAGAAGCGTCATAAGTACGAGATGCAGCGCCTACAGGAGCAGAAAGAGAAAGAAGCACGCGAGGCCCGCCTGAACTTCTTCACGATGGTGGCCCACGAGATACGCACGCCAGTATCACTCATCATCGGACCATTGGAGAAGATGAAGACCGACAATGAGGAACTGCGTATCATTGACCGTAATGCACACCGTCTGCTGGAACTTGTCAACCAGCTACTTGACTTCCGCAAGGCTGAGCAGCACATGATAGTAAGTGATTTCAAGCCACGGAATATCAACGCGTTGCTCCATGCCGTCTGCGAACGTTTCGAGCCCACCTTCCTGCAAAACGGCCGACAGTTCAAGGTGAATTACCCTGATGAGCACTTCACGGCCATCGTCGATGGAGAGGCCATCACCAAGGTGGTCAGCAACCTGCTCACCAATGCCAATAAATACAGTAAGAAGAATGTCACGGTAAGCTGTGTCGTTGAGCCCGACGAGGAACATTTCCGTCTCATCGTCAGCGACGACGGCGTGGGCATACGTGAGGAAGACCGCCAGCGTATCTTCGAACCTTTCTTCCAGGCCCAGGACAACAAGCCAGGCACTGGTATCGGCCTCAACATTGTGAAGCATATCGTAGATCTGCATCATGGTACTATCAGCGTTGACTCAGAAGTAGGACAAGGCTCCACCTTTACCATCTGCCTGCCTGTCAGTCAGGAGGTAACAGAGAACGGAGAGTTGAAAACGGAGAACGGAGAACGGAGAACGGAGAGGTATGATTACACTCAGGACGGACATTCTAATCAGACCTCTCAGTCCTCAACTCCCAGCTCTCAACTTCCCCGTCTCCTCATCGTCGACGATTCCGAGGATATGCTGGAATTCCTCAGCAGCAGTTTCAGTCAGCAGTATCAGGTCACGACAGCCCACGATGGTATTGAAGCACTCGACCTGCTGTCCAAACATGAATACGACCTCATTATCAGCGACTGGATGATGCCCCGTATGGATGGTGCAACCTTCTGCAAACAGGTACGTAGCAATCCCCTTACCAGTCATATCCCCCTCATTATGCTCACGGCCAAGACCGACGAACAGTCGAAGGTGGAAGGAATGGACGTCGGTGCTGATGCCTACATCGAGAAACCCTTCTCGCTGCAGTATCTTGAGGCCTGCATCCGCAATATCATTGCCATGCGCAGAAAACTCATTGAGAAGTTCTCCAGTGAACCCACAGCCCCTATCACCGAGATTGCCAGCAACCCCACCGATGATAAATTCCTGAAGCAGATGACCCAGATTATCGAGGAGAATATTGCCAATAGCGACTTGTCGGTGAACCTCCTGGCCGAACAGCTTGGCATCAGTCGCAGCGGTCTCTTCGCCAAGATAAAGACCCTGGCAGATGTTACGCCCAACGAGATGATACAGATCATACGTCTGAAGCGGGCAGCCCAACTGCTCCAGGAAGGTAAATACCTGGTCAGCGAGGTGGGTTATATGGTAGGTTTCTCAAATCCCTCCTACTTCACCAAGTGCTTCCAGAAGCAATTTGGCATCAAACCAGGCGACTATATCAAAAAATAGTTGTACCTTTGCAGAAACTTTTTTGAACAGGAAAAATGAAACAAGTATATATACTTATGGCCGTAGCCATGCTGCTGACTGCCTGTGGAGGCGGAAAGAAAACGATGTCAGAAACAGAAAAGCCCGTAGGACCGCAGTTCTCTGCCGACTCCGCTTATACCTTCTGTCAGCAGCAATGCGACTTCGGTCCTCGCACAATGAACAGTGAGGCTCACGAACAGTGTGGGCAATGGATTGTTGAGAAGTTCCAGGGCTACGGCATGGATGTGACTGAACAGCGAGCCACACTTAAAGGTTTCGACGGCACTCCCCTTCAGAGCAATAATATCATTGCACGCTATCAGCCAGAAAAAGAGCAGCGTATCATGCTCTGTGCCCACTGGGACAGTCGTCCCTGGGCTGACAACGACCCAGACGAGGCCAACCATACAAAACCTGTGATGGCTGCTAATGATGGCGCCAGCGGTGTTGGCGTGATGTTAGAGATAGCCCGTCTGCTTCAGGCAGACACCTGTCAGTTGCCCATAGGCATCGATTTTGTATGCTTTGACGCTGAGGACTGGGGCAGTCACGACGACAACGACTCTTGGGCGCTGGGCGCACAATACTGGTCAAAACAATTTAAATCTCAAACCTCAAATCTCAAACCTCAAACCTACCGCTATGGCATCCTCCTTGACATGGTAGGCGGGCAAGGTGCCCGTTTCTATCAGGAAGGCTATTCGAAGTATTATGCCAACCACGTGGTGAAGCGTGTATGGAAGGCAGCAGCTATCGCAGGCTTCAGCAGTTATTTCCCACAGGAAGACGGTGGCGGCATTACCGATGACCACGTACCCGTGAATGAAGTGGCAAAGATTCCCTGCATTGATATCATCAACTACTACCCCGACTGCGAAGAGAGTAGCTTTGGCCCCACATGGCATACCGTTATCGACGATATGGACCACCTGGACCGCAACACGCTCAAAGCCGTCGGTCAAACCCTGATACAAGTACTTTACACGGAAAAAGACTAACGTCTTAACTCCTTTAACTCCTTGACTCCTTTAACTCCTCAAGATCTTATAGTTGACCGGCCTCAACCATCAGTACCACGCGCTCTGTCAGGCGGTCGGTACCCTCTGCGTCATACCCTTTTTTCAATGAGGCACCAAACATCCAGGCAAATGCCTGCCACATGCCTGAGCGCACAGGACCGATAAAAGCCTGCATCGCCTCATAAGCCGTAGAGTGGCACTCACGGTCCACAAGCTTAATCAGCAACTTACCCTGTGAGAACGTCAGTTTCTTCATCTGGGGCTTATACTGCTTCACCACCGACTGTTCCACGCGTTTCAGGTGTGCCTTGCGCTCCTCTGGTGGCAATGTCTCTGTAAACTCAGCCGTCTCAATAATAATCTGACGCGCCTGTTTGGCTAAGGGCAGCACCTTCTTTACATTCTTCACCAGTCGTAGATATGCCTGTTGCTGACGCTTGCTCTTAAACGTCAGTTCGGGATACACATAGACATTCGACATTTCCATATATTGTATGGAATCGCCATCCACCAGCGTCTTGCCCACCTTCACCGAAGGCACAAACGTCGGCTCACCTATCTCATCCTGTGCCGAGGCCGTCAGCCCCACCAAGATGCCCGTCAACAGTATCGTGATGCGTTTCATGCCTGCAAAATTACTATATATAAATGAATAACAAGTCAAAAATTAAGAATTATTATGTACCTTTGCACCTATGAAACAATGTTGCCTCGTTATTTTGATGATTTGGAGTATCACAGTCTCTGCCCAACAAGAGCGAACATGGGAGGACGTATGGCAGGAGACGATGACACCAGAAGATATGGAAGACATGGATGAGGCATGGGAGGATTACCACGGATATCTGCAGCAACTGGCCGACCATCCCATAGACCTGAACCATACAAGTCGCGAGGACCTGGAGCAACTGCCGTTTCTATCTTTCCAACAGGTGATGGACATCATTGAGTATCTGGACAGGTACGGACCGATGCGCTCGCTGAACGAGTTGAAGATGATTGGTTCGCTCGACTATCAGCAGATTGCCCTGTTGCCTTTTTTCACCTATGTGGGCGAAGTATCCAGGGAGCAACCCCACTTTCCCTCCTTTCATAACATCATGAAATACGGCAAACACACGGTGATGGCCACAGGCCATGTTCCCTTCTACGAACGAAAGGGCGACCGAAACGGCTATCTGGGATACCGCTATCGTCACTCTTTGCGCTATGAGTTTCACTATAGTTCCTACGTCAAGGCTGGCATCATTGGCGCACAGGATGCCGGTGAGCCCTTCCTTGCCAACCAGAACAGCATGGGCTATGACACCTATTCCTATTACCTTCAACTGAAGAAACTGGGTATCCTAGAGAATGCTGTCGTAGGAAAATACAAGATGGGAGCAGGTATGGGACTGATACTCAGCACGAGTTTTAAGTTGGGTAAGCTGACCACGCTACAGAACATGGGCCGACAGCCCAACACACTCAGGGCACATGGTTCACGTTCGGAAGCCGACTATTTCCAAGGGGCTGCAGCCGTCGTCAGACTTTGCAAGCCACTGACACTCACCACCTTTGTCTCCTCTCGTCCTATCGACGCCACACTAAATGACGACGGCTCAGCAAAAACGCTGATTACCAGTGGCTATCACCGTTCGAAGGATGAGATGAAAAAGAAATACAACACCCATCTGTCGGCCTACGGCGGCAGCATCAGTTATCGACTAAACGGACTGCATTTCGGGGCGAATGCCGTCTATTCAACTATTGACCGCACCCTGCGTCCCAAAACCTCGGAAACCTATCGCCGCTATTATCCCCAGGGCGACAACTTCCTGAATGCCAGTGTGGACTACGGTTACCTGCACTATCGCTTTTCCATCAACGGCGAGACAGCCATCAACAAGGACGGCGCCCTCGCCACCGTCAACGCCCTGACCTTCCGGTCATCAGGCGACCTGAGCCTCATAGCCATCCAGCGTTTCTACAGCTATCGGTACAATGGTCTGTATGCCCACGGTTTTGGCAACACCACACGCACACAAAACGAGAGTGGCCTGTACCTGGGAATCACGTGTGCCCCTCTCACCCATCTGGTCCTGCAGGGATATATAGACTACGCCTATTCCCCCTGGCCCCGCTATCAGGTATCACAGGACTCACATACGTGGGATATGCTGTTGCAAGGCACATGGCAGTGGCTGGACTGGACCGTTCAGGCACGTCATCGCACCCGTCTGCAACAGAAAGACGGCAGCGACAAAAACAGTCTGATACCCTGCAACGAGCACCGCACCCGACTCAGCATCACCTATTCCTCAGAAGCCGGTTGGACGTCTAAGACACAGGCCGACTATGTCTATTCGGTATATAAAGAGATGTCGCAAGGTTGGATGATCAGTCAGCAGACAGGCTATCAGCAGGCCAACTGGCAAGCCAGTCTGTCGCTAGGCTATTTCGATACCGACAGTTACGCGGCGCGTATCTATCTCTACGAACGACAGTTGCAGCACGAGTTCACCTTCCCGTCCTTCTATGGCAACGGTCTGCGACTGGCTCTCTATGCACACGTCAGCCTCAACGACCATCTTCGATTAGCCACCCGACTGGGCTACACCAACTATTTCGACCGTTCATCCATCGGCACCAGCCTGCAGAAAATCGCACAATCACACACCACCGACCTGGACATCCAACTGCGTTGGAAGTTCTGATTATCGCTTATAGTATATCACAAAACAGGTGGCGACTATCCCAAAACAGGATAATCGCCACCTTTTTTTCAAATAACCCTCACATGCCGACTCAAATAAACTCGTGCTCAGAAAACTGCAGCGACACGACGAATATGCTTTAGCTTCTCCATAAACGACTCGTTGCGCTCGGCCATCAGCATGTCATATTCGTTCTGCATAGCCAAAAGTGGAGCTGCGTCAACGTCCAATGCAGCCTCCATCATCATTGCCAATTCGTGGTTGAGTGCACGCTTGCCATTCAGTACCTCATTCAATGCAGAATAAGAGATACCCATCTTCTTAGCCAGTCCACGCTGAGAAATTCCACGAAACTCCAATTCGTCCTTCAACACCTCACCAGGGTGCGTAGGCTTGTAAGGCTTCAAATTGTTGGCTATCATCATTGGGTCTTTACCTTTTACTGTAATCATGTTTCTACCCTCCTATTTCTTTTTATAGTGATTCGACAACTCTGTTATATTACAAATGGTAGCAATCTGCTTGCCATCCTCCATTTCTTCTATGAACTCTATCCGATATTGGTCGTTCACCTTTACAGATGATATACCTTTCTTGTCACCAACCAGCTTCTCGTAGTGAAGAGAACCGTATTTCGTTAGTCCGAGTACATTCTCCTGCTGTTTCATTAAGTTGACCACCTTTATATACTTGTCGACAATCTGAGGCTGAAACCGATGCTTTTTATCATTGGCTTTGCCCTGCGTATAGAGTTCCTCTAGATATGTTTCTTCGAATGTTACTATCATTTGCGTGCAAAGATATATAAAATTCTCGATGTTCGCAAATTTAAGAACACTTTTTTTATATTTGATTGATGGAGATTAGGGGGACAGCCCGTCCCGTTGATCTCAGCATACACCCCACCCAATCTCAGAAAAGGCCTTTATATAAAAGGAGAACGGAGGGGTTAGTGTTGTGCTAACAGTAACCCCAACACTACACCTAACACTAACCCCAACGCAACCCCAGCACTATACTCATTCCTAGCCCCTTCTGAGGGCATCTTAAGCTTCAGGTACTTCATAATCTCCCATCATACGTCGCAATATTTCGGCATATTCTGTCTGGTTTTCGTCCTCCCAGATTTCTTCCTCACGGCGTTTAACCAGTTCAAACTCGTAATCGTTGCGTATCTTGCCTCGTTTGATAATCTTTTGGATGATTTCTGTCTCCTTGTCCTTCTCATCTGCTATGTTATGCCCAAACTTCTCTTTCAGTAATTGGTTTAGGTCATCCATTTGCTTCGGGGACAACATTTCTTCTCCGACCAAGATATTCATTTCCTTATATAAAGCCTTCATCTTTCTAAGGTTATGAGTCTTGTCGATATTGCCTATAACTTCCATTACGCCATATTTGCCATATACCAAATTTGAAAACTCGGAGTTCATGGATAATAAAAAATCGCAAATGGTTACACACCATTGTCTTAGAACTGAATAATCAGAATCCTTTTTAAGATCAGGGGGATAGGTCTTTGATTTCTTCAAATTTATTTCCATACATTTATTGTTTTGTCAACTTATATATAACAGAGTATGTCAGTCCGCTAACGCGTGACATTTGTCGAGGACCAATGCGGATTTCTTGCATAATATAACGGAGAGAAGAGGCGTTTATTATAAAAAATCAAAGATCTGTCCCGTTGATCTGCAGCTCTGTCTGCAGAGCCTTCTTCAGAAATCGTTTTGCCTTCGCGAATTCTTTATTTTTTATTAGTGTAACAAGTTCTTTCATCACTTCTTTTTAAAGAGTTGTCTCAATATTTCACTAAGTCCTTTGCTTTTCTTTTCAGGAACAAGTTGCTCTGTGATATATTCAGAAAAATAGTCTTTATACTCTAGCACGACTGGAGACATACGCTTAAAGCAAAACGTTTCGTAGTCTGAGAATCTGTTATCATAGTCACACCATTTGCCCCACATCCCGCTATCTCCAAGGACATAATAATTATGGTTTGGCATATTGAAAAGCACATCAGTTATATAGCCACCCTTTGATATTTCTTCCCATGATTTACCGACTGGAATTTTTATTTTAAATGCTACCTCTGGATCTTTTTCGCAACTCTCCTCTTCTACAATAAAAATGTTTTTATCTCCATATTCCATGCAGACTTTCATAATGAGTTCATAACTCTCTTTCCAGAACAATGGTGAAGAATTGTATGAGAAATATTCAAATCCATCTTCAAACATCTCATCCAATGTCATAGATTCAATACTAAAAGTCCTTTCAGAAGGAAAACAGAATACAGTCTGCATCACAGGAGCACAATGGTCCTTGTACTCAGAATCACTCATTGCATAATGGCGCAAAAAGTCCAAAGCCTGAAGCCTTAAAACATTCTCATCAACAATTTGGGAATCAATGCCCCAAAATTCGTGATAGAAAGATTCACTATAATAATCCAAACATTTCTCGATATTCATTTGCTTATTTAGAGTGCCATGGGGACAGGTTATTGATCCGCTCGATGAATCAAAACTTTGATCCTCCAAGATGATACTACTATTCAGTTATGGTAAAGGTTTCCATATTTTCATCCCCTTCATTGATTCGGTTGGTGGATATGGAATCATCATATTCAATGATTTCATATCAGAAGTTGTTAAATCATATCGAGCCAATATGATATTATGACTTGCAACATGATTATACCCGTATTTTCTAACAGAATCCACTGATATAAAAAACCATGAAGTCATTTTGGGGTAATCGGCAAAAAACTTCTCTAACGCTTCATTTTTCCAATCAGCACAATATATTAACGATAGTTCCACATTTGCTGTATCATGTGGCGCGACAGGCACCAAATACCCAGAAATACTATCATTCGTATGTGGAAGATTTATGTTTCCAACATATGTATCTTTAGGAAGACAGGTATCGGGGTATACGGTTGGTGACCATTGGTGACCTCTTGCCAAATAAATGAAGATGCTGTCCTTACTTGTATTTACTGCATCTAAGCTAACCCATTCTTGATTTAAAGGCAAGACACATGACATCAATAATTCAATTGTTACAAGTACAAAGATGATTGTTTTTTTATTCATATAGTTTAATATTATGTAATTTACGTCAATAATGAATTACATTAATGCCATGGGGACTGGTACTGAAGTCACGTTTTTTATTCGACATGGTGATTAATCCTTAACATATCCTATATAACAGAGATAAAGGGTCTTTATTATAAAAAATCAAAGACTGTCCCGCTGATCTCTTAAAGATCTATACATTCTCTCATTCTATCTGAAAATTTTTTATAGTTTATATAATTCTTATTATTCGTCAAATTTGAATCATCATCAAAAACGCCTATTGCCTTTAAGAATTCTGCATCTTTATTGTTCTTCGATAGGCTTGCATAGAAATCTAAAGTCTTATCCATATAAAGCTTGCATTTTGGGAAGTCGCCTAAAAGATAGTAGGCTATTGCTACAGCCCGGTGATCATACTGGCAATTACGGAAAGCCCCCATTTCAGCACCATAAACAAAATCTGTAATACAGGAAAATTTATCTGCAAAAGGAAGTACATAACCCTTTATTGCATTTTCAATTTCATTAACCACATTGAGATAATAGTCTTCCGTATCAGATTCAGTAAACCTCCATTCTACAAGTCCACTCTTTGGTGGCATTAGATATTCCATTAGACCGCCAAGAGGAAAAACATCAATCTCCAACTTCTTTCCAAAAGTTTCTATTTGGGGATAACGGATAAAATATGAACCACTATAATAACGAACATGCTTCTCCCCCTTTGTTGCATATCCAAACATCATTTCAAGAATTATATCTTTGCTGCTCTTAATAAAAGAGCGTGATGTTTTTTTAAATCCTAGACATTTCATCATTTCTTTAAAACGTGGTTCTGTTTCAAGATTTATCATTTTCTTTTTTTTTGCAAAAGTATAAAATTTTTCTATTCCAATAAAGAGAAGTGAACCCCAGAAAGCTTTTTGTCCAACTTCAAATGGTCACTTCACGCTTGTCCCGCTGATTTCTCTGTCTTTTAATTTCTGAGAAAAGAGTAAGAGCCCTTTAAGATTCCTATTTTCTTGAGGATAATAAATCTCTTCTCTATACTCTTTTGTTTCTACAACTTCAACTCCTTTACCATAGATGTCCATGTTTTTTTGCTCTTCTATACATTGGTCAAGATAGTGCAATGCATCATCCTTCCGACCCAAAAGCACATAAGCTATTGCAACAGCCTTGTTATCAAAAAAGTTAGGAGAGATATTCCCTGATTCCACACCTTTTACAAAAGCCTCAATAGTAGAATATTTCTCCATATATGGAATAACATATTGACCCATGATCTCTTTTATATCATTTATCATATGAAGATAATACTCGTCTGAATCAGAATCAGCTAATCTCCATTCTCGAAAGCGGTTCTCTGGAGTCAAATAACCAATCTGACCATGTGGTCCACATACATATTCTCCGATACTATCGGCCAACGCTTCTATCTTTGGATAAACGATGGAATACATGCAGTCATAGTACCTAACAAATTTTTGTCCATATGTTCCATAGCCAAAACTTAACTTCATAATAGATTCCCTATCATGTCTGACGAAGCCATATTTTGTTTTTTTGAAACCAAATAGTTTCATAATCTCTTTGAAACGTGGTTCCGATTCTAAATTTATTCTTGCCATAGACAGTTTTTATTTTTCTTGCAAGATGCCATGGGGACTGGTCCCTGTCATCACTCCATTATACTCTTTCTGCGCATGCACCATGATGCTGCAGAAAAATGGAAGCAATAAGACTATAAATCCTCTGAAAGATTTCATAGCGTAATTTTTTAATGTTTTTAGTTCTGGTTATTATACTTTTTGCAAAAATAAAGAGAATAGTTTATATGTCAAAGCGTTTTAACAATCTTAACATAGCAACTCGATGAGTTAGTGGTAGCAACTCGATGAGTTAGTGGTCGTAACTCGTTGATCTCAGCATACACCCCACCCAATCTCAGAAAAGGCCTTTATATAAAAGGAGAACGGAGGGGTTAGTGTTGTGCTAACAGTAACCCCAACACTACACCTAACAGTAACCCCAACACTACACCCTCGTCATTCAGGCCATCTTGAGGAGCAACTCGTCGTTTCTCTATTAGCAACACGTTGTTTCTCTACTCCTTAACCATAGTTTTTTTACGCGCTAGTTAGGAAATTTTTACTGGCTAGTTTGAGAATAAAAAATACGTCGTCAGCGGAATCAGATTACGTGCCGAGCGGACTCCGAGTCCGTCCCCTACGTACGATTATCCAGTACTTATGCCTATTTAGCACAAGATATCAAGTCCAATCAGAAACCATCGGTTAAGGCATCCTAAGTTAGGGACTAAGGAGTCGCAAACCTATGACTTGGCAACAGGAAACCATTGAGTTACGACCACTAACTTATTGAGTTACGAGGTCAAAGTGCCTGAAATACAAGTTCAAAGTTACTGAGTGAGAGGGCAGTGAGAGGTGAGGGAGAGGTTGAAAGCACCTCTCACTGCCCTCAAAGCCTTTACTACGGGGCTTTTCCAACGTATGGAGTGAGAGGTGGGGCTAAATCGTTTATTCTTGTCGAAAAAAGACGAAACACTTTCTTTTTCATCTTGCGTAGTACTATGACTCAGGAAACCGGACATACAGATACAGATGATACAGAGGTTTTCTGAAAACGCTTTGCGTACACCTGCACATATACGTACGTACGCGAGAAAGTCTATAAAATGTACTGTATCATCTGTATCTGTATTTCTCAGAAGATGAAAAATGTCCAGACACCATGGAAATACACAAAAAATGCCGTCTGTGTAATATGATGTAATCGAAAATTTGCGGTTTTACGGAAAAACTTCTACTTTTGCAGCGTCATGACAAAAGAACATTAAAAACTTAAAATGTAAAGATTATGAAGAAAATCGCTTTTTTGTTGCTTGTAGCCCTGCTGAGCACAACAACGATAACGGCACAGAAGACCGTAATATCAATGAACCAGTCGAAAGAAAAGGTATTCGACGTTGTAGAGAATATGCCCGAGTTCCCTGGAGGCCAGGACAGTTTGATGAGTTTTCTTATGCACACCATAAAGTATCCTAAAGAGGCAATGGAAAAAGGTATACAGGGGCGCGTAGTTGCAAAGTTCATTGTCGAGAAAGACGGACAGGTAAGCACTCCGAAGGTTGTACGCTCTGTGTATCCCGCACTCGACGAAGAGGCTCTGCGTGTGATTCGCTGTATGCCGAAATGGAAGCCTGGCAAGCAGAATGGAAGAGAAGTACGCGTATTTTTCACCCTTCCCGTCACTTTCCGAATGAAATAAACTCATGCAGAAGACCTTTTCCATCATAATAATGATATCTCTCTTCTTGGCAGGCTGTTCACATGAGCAGCCTTGCCAAGACTCTCTCTTGCAGGCAGAGCGAATCATAGACCAGTATCCAGACTCAGCCATGCTGCTTCTGGCGCCTCTCAACACAGACTCGCTCGCCACCACGCAGGACAGTGCCCTTTACGGACTTCTCTTCACGGAAGCCATCCACCGTAAGGGCCTCACCTTCAACAACGACACGCTCATTGCCCAAAGTGAGAAATATTACAGAAACGTCGGCAACAACGATTGCAGATTAGCCAGAAGCCTGCTCCATCACGCTATCGTACTCTACAGTCAGCAATCCTATGCCGAGGCGTTCGCACTCATCAAGGAGGCAGAAGAGATGGCTGCACAGCTTGGCGACCCCGCTTTCTGCTACGAACTGTATGCCGTACTGGGCGATATGTACGACAATGCCTACGACAAGACAGCCACTCTGCACTACTATCAGCGTTCGCTGGATGCTGCCAGACAGGCACACAACGACCAGTGGGCAGCCCGAATGCTCAACAACATGGCTACCACTTTCGACCAGCTGGAAGAACGCGACAGTTTCATGTACTACATGCAACAAGTGGAACCACTACTTCCTAAGCTCGACGGTGTGATTCGGGCTGTTGCGCTTTGCAACATGGGAAGCTACCAATTAAAGGAGGGCGACACAATAGCAGCCAAACAGAGCCTGCTACAGGCACTTAAACTGACATATCTAGACAAAGCCAACTATCTGCTGGCCAATATTGCCAAAGGTGAGGGTGACTTTAACAGAGCCACCAACCTGTGGTATCAGACCCTGCAGGCAGAGGAATTAGACCTGCAAATCAAAGCCCACGAACAGCTCATCAGGCATTTTAGCCAACAACAGGACTTTCGCAGGAGCAGCGAACTGTCGCAGCGTCTGAACGATCTCTATCGCAGAAGTAGCGAACTGAGCGACCGTACTGGTATTCACGGTATGCAACAGCAGTACGAGCGTGCACAGGCTGAGCAACGCCAGTATCGGCTCGTCATCATTTCATTAGGCATAGCCTCACTACTATTGTTACTGTTGCTATCGCTCAGCTATTACCACCGATGGCGCATCCGGCATTACAATCAACTGGTAAGCGATATATCCATACAACTCACGGACATGGAACAGTTGCGGCAGAAACTGAATCAGCAACAGCAGACCGACCAGCAACAGCAACTGCTTGCAGCTGACATCATAGCCCGGCTGCGTACCTTGGCACAACGTGGCCAACCAGCATCTGAAGCTGACTGGACGGCTCTCGTGGAGGCCTACCGACAGCATTGTCCGCAGTTCCTCACGATGCTTTCATCCATCAACAGCCTGCAGTCACGCGAACTCAACGTCTGTCTGCTCATCCGCCTGCGCTTCCAGCCTTCTGAGGTCGCCGTGCTCACAGCCTCATCGCCCCAGTCGGTCACCAACCTGCGTGTGCGTCTGTTGCAGAAGGTATTTCATCTACAGGGTGGTGCACGCGATTTCGACGAGCACCTGCGTGAATGTTAACGTCCTACTGATTCTATGGTGTGCGCCTTAACAAGGATTAGTGAGACGCAAGAATAAAAACAAAAAAAAGAAACGAGTTTCTTTGTTATGCGCTCAACTTTTCGTACCTTTGCAGTCGGAAATAATAATTCTTCTCAAAAACATGAAAGAACTAGCCCTGAAGTACGGATGTAATCCGAATCAGAAACCTTCCCGCATTTTTATGAACGATGGCAGCAATCTGCCTATCGAAGTAGTTAACGGCCGCCCTGGCTACATCAACCTCTTGGACGCATTGAACTCCTGGCAGTTGGTGAAAGAGCTGAAACAGGCCACCGGTCTGCCCTCTGCAGCCTCTTTCAAGCACGTATCACCTGCTGGTGCTGCTGTAGGTCTGCCCCTGAGCGACACGCTGAAGCACATCTATTTCGTAGATGACATCCCAGGCCTGGACGAGAGTCCCATTGCCTGCGCCTATGCCCGTGCCCGCGGCGCCGACCGTATGTCTTCTTATGGCGACTTTATCGCCCTGAGCGACACCTGCGACAAGACCACCGCCCTGATTATCAAGCGCGAGGTAAGTGATGGTGTCATTGCCCCCGACTACACTCCCGAGGCTCTGGAGATTCTGAAGGACAAGCGTAAGGGCACCTACAACGTGATTAAGATTGACCCCGCCTACAAGCCCGCTCCCGTGGAGACGAAGCAGGTATTCGGCGTTACCTTCGAACAGGGCCGCAACGAGATCCAGTTGGACGACCCCGCATTGTTCGAGAATATCCCCACACAGAACAAGACTTTCTCTGCTGAGGCTCGTCGCGACCTGATGATTGCCCTCATCACCCTGAAATATACACAGTCAAACTCTGTGTGCTACGTGAAGGACGGACAGGCTATCGGTATCGGTGCCGGTCAGCAGAGCCGTATCCACTGTACCCGTCTGGCTGGTCAGAAGGCCGACATCTGGTGGTTGCGCCAGCACCCCAAAGTGCTCGCCCTGCCTTTCAAGGAGGGTATCCGTCGTGCCGACCGCGACAACACCATTGATGTGTATATCTCTGAAGACGAGCACGACGACGTGTTGCGCGACGGTGCTTGGCAGCAGTTCTTCTCTGAGAAGCCCGAGGTGCTGACCCTGGCCGAGAAGAAAGAGTGGATTGCCAAGAACACCGAGGTAAGTCTGGGCAGTGATGCCTTCTTCCCCTTCGGCGACAATATTGAGCGTGCCCACAAGAGTGGCGTGCAGTATATCGCTCAGGCTGGTGGTAGCGTACGCGATGACCATGTGATCATGACTTGCGACAAATACGGTATTGCCATGGCCTTCACAGGTGTACGTTTGTTCCATCATTAATCCTTTTATACTATGGTTGGCGAAGACGATTTTCAAAGCATTCTTGAGAATGGCATTTCTTTCGGAAGAGGTGGCGAACGCAAAGACCCCAACGAAGGAAAGGTGAAGACCAAAGCCAAGAAGAAAAAGTACATTACGGGAGCTCACGGCAGCGGTTCTGCCAGGCAAAAAGCCAAGTATCGCGAGCAACGAGCCAACCGTAAACACTGATTTTGCCGCTTATGCGACATATTGAATAACTTATGAAACATCCGACGCAGTCAATGCGCCGGATGTTTTGTATTTTTGCACGGTAGAACCATAAAACTATAAGCATTAACATGAAGACTAAAGTAATGATGGCCGCTTTATGCGCCTTTGCAATTCAAAACGTCAGTGCACAAACGCAATATCCCTGGCAGGATACAAAGTTGCCAAGGACCCAACGCGTAGAGAACCTACTGGGCATGCTGACGCCCGAGGAAAAGGTAGGACTCATGATGAACAAGAGTATCTCCATTGAGCGACTGGGTATACCGTCGTACAACTGGTGGAGTGAGGCCTGCCACGGTGTGCGTCAGGGTGACTATACTGTTTACCCCCAACCCATCGGTATGGCAGCTGCCTTTAATGCCAAACTGGTGTATGATGTCTTCTCGCAGGTAAGCGACGAGGCTCGTGCCAACTGGAACCGCTCTGACCACAGCGTGAAGCATGTGGGCATGGGCGAGACCTACTATCCTGGTAATCCCGAACTGACTTTCTGGTGTCCCAACGTGAACATCTTCCGTGACCCCCGTTGGGGACGCGGACAGGAGACCTGTGGTGAAGATCCCTACATGAATGCCGTGCTGGGCGTGCAGACCGTACTAGGTATGCAGGGAAACAACGACAAGTACATCAAGACGCATGCCTGTGCCAAGCACTATGCCGTGCACAGCGGACCAGAGCCTCTGCGCCACTCAATGAACGTAGAGCCCACCAACCGTGACCTCTGGGAGACCTATCTGCCAGCCTTCAAGGCCCTGGTGAAGAAAGGCAACGTGAGGGAGGTGATGTGTGCCTACCAGCGTTTCGAGGGCAAGCCCTGCTGTTCCAGCGACCGCCTGCTCATCGATATCCTGCGCAACAAATGGGGCTACGACGGACTGGTGGTGACCGACTGTGACGCTATCAACAACTTCTTTAACCGCGGTCAGCACGAGACCCACAAGGACCCTCTGTCGGCTACGGTGGATGCTGTGCTCAACGGCACCGACCTGGAGTGCGGCAAAGTGATGATGAACCTCACCGACGGTCTGAAGAAGGGCCTCATCAAGGAGAGCGACCTCGACAACCACCTGCGTAAGACGCTGATGGGACGCTTCGAACTGGGTATGTTCGACCCTGCCGAAATGCTGCCTTGGGCTAATCTCCCAGCCTCAACCATCAGTTGCGAGAAACACGACCAACTGGCTACACAAGCTGCGCGCGAGTCAATGGTGCTGCTGCACAACAGTGGCATACTGCCCCTTTCCAAGAGCATCAAGACGCTGGCCGTGCTCGGTCCTAATGCCGACGACGTAGAACTGCTGAACGGTAACTATGGCGGCACGCCTACCAAGAACCACCAGCACTCTTTGCTCGAAGGCATCAGGAACGCCCTGCCCAACACAAAAATCATCTACAACAAGGCTTGTGAACTGAATGATGAATATACCACCGTACACCATCTGCAGGAATTCAACGATGGAAAGGGTGTGAAGGTAGAGTTCTGGAACGACAGAAACACCAACTTCGAGAACCCCGTCAAGAGTGGATATTATAAGGAGCTGAACTTCTCTACTTTTGGTGCCTGGGGCTTTGCTGAGGGTATCACCAACGACAACCTAGCCGTACGTATCAGTGGTACCTATAAGGCTACCTTTACTGGCGAGATGAAATACACCCTCTCTACCGACAACGGCTATGTGCTGAAGGTGAATGGTCAGGTAGTTGAGGAGAACAAAGGCGGTGGCCGTCGTGGCTTCGGAGGCTTCGGACGTCGCGGTGGTGCCGACTATAAGTCGTTCAATGTGGAGAAGGGCAAGACCTACGACGTGGTGATTGAGTATCGTCGCGGCACAGGCAACTTCGCCATGTTGCGTGGCGACATCTGCGAGCGCAAACTGGCTGATTTCACCGACCTGGCTAAGGAGGTGAGCGTGGCCGACGCCATCATCATCATCGGCGGTATCTCTGCACGTATGGAGGGAGAAGGTGGCGACAAGCAGGATATCGAACTGCCCAAGGTGCAGCAGATGCTGGTACGCGCTATGCATAAGACCGGCAAGCCCGTCATCTTTGTCAACTGCTCTGGTTCTGCTATCGCATTCGGTAGCGTAGAGGGAGAATATGATGCATTGCTGCAGGCTTGGTATCCTGGTCAGGGCGGCGCAAAGGCACTGGCTGAGGTACTGCTGGGCGACTACAACCCTGGCGGAAAACTGCCCGTGACGTTCTATCGCTCAACAGCCGACCTGCCCGACTTTATGGACTATTCCATGAAGAACCGCACCTATCGCTACTTCACCGGTGTCCCCCAGTATGCCTTCGGTTATGGTCTGAGCTATACCACCTTTGCTACTGGCAAGGGTAAACTGAGTGCTAAGAACATGAAGAAAGACGGCAAGGTGACCATCACCGTGCCTGTGACCAACACGGGTAAGCGCGAAGGAACAGAGACCGTACAGGTTTATGTGAAGCGTCTGGACGACCCAGGTGCACCTATCAAGGCACTGAAGGGCTTCGAGAAACTGACACTGAAGCCCGGAGAGACCAAGAAAGCTACTATCGCCCTGGATGGCGAGGCCTTTGAATACTACGACGAGATGATTGACGAACTGGCCGTAAAGCCTGGTCGCTACCAGATTCTCTATGGCACGTCTTCACTCGACAAGGACCTGCAGGCATTTGACTTTACCGTGAAATAAAAATCCTACAAACTAAAACAATATGAAAAAGACAATGCTTATGTTTACGCTCCTGACCTGTGCAGCTACGGTCATGGCGCAACCCCGTACGAATAACGACGGGACGGTGACTTTCCAATACAAGAACGACTCAGCAAAGAATGTGCTGGTCGATGTGCAGTTTGCCGGTCGCAAAGAGATGACGCGCGGTGCCGACGGCACATGGACTGTCACCCTTGGTCCTGCAGCCCCCGATATGTATCCTTATTGCTTTATCGTGGACGGTATCAGCGTGATGGACCCCATGAATCCTCAGTATTTCCCCAACGAAGGTTTCAAGAACAGTCTGCTGGAGATTCCCTCACAGGAAAGTCCGCTGGCTCATGACATCCGCGACGTGGCTCACGGTCGTGTGGAGTATGTGCACTACTACTCCAAGAGTCTGGGTGCCACCAACAATGCGATTGTCTATCTGCCCCCTCGCTATATGGAGGACCAGCAGAAGAAATATCCCGTCTTTTACCTGATTAGTGGTACTACCGATACTGAGGAAGTTTACTATAAGGTGGGACGCGTGAACTATATCATGGATAACCTGCTGGCAGAGAATAAATCTAAGGAGATGATTGTGGTGATGCCCTATGGTAATCCCTCAAAGCTGAAACTCCCCGATGCTCCTGATGCAGCAACGAAGGGACGTCCCGAGGCTTCTGCTCCTCAGACACGCTTCGGCGGCGACGTGTTCAGCAAGGACCTCATCAACGACCTGATGCCTTATATTGAGAAGAACTACCGTACCAAGAACGACCGCGACAGTCGCGCCATCGGCGGTTTCTCGCGTGGCGGTAACCAGGCGCTGTTTAACGGACTGACTAATCTTGACAAGTTCTCTTATCTGTGCTCTTACAGTTCATTCACATCAACAGACATTCCCAATGTCTATGATAAAGCCAACGATACCAACAAGAAACTGCATCTGTTCTGGTTGGGCGTGGGTACGGATGACTTCCTCTATGGCAATGCCCGCGACTACATGCAGTTCCTGGACGACAAGGGTATCCAGAGCGTGAAGGAGTTTACAACGGATAAGTTCGGCCACACCTGGATGAACGCCAAGTATTTCCTGGCCAAGACCCTGCCTTTGCTGTTCAACAAGAAAGCTTCCGAGGCTGCGATGAAAGCCGGACAGCCTGCTCCTGCCAAGACAGGCAAGGAACAGCAGTTCACTGCTAATGTGATGGCACGCCTGTTCCCCCGCCCCATCATCTCTCCAGAATATACCCCTGAGGGTATCACATTCCGTTTCAAGGCTCCTGAGGCCAAGAAGGTGGTACTGGACTGCGAGATGTTGCCCGACTATCTGGACATGAAGCGCGACTCTGACGGTGTATGGAGCATCACCCTCAATGATTATCTCTTTGATACGTTCAAATACTGCTTCGTGGTTGACGGCACACCCGTTTGCGACCCCAGCAACATGTACTTATCACCTGACAAGGGCTTTAAATACAGTATTGCCGACAATCCTCACTCACCGTTCAACTTCGCTTCGCAGGGAGAGATTGAGCACGGAAAGGTGTCTTACGACTTAGACCATATGGAGGCGTGGTACACCTCGGTGATGCCTCGTACCATGACTATTCCAACGTTTATCCAATTGGTTCCCGGCGAAGGTGACACGATGGAGAGTTGGTTTAAGATTGGTGGTGCCGATGCCATTGCCGACCGTCTGGTGGCCGACGGCAAGACGAAACCGCTGATCCTGACTACAAGTTCGCTGGACTTCATGCAGGGCGCTCAGCAGATGGGTGGGTTCAAGATGCGCACACTGCGTGCCGACGACTATCCCACATGGACACAGCGTCGCCGTGCACTCGTCAGGATGCTCCTTGAGGTAGGACGCGAACAGACGCCACAATTCCCTGGTTTCGGTGGTGGCCGACCTGGTGGCTTCGGTGGCGGTGGCTTCGGAGGCGGCAGACCTGGTGGCTTCGGAGGCGGCTTTGGTGGCGGCTTTGGCGGTCCCCAATAAATAAAAGATATGTAATAATAGAAATATGAAACCATTAAAAACTTTTTTTGCTGGCTCGCTCATGGTCTGTCTTTCTACGGCAGCCATGGCGCAGCCACAGGTATATGATCAGGAGAATACAGGCAGCCGTTATGCGTTAAAGAAATTCACGGCGCCTGGGAAACTACCCGTTATCCGCGAACTGCCTAACGCCCTTGAGGGGGTCAACAGTTTTGAGGATTGGGAGCGTCGTCGCAACGAGATTGGCTCGCTTATCCAGCACTACGGCATTGGTGAGAAACCTGCAGTAAAGGCTAATCAGGTGAAAGCACGTATGATGGGCGACACGCTGATAGTCGATGTCACCGTAGGTAAGGAGACCTTGACGCTCAAGTCGCAGATCCGTTATCCGAAGGTTGGCCAGCCACCCTATGCGCTGATGATTGGCACGGATATGATAGCACTGCCCCGTCAGCTTTTCGACGACAGGCCTATCGCCACGACAACGTTCTCGTCGGCACAGGTCAATGACTATAAACAGTTTGGCAAGCATCATGAACGCGGTGAGCACAACTTCGACCGTCTGTATCCTAAACTGAAGAATAATGGTGCCTATAGCGAATGGGCCTGGGGCATGAGCCGACTGATTGACGGTCTGCAGCAACTGGGTCCGGAGGTGACGAAGATCGACACCCGTCGTATTGGCGTCACTGGCTGCTCTTACGCAGGAAAGATGGCACTCTACTGCGGTGCCTTCGATGAGCGCATCGCCCTGACTATCGCACAGGAGCCTGGCGGAGGCGGTGCTGCCGCCTGGCGCAAATCGCATGAGTTAACGTTGGCTGGCAAGAACCTGGAGGACATCGACAAGACCGACTACCACTGGTTCCTGGAGAGTCAGAAGGAGAACTTCCATGGTGACAGCGTTTACCGTCTGCCCTACGACCAGCACGAACTATGCGCCATGGTTTGTCCACGTGCCCTGCTGTTGCTGGGTAATCCCGACTACGAATGGCTGGCCGACCCCTCGATGAAGGTTTCGGCACAGGCTGCCCAGAAGGTATGGGAGAAATTCGGCATTGCCGACCGTATGGGCTGTGACATCATCGGTGGTCACGGTCACTGTCAATTACCACAGATTCAGTATCCCATCGTTCAGGCTTATATCGACAAATACCTCCTGGACGGTAAGCCCTGGAGCAAGGGTGGTTTCGAGACCAGACAATACCGTAACCTCTTTGCCGAGGCAGGTCATAGCCGTGAGGAGGTAGACAAGAAACTGCAGGAGGTCTTCAACGACGTGTTCTACGGTCCCAACAAGGTTTATTTCGAGGTAGGCGACTCCATGGGCTACATCTCGGATATCAAGAACCATGATGCCCGTACAGAGGGCATGTCATACGGTATGATGATTGCCGTACAGATGGACAAGAAGGATATCTTTGACCGTCTGTGGCGCTGGAGCAAGAAATACATGCAGCATCAGGACGGTCCCCGTAAGGGCTATTTCGCATGGAGCTGCAGGACCGACGGCACACGCAATGCCGATGGGGCTGCCAGTGATGGTGAACTCTATTATATCACCTCACTCCTCTTTGCCTCTAACCGTTGGGGTAATGATACGGGTATCAACTACAAGGCCGAGGCTCAGCATATCCTGAACTGTATCCAGCCAAAGGAATATACACCTGAGCCACATCCTAGCTTCGGTGGCTTCGGAGGCTTTGGTCCCCAGCAGCAAGGTCCGCAGAAGATGTACCTGATTGACCCTGAGACAAAGCTCATCACCTTTACCCCTGATGGTTTCGGCCAGCGATTTACCGACCCCAGCTACCATATCCCTGCTTTCTATGAGGTATGGGCCAAGTGGGCCGACGACGGACGGAGCGACTATTGGATGGAATGCGCACAGAAAAGTCGTGAGTTCCTGCACAAGTGCATCAACGATACAACGGGATTGAACGGTGACCAATGCCAATACAACGGTAGCGAGATGGAAATGATGCGATTCCCAGGCAGGCCTCAGGGACAACAGCAGAACGCAGCACCACGCAGGAATGGAAACAATAACTTCCGCTACGATTCCTGGCGTGTACCCATGAATATTGCGCTGGACTATGAATGGAGTTGTGCCGACCGCGAATGGCAACAGCAGTATGGCGAGAAGATACAGAACTTCCTCTATAGCCAGGGCATCGACAGCTTCGTAGACCAGTACCGTGTAGATGGCAGTCTGCCAGAGGGTAATGAGATTCTGCAAGCTGGCGGCTTCCGCAAACTGCGTCATAGCATCGGACTGGTAGCCACCTCAGCAGCTGCCTCTGTGCTCTGTCAGCATGAGAAGAAGAACGAATTCATCGAGGCACTGTGGAATGCTAAGCACGAGCCTTTCGATGACGGCTACTTTGATGCCTACTATGACGGTCTGCTCCGCCTCTTCGCGTTCATGCACCTCAGTGGACAGTATCAGGTGATTTTCCCCACAAACGACAAGAAATGAAACTCTGCATTTTCTGTTCCGCCAACCAGAATATCGACCCCGAGTTCTTCACAATGACAGAAGAACTCGGGCGTTGGGCGGCGCGGAATGGCCATTCCATTGTCTTTGGAGGTCATGACGCCGGTTTGATGCATGCCGTAAGCAAGGCAGCAAAAGAGGCTGGTGGACAAGTCATCGGCGTCGTTCCACGCAAAATAGAGGAGATGGGACGACTCAGTCCCTATCTGGACGTACATATCCCAACAGAAAACCTAACGGACCGCAAAGACCTGATGATGCTACAGGGTGATGCTTTTATCATCCTTCCTGGCGGCATCGGCACACTCGACGAACTCTTTACCGTGGCAGCAGCGGCTACCCTTCAGTTTCATCAGAAGCCTATCATACTCTGGAACATGAAAGGCTTCTGGGATTCCCTTATCAATTGCATGGATGATTTACAACAGAAAGGGGTCATTCGCGGGCACTGGCAGGACTACATTTTTGTAGTCTCAAAATTAACCGAAATCGAACAAAAACTTTCCAAATAGTTACTTTTCCGTTGATAAAAACGAAAAAATGACGCAAAATAGTGCATTTTTTTTGAAATTTTATTGAAATACCGGAAAAAAGTATTACTTTTGCACGCTCAACCATTAAATCTGGTAAAAGTAGTAAATCAAAAACAAAGTAAAAAGATTGATTTTTTAGCAATTTATGGAAAAAAGACTAACAGTTTTCCTGACGGCCTTATTACTCTCAATCGGAGTAGCATTCGCACAGAACAAGATAACAGGAACTGTGATGCAGGATGACGGCGAACCCGCGATCGGTGCTACAGTGAAGGTTGTAGGAAACAACAATGGTGTCGTTACCAACGTAGACGGAAAGTTCACAATCGATGTACCTTCCGGAAAAAAACTCGAATTTAGTTATATCGGTTACGTAACTAAGAGACTTGCCCCAAAGAATGGCATGAAGGTCACGATGACTCAAGACTCTAAGGTTATCGAAGAGGTTGTGGTAACTGGTATGCAGAAACAGGACAAGCGTCTGTTTACAGGTGCTGCCACCAAGATTGATGCTGAGAAAGCAAAGATTGACGGTGTGGCCGATATCTCACGTTCTCTGGAAGGACGTGTAGCCGGTGTGTCTGTACAGAACGTATCTGGTACCTTTGGTACTGCGCCCAAGATCCGTGTGCGTGGTGCTACTTCTATCTATGGTGCCTCAAAGCCCCTGTGGGTTGTTGACGGTGTCGTAATGGAAGATGTTACCGAGGTAGACGCAGACGCCTTGTCAAGTGGTGACGCCAATACCCTGATTTCAAGTGCCATTGCCGGACTGAACGCCGACGACATCGAGTCATTCCAGGTTTTGAAGGATGGTAGTGCTACCTCTATATATGGTGCGCGCGCGATGGGTGGTGTGATTGTCGTAACCACCAAGAAAGGTAAGGCCGGACAGTCACATATCAGCTATACAGGTGAGTTCACCATGCGTTTGAAGCCCAGCTACTCACAGTTCAACATCATGAACTCTCAGGAGCAGATGAGCACATACAGAGAGATGTACAACGCCGGTTGGCTGACATTCTCTGACACCTACCGCGGTTCAGAGAGTGGTGTTTACGGTAAGATGTACCAGTTGATGAACACCTACGATCCCGCCACGGGACAGTTCCTCCTGCCCAATACCGACGAGGCTATGTATGCCTACCTGCAGGAAGCTGAGTTCCGCAACACCAACTGGTTTGACGAGCTCTTCTCAACAAGTATCTCACAGAACCACTCTATCTCAATGTCTTCAGGTACCGATAAGGCTCAGTACTATACTTCATTCTCTGTGATGAACGATCCAGGATGGACTGAGCGCAGCAAGGTGCAGCGTTATACTGCAAACATCAATGCCCTCTATAACCTGTCAAAGAAACTCTCTTTGAACCTGATTGGCAATGCTGCCTATCGTAAACAGGAGGCTCCGGGTACCACCAACCAAAGCGCTGACCCCGTGTCAGGACAGGTAACTCGTGACTTCGACATCAACCCTTATTCGTATGCTATCAACACGAGTCGTGCGCTGGATCCAAATACCTTCTACACACGTAACTATGCTCCCTTCAATATCCATAACGAGTTGGCCAACAACTACATGGATCTTGACGTGGTGAACCTGAAGTTCCAGGCTGAACTGAAATACAAGCCCATCCGTCAGTTGGAGCTGGCTGCATTGGGAGCCTACAACTATTCTGTGGCTACCCGCACACACATGATCAAGGAGAACTCAAACCAGTCTATGGCTTTCCGTGCCATGGACGATGCCACCATGCGTGACAACAACCCCTTCCTCTATCAGGATCCCGATGTGCCCAACTCACTGAAATACTCTGTATTGCCAGAGGGTGGTTTCTACCGCACATACAAGAACGTGATGAACAGTAAGAACTTCCGCGCTACCGCAAGCTATAACGATGCCTTCGGACAGGAAGAAGAGCATATCGTCAATGTCTTCGGTGGTATGGAGGTCAACGATATTGAGCGTAACGCTAACTATTTCAACGGTGTAGGCATGCAGTACGAGATGGGTATGCTCGGTGCTTATGATTACCACTTCTTCAAGCAGGCTAGCGAGGAGAACAACATGTACTACGAGGTAAGCAACAACTACGAGCGAAATGTTGCCTTCTTCGGCACAGCCACCTACTCATGGAAGCACCGCTACACCATCACCCCAACCGTACGTTACGAGGGTAGCAACCAGTTGGGCCGTAGCCTCAAAGCACGCTGGCTGCCTACTTGGAATATCTCTGGTGCTTGGAATGCACATGAGGAGTCTTGGTTTGCCGATACCTTCAAGAACATTCTGAACCATGCTACGCTCCGTCTGTCATATTCGCTGACTGGCGACAAGCCTGCTGTCAACAATGCCATGGTTATCATTGAGAGTGTGAACCCCTGGCGTCCCTTCGCTTCCGACAAGGAGACAGCGCTTGACATTCAGCAGTTTGGCAACCCCGACCTGACATACGAGAAGAAGCACGAGTTTAACGTAGGTGTTGACCTCGGTTTGCTGAACAACCGCATCAACGTGACCTTCGACTGGTGGATGCGTAACAACTTCGACCTGATTGGTCCTCGCATGACAACGGGTGTTGGCGGTGCTATTACCAAGTATGCCAACGTGGCTACAATGAAATCACACGGTGAGGAGCTGAGCATCTCAACCAAGAACATTGTGGCTGGTGATTTCAAGTGGAACACCGATTTCATTTTCTCTCACAACAAGACAGAGGTAACCGACCTGGATTCCCGTAGTCCTATCTACTATCTCACCGGTCAGTACCAGCGTAATGGTTTCACGATGGTGGGCTATCCCTACCGTGCCCTCTGGAGCATTGACTTCCAGGGACTTGACGAACATGGTCTTCCCACATTCATCAACCAGGACGGTAACCTGACAACAAGTGATCACGACTTCCAGTCTTACGCACTCGATCACCTGGTTTATGAAGGTCCTACGGATCCCACCATCACCGGTTCACTGGGTAACACCTTTACATATAAGAACCTCCACCTGAATGTATTTGCTTCATATTCATTTGGCAATGTCGTTCGCCTTGACCCCGTATTCAGGTCAAGCTACAGCGATTTGGATGCTATGCCTAAGGAGTTTAATGACCGCTGGGTAGTAGGTGGCGACGAACTGAAGACCAACATCCCCGTTCTGGCAGACCGTCGTATGAACCAGGCAGACCCCTATCTGAGCTATGCCTATAACGCTTACAACTATTCTACGGCTCGTATTGCCAAGGGTGACTTCATTCGTATGAAGGAGATTTCGCTCTCTTACGATGTGCCCGCCTCATGGATAAACCCATTGGGTATCAACTCACTCAACCTGAAGTTGCAGGGTACCAACCTGTTCCTGATCTATTCTGACAGCAAACTCAACGGTCAGGATCCCGAGTTCTTCAACACAGGTGGTGTAGCCGTTCCTATGGCTCGCCAGTTCACCTTCACGCTCCGTGCCGGACTGTAAAGGAATCGACAAATGATAATTGATAATTGAAAAGAAGATTATGATTAAGATAAATAAACTAACGTGTGCACTATTGTTATTCAGCATAGCTGTTACCTCATGTAACGACTACCTGGACAAACTGCCCGATGACCGTGCTATCATAGATTCAAAAACAAAGGTGTCTAAACTCATCACCTCAGCTTATCCTACGGTGAGCACCATCCTGGTATCGGAAATATCATCAGACAACGTTACCGACAACGGAAAGAAATACAGCACACTTCCTCAGGTGGACGAGATGTATCGTTTCAAGACCATTACAGCCAGCGACAACGACTGCCCACGTAACCTTTGGAATGGCTATTACAAGGCTGTTGCCACTGCTAACGAAGCACTTCAGGCTATTAACGACATGGGTAATACCGACGATTTGAAAGCTCAGCGTGGCGAGGCCCTGTTGTGCCGCGCTTTCAGCATGTTCCAGATGAGCACCGTGTTCTGCATGGCATACGATTCACTCAAGGCCGACCAGTATCTTGGTCTGCCCTACCCTCTGGAGCCAGAGCAGTCTGTGAATACCCATTACGAACGCGGCACACTGGCTGAACTCTATAAGCATATCAATGCTGATATTGAGGAGGCTCTGCCACTGATTGACGATGCCGCTTACGACATTCCCAAATATCACTTCAACACCAAGGCTGCTTATGCCTTTGCCGCTCGTTTCAACCTCTACTATCAGAATTGGGACAAGGTGATTGAATATGCAACCAAGGCCCTGGGTGGTTCTCCTATAGACTGTCTGCGCCAGCGTGAACCCTATAATACCGCAGCCGGTGTTGACGACTATTTCAATATGTATATCCAGTCAAGTCAGCCCTGTAACTTCCTGATGGGTCCCGCTTATTCTATCGCTGCCCGTGTACTGGATGGTGGTTATCTGCGCTACGCCCACAATATGACCGTACTGAGTTACGACACCTATTGGGCTTATTCTCCCTGGAATCCCTCAACGGCCACATCAGGCAGCAGTCTGCTTTGGTCGGCTCACAGTCTGTATGGTAACAACAACATCGTCAGGGAACCAAAGCTGGAAGAGATTTTTGAATATACCGACAAGGTAAACGGCATCGGCTATGTACATATTGTCGATGTACTCTTCACCGGCGACGAGACCATTCTGTGTCGTGCAGAGGCTTACGCTCATAAGAAGGAGTATACAAAAGCCCTGGCTGATATGAACACATGGGCTGAAGCCAACCTGGAGAAATCGTATGGCAGTACAACCCGCAAGAGTTTCACTGAAAGTAGCGTAAATGCTTTCATGAACAGCATCAAGTATGCTGCCGTTCACCCTGCGAGCGAGTTTGAGAGAAGCATCAAGAAGACACTCCATCCCCAGGGCTTCACCGTTGAGGCAGGCACTCAGGAGAATCTGATTCAGCTGATTCTTTATATGCGCCGTGTCACCAACATGCTCCAAGGCCTGCGTTTCATGGACCTGAAGCGTTATGGTATTGAGTATGAACACTACATAGAGGACGAGGATCCTCTTACATTTACTGCCGGTGACCTGCGTGGTGCCATCCAGTTGCCCACCGACGTCATTGCGGCTGGTCTGCAGGCTAACCCCCGCACCACAGACGACCTCTCTGGCAATGGTGCTGAGCATATGACAGGACAGAACCCTGACCTGAACAAGCCCAACACCTCGAAAATGTATAATGAAAGAGTCTATTAATTATTTTCATGATGAACAACAAGATGAAAAAGATATCATATTTTCTGATTGGATGTGCTATAGCACTGGGCTTTACAGCTTGCTCTTCTGACGACGAGCCCAAGCAGCCAAGCATCTTTGCCAACGATTTGAAGACCGATTCGGCTGATTTTGACCGCTGGTTGCGTAAAAATTATATGGACCCTTACAACATCCATATTATCTACCGTTATCAGGACGATGAGACTGACCAGAAATACAACGTGATTCCCGCCAAGATGGAAAACGTCAAGGCACTGGCCAAGATGATGAAACATATTTGGATTGACGCTTACGAAGAGGTTGTAGGTGCAGATTTCATCAAGAGCTACAGCCCACGTATTTTCCAGTACATCGGCTCTGCTGAGTATCGTAGCGATGGTGCAATGGTGCTGGGTACCGCTGAAGGTGGTTTGAAGATTACGCTGTTCCGCGTCAACGCGATGGACATTGACAATATCTTCATTGACAGTATCAGTCCATTCCCCAATTCTGCTGCTGTGCCCATTGATATGAACTACTGGTTCTTTCACACGATGCACCACGAGTTCCTGCATATCCTGCAGCAGACCAAGAGCTATCCTATGGAATTCAATACAGTTTCTGCCGGCAAGTATCATGCTAACGACTGGATTAACGTGAAAGATGAGGAAGCTCCCCTTGAAGGCTTCGTAACAGGCTATGCCAGTGGTGAGGCTCGCGAGGATATGGCTGAAATCTATGCCACCTACGTCACACATACTCCTGAAGCTTGGGAGAAGATACTGAAAGCTGGCGAGAAAGGCAGCGATAAGACAGGACGTGAGGCCATCGAGAAGAAGCTGGAGATCATCAAGAAATACATGAAAGAATCATGGGGATTCGAACTCGACGATCTGCGTACGGTTGTACTGCGCCGCTCTCACGAGGTATTGGAAATGGATTTAAGAACACTTGACTAATCAGAAGGAGGAAACAATATATGATGAAGAAACTATTAAAAGCGACTCTGCTGCTGGCAGCGCTGACTGTTTATACATCCTGCAGTGACGACAACGACTTGAAGGATCCTTCCGAACGTCTGCAAGAGGCCACAGCCAAATATATGGATATCCTGACATCAGCTCCTAACGGATGGGCCATGACCATGTATGGAGACCTGGATTTCGGAGGCTTCAACGTATTGTGCAAATTCGAGAAGAACGGCAAAGTAACTATTGCCAACGAGAAGTTTGCTGCGGATACAACAGCTGTCAGCCACTTCAAACTGGAACAGAGTAGCGGTGTCGTCTTGTCGTTCGACGAATACTGTGAACTCTTCCACTACTTCTCTGACCCTGTCAACAACGATGGTTACAACAGTCAGACGGAGAACGGATTTGGTGCCGACCTGGAGTTCCGTATCATCTCAGCATCTGCCGATTCTGTCGTGATGCGTGGTAAGAAGCACGATGCAAAAATCGTCATGACACCACTTACCGATGACACCACAGAAATCACAGACTCTGTATGGGCCAAATACCTCAGAGAGGTTGCCGCCGTTGCAAAAGTCATGCAGAAAGGTAGCTACCACATGATTAATGGGACAGATACCTTGCAACTGAAGGCCAACAGAAGCAACCGCGTTTTCTCTTATGTCACCGTTGATACGGTGGGTAACAGAACAAAGCATACCATACCATATATCATCACACCTAAAGGCCTCACATTCTACGAGCCTTTCACATTTGGGCAGAAAACGGTAAAAGGCTTCAACTATGCTTCTGGTAGCGAAAAATACGAGCAAGACGGCGGAAATGGTATCATCTTGGAGAAGTTCACACCGAACCTTAACCAGCAATTGATTGATGGTGCATGGTTTATCAGCGAAGACGGCTTAGGTACTTATTCCAAGAACTATTGGAAGACATTCCGCAGTTCAATGCTTAACACAGGAAACTGCTATATATACTATGCTGTGATTGGCACATGGCGCAACCGATTCGGTTTGACAATTGGCCCTATTGATAAGGATGAGCCATCTGGCGTATTTATCACCGAGGCCTACTTCGATTATGAACTGATTGGTTCTAACCAGATACGCATGTGGTTCAATGGTGAGTATGACGAGATTGGCAATGGTGAGTTCTTTGCAGAAAACTGCAAGTTCGATTTCGCCATCTTCCCCTTTGGCGGACGCGGCAAGACTACTGCCAAGACGTTTACACTTGAAACTGATGATGTTAAGGATCCAAGCTATATCAAATTGAAGGAGCGCGGAAACAGCAGCAATGTCATAACAGTATATGAGAAGCAGATAACATTCCCATTCGGTGATAGTATTAATCAATAACAATATTTCTATTTTTTTCTATTATGAAGAAATTATTATTACTAATGATGGCTGTTGGCATCACAATGACGACTTCAGCAAGGCAGCACGAGATTGTTTCTGTTGCCAAATCAACAGGAGTAAGTATTAACTTACCGAAAATGGTAAACAAAGGTGTGCTTCAATCTGCTGCAGAACGAAATGCGGCATTGAGCGCTTTCTACTCTGCAAAACAGCAACATGCGAGTAATGTTTCCAAAGTATCCAGAAGAGCTGACGAGCTAAGCGAAGAAGACATTATTCCTACATACGCTATGGATAATTACATCTTTTCGGAAGTTGCTGGCGTTCTGACAATGCCAATGTACGAAGGAGCAAGTTACGCTGTTAAAGATGATAAAATATATCTCTCACCTTTTGATGGCTTAGACTTCATTGAAGGTGAATTTGCTAAAGAGAAGGGGTCGCTTATTGCAACAGACTCAGTCACCTTTACAATCTCTACAGAAAAAGAGGCCGGTGAAGACAGAAGCGGCAAGAAATATTATTATGGTTTAGGAACACTCGTGACACAGGAGAGAAAAGTGGTACGAAATGATAAGATGACCATTGGTGCTTACTATTTCCCTGAGAATGGAGAACTATATATTCCCGCTATAAGCGTTGACGATTTCATCTGTCTGTTTGCAGAAGATTCTACAGAACCAGAATTTTCTTATAACATAGCTAATCTGGATATTATACCACAGGCTAATTTTACCGATTATATCCATCCAGGTAAATACAAGGCATTTGACGCTTTTGAACCATCAGAGAAATACTCTGGAAAGATCAAAGCGTTCATCAACGGTACTAGTATTTTCATCAAAGGACTTAACTCAGAAATCCCCGCAACAGAAGACACGTGGACTGAATTCAAAACCGATGACGAGTATACAAGTGCCCTTGTCAGTGGCGACCAACTTCTGGGCTTTGGCAAATACTATACCGACGAGACTCGTAAAAACACAGCTCAGGTGGTCTTCACACCTGTGGGCGCATTATCTGACTTGTCTAACGTAACAAGTGATTTAACATCGTCATACTTTATAGAGATTAATGAGGATCGACTGATTATCTCCAGCACAGGTATGGATATATATGGTCTCTATGCACTTAGCAAAACCGAGGACTTTAGTGGCGGAATGGTTTGGATGACAGATTTACAGATCTCTATCAGACTCGCTCCAGGCGAAGATCCAGAGGATATTGAAGTTACAACATCTTCTAAAGGCTACGCCACATTCTTTGATTCTCAATCTGCATATACCCTTCCTGAAGGACTTACCGCACAGACTGTAACTGGTATTACGAATGGAAAACTAACATTCAAGACGCTAACTGATGGTATTGTGCCCAAAAATACAGCTGTTATCCTTTCAAGCGAAGCAGGATCTAGTATCTATACGCTCACTCCTAGCGATGAAGACGTAACCTATACAGGTAGCAACCTGCTTTACGGTAGTGATGAGCCAACAATGACTACTGCCGACTACAACTGCTGCTTCTACAAGTTGACCTTTGGTGCAAAGGGCAGCAATCTTGAAGACCTGTTTGCATGGTACTGGGGTGCCGCCAACGGTGGTGCTTTCCAGATTGAAGGCCACAAGGCTTGGCTTGCAGTACCTACGGCTGCTAGTGCAAGATATTTCATCAACAACGATACCGATGGTATTATGGCCGTTGAGAAGGCAGACAAGTCTGATAATGCCGTATTCGACTTGCAGGGCCGTCGTGTGAACACGATACAGAAGAAAGGTCTTTATATCAAGAGCGGAAAGAAAATTATAAATATGTAATTAAAGAAAGGAAAAAGACATATGAAACAGTTTAAACTATTGTTACTTTTGACCATCGGTGCTCTATTCGCTGTTTCTTGCGGAGATGATGCAGAAGACAATAAGCCTACTACCACATCTATTGATGTCGTATTAGATAATTCTGATCAGTTACAGAAAGAAATAGTATTGAAGGGTCTTACAGCCATTGAAACCATTGAGAACAACGCCTCATGGGTAACAGCTACTCAGATCAAAAATGATGAGTCTGGTGCTGCTAAGATTTTGGTCAATATTGCAGAAAACACCAACAGCGAGAAACGTATCGCCATCATTAGCGTAAAAGACGCGAACAAGAATACTGTTATCGTTAATATCACCCAACCTGGATTTGCAGGAAAGTTGTTTACACAGAAACTTGAGGTTTCAGGATATGGCGAAGAGAAAGTACTTACATGCTCAGAGCTCACTTCTGCCATCAAGAATATTAAGGTAGAAGCCAACTGGCTCACAGCAGAGGTAACAGGTTCTGATTCTCACAGCGTAAAAGTTATAGCCTCACCTAATACAACAGACGATGTCCGTGAGGCTAATGTAATCATTAACGCAGAAAATGGTGACAGACTTACTCTGACTGTTGCACAGAGAGTAAAGGAAGGTTCTAATCTTGAGGAGCCAAACAACACAGAGAGCGACCAACCTGCTTACTCACGTCGGAAATAAAAATAACAAACCATTTTTTATAATAAAGGGGAGTTTCTAATGAGATTCCCCTTTATTATGGATATTTGAATTATTATTCGTAATTTTGCAGACGAAAAAGAAAAAAGGCTCATGAAAAGAATCTCTCTGATAATACTTACAATTATATTTGGAACGATATCACTCATGGCATGCCCAGGTTATTCAAAACCAGTAGATGTGCCTCAACCAGATGGTTCCACCATCACCCTGCTAATGCATGGTGATGAGTTTCGTCATTTCATAACCACTACAGACGGTTACACTGTAGTGAAGGGCAATGATGGTTTCTACCACTATGCCGACAAAGGTGTTAACGGTCAACTGAAAGCCGTAAATATAATAGCAAGAAACATCGCTGAACGTGACGAGACACAGTTATCCTTTCTGGCTAATCACAAGAAAATGATAGCTCCAAATATGACCGATTATCAGAAAGAGATGAAAACACATGCCTTGCAGATGCAAAGGGATTATGCCTCTCTGTTGGGAGGCGAACGTAAAAACAGAGCAGGTACTATATGGGCACCTTTCAACTATAGTAAGTTCAAGGGACTGATTATTCTTGTTGAATTCTCTGATAGGAAATTCATCACAGACAATCCAAAGACTTTCTACCAGAAACTTACCAGTGAGAAGAACTATCGAGACACATCACATGAATATTACCCAGTAGATGTCGAAGGTAGTGCACGCGACTATTTCTATGAGAACTCTTTTGGTATCTTCGACCCAACCTTCAATGTTGTGGGGCCTATACAGATAGACATGAAATCTACAGAAATAGACGGCTATAATGCAAGTCCGCAAACGATGGCTAAAGTTCTAAAGAAGGTGCTGACAGGAGTAGACAATGAGGTAAACTTCTCAGAATACGATACCGACAATAATGGTTATATAGACATGTGCTATTTCATTTTTGCTGGCTATGGCAGTTATATGCAGGGCAATAACGAAAACTATCTCTGGCCTCATGCCAATGATTTATCGCAGAGTGCACGCTGGTTTGGTATGCGCTACGATGGCAAATATTTTGGACGTTATGCCTGCAGCGTAGAACTTATGGACCATGAAATTTATTCTGAGTCACACCAGTACCTGGCTGGTATCGGTGTTATCTGTCATGAATTCAGTCATGTGCTCGGACTGGCAGACCATTACGATACGGATTATGAGGAAAATGGTCAAGCCTTAACCCCCGATTCATGGGATCTTATGGCCAGTGGCACAGATGCAAATTTCGGACTGAATCCTGTAGGCTACAACGCTTTTGAACGTTATGCCTTAGGCTTTGCCACACCTTTTGAGATTAATGCGGAAGGCAACTATACGCTAAATCCGTTTAATTCATCTAACGAATGTCTGATTCTTCAATCAGGTACAGAGAACGAACTATACTTCATAGAGAACCGTCAGCAACAGCGCTGGGACAAATTCCTGCCCGGTCATGGCATGCTGGTATGGCATGCCAATCTTGCCGACTCATACGCTTGGGAAAACAATATAGTGAATGTTTCTCCAAGTAACATGCATTTCGAATTGCTCAACGCCGCTCCTGGCAGAAACATCAACACGGAATATACTCCTTTCCCCGGAAAAGGTAACAACCCCGATTTAACCACAATGACCATTCCCAATCTTATATCGTCAAAGAAGACTGAAGCACCATACAACCTATACGATATCACGGAGTCGGCTGATGGCGTAATTACTTTCGAGGCAAGTAAGGAACAAAGATACAAGTACCTGACAGAAGACTTTGAAACGATAGATGTGAACACAGTCGAAGCTGCCAATGTGGAAGGTATATTCTGTAATTGGAACTTCAACAAAGCGGTTGTGGAATGGCTTACAGATATCTATGGAAACGGTCAGCAGGCCGTAAAAGTAAACCGTAACGGTTACATCGAGAGTTCGCCCCTGTCCAAGCCCCTGTACAACCTCTCTTTCAAGGTATGGAGCGAGAACTATCAGACCCGTGTCACCACGAGATACAAGGCTGATGAAACAAGTTCATGGACTATCATACCTAGCAGTAACGGTAAGAACACGGAGATTATTGACATGAATTCAACCGCAACTCTGAACTACAACACGATTATTCCTAAGGGATATCGGATCCAGATACTCGTACAAGGCGTTAACCCAGCCACGGTAGGACATATCGACGATATCACTGTCAGCATCAAGGATAGCGACATGAATACAGATGCCATAGAAAGCATTCAGGTTGCACATCGCGACAATTCGCAGATATACAACCTGAATGGCCAGAAGGTGGGCAACCACTATCGTGGCATTATCATACGCAATGGCAAGAAGCACCTTATGAGATAGGGTGCTCTGCTATTGCCCGTGCAAAATCCTCGTCAACATAGTTGTTCAAGCTCTTGCACACATTGGCAGAGAACTGCATAGCGCAGGCTATCACGTTGTCCCATTGTTTCTCCGTCAACCCGTTGGTCATCTGCTCACGGGTGATATTATATTTCACAAGACCATAGATAAAGCCAGCATTAAAGTTATCACCAGCACCAATGGTACTCACCACATTGTCGTTCTTCTGGATGGGATACTGCTTCTTGAAACCGTTGTCGGCACGCAGCTCCACGGGCTCTGAGCCGTTGGTGCAGATGAACTTCTTGGTATAGAACGACACCTGCGAACGATAGATGGCGTCGGCATCGGTCTTGCGAAACATCACCTCGAAGTCTTCTGTTGAGCCGCGAAGGATGTCGGCCAACTCCAGGTTCTCGAGGATGTTGGGCGTCAGTTTCATCACCTCGTCCTTATGCGAAGAACGGAAGTTCACGTCGTAGTAGAGGATGGCGCCGTGCGACTTGGCATAGTCGAGGAAGCCATGCACCTGCGGACGAATCACAGGGTTCACGGCATAATACGATCCAAAGACCACCACGTCGTTCTCATTGACCTCAGGATAGTTGAAGTCCAGGCGGTCCTTGGGATGATCCTTATAGAAGATATACTCGGCATCGTTGCGCTCGTTGAGGAATGCCAGCGACAGGGGCGACTTCGAGTCGGGATACACCGACACCGACTTGGCATCCACGCCGTTCTCCTCGAGGAAGCTGATGATGCGGCGACCCACACGGTCGTTACCAGTCTCGCTGATAAACGATGCGTTCACGCCACAACGGCCCAACGAAATCAGGCAGTTAAACGTACTGCCACCAGGAACAGCCGCCATGGGCTGGTCGTCCTTGAATATAATGTCGAGAACAGTCTCGCCAATACCTATTACTTTTCTCATAGTCTCTTGTTTTTTTGTTGGCTGCAAAGATACGAATTAATTATGAACTACGAACTATGAACTATGAATTATTTTTCGTACCTTTGCATCGCAAATGACAAGATACAATACGATTACACTGGAAAACGGCTTGCGCATCATCCACCTGCCTTCAGACTCGCAGGTGGTCTATTGCGGCATAGCCGTAAAGGTAGGCACACGCCACGAACTGCCTGGCGAAGAGGGACTGGCCCACTTCTGCGAGCACCTGTCGTTCAAGGGCACGGAGCATCGCAGCGCCGTACAGATTATCAATGCCATCGAGGGACTGGGTGGCGAGTTGAACGCCTTCACCAACAAGGAGGACACGGTGTTCTATTGCGCCATCCAGGCACGTCATTTCATGAAGGCGGTCAACGTGCTCTGCGACATCGTGTTCCACAGCACCTACCCACAGAGCGAGGTTGAGAAGGAGCGCGAGGTGGTATGCGACGAGATAGAAAGCTATGAGGATTCGCCAGCCGAACTTATCTTCGACGAGATAGAGAACATCCTGTTCGAAGGTCACCCCTTAGGTCATAATATCCTTGGCACCAGCGAACAGGTACGCCAATATACTAGCGAGGATGCTCGTCGTTTCACAGCCCGCTATTATCGTCCAGATAACTGTGTATTCTTTGCCAGCGGCAATGTGAACTTTAAGCGCCTCGCAACCTGGCTGCGCGCTAGTTGCAAAGATAATACGCATATTTCAGAAAGATCAGAAAATCTTGAGATATTAGAGAAACCGGAAAATCAGCCGGAAAGACTCCTTATCCGCCATCGCGGCACCCACCAGGCTCATGTCATCATAGGCTCTCGTGCTTATGCCGCAGACGACCAACGCCGTTGGGCACTCTATCTGCTGAATAATATCATTGGAGGTCCAGGCCTCAACTCACGCCTCAACCTGTCACTCAGAGAACGCAACGGACTGGTATATAGTGTAGAGAGCAGTATGGTATGCTATGGTGACACCGGCTGTTGGTGCACCTATTTCGGATGCGACCCACACGACGTGAAACGCTGCTGTCGCCTGGTACGTCGCGAACTGGACCGCCTCATCAAGAATCCGCTTAGTACCTCACAACTCCTAAAGGCCAAACAGCAGTTGCAAGGTCAGCTTGCCATTGCCAGCGACAGCCGCGAACAGTTTGCACTCGACTTCGCCAAAAACTTCCTGCATCAGGGTAAGGAGCGCGACCTCAGCGACATCATGCAACATATTGATAGTCTCACATCGCAAGACCTGCAACAAGTAGCTCGCGAAATCTTCGACCCAGAACATATCACCACACTTATCTACGAATAAGAAGGAATAAGACACAAAAAAGCCTCAGCAATGTACTGAGGCTTCTTTGTGGACCAGCCAGGGCTTGAACCTGGGACCTCCAGATTATGAGTCTGTTGCTCTAACCAACTGAGCTACAAGTCCGAGCAAAATCTTCTTTTGCGGCTGCAAAGGTACGAGTTATTCGTGAAATATCCAAATTATTTGTGTAAAAAGACGTAAAACGGCATCTTTTCTTTGGTTTTTCGCTCGGTTTGCACTACCTTTGCAAACAATGAAAACAATATTCTTCCCTGACCAGACACTCAATGATGACACATACGTTGCCACCATCGGCTTCTTTGACGGTGTGCACCAAGGACATCAGTTCCTGATGGCGCAACTGCGAAAAGAGGCTGCAGAACGTGGTATGCGGTCTATGGCCATCACCTTTGAGAGTCATCCGCGCCAGGTGGTACAAGGAGGATGGAAACCAGAACTGCTGACGGACCTCCACGAGAAACTGCGCCTGCTGAAGACCACAGGTATCGACACCGTCGTGGTGCTGCGCTTCAACCGGCAGATGGCCGCTTTCTCTGCCCGCGACTTCATGCAACTGATGTATGAGCGCATGGGCGTGCGGGTGCTGCTCACAGGCTACGACAACCGTTTTGGTCATGACCGTGCAGAAGGTTTCGAGGACTACCAGTGCTACGGACGCGAACTCGGCATCGAAGTGCTGTGTGGCGACGCACTGGCTATGGGGAAGCAGAATGTGAGTTCTTCGCGCGTGCGCCAACTGCTGAAAGAAGGCAATGTAGAGGAAGCCAACTATTGTCTGGGACGTCCCTACAGCCTCGGTGGACTGGTAGTCCACGGCGAACAGATAGGACGCACCATAGGGTTCCCCACGGCTAATCTGCAACCCGATGACGACAAGCTCATCCCCATGGATGGCGTCTATGCCGTGATGGTTGATATTGACGACGAGATACGCAAGCAGGGCATCATGAATATCGGCACACGCCCCACATTCAATGGTACCAACCGTACCCTCGAGACCAACCTCCTGGAACCTATCGGCAATATCTATGGCCATCGCCTGAACATCCATTTCATCGCCCGTCTGCGTAGCGAACAGCAATTTCCCTCTGCCGATGCCCTGGCCCTCCAGATCCAGAAAGACAAAGAACAAGCAGAACAAATACTTTCAAACTATCATTTTTAATCGTAAATTATGAATCTTGAACTTAAAAAACCCCTGACCGCCATTGCCTATATCGTTGCATTCCTGGCTATACAGACTGTAGTACAACTGATAGTACTGGGTGCAGAGATGGCCATCAAGGGCGATACACCTCAACTTGACGGTATCGGTTTCCTTATCGCCATGGGCAGTTTCTCCGTGATTACCATCGCACTCTTTGCCTGGCTGAAATGGACCCCACTGAAAAGAACCTTTATCCAGTCGCGCCCCTGGATGACCCTCTTCTGGTGCTTCATCGCCTCCCTGGGTGCCATTATCCCCTCCGTATACTTTCAGGAACAGATGCCTGAATGGTCAGATAGCATCAAGCAATACATAGAACAGACAGCCCAGACGATGCTCCAGATGATGAACACCCCTGGTGGCTATGCCGTTATCTGTCTGCTGGCCCCTGTCGCCGAGGAGATGGTGTTCCGTGGTGCTGCGCTTCGAACACTCCTGGAATGGAAGCCCGAGCGCCGCTGGCTCATGATAACCCTCTCTGCCCTACTCTTTGCCCTGGCCCACATGAATCCAGCCCAGTTTATCCATCCCTTCCTCATCGGTCTGCTCCTTGGCTGGATGTACGAGCGCACAGGCAGCATCATCCCAGGCATCATCTACCATTGGGCCAATAATACGGTAGCCTATCTGCTGGCACGCATCTACCAGGATCCCGAGGTGCGCATCACAGACATTTTCGGTTCCCAGTCGCGCGCCCTGATGGCCGTAGGATTCTCGCTGCTCATCTTCATCCCGGCCATCTACCAGTTGAACCTGTGGATGAAGAAGCACTAAAAGCAAGACATCAGATAACAGCATCAAAAAAAGCCATCCTTCGCGGGTGGCTTTTTTATTATCTTTCGAAGTTTTCTCAACTTCCAGAAAGCAACGTTTTAATCCTAAAAATGAATGTTTTAATATAGAGAAAGCATAGAAATGTATCACTCCAGATAGCCAGTGGGCTTGTAGAGCGAGTCGCTCACCAACGAGTCAGAACTATGGTCATATGCCATAGCCGGCTCATTGCCCGTGGCTTCATATTTCAGCGCATAGTCCGACTGGTCGGTCCATACCTTATCCTCTTTAAACGACTGGTTCAGCGCCGTAGTCAGCGTGATGAGGATAGCCACTACGGCGGCAGCACGCATCAGCGGACGGAAGCGCTCTGACAGCGAGATGGTGCGCGCCTTCACCTGAGGCTTCTCTTCAATCATCTGCAACATTCGCTCGTCGAAGTCATCGCCCAGCATCTCGTCCTGTTCGAACGAAGTGAAGAGCTCGCGATAGGCACGCAGGTTCTCTGGCAACTCCTCCTCGCTCTGCTCGAAGAAAGCCTTCAGAATCTGCTCCTCCTTCAAGGTCGTCTCGGCCTCGAAGTAGCGGTCCATTAACTGTTCGATGTACTTATAATCCATATTGTTCTTGTTTCAAAAATTCTTGTTTAATTGTTTGTCGCGCCCTGAAGATGTTCACCTTCACCTGTTGCTCAGTGATATTCATCACGGCGGCAATCTCCTTATACGACTTTCCTTCGACATCTCGCAACTGCATGCAGGTGCGCTGTTTCTCAGGCAACCGGTTCATCAGACCCCTTACGCGCTCCACTCTGTCGCGCTGCATAACCTGCTCTTCAGGTGTTCTGACGTTAGAGGGATGTGTGCTCACGCTGTCTTCATCTTCCAGCGACACGTTCTGGTTCTCCATCCTTTTTTGGTGGTCCAGTGCCACGTTGCGGCATATCGTCATACAGAAGGCCTCCATCGACTCTATCTGTGCCCACTGCTCACGGCGGTTCCAGACTTTCATCATTGTTTCCTGCACCACGTCCTCAGCATCGTCTCTGTTGAGAGTGATACGAAGAGCCATGCGGAAGAGTTCATTCTTCAGCGGCAACACGTCGGTGCGAAAACTGATTTCTTTCATCCTCTCTAAATATTAAGACGATTCACTTGATAAAAAGTTACGGCAAAGTTACAGAAAAATAGCGAAAAAATAAAATTTTTCCCCATTTAAAGGCTTCGTGAATAAAAAAAATAGTATATTTGCACAGAAAATAACGATGAACAAGACTAACCTAACGAAAAAGACTATCACTATGTCATCTCTTTTTAGAATCATCTTTTTAGTACCGCTGATGCTCTGTCAGACAGTTGTATCGGCAGCAGACCAGAAAAGCACCATCAACGAGAAAGTCGACTCCGCCAAGTTGGTTCTCACTGGCGATGCCGCTTACCAATGGGTAGCCGAGCATCTCGATTCGCTGACCAATTCCTATCTGATGAAAAGCGGTAAGATTCTTGACCCCGACAATGTACGCGAGGAGTTGAAAACGATTGGCTACAATGGACTCAATGTTACCGATTACATCATGGCAAGCCGACAGATAGACAGCTTAGTGCTGATAAAACTCCTGACCCGTGCCGAGACAGAAGGCAACAAGACCATCTTCTTCATGATGGGCTCCACAGCAGCAGGCAAGTCCACTGCCTTGAGAAACAATCCTGGCCTGAAGGAACTAGTCAACAGCGCCGGATTGGTCTACGATGGTGCCTTCATCAGCATCCCATCGTTTGAGACACGCCTGAAGATGGTTCGGGACCGTGGTTTCAAAGCCAGCATCGTATTTGTGCACAACGACCCCGTGACAGGCTTCACCAACATGATCAACCGCCTTATCAGGTCCAATCGCGCCATGAGCTACTATTATTATGTCTATTGCTATCCCCGTTTTCAGGGACGTATTGCCTATCTGCAGAAAGAGCATCCCGATGTCACCCTCTACTGTCTGGACAACAGCCATAATAAAGGCGGCGTGCGCGTCAGCATAGAAGAGGCCCTGACATGGGACTACGTCATCACCCCTGAGACAGAGCGTGCCCTCCAGGACATCATGCAGAAGTTCATCGACTCAGGTCAGATGACCCCCGCACAGATCAGAGCCCTGGAAGGTCGCTAGAAGCCACTATTGCTCAGTTGTTCAAAAACATAAGGTATAGAGGCAAACGTATTGTCCTGCTTACCCATTCTCACCATGATAAGACGCTTATAGGGATTCACGTAAAGCACCTGTCCGCGAATGCCGTGGGCATAATAGCCAGGATACTGCGCCTTGTCGGCCCCTATATTGCTCAGGTTATACCAGTTGAAGTGATAGCCGTCGTTATCCTCCGAGTAATCCGTGGTCTGCCGTATCCAGTCCTCACCTACGATGCGCTTACCGTTCCATACGCCGCCATTCATATAAAGACGACCTATCTTGGCCAGATCCCTCATCGAGGTTGAGATGCCGCCAAAGGCATGAGCCACCCCGTGCTTACGACTGTCGATATTGACGACGGCAGGCGACTCCATCTGTAAAGGCTGCCACACCCTCGTGCTGAGATAGTCCACATAGCGCATGCCTGTAGCCCGCTCTATGACAACCCCAAGAATCTCGGCCGTCATACTCTCATAGCGATGTTCCTTACCAGGCTCACATCTGAACTTCAGACCGCGGATCTGTTTCATCAGGTTATGGCCGTAGTTCAGTTTCGCCATCGCATTAAGACGTTTCAGGCCCTTCAACTGAAGCGAATAGGTATCGTCGAAGTCCAGTCCGCTCCGCATGTCCAACAGGTGTCGGATGGTGAGTTTCTGCCACATAGGGTCTTTCTTCTTGAGTTCAGGCAGATAGTCAGTCACCACATCGTCCACACTCTTGATGTAGCCCTCGTACACAGCAATGCCGCACATCAGCGACGTGATAGACTTCGACACAGAGAAGACCGTGCCCAACCTGTCGATGGTGATGTCGCCCTCATAATGCTCATAGACGATGCTGTCGTCATGGATGATGAGAACACCCTGCGTGTCTGTCTTACCCATCAGGGCCTCCCATAGCGTCACGTTCTTATAGCGCCTCCCCTGATGAAAGAAGTGCAGGGTATCTATCCATTCTGCCTGTTGTCTGGCATAAGGAAAAGAAAATGTCGATGTTCCGTTTGCTATGGTATCGTGTACATGATGCTCAAAGCTATAGATATCCGGTCCCGCTTTTCCATCGGCCCTATAACCTCTTATAATAGCACATGACGATAAGAGAAGGCAGCACACGCATGCCAGCGAAAATTCTTTAAGCATTATTCTTACGATATTTCCAAACGAAGTAGAAACACAAACACAAGGCAACCAAAACAACGATGATTGTCAGAAGAAGATTATCACTTACCATTCCCACAGTCTCCGTAGGATCGGGAGCAATGTCTGCCAACTGCTGTTTACCTGAAATCACATCAGATGTCACAGTAATGGTATCCATTGTTTCAGTAGGAATTACAGAGTAAGGGACTTCAGGTTCGGGTGCAGGAACTGGAGTTTCTGAATGTGAGCGGAACAGGGAGTCATTTGGGTCAATGATAATGTCTAATAATGTCATAATACAATAGTTTTAAAGGGTTTATATGCTAATAAGTTGATAATACGCCATAAGGAGTTGCACCAATAGTCCTGTCAGGAAACTGATGGCATTACACAGGAAACTATAGATGAATGCGCGCGACAAGATACGAATGAAAAGATAGTACCATAATGCTTCTACAGCAACCACCAGCAATTCACCCATAACAATCGTCATCACGCTGCTATCAACAAAAACGACGTAAAGATTCAAGGGAATATTTGTGAGAATGTTGATGACAACAGACGAGCCCAGCACCAGCCTACGACGTTCGCGTAAGAGCAACAGGACCACGAATTCTATCATAATCGTTGGCACGAGGGCAAGTAATAGCATCGGAAGTATCATCATAGGCTAAATGAAAGCTAATAAATATCCTGGAATAAGTGCAGCAGCCAGCAATCCGAAGGCCAGTCCTTCGCGCTTAGGCAGCACCACATTGGCCAGATAAAGGGTGACGGGCATCGTACAGTTGACAGCGAACAAGCCAACAAGAGCTATCACCATCTCCTGACTCCTGAACACCAAGCAGACCAGCACTAAGACGATGACCAATGCCAACATCCTGACGATGCCCAGATGATGCGCCAGCCATCCGCCAGCCATCTTTCCCAACATCGAGAGCAATCCTATCAGAAGTACCATACTGCCGGTCCTCGACATCTCACCACTGAACGTCTCTCCCACAAAAGAGCGCAGCATGACCACAAGCATCAGAACCAACAACGACATCCATATGAACAGCTTACTGAATCGACATTCCGCCTCCTGACTATTGATGGCAGAGATGCCCGCTTTGAGGTCCAGGTGCACGTAAGCCGTTGACAACACACAGATAGTAAGCAAAACTGTATAGAGTAAAGGCCACGAGAAGAAAACAATGCCAAGGGCCAAGCCAAAAGCTCCCGTTGAGACAAAAGCACCAAGGGCACGCATATCATTACCCGCCGTAACGGCCACTTGTTTGCCTCCCCACACATGAAACAGCGAGTTTCCCATTCCCAGTAATATGGGCACCACCATCATACCCACAGTTGACAACCTGAAGCTGACGACAATCGATGTTGCTAAGACTGCCACCGTCAGCAATAGGACAGATGCCAACAGCATCCAGTGACGGCGTTTCATGCAGTCTGCCCACAATCCCGTCAACGGCTGTGTCAGAAACGCCAATATATTATAGGTAAGAAAGATGCCTACAAGATGCAACGCAGAAAATGATGATGCTATCAGGTAAAGACAGCATACGCATAATCCGTCGACCAACAAATGCAGCACGGAACATAACAGGATGGTTGCAAGTGAGAGCGTTCTTAGGCGTTCCATATTACTTTGGCTTTTAATTGATAATCACGCTGCAAAGATAATTCCTAATTTCTTTGTCTCCAAATTTTCAGAAAGAAAACAATTAAACAGAAACTAAACAATGAGTAAACAGTCTAGTTGTTGTATTATATACATGCCTGTTTTATCCAAACTAACAAAAGAATTGGCACTAACCAGTATAAGAAAAGAACTGCATACGAAGGTATCTGAAGAATACTATATTTCAACGTCCTTTTCCACCACAGTTCTAATATACGCTTTTCGGAACATTTGTAATAGAAGGCAAGAAACACAAGAATTAACAAAGGGGAAACAATGTATAACAAAGGTCTACAAGCTCCTTGAATATAATACCCCCAATGAGTTTCTATGAAATATATTGCTAAGAGCAACCATATTCCAATTATACCACTAACTACGTAAAATGCCCCAAGCCAGGTATCATCCCATAGTGTACTTCGCTTTCTACCAAGCAAATGCGCATGATAAAACAACAAGTTCAATAAAAACATCTAACAATAATCTAAGACAATATAATTTATAACTGTTTTGTTAATGACCCGCCAAGGAATATACTTGCGCTGCCACGTGCTGCAAAGATAGGTAAAATCTTTTTGTCATACAAATATTACTGAGACTATTTTCTGGATGACTTTTTCGATGATACTATTCGATTTTGGCCTTACACCCCACCCAATCTCCGGAAAAGCCTTTGTACAAAGGGAAAACGAAGGGGTTAGTGTTGTGCTAACACTAACCCCGACACTACACCCAACACTCCCCCTAACACTAAACCCTCATAGCGTTCAGGCAGCCTTGAGGGGGACGACTTTATAATAGGTTTGTCCACCATGCGTCTTGCCTTCAAAGCCCAGTTCCTTCAAGGCCATACCCAGATGAATCTTCGTGCTGTGGTCTGCCTTGATCGTGGGATACTCCTGACGAATCAGGCTCACTATCTCGCCGCTCTTCATGCGGACACCCTGCTCACCCTCCTTGGGCTTGCGGATACAGGCCTCCAGGACTTCCGCGATATCCTTCTGCTCCATGTAGTTGAGGTTCAGCTGCTGGATACGTGCCACCTGATCATTATTAAACCAGAAAGGCGATTTCAGTTCCAGGAGTTCATACATCACCTGCGCATAAAGCTGCTCATAGTCTATATCGCCATCATTATTGATATACTGTCCGTCTGGAATGGTGACGCAGATATATCGGCGACTGCCTGTGACATCCGACAGGGGATGAGGATTGTTTGTAGTTGCCACGAACGAGGCATAGCGGGGACGGTCATCCTGCGAGGCGCCATAGATAGGACGTCCGTTCACCTTACTCTTTGACAGCGTCTGCTTCAGGGCTGCCTGCTGACTGGGACGGATGGCATCCAGCTCGTCAAGGTTGACTATCAGGTTGTTGGTCAGCGCCATCTCCTTATCAAACTTATTCGACAGGTTCAGATGGTCCAGGAAATACATGCGCAACTCAGGAGGCAGCAATCGGGCCACGAAGGTGGTCTTGCCGCATCCCTGACTGCCAATCAGCGTTGGCACACACTCATTGCCATGAAGGGTGTCCATCTGAAGCCAGTGGGCCACAGCAGAACGAAGCCATACAAACAGGAACTCCATCTGCTCTGAGCTGACGCCTGGCAGTCGCCCGAAAAGCTTGGCTACATGGTTCTGTCCGTCCCATTTAGGCAGGTTCCTCAGGTAATGCTGAATAGGATTGAATACCTCCACCTCGTCCGACTGCAACAGTTCTACGATGTCGGTCTTGGGACTCCCTTTCTCGCTGATTTCCTCGCGCTTAGCGTGGATGATAATACTGTTAAGTGCCTTCTGCGTCAGCACGCGCCATTCAGGCTTCTCGCTGGCAGGAAGGGTTACATACTCCACCTTTCCGCTCAACTCGTTGAAACGGAACAGGTAATTGTCTTTCAGGAACTGCTCTGCGGCAAGGGTTCCCAGCTGTGAAGCTCCCAGAGCCTCACCGTGAATGGTAAGTTCTTTACTCATGGTTAATATAAATATAAAGGTTCTGGCAATGGTTGGCTGGTAAGTGTTTCTCACAGCATCATGCCTATCAGTTTTTGCAAGTGCAAAGGTACAAAAAAAATATGCGGTTTGCAAGATTTCCCTGTCAAAAAACGCGATTTTTTTGCATATTAAATGCTCGAAAAAAACAAAAAAAATTGCGGCTTTTTCAGAGGGTGGAGTGTTGGGGTTAGTGTTGGGTGGGGTGTTAGGGGGAGTGTTGGCATAACACCCCACCCAGCGCAAACCTAGCATTAATCGTGCATTTCACAGATTTAATACTAAAAGGTGGAGTCTTGATGAGCAACTCGTCGTTTCTCTATCAGCAACTCGACGTTTCTCTACTGCTTAACCATAGATTTTTCATTCCCTAACTGGGAAAAAATTATTCCCTAACTAGGGAATTTTTACTGCCTAGTTAGAGAAATAATTCCGTCCCCAGCGGACTCCCAGTCCGTAGGGAGCGGACTCTGATTCCGTCAGGACGGAATAATATTGGCATACTCCTTCATAGTTTTACTTATTATTAGTCAAGATCCATTCTTTAAAGAACGGATCTTCCATTTCGTAATGGTTAGAATAGATGACATAACCATCCTTCTGTAGACGTTTTAATGCACTATAAATAGTACTGGTACGATACTCACCTGACTGCAAAGGCTTATTAGATACCAAACGTTGGAGTATCCATTTATTTGTCCTATTAAAATTCATCCATAGACGCTCATAATCTAGACCATGAGTTGTTACAATATAATCTATGGCTTTTTGTACAGGGTCTGAAGTAGCAGGCTGAAGCATTCCTATCTGCCACACGTTGGCAGCTAGCTGCTGGGAATAATATGGATGACAATCTGTGTAGTCTAGAATCCTATCCGATAATTCTTCGTGGGTCTCTACAAAACATTTTGCCAAACGCTCCGACAAGTATTGATGAAAATCCTCATGAGGTAGCTTGCCTAAACGCATCAGTTCTCCAAAATGATAGAATGGCGATTTCTTATCCTCAAAGATATCCGTCATCATGCTTTCCTGACTTCCAAGTAAGATATAGTTGATATTTTTCTGCTTTTGCATGATAGAACGCAGTTGCTTATCAAGTTTTGGAGCCAAGTCACGAATTTCCTGAAACTCGTCAAGTACCACAATCATACGATCTTGTTCTGAATGCGCTTTCTCAATTAAAGTCAGCACATCTTCTATCAACACTATTCCGTCTACGCCTGGTTGAAATGAAACATCCATAGACCCAGTCAGAGGATTTGTTGATATCGTGGGTATCACACGGAAATGAGTAATCAGATGTCTTACACGTTCCAGAGGGTGTACCTTGAAAAATTCTTTTAGTAGTTTTGCAGACAAATCAGAGACGGAGGTAGCCTGTTGTAAGTTTACAGTAATATTTTTACGACCACTTTGTTTTACAGCTTTAGCCACTACGCTGCTTTTTCCAAAACGACGTGGACTAATCAGTACCAAATGGTTTGCACTTTGTATAAACTGTTCAATGTAGGCCACTTCTTGAACTCTATCTGTGAAGTACTCTTCTTCTACGATAGTGCCGAATTTAAAAGGATTTTCCATATTACGTATTTTTTCGTTACGAAATTTTTCGTAGTCCGTGCAAAGGTAGCGATTATTTCTGTTATCACCAAATAAAACGTATGTTTTTCTTTTTTAGAAAACCAAAATCACAAATTTGAATAAAAAAATACGTAGTTAGCGGATTCTTTTTCCGACGCCTGCGAACTCTGAGTCCGTGCCCTACGTACTGAATATCTATTCTCCAAACACTTCTCTTAACTTCTCATGCAGTGCCTCGCCACGCAAGTTACGTGCCACAATCTTGCCTTGCGGATCAATGAGGAGGTTGTCGGGGATGGCATTGATTTTATAGATCTTGGCACCCACGGATTCCCATCCCTTCAAGTCGGAGAGTTGCACCCACGGCATCTTCTGCCTGGCGATGGCTTTCTTCCATGGTATCTTGTTTCCGTCAAAGGAGATGCCGACGATGTCGAGCCCCTTGTCATGGTACTTCTCGTATGCCGCTACCACATTGGGCATTTCACGGAGACAAGGACCGCACCACGAAGCCCAAAAGTCAACAAACAACCAATGTCCATTACCAACATACTCGCTGAGTTTGTGCATGGTGCCTAGCGTGTCAGCCATTTCGAAATCGGAAAACTGCTGACCGACGAAAGCGTTCTTCTCGGCTTTTTCAGCAACTTTCTGTTCTTCAGTCCTGCCAGACTTCACGACAATATTTGTCGTAGCCATCCACTTCAGGCGCTTCTCATATTGTTTTACGTATGGATGCGCGGCATAGGCGGGTTGCCCTTCCAAAATACTCTGCAATTCTTTCGTTCCAAAAACCTTTTGAGCTTCTACGATGAGTGCAGCAGGCACGAGGGTCTCACGTTCCTCTTCGAACAATTTCTTCACCATCTTGCCTCGATATTCGGGATAATGATAGCTCGGCATTCCCATTATCTCTATATTATAATAGGATAGTCGCTCGTTCAACGGCGAACCCTTCAAAGTGCTGTCGTTCATATTGACGCTGACAGGCTTGCCGTCGTTGAAAAACAGTGTCCGCCAACTACGCCAATCATTCTTATCAAACGTAATGGCAAGAATGGCATCCTTATCTGCCTGACCCTTGAACATGAACTTCCCCTTGGCAACAAGCGTACTATCCACCGGTTTCGAAGTCAGCCTGTCTTCGAGATAGACCATCTTGCCGTTTTCCTTACTAACACCCTTCACGGTGTACCTTACTTGTTGTGCCTGTGCCGACAACATCAGCACCCAAGCACTCATCATCAAAAGGATTCTTTTCATTATTAATACGGTTTAGGTTTTCTGCTGCAAATTTACGCTTTTTTCCTCATATTCGCCCAACTTCCGAGTTTGCAAATTATTGACAATTGCGCCATGAGACAAAATAAAAACAAACAGGAAACAATAAGACAAGAAGGGTATCCGTTAAAGAATAGTCAACCCCTAATGCGAACAAAATGCAAAGGGACATCTTAACCGTTTAGTTCGGAAAATCATACCTTTGTACGCAAAAGATACAGACACCTCGTCTCGAAAAAAAGAAATAATGAAACAAACAATCCTTTTTCTACTTGCATTCGTCTGCATCGGATGCAGCTTGCACCAAGAACGTCAACAACCATTTACCTTACAGGGCGCCTGGCAACTTTCAAAGGCTGAGTTTCCTGCGGGACAAACTCAATCATTTCCATCAGAAGGAATAACCTACCTGCGCATCTACGAAGGCGACAGCATCATGTACCAGTGCAGGCTGACACGCTCTGAATCGGCACTCGTAATCCAGCCAAGTGAGATCTCTGACGTGAAGGTGATTGATACGGGCGACAAGGAACGACTTTATCTGGAGGATAGCGACCCGTTTCCGCTGACTATCCTGGACGATTCCACCATCACCATCCAGCAAGGAGGCATCCTCTACACGTGGCGCAGAGCCGATGAAATAGCTAAGGAATGGAAGAAAGAAATCTGTAAGATTATATCTGACGACCTGAGTGATGACCATCAAGGAGAGTTTCACAGCTATGTACTCTCGTCAAAAGAGCGACAACAGGAAAACATGATTCATTGGTTCATAGGCTTCTCGATCGTGATTACCATTGTGGTTATCATCGCCATTCAAGCTGCCATTGTCTATCGCAGGGAGAAACGCAAACTGAGATTCCAACTGCAGCAGATTCAGGACATGCAGGAGAATCGTCCGCAGGTGGTGCGACAGGCCGTAGAGACGATGGAGAAAGAATTCTTTGCGTCGGATGGCTATATCTCGCTGCAACGACGTATAGCAGGCGGACAGCTACTGAAAGAACAGGACTGGCTGGACATAGAAGCCCAACTGAAGCGTGTCTATCCTGCCTTCTCCAGTCAGTTGCACGCCCTCTATCCTTTGTCAGAATTAGAATATCAGGTATGCATGCTCATCAAACTGCGTATTGCTCCCACAGATATTGCCAGCGTCATGGCTCGCAGCACCAGCACTATCAGCACCATGCGCAGTCGCCTTTATACAAAGGTATTCGGACGTAAGGGCGGTGCAAAGGAATGGGACGAATTCCTGCAGGGCATCGGTGTATAAGGCAGTTCGCAAACTGTTCGCATCGACAATGCGAAGGATATGCGAAATAAAAAACTTGATTCTTCGTTGGAAAGTGCATATCTTTGCAGCGTCAATTCAATCAATGTTTAACCAAATAAAAAACTTAAAACGTATGAAGAAAGTATTTTTCATTTTGACACTTGCTCTTATGTGCGTGATGCAGGCAGATGCCCAGAACGCCAAAGTTGACGACAAAGAACTCGTAGGCACATGGATCATGGAGTCTATGCAGTGGAAGGGCGAGAAGAAGATTGTATGTGGCAAGGAAATGGGCTACACTCAGTTCAAGTATTACGGACCTGATGGCGAGTATGCCTGTGCTATCATCACGATGGACAAGAACGGCAAGTGCGCGGTGTCTCCTCATGAGTACGGCACCTACACCTTCAAAGACGGCTGGTACAGCGAGATGGGACGCGAGAAGATCAAGGATGCTATGATAATGATAGACAAGAACACCTTTAAAGGTGTATGGGAGAATAAGCGTTTCGACATCTGGAAGAAGGTCAAGATGCCTGAGAAGCTGCGTAAATACCTGATTGACTGCTGTAAGACACAGAATCCACCTGCCGACGTTCAGCAGATGATGAAGCAGAATATCTTCAAATAATGTAAATAATCATCAAGAGTTTTAGTTTTAGCTTAGCTATTCAGGAGACCGCAGTGATGCGTTCTCCTGATTTCTTTATGCGTATTAGCGATTCCTCAGTCGCGTCCAACGAATCTGACGAGAGAAGCCGCGAGCATCTTTTACTGTAAAGAGGTATTCACGACCTATGACAAAGGGATAAGTCACGAATTGCGTGAAACTAAGGATGGGAGTATCATCTATCTTGGTGATGATATCACCCTGACGGAAGCCCAGGCGATAAGGCTCACCCTGTTCCCAAATCAAACCCACAGAGGGCATAGCCCCTTCAGGCACAAAGGCGATATCCTGTTGACGGTTGCTGACGATTGTCTTCACCTGCTGATTATATGGCTGAAAGCAGATGCACTTCTTGTGTGGCAGGAATATCACAGCACCATAGTTCAGAAGACCTGCACCCAGATGAGACTCGCCCTGCGTGGTCACCGCATGGACATCGCAGAAAGCATGATCAAAGGCACTAAGACGCTGCAGATGCAGGAAAAACACCTCACTAAGCCGCTCGCTACCAAAATGACCGATAGCATGGCGTCCCTGAGAGCGCCCCTCTATAAGAGAGTCGGCCTCAGCACCTATCTTTGCACGACAGGCATCAAAGCTCTGACGACTTATGCCATAGAGCGAACGACTGCCTGTATCAAAGAGGGTGTACTCCTTGTAGCGGCCAGCAGGACTTACCTTAACATAAGGTACGTGATACTTCAGTTTATAACGGGTAGAGAAAGTCTGTTCGCTGCGAAAGAAATCTTTGCAATCGGTAAGGATAAGCAGACGGTGGTTTACATCAATCTTTGCGCTCAGCCCGCGATTAATCAGATCAAAGCCTATGATTCCATCAATATTCCTACCTGCTACAGGGCGACGAAGAATGGTGGCCTGACATCCCGTCAAAGTAAGGTGTCCCAAGGAGACTGGAGGCAGCGTCACCAGCTGTACGGTATCTATGGCACCTGTAGCATCCTGAGAACGAATAAGACCTGCAGGACGACACCCCTCAACAGGAGAGTCAGCATAGACCACAGCCTGTGCAGCACCCGTATCAAAGAGAAAACGATAACTCCTGCCACCAATCTCTACAGGCAGGAGTACCTGTCCGCGCTCCCACTCTATAGCGATGGAATCAACGAAATTTGAACGGTTAAGGGTGAAATCATAACGATAGCGGGCAAGTTGCGCCTGAGAGGAGCAACTAAGCATCAGCCCCAGGAAGCACAACATGCCCGCTATCTGTCGCATAGAAAACGTTATTTCTGGTTCATCTCTTTCAGCAGTCGGTCGGCATGACCCCACTTGTCCATCATAAAGAGGACATAGCGGATATCCACACCGATGCAACGGGCCAACTGGCTATCGAAGAAGATATCGCTGGAGAGGCTGTCCCAGTTGCCATCGAAAGCCAGACCGATAAGGCGGTTCTTGGCATCAAACATGGGCGAACCTGAGTTACCACCCGTGATATCATTGGTGGTGAGGAAGCAAAGCGGCATATTACCAGCACCTTCCAACAGGGAAATCATCTCGGGCTGTACCTTATAATCCTCGATGGCGTCACCTGTTTTCATCTTCTTCACCATGCTGGGAGCATAAGTCTGGAAGCCAGAAGGCTGCCCGCCAAGGTTATACTCCTTCACCTGTCCATAAGACAGACGCATGGTGAAATTAGCGTCACTATAGTGGGGCAGGTCCTCCTCCATACGCAGTTTAGCAGCACAGAGATAGCGCTCCTGCTCATCAATAGAGTCGTTGATAGCCTGAATCTCCACACGCAGCGCCTGCATCACCTCGGTGATGTCAAGACCAAAGCTGACACCAGGATCCTTCATAAAGGACTTCTTATTAGGATAAAGACGTGCCTTTTTCTTCATCAACTTTGACTTGGTATAGAGGTAATCGGCATATTTCTGACAATCGCCACCAAAGTCCTTGTCGATAGTCTTGAAGAACTCAGGCAGGAATCGCTGGTCATTCAACTTAGCACGATAGTTCTTCAGCAAGGTACCCAGCGTCTCGCTGTCGGTAGCAGCATCAAAGGTCTCACTATTATCCTTGATGGTGATGGTCTGACGCTTGCCTGTGCCCTTAGGACTGGCACCGTTGTGCACGAAGAGGGCGCGGGTTGACAACTCATCCGTGCGACGGAAAGTCTCGCCCCACAACATCAAGGCCTCCATCACCTCCATACGTTTTTTATACAGACGCTCCATCTTGGCGAAATCCAATTTTCCTGCCAGATAACCACTCTCGCGGAGCCACTGCTGAAGCTGTGCCTCGAACTGCTGTTTCTGCTGAATCAGTCCAATGGAATCAATACATTTGTTCATACCGATGGAGTTCTTCCAGTAGTTGGACGACTGGGCATACTTAGAATCATACTTGATACGCACAGCCTCAGAAGCATCCATGTGGCGTTTCATCACCTCCTGCTTCACACCACGCACCTGGGCACGGACAGCATTCTGGACATAGCGCTCCTGAATGCCATAGCTCGAGAGGTAACGGCTGGTGCTGCCAGGATAACCCATGGTCATAGAGAACGAACCCTCCTGATAGCCCTCGTTGGAGATGCGTGCCCAGTGTTCAGGATGATAAGGCACGTTATCCTTGGAGTAGTCTGCAGGCCCGTTGGTCTTGGGGTCGGCATAGATGCGGAACACAGAGAAGTCGCAGGTCTGACGGGGCCACATCCAGTTATCGGTCTCGCCGCCAAACTTACCCATAGACTTAGGAATGGTGAACACCAGGCGCAGGTCGGTGAAGTCGCGATAGGTGGTAGCGAAATAGCGGTTACCCTCGTAGAAAGGCAATATTTCCAGACGTAACGTAGAGTCGTTGGCTTTCACCTCCTTAGACATCACATTCTCGATGGAGTCGAGGAAAACGGTCTTGTGCTCCTTTGTCATCTTATCAAAGCCATGCGCCATCAGGGTATCGGTGATATCCTTCTGCTCCACCATGAAACTCACGAACATATCCTTATTAGGCAACTCCTCCTCATAGCTCTTGGCATAAAAACCATTCAGCATATAGTCATGCTCTACAGTAGAATGAGAGCGGATAGCCTCGAAGCCACAGTGGTGATTAGTGAACACCAGTCCATCGGGTGATACAACGACACCAGAGCAATAGCCAGAGAAATTGACAACGGCATGCATGATGGCATCGTCGGCCTGATAAAGTTTTTCGTAAGGCAGACTATAACCATAGCCCTTCATCTGCTCATAGACAGCATGGGGCAGGTTGTAAAGCGTCCACATGCCCTCATCGGCATGAGCGGGAATCAGAGTAGTTACGAGTGTAACTAGTGATACTAGAATCTTTTTCATGTTGAACTGTTTTTTTATTTTGTTTTCCTGAATTTCTTACCAATAACGGGGAGACTGCTCAAAGGCAGGTCACACTTGATGATGTTGCCAATAAATGCAAGGATAAGCAAGGTGCAGACTGTAAGCGAAGCCCATTCTGACAGATTATCCTGCGCCCAATACATGACACAGAAAGCCGCGAAGGTCTTAATGACATAGAATACGATATCCTTCATAGGATAAGGAATAGGATTCTTGATCTGACCCACGATATAGCTGAGCACCATCGCCGTGCCATAGCCGGCCACACCTCCCCAGGCGCAGGCCCAGTAGCCATACTTGGGGATGAAGATGATATTGACGGCAAAGAGCACCAGACAGCCCACCAGAGAGAACCAGGCACCATAGATGGTCTTGTCAATCAACTTATACCAGAACGACAGGTTGAAATAGACTCCCATCATAATCTCGGCGGCCATTACGATAGGCACCACACCCAGTCCCTCGCGATACTCCTCGCCAATGATATGCTGCAGGATAGGCATCCAGCCCACCACACAGAGGAAGGCCAGCAGGGTGAATATCAAGAAGTATTTCATGGCCGAGGCATAGTATTCCGTCTTGTCGGCATCCTTGCTCTTGGCAAAGACAATAGGTTCGTAGGCATAGCGGAAGGCCTGCGTGATCATCGCCATAATCATAGCTATCTTCACACACGAGCCATAGATACCCAGTTGCACGTTGGCCTCAGCCTCATCAGGATAGACCAAGGGGAAGATAATCTTGTCGGCCACCTGATTGAGAATGCCCGCAATACCCAGAACAAGGATAGGCCAGGAATAGGCCAGCATCTGCTTGAGCAGTTTGCCGTCGAACTGCCACTTGATGCTGAACAGTCCTGGGATGAAGAAGAAGGTGATGAATCCTGTACACAGCAGGTTGATGAAGAAGACATAGAATACTGATGTCTTACCCAACCATACGAAATAGAGGACGTTAAGACCAATGTTGAGTACGATAAACAGCATCTTCAGCGACGCGAAGCGGATAGGACGCTTCTGGAATCGCAGGTAGCTGAAAGGGATAGCCTGCAGGGCATCGAGTGCCACCACCACCGCCATCATCAGCAGATAGTCGGGATGCTCGGCATAGCCCAGGCTGTTGCTGATAGGTGTGATAAAGCCGAAGATGAGCAGCAGGAACACCAGCGTCAGCGACCCAACCACAGCCATCGCCATCGAGAATACCGTGTCGGGCTTATGGCGCTCATCGTTGGCAAAGCGAAACAACGTGGTTTCCATGCCAAAGGTGAGAAGCACCAGGATGAGTGCCGTATAGGCATAGATATTCGTGCTCACACCATAGTCGCCCGATGCCTTGGGCATGTAGTGTGTGTAGAGCGGCACCAGCAGATAGTTCAGGAATCTGCCAACAATACTGGAAAGACCATAGATGGCCGTGTCTTTTACAAGTGATTTAAGATTTGCCATTTCTTTTTATGCAAAGAATAGATAGGATATAAATATCGCAGCAATGATACCTGCCAGGTCGGCCAGCAAGCCGCAGGCCACAGCATGACGGGTATAGCGGATGCCCACACTGCCGAAATAGACAGCCAGGATATAGAAGGTGGTATCTGTAGAACCCTGGAAGATACACGACAGGCGTCCCACGAACGAGTCGGCACCATAGGTGGTCATCGCATCAACCATCATACCACGGGCACCACTGCCAGAGAGGGGTTTCATCATTGCTGTAGGCAGGGCTGCCACGAAATCGCTGTCGATGCCACAGGCCTCAACCAGAGAACCGATGCCCTGAATCACATAGTCCATAGCACCAGAGGCCCGGAACACGCCGATGCCCACGAGGATAGCCACCAGGTAGGGGATGATACGGATGGCAGTAGTGAAACCATCTTTCGCTCCCTCGATAAAGGCATCATAGACATTCACCTTCTTGAAGACGCCAGCCAGGATAAAGGCCATGATGATCATCATCAGGAGGATATTGGCCACGGTGGTGCTGACGATATTCATCGTCTCGCCATCCAAACGGCTGAAGCCCCAGATAACAGCAGACACCAGCACACAGGCACCACCCAGGGTCAGGATGATGGTACGGTTGAACAGGTTGATATGCTGGTAGATAGAGGTGATCAGCACACCCATGATGGTAGAGAAGAAGGTGGCCAGCAGGATGGGGATAAACACATCCGTGGGCTGGGCAGCACCCATCTGGGCACGATACACAAGGATAGAGACTGGTATCAGCGTCAGTCCGCTGGTGTTGAGCACCAGGAACATAATCATGGGATTCGAGGCGGTGTCCTTCTTAGGATTGATCTCCTGCAACTGTTCCATCGCCTTGAGGCCCAATGGTGTGGCTGCATTGTCAAGTCCCAGCATATTGGCGGCGATATTCATGAAGATACTACCTGTCACGGGATGACCCTTGGGCACGTCAGGAAACAGACGCACGAACAGAGGCGACAGCAGTCGGGCCAGCACATTGACCACACCACCCTTCTCGCCAATCTTCATCACGCCCAGCCAGAGCGACAGTACGCCCGTCAGGCCTAAGGAGATCTCAAACGCCGTCTTCGATGAGGAAAACGTAGAATCCATCATAGCGGGGAAGACCTCGAAGTCGCCCCAGAAAATCAGTCGCACCAATGCCACGATGAATGCGATGACGAAAAACGCTATCCAAATATAATTCAGTACCATACAGCTTGCAAAGTTACGAATAAATATTGAATTTCAACCAATTCTTTAACAAAAAAGAAGAGCAACCGCTTTCACGGTCGCCCTCCTTGTGTATTCTATGGTAAAATTTATTAGTACCAAATCACTTCTCTGTTCTGGACCCAGTCCCTGAACAAAGGATATCTGCTTTCGATTGCCTCGTACTCATCGCACCATACGAAGGTGGGCTTCACAGCAATCTTGGCAGCAGGAACACCCTGATGAGCCTCCAGGGGACACCACTCGTCGCCCTTCAGCACCAGTATCTCAATATCACGGCCACGCTTTGAACTGTCGATACCTGTAATCTCGAAAGATACAGGGGCATAAGCAGACTTATTACCAGCAAAGGTATTCACCATCGTGCTGGTGCTAACACCAAACATATCGTGAACCTCTACGCCAGCAACTGTCAGGGGCAGCGTACCACCAGCAGCCTGCAGCGTCACAAGGGCAGTAGTGCTTGAGGTGAAGGTCACATCAAATACCACATCGTTGAAGTCGAAATCGGTCGATTCTGAAGCACTCAGGTCCTCTGCGATGATACGTACATCAGGTGTCAGCTCTGGTGTGCCACCAGATTCTCCACCTTCACCTTCACCTTCGCTGCCACTGCCGGCGAAACCAGCACAGCAACGTGAGGGCTGAATCGTGATAGCAGGCTTGCCATCCTCGAAACCAGGCGCGAAAATCTTGGCATTACCCTTGAAGTCGATATAAGGATACTGACCGGAATAGCCATTACCAAAGTGGTTCTCGGTATAGACATAGAGGTTATTACCATAGGTCACCTCATAGCCCTGGTTATCGGCACCTTTCTTGATCTCCTTGGCATCCAGCACAGCATAGCCGCCAGTCTCAGGACCATAGAAACCATAGTCGGCCTTGGTGGCGTTCAGTGTACAGGTGCCAGTAACCTTGAACACAGAGTTGGCGCCCATATAGACATAGAAGGGACCGCCGTTGAATGCGCTCCAGCCAGTAGAGTAGCTCTTAGACCAGTTGCCACCGCCATTGAAGTTCTTGGTGACAACACCTGAACCAGCGTCCATCTTGAAGTTACCATTGCCAGGGTTATCACCCAGATTGATATTGAAGTCCTCGTCCACAGTAAGGCGACAGTTATTAATCACCTCATCGCTGGCAGCGTTATAGATAAAGTTGCCCGTGTGATAGTGACCATTGTTCACCCATGTATTGTCGTTACTATTCACGAAGGTAGTACCTGTGATACGCACAGAATCGTTGTTCTCTATCTTACCACTGCCAGCAGTGTTCAGGTCGGCAGCCAGGATGATACCGTCGTTCACCACAACAGAGAGATCGTTTTCCACAGAAATCTTCGTAGCCACAGTCACCTTACCCACATTATAGAGCAGACTATTACTGTTGGTTGACAACTTATTAGCCTCGATAGTACCGTGGTTATAGATATGCAAGCCGTTATTCAGCTTCAACTCACCAGGTGTCACAATCTTGGAGCCGGCAGCCATATAAATCATGGTATTTTGCTGCAAGTTAGCAGCATTGTTGGCATTCAATGTCAGGGTAGCACCTTCCAGCAAATAGAGCTCAGAGTTACCATCGAAATAGAATGACCTGTCAGAGAAGTCGCAGTTGCCCTTAATATAAAGCACGCCACCAGAGCGGTCCTGCCAATTACCCTCGGCAGTACCAGCGCCCCAGATATTCAGGTCGCCTTGCCAAGTCTCGTCAATATAGTTATTGGCACGACCCACATTCTGGGTCAGTTTCTGGACACCATCAGGCACGGCTGCCAGGAACTTAGTGGCAGCAGCATCAGAGGGGAAATTATAAGAGGGCTGTATTGTGCGTGTCATACGTGCACCAGCTGTCTCGTCTGAGCCAAAGCCCCAGTCCTGATCGGCAGCAGGCACGCCGAATGTCTTCACAAAACTTGTGCGATAAGCTATCTCCGCCTGACTCAGGTTATTACCTTCAAAGTCATGCGAACAACTGACAAGACCTGTTACTATCGCAGTAACGGCTGTTCCAAATAAAATAAATTTCTTTATCATACAAATAATTTACGTAAATATCATTTCCATAGAAATAGTTGGTGCAAAGATAGTCAAAAAAGCTATGCATTTGATTATAAATGCGTTAAAAAGTACAAAATACGCATAGATTATCGATAAAAATCACCTCTCATACCTCGAAAACGATTGTTTTTTTGTAATTTCGCCCACAAATTAAATAAAGTCATGAGAAAGAGTAGAAAGTATTTATTGGGACTTTTGTTGACAGGCGGATTATTCTCACTATCATCCTGCCGACACATGGAGATGAGCAACGACCAATGGCGGGAGATTATCCAGAATATCTATCCTGTTGACTCTATCGACAGTCAGCATACATGGAATCTGCTGCAAGACAAGGCGTTAACCGTTCGTGTGAAGATTGCTGACCCTAATATCACCACCGTCCAGGTATTGAACGGCAATCCCTATATCACAGAAGGTGTGGAGATACTGGCTGAGCGTCCTTGCACAACAGGTCATTATGTGAGTCCCACATTTAAAGTGCCCAACGTAGCCCCCACCCTTTACGCAGCAGCTATCAACAGCGAAGGCAGATATTATGTGGTGCCTGTTGACGGGGCTAACGATGTGACCATCGGTGGTAGCAGGGTTATCAACGATGGTACGCTCTATCAGCCTACTTATCAGACGTTTACATACCTCTTTGAGGAAGACTACCCCTTCCCTGGCGACTTTGACTTCAATGATGTGGTGATGCGCATCTCGCAACATGCAGCCAACGACAGCACCCTGAAACTCACGGTAACACTGGCCGCTGTAGGTGCCACCAAACAGGTTGGTGCTGCTATCCGCCTGCCCAACATCAATTTCGACTATGTGAAGAGTGTGACCATTGACGAGGGGACACGCTTTGATGAGAACTATGGCATCAACCGCTATTTTATATCCAATGATGAGATCTACAGTCGCGGACGTGACGGCTCGGCTGTCATCAACCTGTTTGACGATGCCCATTGGTGTATGAATGCCAAGGAGGAAATGGGACAGGTGGTACGTATGTACTACAACACCCGCAAATACGAGGCGGAAAACGAGAGTGCCATCGTGCCTGCGGTGTCGCGCACCTATACCATTAATATGAAGTCAAATGTCAATGCCTACTACCAGTCGTTGGCTCTTATCGATCCCTTTATCATCGTATCCAACAATGGTCTTTGTGTGGAGGTGCATACCTATAGGTATAAATACGACGAGGCCATCTGGCACTATACCAATGGTTCTGCCGGCATGGACGACCGTGTGCCCTGGGCTCTGCTGATACCCGATGCCACGTTCCATTATCCTGTAGAGGGTATCACGATGGGTATGTATCGCGATGGACAGATATCAGGAGCCTACAGCCGGTACAACCACTCCTTTGGTCAGTGGGGGCGCAACCGTTCAGCCTCCAAAGACTGGTGGCTCTACGAGAATGCCACTAAGGCACAGGTATATTAAACAAGAAAAAAGTGGTCTTCCCCAGACAGGAAAGACCACTTTTATTTATGTCTTATTAGTTAGTTCGCGGGTGTGTAGATATACTCTTCTACAGGATTGCCATTGCTGGTCTCGTACCACTTCTTAATATTATCGTCTGTGGTTGAAGCATCCTTGGCAAACTCGATGAAGTTAGGATAAGCATCCTTGATACACTGGAACTCACGCGGCCAGCGCCAGTTGCCAGGAACCACGATGCCATGAGGATCCTCACCCTGCTTAGCCACATGGACATCACCTGAAGGCGACTTAATCCAGAAGTCGGCTGTCTCAAACGAGAAATTAGCGGGTTTGCGAATCGTCTCCGTAATAGGATCAACCTTGATACCATCATTCACCGTATTGATGAACTTACCTGCTGCCTGACCAAACACCTGATGAACCTCCTTGCCACTACCGGCAAACAGGACCATATCATCCAGATAGACGGTAAGGTTATTGGCAGCACCAGTACAACAGAGCGTGATATCCAGACGTGTGGGGTCCTCAGCATTCTCACTGACCTTAATCACCACATCATTCATATCGTAGTCGCCAAGGGGCGTATCCTCGAAGGCGTATGTCCATACGGCAGGTTCGCCAGGAATAACCTGTGCAGGCACCTCACTTGTATCATGATAACCATTACCTGTACAGTCACCACGGGGAATAGTGAAGGTAGAATTGTCTTCGTTTGTCCACTTCGATATCTTATTCACCATACCACGCATATAGTAATAGTTGTAGAAGTTCTGGTCAATCTTAGTGCCATCATGCATATAGAAATTGGCAGAGTTCCAGTCCATGTACAGATTATCGGCTGTCTGCAGGTCTGTGTCGTTGTTAGCATAAACGCTACCAACCTTCACCACAGCAAACTTATTATAGGCTGTAGGTCCATAGAGAGTGGCACCATTGGCCTTGATAGAACCAGCTGTAATCAGACTAAGATGATGCAGTTCGTTACGGAAACCGCCCCACAAACCATTGCCGGTGATGTAGAGCTGACCACCCACATCCAGTCTGCTGTTCTTCAGCATAGTGAGTCCACCCACGCCAGCGTTTCCAGTAAACTTCATATAACAGCCATTCACAATATTCTGGTTGTAGGCATCAGCCTCCATCGCATTCGTACGGGCTGTGATATGTCCAAAGTTGGTAAAGTAGGTGCCCTGAGAGGTACCCTTCAGCACATCCACATTGATAGTATTATTGTTATAGAAATGTGATCCATTGAGATTGAGCGTACCCTGATAGTCTATCGTTCCGGCATTATAGCACCATCCACCATTGTTCACGTTGAAAACGGCATTATTGATACCTGTAATCTTACCACCAGGGCAAACGACGAATCGACCTGTTCCACTGAAATGGTTTTCCGCAGCGTCAAGGATAATCTCACCGCCATCGGCCACCACCAGCGTGATGTCATTCAGGCTATTTGAACCCACCAAATGTACCTTACCCTCGATATAGAGCACCAAGCCATTATAAGTATTGGAATAGCCGTTCGTACTGAACGACTGTCTCAATTCCACATTTGCAGGCACACGATAGTGCTGCAAATCACCATACTCGGTTCTTACACCTCCAGGATAAGTGGGATTCTGCAGACTGCGTCCTTCAAATTTGCTACCAACGATATCATCGTCAATAACGGTGTAGTTCTTCATCTGCGCAATGCTTATCTGCTGTACAGTCTTCCATGACTCTACACCTGTAGGATTCAGATAGTCGTTCAGTGTCTTGGCATAAGGAGCAGCATCGGCATCATTCTCAGCAGCACGGTTAGAGCGTGACTCGCTGGCAGCAGTACCGAAATTCATTGTCAGCACGCTATCCTCACGATAGGCGCTCTGCACAAGACGACGGTACTTACTGTCGAACACGGCAGCATAGAAGACACTGTCTGCTGAGGGAACATCAAGTTTCAGCGTGGCTGTATCACCCTCCTTGACCACGGTCTTGGCATAATAGAACACATCATCCTCAAACAACGGGTTCTTATCGTAAATCACCAAGGTGTACTCCTGATCAAGTCCCAGGTTCACCGACACATTGGCTGTGATAGCCGTTGATGCGTTCCAGTTCTGATTGGGATCAATCTCTATGCCAAGTTTCTCAGCAACGTTTTTCTGAACTTGTTCTTTGGAGGGCTGCGAATACTCCATATCATGTGAACAACCCACGAAAAGAGCCATTGCCAATGCAGCCATGCTATATCTCAGAATTCTTTCCATATCTCTTAATTTAACAATCACACGTGTACATTAGATTAAAGAAATCGGTGCAAAGGTATGCATTTTTTTCTATACGTAGGATCACGTATATGTTAAACTTGCTTAAATGCCCCCTTTAGTCTGATTAGGATTGATTACCTTTGCATTCCATAACGACTAAAACGACAAAACGTATGAAATTCAGGAGTATGCTACTGTTTGTAGCAATTTCGCTGGCTGCAACAAGCCTCAACGCCCAGAAAAAAGTATTCTTCTACTCACCTAATCCCAATGGTGGTCTGCGCATGGCCGTGCTCGAGAATGACACTTGGGACGACCTTGGTCGACTGTGTTCTTCGGATTATGGCACATGGGGTGCTGAGAAGAAGATGTACCATCCCTCGCTTTGTCGTGCTAACGACGGCTCTTGGCGTCTGGTGTTCCAGCTCAACGATATCGCTCCACTCTTCGGCGCCTCATATAGTCGTGACCTCGTAACATGGCGCCCACAGGACTACCCCCGCGTGAACAGTCAGAAGTGCAAGAACCCTGTTGTTGTAGCTGAAGGTGATGCTTTCAAGGTGTATTACCAGACAGCCAATGGTGACACGCGTCGCATCAGCGCAGATGCAGATTTCCGCCATTTCATCGGCGATGAAGCCGTTAAGGCAGATGTCAGACTATGGCATCGCGATACCGTTAGTATTAAGGGAGAACAGCAGACAGGTCAGATTTTTACGATGACTGATGCTGAAGTGCAACGTGTACGTGACGACTTCCGTCTGCAAGGAGAGAAATGGGCACCTACCAATGAGAGAATGCACGACGATGCGCAAAAATTATCGATTCCATCGGTGATAAATACCACCCTGACCGTTTCTCCCAATCAGGAAAAAAACATCAGCGACAAACTCATTGGCATCTTCTTCGAGGATATCAGTTATGCGGCTGATGGCGGCCTCTATGCCGAACTCATACAGAACCGTGACTTCGAATATACCTCAAAGGACCATCGCGGATGGAATGCCTCTACCGCATGGCACTCTAACAAACCTATCGAGATTAGCAGCGAGCATCCCCTGCATCCCAACAATCCCCACTATGTCATCATGGCGATGGATACGCTTTGGAACGAGGGATGGGATGGTATCGTCGTTGAAAAGGGCAAAAAATACGACTTTTCCATGTTTGTCTTTGCTGGAGGTCAGAAGCAGGACTTCCTCATTCAGCTGGTTGGTCAGAAAGGTCAGGTGCTGGCTCAGAGCAAGTTAAAGACCCGTGCCTCCGACTGGCAACAGTTCTCTACGGTACTCAAGGCTAAAGCCAGCGACGAGAAGGGCCGTCTGGTCATCATCCCCCAAAAGGTGGCCCGTGTAGGTGTCGATATGGTGTCGCTTTTCCCACAGGAGACCTTTATGGGCCGTAAGAACGGCTTGCGAAAGGACCTCGCCCAGGTTATTGCCGACCTGCATCCTAAGTTCGTGCGTTTCCCTGGTGGCTGTATGAGTCATGGTCAGGGTCTGGAGAACATCTACCATTGGAATCATACGGTGGGGCCACTCCAGAGTCGTAAGCCCGACTTCAACATCTGGAACTACCATCAGACACGTGGGTTGGGATTCTTCGAGTATTTCCAGTTCTGCGAGGATATCGGTGCCGAACCACTTCCTGTGTTGGCAGCAGGCGTTCCCTGTCAGAACTCAGCTAATAACGCAGAGGGTATCGGTGGACAACAGGGAGGTATTCCAATGGCAGATATGCCTGCCTATGTGGAGGAAATCTGCAATCTGATTGAGTGGGCCAACGGCGACCCAGCCACCAACGAATGGGCTAAGATGCGTGCCGATGCCGGTCATCCGAAGCCATTCAACCTGAAATACCTGGGTCTGGGCAACGAGGACATCATCTCTACGGTCTTCGAGGAGCGCTATGAGATGATTTGTAAGGCTGTGCGTGAGCGTTATCCAGATATCAAGATATGTGGCACAGTAGGTCCTTTCCACAGTCCTTCAGCTGATTATACCGAGGGTTGGGATTTCACCAAGAAGCACCCCGACCTGCAATATATGGTTGACGAGCACTATTACGAAAGCACGGGATGGTTTATGCACAACCGCGATTACTATGATAGTTACGACCGCTCGGCGGCGAAAGTCTATCTGGGCGAGTGGGCAGCCTCAACCCATGTGAAGCGTCCTAATGTGGAGACAGCATTGGCAGAAGCCCTCTACCTCACGGATATTGAGCGCAATGGCGACGTGGTGGAGATGACGTCGTATGCTCCCATGCTCAGCAAGGACGGTCATTCCAACTGGAACCCCGACATGATTTATTTCTCTAACACGCATATCCGCACCACACCTGCCTACGAGATACAGCGCCTCTTCAGCGTTTATGGTGGCGACAGGTATATAAAATCGCAGTTCTCAAATCTCGATTCTCAATTAGCCCATCGCATTGGTGCCAGCGTGGTGCGCGACTCCAAGACCGGCAAGCGTTATCTCAAACTGGTCAATGCCCTCCCCTCTACCCTGAAGATTCATGTTGAGGGCATCAACCTGCCTGCCACGGTGAAGTGTCAGCAGTTCACTGGTGCTATTGACGACCAGAAAGCTAAAACGACAGAGATTGAGACCAACGAGCCCACGACGTTGCCCCCGTACTCCTTGCGCGTCATAGAGCTATAAGGGTTATCCGTTTATCACTATGGAACGACTACTTCATTACGTCTGGAAACATAAGATGCTGCCTCTCGGTGATTTAGAGACCACCGACGGACGCGTCGTCGAGATACTGGATCCTGGATTGCTGAATCGCAATTCAGGGCCAGACTTCTTTAATGCCAAGGTAAAAATCAGTGGCACGCTATGGGTAGGTAACATAGAAATACATCTCAGTTCAAGCGACTGGTATCGTCATGGACACGATCGCGATGTACGTTATAATAATGTGATACTCCATGTGGTGGCCAATGCCGATATGGATGTGAAGACACAAGACGGCAACTATCTGCCACAGATGGTGTTGCAGATTCCAGACACATTGAAAGAGAACTACAACGAACTGCTCCATAACGACCAGTATCCACCTTGCTACAAAGTCATCCCGGACCTCACACGACTGCAAGTGCACTCGTGGCTGGCAGCCCTGCAAACGGAACGACTGGAACAGAAGACAGAGGCCATATTCAAACGTGTGGAGCAATGTAATGGTTCATGGGAAGACGGCTATTTCGTCACCCTGGCACGCAACTATGGCTTCGGCATCAATGGAGATGCCTTTGAGATGTGGGCAAAAAACGTACCCCTGCATGCTGTTGACAAACATCGTGATGACTTGTTTCAGATAGAGGCAATCTTCATGGGACAGGCCGGACTGCTGCAACTGGAAAGCATCCCTGAGCGCTATCAGATAGCAGCACTTAACGAGGGCTACTTCACCAAACTGCGCAACGAATACCTCTACCTGGCTCATAAATTCTCGCTGACGCCAATGGACTTTGCGCCCTGGCACTTCCTTCGTCTGCGTCCGCAGAACTTTCCCTATATCCGCATCGCCCAACTGGCCAACCTCTACTATGAGCGCAAGGCCGGACTGAGTGCATTGTTGGAATGTGAGACCATAGAACAGTTGCGCCAGTTGCTGCAAACGCATGTGACGCCCTATTGGGAGACGCACTATATGTTTGGTGCCGAGGGACCACGAAGTACGAAGAAAACATCCATCACGTCGTCAAACCTGATGATTATCAACACCGCCATCCCCATGCTCTTTGCCGTGGGCAGGCATCGTCAGAGAGAGGATTTGTGCGATCGCGCCTTCGACTTGCTGGAACAGCTCAAGGCAGAAGAGAATCATATCATACGTATGTGGAAGGAATGCGGACTGGAGGTGCAGACAGCAGGCGACAGTCAGGCACTTATCCAACTGAAGAAGGAATACTGTGACCGCAGGGACTGTCTGCGCTGCAGAATAGGTTATGAATATCTTATAAGAAAATGAAATATATCTTTGAAACGCGCATGGAAGTGCGCGACTATGAATGCGACATTGAAGGCATTGTAAATAATGCGCAGTATGTACATTATTGTGAGCATACACGTCACCTGTTCCTAAAGGAGTGCGGTCTCTCGTTTGCTGAGATGCACGAAAAGGGTGTGGATGCCGTGGTGGCACGCATGCAACTGCAATACAAGGTGCCCCTGCGTCCTGATGACGAGTTTATCTCACGCCTGAACCTCACGAAGGAAGGCATCAAATACGTGTTTCATCAGGATATCTATCGTGCCAGCGACGAACAGCTCTGTTTCCGCGGAAAGATTGAATTGGTATGTCTCATCAATGGTCGTCTGGGCAATAGTGCCGAGTATGACGCAGCTTTTGAGAAGTATATCCAGGCATGAACGAACAGGAAGTCTACTATACCATTGCCTTAACCCGTATGACGGGTTTCAACTTCCAGACTGCCCTGCACCTCTACAGAGAGGTGGGAGGCGGACAGGCCGTTTATGAGCATCGCCTTGATATCAAGGACGTGATGCCCGAGTGCAGCGACCGACTGTCAGAGAGTCTGAAAGACTGGACCCTCCCGTTGGCACGTGCCGCCCAGGAGATGGAGTTTATTACCAAACATGGTATCAAACCGCTATTACTGGAGACGGAGGATTATCCTCAACGCCTTGGCGAATGTCCTGATGCCCCTATCCTCTTATATTATATGGGCTCGGCCCCACTGAACCAGCGACGCGTCATCAATATCATTGGCACCCGACATTGTACTGCCTATGGACAAGACCTGATACGCCGTTTCGTCAGAGACCTGAAACGACTCTGTCCTGAGGTGCTCATCGTTAGCGGATTGGCCTACGGCGTAGATATCTGTGCCCATCGCCAGGCCCTGGAAAATGGTTACGAGACCGTAGGTGTACTGGCCCACGGACTCGACGAGATATACCCAAGTGCTCATCGGGAAACGGCAAAACAGATGTTGAGACAAGGCGGATTGCTCACAGAGTATATGACAGAGACCCGTTCCGATAAGCTCAACTTCGTAAAGCGTAACCGCATCGTGGCAGGCATGAGCGACGCCACCATCCTGGTGGAGAGTGCCTCTAAAGGCGGTGGTCTCATCACCACAGGCATCGCGATGGATTATGACCGATCAGTATTTGCTTTCCCTGGACCAGTAGGTGCACCCTATAGCGAGGGGTGCAACAACCTTATCCGTGATAATGGGGCCTCGTTGATTACCTGTGCAGAGGATTTTGTCAAAGCCATGGGGTGGCAGAATGACGCCCAGCTGAAACAGGCGCAAGCCAAGGGCATTGAGCGCAGCATCTTCCCAGAACTAAGCGAAGAAGAACAGAAAATCGCCAGAATTCTCGATGAATTCGGCGATTTCCAACTCAACCAGTTATCTGTCAAGACGAATATACCTATCGGTCAACTTACTGCCCTCCTCTTCCAAATGGAGATGAAAGGCGTGATACGTCCGTTGGCTGGTGGCACCTATCATCTGCTGAAGTGATAGCCGTGCCATCTGGAGAATCCGTATCTAGCTATGCCCTCTTCACAGGCTCCATGTGAATGGTGACGTGCGTCTGTGCACCAAACCGTTCCTTCAGCCTGTGTTCAATGGCTGTTGTCTTCTGATGCGCCTCACTCAGCAACATATTACCATCCAGGCGGATATGCGTATCAATGGCAATACGGTTACCAATGCGACGGGTACGCAGATGATGCGGCTCACTCACACCTGGTTCCGACTCGATGATTCTCACTATCTCCTCCTCAGTATCCGCTGGTAACGAGCATTCTGTTAGCTCGCCGATGTTGATCTTCAGCAAGTCATACGCCACCTTCACCAACATCAGACCCACCACAACAGAAGCCAAGGGGTCGAGCACCGTCCAACGGTTACCAAGCCAGATGGCACCACCAATACCGATGGCAGCACCTATCGACGAGAGCGAATCACTCCTGTGGTGCCACGCATTGGCTATCATCACCTGCGAATCCAGTTGTCTGCCTTTCACAGCCGTATATTGATACAGTACCTCCTTCACAGCAATAGAAAGCAGTGCTGCCCATAATGCCAACATACCAGGCGCTTCCAAATCTGCGCCGCTGAGCCAATCCATCAGTTTTCCTCCTCCTGACACAATGATGCCACCAGCAGCACCTAATAATGCCAAGGCCACGAAGAAAGAAGCCAGCGTCTCAAACTTCCCATGACCGTAGTCGTGCGACTCATCCTGCGGTTTGGCACTAATGCCCACAAAGATAATCACGATAACATCTGTGATGAAGTCGGACAGCGAGTGCACGGCATCAGCTATCATCGCCGCACTGTTTCCCTGTATGCCGGCAATAAACTTAAACACCACGAGCAGCAGATTACCAATGCTGCCCACCAGCGTCACTTTATAGATCTCTCCCTCTCTTGTCATTTCCCTGATACTGCTATGCCCGCAACTGTCTGCGGTATTCCTGCGGTGTGATGCCCGTCACCTTACGAAACATACGGATAAAATAACTATGGTCATTGAATCCCAGTTCATAGGCCACCTCCTTTACAGGAATATCGGTGGTATAAAGCAACAGTTGGGCACGCTCCACTTTTTTATTATTGATATACTGCACAGGCGAGGTGCCAAACTCCTTTTTAAAGAGTCGGATAAGATACGGCTTTGTGACGCACGCCACATCTGACAAGTCCTCTATATCAATCGCCTCGCAGATATGAGAATGAATATACTCCTGCACCCGTTTCATACGTTCATCCATGGTCCATACATGGGGTACCGCCGCACGCAGAAAACGTGAGAAGAGCATCAGGATACTGCCACGCAATTCCATCTTCTGCCATAAGGGTATATCGCGATACCGTCTCACATAGTCTGTAAACTGCGCCGCATTATCATACGTCTGCGGATTACTCGAGGGCAGCTGTGCCTGCGGATGCTGTTCACACATACGTTGCAAAAGCAGTTCGTCATCATGGCTACCAGGCACCTCAATAGGAAAATCATACTGCTCCATCAGGTTCATCTCACTTTTGAATCCCTCATACACATGGAGGTAATAATGTACGAACAGACCCTTGCACTCATACGAATGCAAGGTATAGGCTGGTACAATATAAAGATAACCTGGCCGCAACCTCACAACCTGCTTAGGCAGATGTATTTGTGCCTCACCTTCCTTCACATAGTAGATACGCGTGAAGGGCGAACTGACATGCTTCCAGTTCCAGTCGCCATCATGGTGGGCCAGCCCCACATTCAGCATCTGAAAATTAAATGACTCTATGGGTAAATGCATCATTTCTTAGTCTTCATAAAGTTGAAAAATACGCTCTGCCGGTTGCCATTTCTCATCGCTACGAGCATCGGCACTACAGCCCTGGAAACGCGCCACGAAGGACTCCCACTCAGCCTGTCTGGGCAAGGTTGCCAACTTGCTCATCGCCTCCTGCCAGTTGAAATCTACAGGCGTATCAACAATCATAACCAACTGATTATGAATCATATAAATCTCCATCTCAAGAATACCGACAGCACGGATACCTTCCCGTATCTCCTGCCAGTGATGCGCCTCTGAGTGCCAATAGCGGTACTGTGCCATCAATTCCGGATCATCCGAAATCTCCAAAAACTGCACATAGCGTTTCAACTTGCCGTTAGATAATTTTTGAATATAGCCTTCCACTTTTGGATTAGTTATTGTTTCTGACGATGCAAAGGTAACATATTTTTTTATTAAAAGCAAGAAATAAATTTGCATTTTCATTCGGTATGCATTACCTTTGCAAACAGAATGAAGATAGGTAACTTAGAATTTGGCCCCCAACCGGTGTTCCTGGCACCGATGGAGGACGTTACAGATATTGGGTTCCGACTGCTTTGTAAGCGGTTCGGAGCCTCAATGGTATATACAGAATTTGTATCGGCCGAGGCGTTGATACGCGACGTGAAATCCACCCAGCAAAAACTGACCATCAGCGACGAGGAGCGCCCCGTGGGCATTCAAATCTACGGACGCGACGTGGATGCGATGGTAGAGGCAGCAAAGATAGTGGAACAGGCAGGTCCCGACCTCATCGACCTGAACTTTGGCTGTCCTGTAAAGAAGGTAGCTGGCAAGGGTGCCGGTGCTGGCATGTTGCAGAATATCCCCAAATTGCTGGAAATTACGCGAAAGGTGGTGGATGCCGTGAAACTGCCCGTCACCGTGAAGACCCGACTGGGTTGGAATCAGGACCAACTGATTATCACCGAACTGGCTGAGCAACTGCAGGACTGTGGTATCCAGGCTCTCACTATCCACGGTCGCACCCGTGCCCAGATGTACACAGGCGAGGCCGACTGGACCCTGATTGGTGAGGTGAAGCGCAATCCCCGCATCCATATCCCCATCATCGGCAATGGCGACATCACCTCACCCGAAGAGGCCAAGCAGGCTTTCGAGCGTTATGGTGTCGATGCTATCATGGTGGGTCGTGCCACCTTTGGCCGCCCCTGGATTTTCAAGGAGATACGCGACTATCTGGATCATAACATAGTGGACGAGAGTTTCGGCTTCAACGAGAAACTGGACGTGCTGGAAGAGCAGTTGCGCATCAACGTGGAACGTATCGATGAGACCCGTGGCATCCTGCACACCCGTCGCCACCTTGCAGCCACCCCCATCTTCAAGGCCATCCCCAACTTCCGTCAGACACGCATCGCCATGCTGCGTGCTGCCAAGATGGACGAACTAACGGGCATCCTTGAGGACACCCGCAAGCTATTAGGATAAAAAGGGTTATTTATATCGGTAATGCTTCCTGGTTTTCAGATAGCTGAGATCTGACTGATGGGCATAGGCCTCTTCCTCAAAACGGATATGGAAGTAGGCCTTGTTGGCATCGCGATATTTAAGGTAAAGTACCAGCCACTCTATGCCATACCAGATAAAAAAGGGAACGTAGAGCAACTCCTTTTGTTGGGCGGCATGGATGGACTCATGGTTGGTCTCTACGGCATTTAAAGGTCTGATGGACAAGATAAAGCCAAACAAGCAGATTGCATAATAGTCCTTTTTCAGAGGTAACCTCTTGAAAACGAATACCCGTTTGGTTTTTATCTTGTCCATCAGATTATATCATCCGTGCAGGTGTCTTATCGCTTCAGAACCTTACGGCCGTTGCGGATAACGAAGCCCTTATAGCCCTCAGACACCTTCTGACCCCTCAGGTTATAGATAGGTGCCGACTGAGCATCGGCCTCAATATCATGAATGCCCGTACTCTGTTTCAGGGTGAAGATTAGCTTATCAATGTTGCACTGCTTACCCTTGATGGTGATGCGTAACACATGTTCACCTGCAGACAGGGTGGTAGAAATATCCTGTGTCACTGATTTATACGTGCCCCAATCGTTGTTGGCCGTCTGCGGCACATTGATGGTGGCAAGTAGCGTCTTTGAGCTGCCCAAGACACGCTGGATAATGAATTTTGAGCCTGTCACGCCAGAAGAGACAACAGCCTCGCAGGTATATTTACCAGTCTCTTTCACATTGACGGTATATTCCATCCACTCATCAGCCTCTGTATAACCGATAGCCTTACCGTTGTTACCCTTTACCACATCCACACCATCATTGGTACGGAAGTTGGCATCACCTTCGTTGGCCGTGCTGGTATCGTGATAAGAATAGCCCTCGCCACCAACATCAAAGTTCTCGGCCTGCAATGTACCAGGGATAGAGATAGCGCTGGCATAAGGCTCGCGCTTAGGATTGACGGTGAGCACCTGAGCCGTTGAAGTCTTCGACTTACCATCAGCATCGATAGCAATAGCCGTGATTTGCTGTTTACCATAGACTGTAGGCACATACTCCAACGTATAGGGAGCCTCGGTCAGCGTGCCGATAAGAAGGCCGTTGGCATAGACATTCACCTGGGCAATGGTGCTGGTCTTCGAGGAAGCAGTGACCTTGATAGTGGTTTTCTCACCCACCTGCACAGTAGTAGGTGTGCGCGTCACGGTGCAGGTCATTGTCTTGTCCTCTGCATAAGGAGTGATGCTGATATTACGGATATAAAAGCCAGCCTTGTCGGTATTCAGGCAAAGCGTGTGGCGACCAGCAGTAAGCTCTTTTCTGAACACGCCGTGCAACTGCTGGAAGTTATCGGTAGCACCCGTAGCAGGCACCTCAATAATACTGGTGTAGAAGGTGAGGTCATCGAGTCCATACTCAGAGATATGGAAGGCGCCACCCGTCTTGACAGCAGCCACCTCGGCATCAAACTGATAGATGCCCGTCTCTTTCACGTCAACGGTATATTCCATCCATCCGTCGGTCTTTGTGGCTGAGTTTGAGGCACGTGTGCTATAATTGAACGGCGCATTACTATAGGTGACGCCAGAAGCACCCTTGTCGAACTCAGCAGCATTGATGACACCAGGCAGGGAAACTGGTTCGCCATGATAAGGCTCACGCTTGATGGTAGAAGACTGTACGGTGATACGTGAGGTGCGCTCATAGGTCTTTTCATCATTTGTATAGACCACTGCCTTCAGTGTGCGCGTACCTGCTGTCTTGCCAGTATATTCAGCAATATAAGGTTCCTCGGTCATCTTAGCGATGAGCGTAGTACCATCGTAGAGCTTCACAGAGTCGATGGCGATATCGGCCTTCTCGGCCTTAGCATCGTCAGTAATGATGGTGCGCACCTTGATAGACTGCGTGTCACCCTTGGCCATCTTGAAGTCCTTGGCTTTGATATACACGCCCACACGTTTCTTCATGCCAGGGAAAGGACTCTTGGCATTCTTGGCTTTGTCGCTGGCCATATATTCCTTCAGCCAGGTCATGGCAGGACGCTCCACACCATTTTTATAAAGACCAGAGTTACCGTCTGTTGTCCAGGTGGCACCATAGACATAGCCCCACAGGGTGATACCGGCGCAGTAAGGCTTCTCCCACATATAAGGAATCTGCTCCTTATAACGCTGCAGCTGGAGGTTATCGTCAGCAGTACCAATATCATACTCCGTGCTATACATCGGCATCTTCAGGGCATTCTGAATCTTGGTCTCTGAAGACTTGAAATTTTCTACTTTACAGTCGGTCAGATCATGACTCTGACAACCATAGGCATCGATAGGCGCACCACCATCACGTATGGCCTGTACCAGTGTGATATACTGGTCGGTGTTCCATTGGAAAGTATTGAAGTCGTTGTAAATCAGAATAGAGTTAGGGAAACGTTCTCCCGCCATCTCGAAAGCCTTGATCAGCCAGTCGTAGCCTGTCTTACCGCCGCCACCCAGCGACTCCTTCATCAGGGGGTTGCCTGCCTGGTGGCCATCGATAGCCTCGTTGACCACATCTATCATGGGCAGATGGTTGTACTTCTTCTTAACCTGATTAAACCAGTTTTCAATAGCAATGAAACGTTCGGTGACAGACAAGTTGCTGTTAAACCAACGGTCGGGATACTGTGCTCCCCATACCAGCGCATGGAACTTGTAAGTGAAGTTATGACTCTTGGCATAATTGAACGCATTGTCGCACCCCCAGTTGTAGGAGTTGCGTGTACCCTCCACAGAGCCCCACTTAGATTCATTCTCAGGGGTCACCTGATTCCAGAGTTTATAATAAACAGGAACCCCACCTCCGGCATCCATCTGATAGCGGGTGGTAATATTACCTAAGAATTTGTCAGGATTAGAGGACAGCTGTGCTTTCAGCGCCAGGGGCGAAAGACTGAGAGCTGTCATTGCCAGACAAGAAATGGTTTGGTTTAATTTAAGCATTACAATAGTTTTTTTATAGTTTTAATATCGATTTTGCGTGCAAAGGTAGGACTTTTTTTCAAATAATGTTTTTGTTTATGTTTCAAAAGCCTTGTAATATTTTAGTTTTTTACATATTTGTTTCTCCATGTGAGATAAATTGATTAAATTTGCATCGTCTTCAAAATCCATACGTATGAAAAAAAATTTTTTTGCATTAGCACTCATTATGACGATTGTTGGCGTGGCCTATGCACAGGCACCTGCCAATACGGGCTATTACTACTATCAAGCCAACGGAAAGAAAGGTGCTGAACTGAAGACGGCGCTCTACCAGATTTTGAAGAATCCGGATGTGGTACACTACGACTCCTTGTGGAACGCATATAAGATTTCCGATGCACGACCCATGGGCGACAGCCTCATCATCTGGGATATGTATTCTGATATCTCGCGCTATAGGATTGACTTCCCCACACATAAAAACTCCATCGAGGGCGTCAGTGGATTCCAGCGCGAGCACTCCATGCCCAAGAGCTGGTTTAACCCCACGGAGAGAAACAGTAGCGGACTGACCTATGCGGACGTGAAACCGATGTATTCGGATATCGTGCACGTAATACCTACAGACGGCACGGTGAACAATAAGCGTTCGAATAATGCCTATGGCGAGATTACAGACTCGGCAAAGGTGGACTGGCAGTCGGCTAATGGCTTTAGTAAGCAAAGCAAGAAAGGAGGATGCGGCACTCCAGGATGGAAAGAATACATGGGTGCAAACGCCTCGAAGACACGAGTGTTTGAGCCCAACAATGAGTATAAGGGCGACCTGGCACGTATCTATTTCTATATGGTCACCTGCTATGAGCCAGTGGCTGGCACTTGGACCAGTGACATGTTTGACGCTGAGAGCGAAGACGGCTACCAGCCTTTTGCGCAGTGGGCTTTTGACATGCTGATGCGATGGGCTAAGGAAGACCCCGTGAGCCAGAAAGAGATAGACCGCAACGAAGCCATCTATCAGTTGCAGGGCAACCGCAACCCCTTTGTTGACTATCCCGGACTAGAGGATTATATCTGGGGCAGCAAGAAAGAAGTGGCATTCAACTACGGTGGCGATACGCCCAACGAAGGAGAACCGGCTACCAACTGTGAGATTATCCTGAATGAGAAAACTTTCGGCGTGGATTGGACCGGCAATAAGAACATGCGCAATTACTATACCCGCACACCGCTGGTTGCCAGTCAGAACGGCATAGATATCATCCTCTCTTATGGCATCGAGGGCAGCAAGTTGTATAGCGACTCCACACATATCCGTCTGTACAACAAGAACGTGCTGACCTTTAGGGCCCACAAAAACGAGATAACCAGTATTGAGTTCACGATTCCTGCCAAGGCCGACGACAAAGAACTGATTCCACTGACAGGACAGATGGAGGGTAACACTTGGCGAGGACAAGCCAGCGAGGTGATGTTCACATCGACCTATACCAGCAGTTGGCCGGAGGCGAATGCCAACAAGCACATTCAGATAGCCAAGGTGAAGATTACCGTTGCCTCGCCAACAGGTATCCAATCCATCAACAACCATGACACACAGCACAAAGGCACCTATACCATATCAGGCAGACGCATTAACGACAACAACCTGACAAAGGGCGTCTATATCAAGAACGGAAAAAGATTGATTTTGTAACCATATTATGAAAAAAGCAACATTTTCACTAACTCTTCTGCTGATACTATGCGTCGTCAGCATCTGGGCACAAGGGCCCAACAACTCAGGTACTTACTATCAGGCAGCCAATGGCAAAAAAGGCGAAGCCCTGAAAACAGCACTTTTTAATATTATCAAGAACCCCGATGTGGTGAGCTACAACGGACTGATTGATGCCTACCATAAGACCGACACACGTACTGACGGGAAAATACGTGACTGGTATTCGAATGCGACGAATTATACATGGAACGACCGCAACGGCAACGCCAGTGAAGGGGCTGGGTGGAACCGCGAACACTCCGTTCCACAGAGTTGGTTCAGCGAAGCAAGTCCAATGAAATCGGACATCGTACATGTGCTGCCTACCGACTGCTACGTGAATAATCGTCGCAGCAGCTATCCATTCGGTGAGGTGGGTAATGCCACTTACACCTCAAACAACGGTTACTCAAAGCTCGGCTCTTGTAAGACACCTGGTTACTCTGGCACGGTGTTTGAGCCCAACGACGAGATCAAAGGCGACATCGCCCGTATCTATTTCTATATGGTGACCTGCTACGAGGACCGTTTCACCAACTGGACAAAAGGCAGTGCCACGCAGGTCTTCTCATCAGACAAGTATCAGGGGCTAGATGCCTGGTGCATGGATATGATGATGCGCTGGTCCAAAAACGACCCTGTAGATGCTGTTGAGACGGCTCGCAACAATGCCGTACAGGAAGTGCAGGGCAACCGCAACCCGTTTGTAGATTACCCTGGACTGGAGGAGTACGTATGGGGCAGTAAGAAGGAAGAGGCGTTCAGCTATGACAACTACGACGGCACGGGCACCGTCACACCGCCCGATCCTGACCGTGTAGAGGATCCTGCGTTCTCGCCCATGGCCGGCACTTATACAAACAGTGTCAACGTGAAACTGTCGTGCAGCACAACAGGTGCCAGCATCTACTACACGCTCGACGGCACAGAGCCTTCTGTCAACAGCACGCTCTACACCACCGATGGTATTAACCTGACAGAGACCACCACCATCAAGGCTGTGGCCTATCTGGATGGTATGTACAGCACCACCACAACTGCTACGTATGTTATCGAGGCAGGTAGTGGCGATAAACCGGTAGATGGTGAGATTGCGCTGAACAACACTTTCTTTGGTGTCAACTGGACGGGGTCAAGACCCAGCAGTGGCGCAGATGTGCTGACAGGTAGCGAGAACGGTATCACTATCACATACTCTCTGGGGTCTAGTGCTAATATGTACTGCAACAGCGAACAGATTCGTATGTATGGTGGTAATGAACTGAAAGTGGAGTCTGGCAGTGGCGAGATGGTGAAACTGGAGTTTGTCACCAAGGATAGCAGTAAGGAACTATTGCTCCTGAATGGTGGTGGCGCCATCGATGGCTACACATGGACAGGACTGGCCAACAGCGTAACATTTGGTGCTGCTGCAAATCATATCAAGATGCTCTCTGTGAAGGTGACGCTGGCTATCTACGATCCCTCAGGCATTCAGGACATTAACCTGTCAACGGAAAAGAAGATTTTCGACCTGCAGGGTCGTCGTGTACAGAACCCCTCAACGGGTCTTTACATCATTAACGGCCGTAAAGTGATTTTGAAGTAAATGAACGATAAGACCCGCGATTTTATCGAGCAGAACCTCAATGCCGATATCCGTCAGCTGGCACTCAAAGGGTGTCGCGACAAGGACGTAGATCTTGACGCAGCGATCCGGCAGATTGCGGGCAGACAGACAGCCCGTCGGAAGTTGCCCTCATGGGCAGCTCTCGACGGCATTCTTTATCCGCCTCACCTGAATATGGAGCAATGCTCCAGCGAACAGACGGCGAGGTATAAAGCAAGAATATGCAGCAGTCACCCATCACCTAAGACCCTGGTGGATCTAACTGGGGGGTTCGGGGTGGATTTCGATTTTATGAGTGAGGCATTTGACGAGGCGACTTATGTGGAGAGGAATAGTGAGTTATTTGCTATATCGTCGGCCAACATGAAGATCCTGGCACCTAAAGCTAAGTGTCTTAACGAGGACGGACTGGAGGTGCTCCATCGCCTTGATCATGTCTCCATGATTTTCATGGACCCTGCACGCAGGGATCATCATGGCGCACGCACCTACGGCATCAGCGACTGCACACCCAATGTATTGGAAATCAAAGACGAACTGCTTCAGAAGGCTGATGTGGTGATGCTGAAGCTATCGCCCATGCTCGACTGGCATAAAGCTATCAGCGACCTGGGAGAACAGTATATCAAGGAAGTACACATTGTCTCTGTACAAAACGAGTGCAAGGAACTGCTTATCATCATGCAACAACAACCTGCAAAGCCCTTCACCGTCTATTGCGTCAACGACGATGCCGTATTCTCATACCATCCCTCATCCCTCATCCCTCATCCTTCATCCTTCATCCCTCATCCCTCATCCTTCCTCTACGAGCCCAATGCCTCTATCATGAAGGCTGGCTGTTTTGCTGAGATAGAACAGGCATTCGAGGTTAGCCAGTTGGCGCCCAACAGTCACCTGTTTGCCTCAGACCAGGTCATCGAAGATTTCCCTGGAAGGAAATTCCGCGTCACCGCTGTCACCTCGATGAACAAACAAGAGTTGAAACAAGCGCTGAGAGATATCCGTCAGGCCAATATCTCCGTACGTAATTTCCCCATGTCCGTTGCCGACCTCCGTAAACGCCTGAAACTAAGTGAGGGTGGCAACGACTATATCTTCGCTACCACCCTCACAGAAGGAAAAAAGGTGCTGATCATCTGTCAGCACCTCTAAGAAAATATATTACTTGATTTCTTCCTGAATCTGCACCTCGCGGGTCTTGGTCTTCTGCACTTTCTTGGTGCTCTGCTTCTCAACCTCTACCTCAACCATCTCAGTGGTTGTGATGCGGAAGGTACCCTCACCAGTCACGATAACACAACGGTTCTTATCGTTCTCCTCGAAAGGCTGAACGGTGTCACCCTTTGAGTCGGTCTTCAGGCGCTTTGCATCCAGTCCGTACTGCTCAACCAGCTTCTTAGCCACATCGTCAGCACGCTGCTTAGCGTATTTCTTATTCATCTTAGCAGAGCCAGTACCCTTATCAGCATAACCCGTAACGGTAAACATTGCGTCGTCGCTGCACTTCATCAGCTCAGCCACCTTCTTGATAGCCTCATCAATACCGCTGGCTGCGTTGGCATCGCTCTCACGAATCTTGAAGAAGATAGCCTCATTCATCTTCATATGCTTAGTCTCAGTCTTTGTCTTGGGCTGCTTCTCCTTCACCTTGATGGTGATAGGCTCATCGACCTCGAAGGTGTCAATCACCTCGATAGTCTTGGTCACATAGCGTGGAGCTGCCTTCTTATGACCGAAACGGAAGTTCAGGCCCAGCATAGCAGTGAACATCCAATCGTCTTTATCATTGGTCTTCGAGTTAAAACGGTCGTCCAGTGAGTTGGCATTAACTTCCAGAGACACGCCAAAGGGTTTAGCCTGATTGGTCTCCAGACGCAAACCGGCACGCAGGTTGTGACCCAGGCGATTCTTATCCCATGCCAAAGGCATTGTGTTAGCAGGCAAGTTCAAATCCTTCAACTCATCATTATCCCATGCGTAGTTCAAACCTACACCACCCAACAGAATCACATTCAGGGCGTGGTCAGAACCCTTGCCAAAAAGGTTGGTCAGGTTTACCAACAAGTCCAAATCTGGAGTCACATACTTCCATTTGTAGTACTGCCCAGTAGATGCCAGACCACTCTTCGACTGCCATGCGTTGACGTGCAGACGAGCACCGACAACGGGTGTGAAATAATGGCCAAACGACAGAGCTGCCGTAGGCGTGATCAGTTTGTCCATAGGAGCATTGGTGGAAGTCAGCTGTACACCACCCTGTGCTTCAATGAAGGAATACGAGGTCCACGTGTTGGTCTGAGCCTGTGCGGCACCAGCCATGAGCAGCGCTACAGCTGCAGTCAATAGGTTCTTGGTTTTCATTACACTATAGGTTTGTTGTTAAAATTAGAATTTCTGCGTGCAAAGATAATAAATAATCTTGAAATGGCAAGAAAAGTTGCTAAAAATCCTTTTTTTATGTTGATATATCACGAAAAATTGCTACCTTTGTGCATTATTTAACAAAAAACCGTAAAAATGTCATCTATAGAGATTAAGCGTGTGACCGACAAGCGCGGTCTAGACACCTTTATTCAGTTGCATTATGATCTGTATCGTGGAAATCAATTTGATGCACCCAACCTGTACAGAGATGAAGTGAATACGCTGAGTCGTGACAAGAACTCGGCCTTTGATTTCTGTGAGGCAGAATATTTTCTGGCTTATCGCGACGGAAAGGTAGTAGGTCGCGTGGCTGCCATCATCAATCACAGATACAACGAGCAGTGGCAGCGCCCCTGCGTCCGTTTTGGCTGGCTGGACCTCATTGACGATGCAGAGGTGATGCGTGCCTTGCTGAATGCCGTAGAGGAATACGGTAAGCAAAAGGGCATGAAGGAAATCATCGGTCCGCTGGGCTTCACGGATATGGATCCAGAGGGTATGCTAACTTACGGTTTCGACCAGCTCGGCACCATGGCTACCCTGTATAATTATGAATACTATCCCCGTCTGATGGAGCAGATGGAGGGCTACGAGAAAGATAACGACTACGTTGAGTATAAGGTCTTTGTACCTGAGAGCGGCATGCCCGAAAAGATGAAACGCGTGGCAGAGCTGACCATGGAGCGCTACAACCTGCACGTCAGGAAGTTGACCAAACAGGACATCTTCGGTCCTGAGAAATATGGTCACCGTGTCTTCGAGGTTATCAACAAGACCTTCGGTCACCTTTACGGTTACTCTCAGATGTCGGAGAAACAGATAGACGAGTATGTGGATATGTACTTTAAGTTCATTGAACTGGATCTGATCTGCGTCATCGAGGACTGGAACACACCCAACCACGACTGTATCGGCGTGGGTATCACCATTCCCTCGCTGACCAAGGCTTTGCAGAAATGCCGCAACGGCCGTCTCTGGCCTTTTGGCTGGTGGCACATCATCCGTGCCCTGAAGTTCAAGAAGACCGACGTTGTAGACTGTCTGCTTATTGGTGTACTTCCAGAATATCGTGCCAAGGGTGCCAACGCCCTCCTGTTCTACGACCTCATCCCCATCTATCAGAAGTACGGCTTCAAATGGGGCGAGACACACGTGGAGATGGAAACCAATGGCAAGGTACAGAGCCAGTGGATGTACTTCGATCACGAACAGCATAAACGCCGCAGGTGTTATAAAAAGCAACTATAATGGCAGAAGAAAACAACCTCACAACAGTGGTCGACGGTTCTACCGTTGATTATAATGATGATAATATCAGAACTCTGAGCGGTACGGAGCATATCCGCCTGCGTCCTGGTATGTATATCGGTAGACTGGGCGATGGCTCATTGGCAGAAGACGGTATCTACGTGTTGCTGAAGGAAGTTATCGACAACTCTATCGACGAGTTCAAGATGAAGGCTGGCGACCGCATTGAGATTAATGTGGACGACAACCTCCGCGTCTCTGTGCGCGACTATGGCCGAGGCATCCCTCAAGGTAAGATGATTGAAGCCGTCAGCGTGCTGAACACGGGTGGTAAGTACGACTCGAAAGCCTTTAAGAAGTCTATCGGTCTGAATGGTGTCGGTGTGAAAGCCGTCAACGCGCTGAGCAGCCACTTCGAGGTACACTCCTATCGTGACGGACAGGTGCGCAAGGCTACCTTTGAAAAAGGTAAGCTGGTGACAGACACCACAGAACCCACCGACGACGAGAACGGCACATATATCTACTTCGAGCCCGATAACACGTTGTTTATCAACTACCAGTTCCACAATGATATTGTGGAGAACATGCTCCGCAACTATACCTACCTGAACACAGGACTGGCCATCATGTACAATGGCCGACGCATCCTCAGCCGCCATGGACTGGAAGACCTGCTGAAAGATCGCATGAGCGCTGATGCCCTCTACCCTATCATCCACTTGCAGGGCGAGGACATCGAGATAGCATTCACCCATGCCAACCAGTATGGCGAGGAGTATTACTCTTTCGTCAATGGTCAGCACACCACGCAAGGCGGTACACACCAGAGTGCCTTCAAGGAACATATCGCCAAGACTATCAAGGAATTCTTCCAAAAGAACTTTGAGTATGGCGACATCCGTACAGGTATCGTGGCAGCTATCGCCCTGAACGTAGAGGAACCGATGTTCGAGAGTCAGACGAAGATTAAGCTCGGTTCTCTCACCATGGCACCAATGCCTGCACAGGTCGATGCCGAACATCCCGCCCCACCAAGCATCAACAAGTATGTGGGCGACTTCATCAAGACGGAGGTGGACAACTACCTGCATAAAAATGCTGATGTGGCAGAGGTGATGATGCAGAAGATTCAGGAGAGCGAGAAAGAGCGCAAGGCGATGGCTGGTGTCACCAAACTGGCACGTGAGCGTGCAAAGAAGGCCAACCTGCACAACCGTAAGTTGCGCGACTGTCGTATCCACTACAGCGACACTAAAAACGACCGCAAGGAGGAGTCGTGCATCTTCATCACTGAGGGTGACTCTGCCAGTGGTTCTATCACCAAGAGCCGTGATGTGAACACACAGGCCGTCTTCTCTCTGCGAGGAAAACCCCTGAACACCTTTGGTCTGACGAAGAAGGTGGTCTATGAGAACGAGGAGTTCAATTTGCTCCAGGCAGCCCTCGACATTGAGGAAGGCATGGACACACTAAGATATAATAAGGTGATTGTGGCTACCGATGCCGATGTGGACGGTATGCATATCCGCCTGCTTATTATCACCTTCTTCCTGCAGTTCTTCCCAGAACTGATTCGTGAGGGCCATGTCTATGTGCTGCAGACGCCGCTGTTCCGCGTGCGCAACCGTCGCACGAAGATTCGCAACAAGCAGGTGCTGGCTGCAGAAGATGCCAAAGGCAAGAAGGGCGACTTCATCGTGCGCTACTGCTATAGTGAGGAAGAGCGCGTGAATGCCATCCGCGAGTTGGGTCCTGATCCAGAGATCACCCGATTCAAAGGTCTTGGCGAGATATCACCTGAGGAGTTTGCAGGCTTCATTGGTCCAGACATTCGCTTGGAACAGGTCACCCTGCACAAGACTGACCAGGTGCAGAAACTACTGGAGTACTACATGGGTAAGAATACCATGGAGCGCCAGAACTTCATCATCGACAACCTGGTTATCGAGGAAGACAGACCTGAGGAAGAGGAAGACCTCATGGACTAGAAACACAATAAACAGCAAGTGGCCTGTTTGGGAATTCCCAGACAGGCCACTTTGTTTTTTGAAATCCAATTACTTATTTATGATAGTTAGACTGGAAAGTCTTACGCCATACATCGGCACATTCGTTGGTAAGGAAATTGGTCTTCTGGATAGCTACGACAGCCTCAACAGTCAGCGTATCGTTGGCATGACTGTCAGCCACAGAGTCACAATAGCTGATAATCGTGTTGCTGCCATTTTCAGAATCTAGATACAGATTACCAAACATATCCTTGAAATGATCCTCGAAAACAGAGTGCAGGTCATAATACTTGGTAGAGATGGCACCAGAGGAAAGCGTGTCGGTCACCACAGTGTGCAGACCCACCAGCGTTTTCAGCGTGTTAAAAGTGGCTTCATAAACCTTTGTATCGAGCGAAGCCTGCTTTGTCTTCAGCGCCTTGTAGGCCTCGTCGTGGTTGGTGACGATAGAATAAGTCACATAAGGTTTGGTAAGCGCCTGCCCCAGTTCGTAAGAACCGATAATCTCAGCCATCTCCGATTGTCCAGTCTCACTGTCAATACGATAGAGGTCGAACTTCATATAGATACTATTGGGCACCTTGTCCGCATACTCCTTCTTCACAGCCTCGCAGGCAGCTTTCATCAGGTCATCCTGCTTCTCAGAATAGTGCGTGTACACCGTGCCGTCGTACTTGATGGCCTGATTGAGCGCATCCAGCACTTCCTTCTCTTCCGTTGCGTTATAGAGGACCTGGTCAACGTATTGACTACTTCTCTTGTCCAACGCAACCTGATACCTGTAAGTGGTTGGCGTATCCTCATCGCCACAGGCGGTAAACACTGCCGTTGTCATGACGCAGCATAGGAGAGCTGCGAGTGTCATCAAAAACTTTTTCATTGTCTTATTAATATTTTATTTTACACGCCATACATTCAGCACTATGCCGTTGAAGCCCTGCGAGAACGAGGGAGCACAGAGGAACAGCGAGTTGTTCAGCCAGCCATACTTACTATCGGCAGGTGCCTCAAACTGAGGGGCACAGCGGAAATAGAACGAAGGCTTGCCGTCGGCATCCTTGGTGTTGGCAATGATACCACGATTACGCACATGGATATACACGCCGTCATCCGTCTTGATACAATAGATAGCCTCCAGCTCCGTACGTCCGTCGGCATTAGCCAACTGATAGTCGGCACCGCCACTGATAATCGTACCCTTGATACCAGGGCCCTCAAACGTGCCACCTGTGATAGGAATCACCGTGCGACGCCCATGTTGCGTATTGTTGATACCAAAGGTCTCACCCAGCGTCACCTTCAGTTGCAAGGCAAACTCCAACTGGGGTGTGTCTTTAGGAGCCTCAACCTGCGCATGGATACCCAGCGCGAAAACAGCCATCAGGGCAGTCAGCAAAAATTTCTTGGTCATCATAGTTAATGGTTTTTTAATAGATATGATTAATGAATAATATTTCTTGGATGATGATTAAGCACCTCGTCACGCAGGGTCTGCATGGACATGTGGGTGTATATCTCCGTGGTGCCTATGCTCTCGTGGCCCAGCAGAGCCTGAATGACACGCAGGTCGGCACCACCTTCCAATAGCGCCGTAGCAAAGGAGTGGCGCAGGGTGTGGGGCGAGATGGTTTTCTTGATGCCAGCCTCCTCGGCCTGTGTCTTCAGCATGATGAGTACCATCACTCGCGTGAGATGTGCCCCTCGGCGGTTCAGGAAGACATAATCCTCCTCGCCAGGCTTTATCTTCAGCGAGTTGCGCCAGGGCAGATAGTTCTCTATCTCCCTCAGAGCTGTATTAGAGATCGGCACCAGGCGCTCCTTGGAACCCTTGCCAAGGATACGCAGATAGCGCTCGTCGGCATAGAGTTGCGACCATTTCAGATTCACCAGCTCCGACACACGCAGTCCGCAGGAGAAGAGCACCTCGATAATAGCCCTGTTTCTGTGGCCCTCAGGTTTTGACAGGTCGATAGAGTCTTTCAACTGGTCCACCTCCTGAGGCGTCAGGAACTCAGGCAGATGTTCGCCCAGCACAGGCGACTCCAGCAGTTCGGTGGGGTCGTTATCCATATAGCCATCCATCACAAGGAAGCGATAGAACGAGCGTACCCCACTCAGTATGCGGCATTGTGAGCGCGGACCTATGCCCACATCGTGCAGTCCGGCAGCAAAAGTCTGCAGGTCCGACAGTTCCACATCCGTCACCCGTTTCCCCTCATGACCCAGGAAGACAAGCAACTTATCCAGGTCGAGGGCATACGCCTCCAACGTATTCGGCGACACGCTGCGCTGCAGGCGCAGGTAGCGCAGATAGTCCTTCCTGATTTTACTTGTCTGTTCGTCCATTGGTTTCCTGTTAAGGCTGCAAATATACGTACTTTTTCTGAAATGAACGAATAAATTTGGTATTTCTCTTGTTTTGACCTATGTCAAAGTGTTGACAAGCGTCAAATAAAATAACTTTTTCTTTCGAAAATAGCGCCAAAGAGATACAACGTATCAGAAAGTGTCGTACCTTTGCATCGTCAAAAGGATAACAGAGCTCCAAAGAGAGGAGCTATAACAAAAAGACAGGATAACATATTAAGAATTAAAAAGTTAGAGAAAGGGAAAGATTATGACGTTGACATTTATTTCACTGGCCGTAGAGGCTGTAGCAGCCATCGAGGCAATGTACATCTGCAAGAATGCAAAGATGTTTTTAAAGTAAGAAAAAGAGAAAGTGTAGAATCATAAAAAATGAAATCCGCAAGCTCAGCAGAGCCTGCGGATTATTATTTTCTAGAAGTGGAACCGGCCGGATAGCATGAGGCAGAATTGCCGAATACCATCGAAGCCGTCAAGCTGCTTAATATTTTCTGGACGGGACACGTTGGCAAATGGCCTTAGGAGGTCTATGCCCACCCCCGCAGTCTCTGATACCTTATACTCAAGTCCGAATGAGACCCTTCCTCCATAGCCAAATTCTGAATTATCGCCGTACAAGCTATAGGCCAGACCTAAACCAAAATATGCATCTATACTTAATCTGCTATCGAGGTCACCTCCAATCACAAAACAGGGACCAGCATATAATAATGTGTAACCAGATGCATTAAAAAGAGGTGCCTTCTCTACATCTGCATAGCTGAAATAAAAATCACCTCCGAATCCGTATGCTTTATAACCTTTATTCGTAAATGACAGAGATAAAGCATAACCCTGCTTGAATGAGCCCGAGTTGTCCGAATCAGAGGTTGTCCATGCTGGACCTATGCTTAGTTTAAACATACCGCCGAGAGGATCTTCTTCTTTCGTTGAATTTGCGCTATACTCATCTTCCTTCTGCATCAGTTCCGCCTGTAATTCTCTCTCTCTTTCCATAGTCTCATAGGCCTCTGGATCAGCATTATAGATAGAATCACGCTTCAGATATACGGGTTTCAGTCTTTCCTCCTCTGCAACCTTTGCCGTTTCCTGTTGCTGGGCTATTTCCTGCTGCTCTTTATCGCCCATCTGTTTTACATCCGCAGGCTTTCTGGATATCGGCATGTGCTGCAATTGCTTCACACGATTGGCCGAGAGTGTCAGGGAGTCTATAATCTTATCGTTTGTATAGGCTATCGTACCCTTCAGACGGTTCTCCTTGATTTCACGATTATCAACCACCAATACGTTTCCGCCCCTATGAGCTGCCTCCGTCACAGCAAGGTCTATGGCTCTGGCATATTGTTCTCTTAATGAGGTTTTCTTTCCGTCAATAGTCACCTGACCGATGGCTTTGGCTGTTTCTGGCACATTGTCCTTAGGGCCATAAATCATGACCTTGTTTGTAGGTTGCGCCTGAAAGTCATTCGTCAGCATCTCGGATGTTACCTTGGGAGCACAGCTCACCATCGTGGCAGCCATCATTGTAAAAAGAAGGTATTTTTTCATAATCTCTATGGTTGTTAATTGCGTATTCTTATTCAAGCGCACAAAGGTACAAAGATTATTTGAAAGGGCATAGGAATAATTGAAAAAAAATTCACTTTATCATTGGCTGTTTACAAGAAAAGAAGTACCTTTGCACGCAACTAGATTGTTTTTACTGATAATATCAAAAAAGATGAAACTAAAGTATCTATTGGCAACTGTGGTGATGATTTGTACCACACTTGCATCATGTTCGGACTCTGACGAGAGTAATGAATCTAAAAAGGTCGATATCACGGCCACAGAAGTAACAAACCTTACCCCTGATTTTATTGGAACAATTAGCGGCATTGAGCAGGGAGAGAAGTTCAACCCTGGCGACTCCATCACCCTGACGCTGACGCCTGGAGAAATCCTTATGGGAGAATTTGCCGACTATCACATGGAGCATATCCACGTGCATGTGGGCGACAAGGTGTATATGCCCGAGTATCCGGCTGGCGCTGAAGGAAATGTGCAGCAGGTTACGCTGAAAGTGCCCGTCCCCAGCAAACCTTTCGCTGTGGTGGTAGCTTACGCCGTACAGCAGAAACTGGCAGCCGATGGTCATACACTCTTACTTGAGAATCAGGAAGAGGGCATCGAACTGTTTGGCGTCAGTGCAGAAAAGAAATACACATACTTCGACTGCTACCTTCGCACGCCAGAGGCCTACACCATTGACAAGGTGGAATATAAAATGGGCGACAGCGACTGGCAGGATCTGAGCGCCACAGAAGGATGCCATTTTGAGCGCTCAACAGTCAACAATGTCTATAAAGTGACTGTGCGCCCAAACTATCAGAATGTAACAGCCGACGTGACGCTGCGCATCAACGGCACACAACATAAGCGCTGCAAGATAACATGGAAGAACACTGAGTTTATCAATACCGAGGTGCCTGAGGGCTACGAGCCCAACAATCTTCCTGAAAGCGCTATTGGTGGCGATAAGGTGGTAGCGTCTTTCTATACCAAGGATGACTACTATCTGGCAGGCGCCACGACCAACATCGATGGCGTTGTTCCTGAATGCAAGAGTCGGGCCTACGTGGTATTCACCATGCCTGAGCAGGACGTGGAGATAACACTCGACTTCAAGGAGAAAATCGCTGTAGAAAGTGAACTGGGTGCACATATCAAGAATGCCCAGGTTTATACTGACAAGGATATCTATTATGGTGTTCCCACGGAGAAGGCCATCCCAGGTGAATATGTCTATCTGTTTGCCAATGCTGACAACGGCTTCAAGCCTTCGGTTGCCATCAACAACAAGGGTGAGAGAGCTCCTTTCGTGATTTATGGTGAGGGACTGGATCGTTACGGCTATTATGCTCAGGTTCATGTGCCTGAAGATGCCAGCAAGCTGACCATTAAGGCAGAAGCAGTAGCAGCCCACCGCGCAGACGGCGCCAACATCGTTTTCGAGGGAGGACACTACTACACTGCTGGCGAAACCGTACACTTCAGCGTGGCTGTGCCATCAGGAAAGAAAATCAAGTCAGTAAGTGCAGCTGATTCCAAGGGAAACAACGTCCCTGTCACGATGGACGGTGCTTACGGCAGTTTCACGATGCCCGATGCCAACGTAACGGTTTCTGCCACTTTTGAAGATGTGAATAGCGGCGCGAACGTCACCATCAAGGCTTTCTATGATGACGAGGAGTATCGCGTAACCTCACAGAGTCAGGCTTATTATGGTGCCATCGACAGCGAGGGTATTCAGGTGGCTACAGGAACCACGCTCTATATCAGCGTATCAGATGATTATGGCGAAGCTTTCTGGGTAGGCGTGAAAATAGGCGACAGCATTCAGTATTTCGAAGCTCAGGAAGATGAAGAAAGTGGTGAATACACTTTCGGACGCAGTTTCGAGTTTAATGCCAACGCCGTGATCAAGGTTGGCCCCACAAAGAATGCAGTGACATTCTGAAAAATACAAGTGGCCTGTTTAGAGCTCCTAAACAGGCCACTTATTTCAAATTAATTATGCATAAGCTTCTTCTTCCTGATGTACCACCTGCAGTATTGGTGCATCAAGAGCCTGTTCAATTGCAACAAGCGTATCAATCGTAAAGTTATGAGTGCCTCGCATCCACTTACTTATTTCTGCTTCTTTCTTACCCAACTGCAGCGCCAAATCCTTCTGCTTTAATCCCTTAGCAGTAAGAATTTCGTGGATGCGGTCAACTATCTGAAATGATAGTTCCACCCGTTCTCTTACCTCCGGATTAACTTGTTTACGTCTTGCGTCTAAAATACTACTCCTTTTCATTCTCTTCTACTAACTCTATTTTTTAATGTTGTTGCGATGTCATTTCTTAACTTTTAAGTTATTCTGCCGCAAAGATAAGAAGTATTTTCGAAAACGCCAAATAATTAACTTAAAAATTAAGAATCAGGACACAAAATTAGTGAGATGTCTGTAGGGACAAATACTGTTTTAAATACCAAATAAAAACAAATTCTTTTTCATATGCATATTAATAGAAAATGCCACGGGGACAGTCCTGTCATCACGTTCTTTCCTCGGCATGGTGATTAATCTTTAATATATCCTATATAACGGAGAGAAGAGGCGTTTGCTATATGTCCCGCTAATCATTTAGTCAAAAAATAACCTGGACATTTTCTTTTTGATATAATTTGGACATTTATCGTACGGAAGAATTCGTTTTTTGTAAATATATCCAACATACACACCATCTTCTTCAGAGTAAACTCTATACCAATCACTACCAAAGATTGGTGTGTATAAAAAGACTTCATTCGTTAGCAACTTAGACGTTATTCGAGATTTTATAGATGGTTTCTCTCTAACATAGGTAAAGCCATCAGGGTCATTAATAACTGCAGGCAATACCATTTTTTCGTCTTCATATATAAGATGCTGTCCTTTGCTGTCATAGATGCAATTAATATCATGGTATTTGAAACTGCGAGGCGGTTCTATTGACACCATAAAATATAGAGCCCTGTCACCTAAATGAAGTTCTACAACGGAATCTAAGGGATTTCCATAACTAAATACACGAGCATTTGTGATTGCTGTAAAAATAATGCTATCATTCTTGCCCTGATATAGTTGCTCAACAGGATAAGTGCAAGTTCCGAGTTCTATGGTTTTCAACTGTCTCGTCTCTATACAATTATAGAGATCATATAAACAGTCTTTACAAGATTGTTGCGCATATGCAGGAAAAAAGTAAAAAAATACCATAAGGAAAGAAATAAAATTACAGAACTTTCCCTGATTTATCAATTTGAACAAATAATCATACAACATAGCACATATATTTAGGTCTAATTACTTGACGATAATCTGAACATGGAGTTTAATTGTTAATCCTTTCTTAAGAGAATTACGAATAAGATCTCTAGCTTTAATCAATTGAGCCTTATCTGCTTGTAATCCGATACATCCATTTGTTCCATCCGATCTAGCCGGATGTATTCTTATATATTTTCGATCTTTCCCAGCACGATCATCATAAAAAGGGTCTGGATCAAGATTGGCAGTAAAGCCAATACCATTGCTTGTGAACCTCACTTCATTCCTATCACGGATTGAAATTACATTCCAATCACCATCAGGAATCGTATAGCTTTTTTGATTGCCGGCTCCGCTTACTGCTTGACACGAGAAAACCTGTTTGTCACCATAAAACATCGAATAAGTTCCTTTTGACCTATATTGGTTGACAAGTGTTCCAATATATTCGATTCTTGTAACTAGTCGTTGATTACCAGTTACGACTATTTCCGGCAACAGGTTTACAAACTCCCCATGTTCATTTTGATCATTTTCAGATAGAGACTCATCATGCTGACAATGATTCAGCACTGCAATCTGCATTCCCTGGAGCGCACCTTGTAAGAAATCTCCACCTGTGGCCCAAGCAGCAATGCCACCTGCGGCAGAAGCCAAGGGAACCATAAGCCTATTGTCCACATTTAATGCCTGGCATCCAGATCCGATACCAGAGGAAATCGCTCCGGCCATAAAACCACTTTCAAACGACTCTCCATTCAATATACTGATAATACCGCTTGAAACGCCATGAGCACCAGCTCTCAACAGCTCATGTCCAAAATTGCCTGTTGGTCCAAAGGCTTGTCCTATTCCGTATGAGAAGGCAGATGATAAAAAACTAATCCCTGCTGCTTTCCAAGGATTCTCACCATTACCCCAAGCTGTCAGAGCACTAGTATACATGCCATAGGCAACGCCAAGGAGTACCACATCATCTATTCCGAACAGTTCTCCACTCGGATCCGTATACTTCAACGGATTATTCAGACAGTAGCTGTAGCGATTGTAGCTCTGACTGTTTTCGGGTAGCTGCACATAGTTGTCAGGACTGAAGAAGCGACCGAGGATGGGGTCATACAGACGTCCGTTCATATTGATGATACCAAACTCATTGAGCATCTCATGTCCTGTGTAACCACGATGCAGCCCTATCTCATTAAGCGTCACAGTCTGCTGTCCCCATGCATCATAAGAGGCATCGAAGACTTTCTCGCAGTCACTATTGACTACCGACAGGATGCTGCCAAGGTTATCCGTGAAAGCCAGATAGGGCTTGAATTCGTCGTTCTCCTTTATGACGATTGCACCGCCATCCAGATAGTAGTATTCACGGGTAATACCGTTCTCCGTAATCTTCTCGTAGTTGCCCGCATAGACGGTGGTCCGTTCCTCTTGTCCGTCTGTTGTCATTGCGCTATACCAGCGCTCCATGTCCGGACCATAGACGAAATCCATACGTCTGCCTGTTCCATCGTCCTCAATCGTCTGAATTTTTCCCAAGTCATTGAACGAGGTGAAGAGGGCATCCGAGGGAATCAGCCCATCCGTATTATCCACCGACTTGACGGCATGCGGCTTTGAGCTCACACTATAGTTGTAGTTGCCAACGCCTGTCTTGGAGAGGATATTTCCGTTGGAGGCATAGGAGAGATGCATCACCTCTGTCAGATCACCAATCTCAGAAACTGACTGGGCTGTGCTGGTATTTACTGAGACAAGCCTATCCAGATTATCGTATTCAAATACCTCTACATTTTTTCCTTTGCGCTGGCGGGCAAGGAGATTACCTGTTATTGAGTCGTAGCTGACATTATGCGAATCCATGACGATTCCCAGTCTGGGATATGGGCGAACAATTCCTAAACTATTCTGTGCCATCAGCGAAGCGCCATTCTCATCTTTAGGGTTATAAGGGATAATTATCACTGTGGGATTTGGCCCTTTTACAAGCGTAACAGACTCCTCATATCCGTTCTCATCTTTTAACCTTTCAATAGAATTCCATTTGTAAAAGCCCGTCTCCGTGAAAAGGCCTGTGTACGATTTTAGATTATATATAATCTCACCATCTGCCGTAGTCTGCTTCTTAAAGCCATAGTCATCGTATTCATATGTAACTTCCAAGCCACCCGGATAAGTCATTTTATCCAAACGGTTCCTCTCATCATAGTGATAGGTGAACTCATAGCTGCCCTTGCCTGCGATGTTTCTAATTTCTTTTAGAGGACGGCCGTATCTGTCAAAGTCCTTATACTCCACAGAATTACCTCCCATCGTTTTCTTTGTCAGGCGCAAAGCTTCGTTTCCTGAAGTGCCATAAGTATATCTGATGGTATCTCCACCTATCTGCACCTTCGACAGGCGTCCCAGGCCGTCATAGGTATTGATGGTCTCTACGCCTCTGGCGTCCTTCTGTTTCAAAAGCCTGCCATCGGCGGCATAGTCATATGTAGTCGTTCCTGCATCTGGGTCTTTAAATGAAATCTGGTTTCCGGCTTCGTCGTATTCCATCCTGGATAGTGAAACACTACCGCCACCAACCCTGTCAGGTTTCCCATTGGAGTTGTATACATAGATAACCTGATTGCCTCCCTCATCAATAGCTGTTGTTACATTACCCCATGCATCTGTTATCCGGGTTGTGCTGCGGTCACCTGTTGTCTTGGTAACCGTACGATTGTCGTAGCTATATGTCGTCTCTTTGCCAGAACTGAGTTTTTCAGTCTTCAGGCGTCCCTGTTCATCATAGGCAAAGGACTTCCATAAAGACAACAGTCCATCTGTATTCGTCACCTTCTTGACCTGTCCTTTGTCGTTGTATTCTGTGGTCTTGGAAATAAGTACATTCTTTGGTCCGAAGGTCTGCTGCAGAACCTCATGGCCTGCATTGTCATACCAAGTCAGTACCCAGGGGGCCTCAGACTTCTGTTCAAGAGTATAGTATCTTTTGTCGTCGCTATTACCCCAGCCAATAGTACTGGTGGTTTTGGTGCCATCTGGCGACTCTGAAGATGTCTGGCGTCCCCAGTTGTCGTAGGTATATTTGGTTGTCAGGACATTTGAACGATCCGTGACGTCGCTTTCAGTCTTCATATGTCCCCATATATCATAGGTGTATTCGTTGACAGCAGCTGAAGGAGTCTGATATCTCTTGGTGATAAATCGTCCACTGGAATCATAGCTATAATAAAACTTGATATTTTTTAGTCCTTTACCCGTGGTAGCAGATGAAAGACAATTACCATAGACATCATAAGTTGATTTCGTCACAAGTTTCAATGGTGTTTCATAATTTTTGATTTCAGTCAAGACATCCCCCTTGTTGTTATAAGCATATCTGGTCTTAGTAACATAAGGTGAGGAATCGTCCGAATGCTTCTGTTCCATCGTCACAAGATCGGGAATCCATCTGCCTGATTTGTTCAGAAAATTGGAGTAGGTAACCTTCTTGTACATTTCACTACCGTCATTCTCCACCGTCTGGTCTAAAACTACGCCCTTCTCCGTGTCATAGTGGGTGGTCGTAGCTACAGTATTATCATACATGTCCGTTGTCAGACTATAGGATTCGTAGGCGAAATAGGTGTTCCCCACATTTTCCACAGTAGTCTGAGAAAGGACTGTGGTAGTCATATCTCCGATAGATGTTGTTACCTTGGTTTCTGTAGGAATCCATCTGGTCTGATCATAGTTAGTTACTGAAGACGTCTTACTTTCGCCAGTAGTCATATTGGTAACCGTGGATTCAGAGAAACCCAACATACCCGCACCAGTCAGCTGAATCTTAAAGTCCTTGTAGGAATACTCCTTAGTCTGGCCACCTGCCACCCCATTTGAAGATGTCACGCTCTTAACTACTGAGATAGGCAAGGTATAGGTGCTGACTGGATATGTATTCGTACTACCATCTGAAGGGCGTGTTCTCGTATAAACCTCTGGATTTGTAGCAAGGGAATAGGTGACTTCCGTTGTATTACCCATCCCATCGGTAATCTTCGCTATCTTGCCTGATTGTGTCATGTCAGGCCAGCTCTTGTATATATTGAGTTTGTCCTCAGTGAAAGTATCGTCTGTGCTCGTCAGGTCATTACCATAGTTGGCAAGCTCAGCATAGCCGTCTCCATCGAAATCACCCGTAAAGATATGACGTTCTGAGGCATCAAATTCCCTTTTATTATTCTCAAGACTTCTTGAAAGACGTAAAGTAGTTCCATCAGAGTAGAGCCAACGGATATGTGTTGTGATATATTTATCTGGCAGTCCTATGTGCTCTAACTCTTCATATTCCGCCTTACTTACAGTTACGTCAGATCTACCGTCATGATCAATGTCCCATACCTGGATGGAATAGGCATTGTTGTCCAATTCAGTTCCCTCGTCGATAAAACCCAGTTCATCCGATTTTGTGAATGCAAAAGTTCCGTCGCCATTGTTGTGGGCAACCCAAAGATAACTCTCACCAGTCGTATTATATACAAAGTCTGTCAGTCCGTCACCGTCGAAGTCGCCTTGCTCAACACGCCAGCGGTTACGCAGGTCTGTTCCTGTCTTTGAATTGGACTCCGTATATTTCAGAGAGGTATCATTACCACCATTATTGAAGTATATTTTATAGCCCCCATCATACAATAGGATAATATCGGTAAGACCGTCATTGTTATAGTCGGCACAGAATAGTTTCTTAGGATCCTTGGGGATGTCTATTGTAAATTCCTGCTTCATAAAACCACTATTCTGTTTCACTATAAAGGCTGGATAACTGCCATCCTTCTTGCTTTTCTCAACACAAATCAGGTCATTACGACCATCTCCGTCCGTATCGAAAGAAGTAACCAAGGGTGTCTCCTTTGCCGCCTTCAGGTCTGTGTATATCAATTTAGGCTCTCGTATTCCCTTCATGAAATCACGACCGGATATAATCCAGAAATGCACCTGCCAGTAATTGCTATTAGTCTGGTTGAAAAAGGGAAAGACCAAGTCGTTATAGCCATCGCCTTCAATATCTATTGCAAATGTGCCACCCATGATATTATTGACATTGCCAACTGAATATGAAGACGGCAATTCCATTACATCTGGAGCCAGATAAGTAATAATACCCGATGGATAAACCTTGCTTAGACTAATTGATACAAACGCATTTCTGGCACTGCTATGCCTCAACTGAGAGTCAATCCATGAAATCCTGACAATATCACTGATACCATCACCATTTATATCTATAGCAAAGAAAGATTTGTCTTTTTCATTATTCACCTCGTAGCGTCTCGTGACAACATCTATCTGGGAACTACTTATAGTCGCTAATGGCAAATAATTCCACGCAAATTGTACTGGAGTGAGACTCTCTCCTGCTCCATTCTGTTCTTGGATACTAACCAATCGTGTATACTTAATCAAGCTCTGATCAGAGGTATTGTCATACGTCAGCAGGTATTTTCTCCAAATGGAGTCATTACAAGATGTCGTAATTGAAGAAACATACTTGTCTATCTTACCTTTCTGGTTCTCTATGTAGAAAACGTCGCGATTGGATTCCAGGTCTTTGTAATCAAGGACAATCTTGTTTATGATGCCTCGACTCTTAACACTGTTCAATCCATACGTAACAGTACTCAGGTAGTTATAGAGGTTTCCCTTGATATAATCGTATGTCATATAGTTGCCGTAGACATCCTCAACCCTGTTGACATGCCAGGAGGCGATACGTGGCTTATTGTCTTTATTCCGATAACTGATAAGGGAAGTTGAACTGTTTCCATACTGATATGTCTTTCCGTCTGCCGTCTTCACCTCAAACCATGTGTTTGCCGTATTGTCGTTGTAGGCGCCGTGTGCAATCACCTTCGTGTAAGGATCGCCTTCAAGGCAATACTCGGCGCCTTCCTGGCAAGAGCTACCAGACAGAAGAACAAGTCGCTTTCCATCCAAATAAAGGTTATCTTCTGCAGTATAGGTTACACCACTTACTTCATTGTTATGAAACAGGGTCTTTCCTCCTCTTGTTATGGACGAGATACCTGTAATGGTAAAACCATAGCCCGCCATTCCGTAACCTGCGCTCTGACTATTGTACATCAGGGCTATCTGTGGGTTAAGGCTTCCACCATTAGGGCATTCAATGGGCAATTGGTATTGTGCGGCACCTGTTCCGTTAACCGTTAGTTCTCCCGCAGGGCTGCCAACGGCATAATTGTTTTCTACTGTAGGAATGTCAGGATGTTCAGGGTCTACGGTTGGCGGGGTTGAAAATTTTTCGAAGGGATCAATTCTGTGACCGATTGGTCCAACTGGCAAACCGGAAATTCCTGTCTGAGAATAGCTGACAGAAGAAAAAGCTAATAATATTGATATAACAAAAATGGTATGGCGTATAGATGTCTTCATTTCTTCGTAATTTTCCAGGTTGTGACTTTTCCATTAAGGGTGACTTTAAGAATATAGACACCTTTAGGCTTATCGCTGATATCTACCAAGGTCTCTGCAGAGGAAAGTGAGCGGTTAAGTACTTCGCTTCCACCGAGAGAGTACACCTCAACATTTCCTTCGTCTTCTGTATGCATGTGAAGGACGGTAATCTTAATGATGCCGGACCCATTAGAGGATATCTTAACCGTACGCTCACCAAGGTCTTCAAAATAGGCTTCTTCTCTGGATGCAGCCTTTTTTGCAGAGTGGGCATTATGGGTAATCACAAGTTCGCGCTTGACTCGGTTGCCCGCCTGGTCATAGGCAAACTGTACTCTGTTCTGTGCATTCATTGCCACAAATACGGCAAGAACAGCTGAAAGGAAAACAAATCTTTTTTTTCTCATTGCTTATGGTTGTGTAATATAAGTTCCCAATTTCTTTTTTCTGCGACAAAGATATATCATTTATTCTTATCTACCAAAACAAATGGCTCATTTCTTTTCGCATTTGTCAGACAACACGAAAACTATTCAGCATAACAAATTGAATAATAACCAATTATATAACTTTTAAATCAAAATACATCAAACACTTGTTTTTAGCCTTGGAAAGGCTCATATTCCTTATTTTATGCCACATCATACTGGTGCGCCAAAGAACAATCTTTTTCATATCACTTCTCAATTATATTAATTTCGGATGCAAAGCTATAAAAAAGAAAGAAAAGAACCTAAAAAATCTATTTCACAAAGTTCACAAAACGTATAATCATATAAATATCAACACATTACAAATGTGAAATTTGTGAACAACGATATAAAAGAGATTGGTAATCAAATTACAGTAACTTTGAGGCCACAACTCAATGAGTTTGGGATAGCAACTCGATGAGTTAGTAGTCGTAACTCGTCGTTTCTCTGTTGCTAAGTCAATGGTTTACGATGCCTTAATCCATGACTTAGGATGTCATAATCTATAGTTTTTATTTGGACTCTGTAAATTCATGCAAAAAGGCTTTGTGACTGACGTTTACTGATTTGGGTTGACTGACAAATACAGTTTTTGCGTGATAACCCTCACACCCTCACATTTTTCCGAAAACCCCAGTGTTTATCGGGGCTAAGGCATGTGACCCTTTTCGAAAAAGGGTCACATGAAGGGTCACATGAACCCTCACATGCCGTCTCAACCTGTTTTGCAGACGAAAGTTGGAAGATAGTCAATAAGTCCGTACGTAGGGGACGTACTGAGAGTCCGCGGACGACGTACTCGGAGTACGTCAACGACGTATTTTTCCCAGTCGTACATAGGGCTTGATTTTTCGTCCAAAACAAAGTGTTAAAACCAAAATAAATTGCAACTTTTTTGGTAAAAGTCTTGCAAACCGGCCATTTTTTTTGTATCTTTGCAGTTGCATTTTGAATGCAACCGCGAGTGAAGGCTTCGGCTCGGCAAAGCTCAAACAAGTTTGGCTTTGCACTCGCCTTGCACTTCACTTGCAGTATAAAAGGATAACCTGAGACGGGGGACCTTAAAAACCATTTAAAACATCATTTAAAAATCTTTTATGCAAAAAAACGAAGTACTCATCAACGGTGGGGCTCTCAATGCTCCTGTCGTGTCTGCGCTCGCCGCAGAACAGTTTCTAACCGAGAACTACTGTTTCCGTCGCAACCTGTTGAACGGAAAGGTGGAGTTCGCCACAAAGCAGTCTGATAGCCAGGCATCTGACTATCGTCCGCTGACCCAGGAGGCCCTGAACAGCATCATCCTGCGTGCCAAGCGCGAGGATATCTGCGAGGGCAGCAATCCCAAGACGGATATCGTGGAATTTATCCATTCAGAAGAGGTTTGCGCGTATAATCCTATCCGCGAATACCTGGACAACCTGCCACAGTGGGACGGCCAGAACCATGTGGCCCAACTCTTTTCGCGCCTGCCAGGACTCAGTTCTGAGCAGTTGGCTTTCCTCTCCATCTGGCTCCGCTCTACGGTGGCCCACTGGCTCCAGATGGATACCCTGCACGGCAACGAGATTGTGCCTACGCTCATCGGTGCCCAGGGATGCGGTAAGACCACCTTTTTCAAGCGCCTGCTTCCAGCCAACCTGCGCCAGTATTTCCTGGACCATCTGAACCTCTCGAACAAGTTCGATAAGGAGATGGCACTGACAAACAACCTGCTGGTCTGTCTGGATGAGCTGGAAGCTATCCGTCCCAGTCAGCAGGCATCCCTGAAGCAGACGCTCTCTAAGAGTAAGGTGAACGGACGTCCTATCTACGGATGTGCGCAGGAAGACCGTGCCCGCTTTGCCTCGTTCGTCTCTACAACGAATAATCCTCATCCGCTGTCGGATGCTACAGGTAGCCGTCGCTATATCTGTCTGCAGATTCCTCAGGGTCAGTATATCGACAACGCTGGCGAGATAGACTATGACCAGCTCTATGCGCAAGTGGTCTATGAACTGAGGGAGCAGAAGGCACCTTACTGGTTTAATAACGACGAGGTGGCGCGTATCCAGCAGCTCAACCATCAATTTATGGGCGAGAAAGATTTGGCAAAGATTGTGGAGGTCTGCTTTCGCAAGCCCAAAGAGGGCGAACAGGTGAAGTCTATCAGTTGTGCGCAGATACTGGAAATCATTCATGAGAAGTTCAGTTCTGTGGACGTGAGCATGAAGAACCGTATGTATCTGGGACGAACGCTGAAGGAGCTGGGCTATGAATCTGTGGACCATAGTCATGTGGCCTTCTACAAGGCCGTTCCCAAGAAGTCGGCTTGAGGCAGCATGTGAGGGTTGATGTGACCCTTCGTGTGACCCTTTTCGAAAAAGGGTCACATGCCTCAGCCCCGATAAACACTAGGGTTTTGAGAAAAAAGTGAGGGTGTGAGGTTTAAATTCTAACTATCGTTAAATATTGCACGAAGGGAATAAGAATTGAAAAAAATATACTATCTTTGCCCTGTAAATTTGTTTGACTAAAGAATTATGATTGTACAGAGTATCATAGCAGCGATTCTGGTTGTAATAGGCGTCATCATACTTGCAGGAAAAGGCGATATGCTTATTGCAGGGTATAATACGGCATCAGAAGAAGAAAAGGAGAAGGTAAACATTAAGAGACTAAGGCTATTGATAGGCGGTCTTTCAGTTATCATAGCTCCTTTGTGTTTCATCCCCAACGATGAAAACGATGTATCTTTAGGGCTGACTATTACAGGCATCATCGTTGTACTGACCATCATCGTTTTGGTGCTGGCCAATACATGGGCAAAGAAGAAATAGAAGAGATTCGCTGAAAGTATTGGAGGCTTCATTGAAGTTATTTCGTTGATATGATGTAACCTGATATCTTTGCACCATAAAAAAACGAAAACGATACTGATATGCGAAGAATCCAACTATTATTGGTTTGTCTGCTCCTGATTTCAGGAAGCATGACGGCACAGGAAAAGGGTCCCAAGAGGAAACACGTCAGCTACGAACAGATGACGGCGCTGATGACGAAAGAACTTCAACTGGACGCCAAGCAACAGAAGAAAGTGGCAAAGCTCAACAAGAAGTACAAGACGCTGATAGAGGGCGAAGAGAGAAAAGCCCCTGAGCGCCAGCGCCCTGACATGGGTGATATGCCACAAGGAGGTCCTGATGGCGGTTTCGGAGGCGGAGGCGACTTCGGTGGTGGTGGCTTCGGCGGAGGCATGCCAGGTGAAATGCCAGGCGGCAGAGGTAGCATGGGCAGACCTATGGGTGGCGGAATGCCTGGAGGTCAGGCCGCAGAAAAATCGTACGACTACGACAAGAAACAGCAGAAATACGACAAGGCCATCAAGAAAATTCTCTCCGAGAGTCAGATGCAGGGATACGAAAAGATAAAACCCCAATTTGCATCACAAAGAAGGGTGAAGGAATTCCTTTTAGGTGGACAGCAAGAGCCTCTGTCACGCTAATATCAAATAAAAAAGAGAGACTGCCTGGTTAGCAGTCTCTCCTTTATTAGTCAATTTACTTCCATAATCCATAGGTTACTTTCTGCTCGTCCCATTTGTCCTTGGGCTGGGCAGGACGTTCTGGGTTGGGATAGCCTATGCGTATGGCACACATGGGAATCAGGCGACCAGGCAGATTCAGTCTCTGCTGTACATCCTGAACGCGCTTCTCAAGCGGATAAATGGTAGTCCACACAGCACCCAGATCGAGTGCATGGGCAGCCAGCAGCAGGTTCTCAGTAGAGGCCGAGAGATCCTGTACCCATATATCACGTACTTCACCTTGCTGCATACGGGTGGTGTCAGCACAGACCACGATGACCAGAGGTGTCTTCTTCATACGCTCGGCATGATGGCCCTCACCGGCATATTGGGCAATACTCTCGGGCGTATTGAGGACAACAAAATGCCAGGGCTGACGGTTTTTATCCGTGGGGGCCGCCATAGCAGCACGCAACATCAGATCAATCTTATCCTGCTCCACAGGTTTCTCAATAAACCCACGCACGCTGGCACGTGTCATAATATTATTGATAACGGCCTGTGCCTCTGTGCTCAGTTGAGCATGGCTGGCGATGCTTGTCAGCATAAAAGCCAGCGTCATTATAATCTTATTCATATTCATTTCACTGCAAATAGTTTACCAGCATAGCTGATGGTTCCACACTCAATCTCAATACCGCGCTTAGCAATACCCGTCTTGGGGTCGATGCTATAGACAGCAGGCTTCTGACCGTCATTGGTCTGTACAGCGATATAAGTCAGACCGTTCTCTGTGTAAGGACGCTTACTGTAAGAAGTGATTACGTCGGTAGAAGGCAGACCCTGAATCGTCTTAAACTCCTTGGTAGAGCCCTGATAGATGCCCAACACATTGGCACCTGTACCCATGGTGTTGATACCGGCTCCATAGAACTGGCAGAGGAAATAGTCGCCAGACATGCTCCAGCAGCGGAACAGGGGCATACCTGCCTTTGACTCGAGATCCACAGCACCATAGGTCTCGTCAAACTCGGTGGCACCAGCCTTGATACGCATCACCTTCGACGTGTGGGTTGACTTCAGGCGGGCATCCGTCTGAAGACGGGCATAACTAGGTGAGAACACATAGATATCGCCATTCTCTGCGGCCCAGATGGTTTGGTAGAACTGTGAGCGCATACGACCGCTGGCATAGCTCATCTTGTTGGTACGGATGATGGTTGGATTCTCCATCTTCTCATTGTCATAGATCACCACGAAACTAGAGTCTGGATACTGGGTAGTGCTCAGCGTGCGTGCACCGCTCTCAGCCACAGCCAGCAGGTCCTCATTGCCAGCCTTGATGTACTTTCCGTTCTCCACCTCACTGCCATAAGCACTCAGACCCAGAGGTACCACAGCAGAATACAGTTTGCCATTGGCCTCAACCATACCCGACAGGGTGACATACTCGCCTGTGCCCAGGAAGTTCTCTGACATAATCATGTCACGGTTGCGGGTGGTGCCATTCTCGGCATCAAGATAGGTCACTGAGATGCCGTAGGCAGCATTACCCTTAGCATCCACCTTACTGCTGGCAGCAGCGGCAGCCGTCATGACATAATCACCATAGACACCATAGGTGGTGAATCGCTGGATGTCAAAGGTATAGTCGGTCTGCTCAATCTCGCCCTTGCTGTTCAGGAAGTAAGCTGATGTGCCACCAGCATTTCCCTGGTTGTACTGCAAGCGGAACAGGTACTTGTTCTTATAGGTAAACCACTCCGTGGCGGTGAAGGTCTCAAAACCATTGTTCAGCACACTACTCTCACCCTCGTCGAGCGAACCAACAGTAGCGATATAGTTGGCATTGCCCTCGCTATTGGTTGCACTGAAGATGAAGGCCGAGCTGACGCTGCCATTCTCATCATTGTTTACTGTGTCGTCGTCACTGCTACAAGCTGTCAGAGTGGCAGCCATAGCCACCGCAGCCAGTACAGACTTTGAGAAAATCATGTTGTAGTTCATTTGTACTTAACGCTTAATTTTATTATTAATTTCAATTCGAATAATTCATTAGAATAAAAAGCTTGTTACCCTCCAATGTTGATACGCACCTTGCCATAGAAAGCACGTCCGGCCTTCTGCAGATTGAAGTTGTCATAGAGCTTGGCATCCGTCAGGTTGTGGCACTCTAAGGAGAAATTGTACTTACCATGCTTCATGGCATAGGTCAGCGTCAGGTTGTGGGCCGTCTGCGTGGGCACTGTCATCTTATTCGATGCGCTGCCATAGACCTCCGAGAACAACGGGAAACTGTGTGTATAGAAAAGGTCGTAGGTGCAACTCAGCAGGTTGCCCTTGCCACCCAGGTCGTGCCAGCGCAGCGTCATGTCAGCATTAGCAAACTGGTAAGGCAGGTTGGGCATGCGTGCCCCATAGGTCAGGTTGGTCTGTTTTGAGCCCGTCTCCTGTGTCTTCTCATCATCGCGCACATCCATCTGCGTCCAGTTGCCTCCAACGCTCAACCAGCGCTGATAGTCATAGCGCAGTCCCACGTTGTAACCCTTGGTTTCCACACGTCCATGGTTCGAGTAAGCACCATAGTAGGTGCCGCTCACATTCTCTGTGGTGCGCTTGATATAGTCCTTGGTCAGGCGATAGATAAGACCACCCTCCAGATAGAGAGCATGCTGGCGGTCGAAGGTGTGGCTATAGTTCATGTTCAGATTATAGTTGTGACTGCGCTCGGGCTTCAACTCGAACTTACCGCGCTCCAGGTCGTTATCGCCAAACAATTCATCGGTTGTTGGCAGACGGCAGGCACGCTCATAACTCAGTTTCAGTTGCCAACCACGTAATATATAGTAGGCAGCAGCCGCACCATAGCCCAGTGTGCTCACGTCGTTGTGGGTCTTCACATAACTTGTGTTGTCGTTGCCACTCAGCGCCAGCGGACCCGAGTTACGCTGGTCGTAGTTTTTCACAAAAACAGTAGCGTTCCAGCGGTCGGTGGGTGCCAACTGATACGACAGTCCCGTGATGCGCTTCACCGTCACCTTATTAATACTATTGGAGAGGTCCACGGTGGCGGTATTGGTCTTGCGGTCCACCGACTGAATCAGGTGGTTCAGTGTGATGGTGTGACCTGCTACAGGACGATAGACGGCACGAAAGGTAGCGTTCCAGTTGTCATTATAGGCCTTGGTATCCTGATAAGACACCTCACCCTTACGTCCGTTCTTATAGCGGCGATCGCCCAACCAGTTATACTCGTAGGTAGCAGTATCGATATTATTTGTCATGTTGCGGTTATAGTTCAACGTAGCCGCCACATCCAGCCCCTTCAGCAAGTCACGCTTGCGATACTCCAGGGCAGGCATCACCGACCATCCCTTGCGATGGCGCTCACCGAAGGCCACCGTCTGACGGGTGTCGGTCTGTATCTCCTTGTACGACTGTGATAGTGTGGCCGACAGCATCAGGCGGTCGGCCCACGACTTGTTCAGCACGCCCACCTTAACCACCAAAGCCTCGTTGTGATAGGCATCGTGCAGACGCTCTACGCGCTCTGTTTTCTTAGCATTCTGCTGACTGCCGCCGCCCTCCAGGAAATGCTTCACACCGGTAGCGTCAATCTGATAGTTGTTATCAGAATAGTTCTGGAAGAAATTAATCTCATAAGTCAGTCCGTTTTTGAAATATTGTCCGAAATCAACGTTAGACTTATGGGTATTGAAAGAGCCATAGCTATAGGAAGCATCAAGATACCAACGGCGGGCAGTTTTCTTCGTAACCACATTGATTACACCGCCAATGGCATCTGTACCAAACTCCACTGGTACCACTCCACGATAGACCTCGATATGGTCGGCATAAGTAACGGGGATATTGTTGAGACCAAATGACTGGCCAACGCCTTCCTGAGGCACACCGTCGATAAACACCTTGACATGCTTGCCTGAAAAACCATCCAGCATCAACTGCATGTCGGAACCCACGCCACCCATCTCACGCAGTTTGACACCTGGCACCTGACGTAAGGCATCGCTCAGGTTCTGTGTGGTGTTCTGGAGTGATTTGGTATCTACCCCGACGGCATTGAAAGCCGACTCGTTGATACGCTTCACGCTACTTGATACCACAGTAACCTCTTTGAGTTGAATGGGAGTTGATGTGTCTAGTTTGCTGTTGGTCTTTTTACTGCCGTTATCATCATTGTCGGCAAATATGTTCTGGCATGTTGCAAGCAGCAAACATGCGAAGAATAGTTTTTGTGTCATCCTAATACCTATTGTCGTTGTTCAGTTTTGCGGGTGCAAAGGTACGGGTTTTTCATTATACCCACAATACACAAAAATTATTAAAAACAAAGCAGAGCTTCCCAGAAAAAGGAAACTCTGCTCATTGTTTTTAAGTATCTCAGCTTTCGCAAGCGTTACTTGCCTTGAAAAAAAGGCTTACTCTCTTACGGATTCACGCGAGTCATACTGAACTGGGCAGTAAAAGTGGAGCCATCCTCTTTCTGACGTAGAGCAGTCCATTTCATCACGCCATTCTCTATAGATGCAATCTCCCAACTCTCACGTTTCTCGGTATCGTCGCCCACATTCTTCCAACGCGAACAAAGCAACACACCATCCACGAAATATTCAGCCATCGTGTTCACATCGGCTACCCACTCACCATGACTGTTTTGCCGGTAATAGACAAAGGTGCCGTCGGCCTTGTATTCCCAGCGATGCAACTGGTTGTCACTATAGGTATCCTGATCGCTGGTGAGACGGCCTTCCCATGTACCTATAATATCATTGCTGTAGTCATGCTTCACGCGTACTTTCCGCTCTCTCAAGTCTTTCGTCAGCCTGTATGACTGGTCGTCGATAAATGTCTCACTCATGGCGTAAACCTGCATCTCATCGTCAGTAACGGAAAGGATATTAAACTGCTGAGAAAACTTGATGTTTTCATTTGGCAGTTTCACCAACTGTACCAAAGTGGTACCATTGGCATTGTAACGACCTTCACAGTGGTTTACCCACACATTCAGGTCACTGATAGCACTAATGGAAAGACTATAATAGAATTTCGTTGCCGTCTCGTAAGTCAGCACCTGCTTGGAATTTGTCACCACAGGCTGACCATTGACCTCGGCCATCATCCATTTTCCCTTAATCTTCTCTGTAAGGTTATCAATAAGAGGACATTTCTTTTCAAGTTCTGCCAACAATGCAGCATCTGCCTTCGTAAGAGCATGGTAAGTTAATACTGTTTCTTCATCACTATCATCACACTTCTCCAATGTCAGCGTGTTGCCACTCACCTTCCACCAGTACAGTTCTCTCTGAAAATAGTCGTTGGAGTTGTAAATCTCCAGCATCGGTCCGTCTTCATCCGAGTTATCCTCGCCATAAAACTGGCTATAATCGGTGCGAATACACTGGTCACCAGTCACAGTATAACGTGTGGTCTTCAGACCGCTGTCCTCTGTAAAATCAAGCATGGTATAAGTGGATTTGCCATTCTCTTCCTGAACCATAAACCACTTGCCACAGTAGTCGTTGCCCTCCAAAGAGAGATCATACATGGAAAGAAGAGCCTTTTCTGCCTTAGAAGGACGATGGAAGGTTAACGACATCTCTACATCATTGGAAGAATCGGTAAATATCATCTGGTCACCTACGAAACTGAATTTTGCTTCACCCTCAAACAACTCACACTGGATGGTATGAGCTGCTTCGTTCACGGTATAAATGCCATGACGGCACGAACGCTCCCAACAGTTGAGAGGTTCTGTGGTATTACCATCGTAATTTTTTTGAAAAAGCACGCCATCTTCATTGAAGGAGAGCAGCACGTACACAACATCATTCTCGTCACCAAGTTCTATATCAGGATTAACCATAGCCATCCACTCACCAATCAATTTCTTTTGGTAGTCTTGGGATACAGAATCATCATCGTCAGAGCACGAGGTCATTATACTTCCTGTAAAGACACAGGACATGATAACGATAAAAACTGCTACTGAGTGAGCACAAAAGTGACCTAAACGGTGTGTCGAACGGGAAATGGCTCGAGCACAAATCAATAATCGGTTAGTATTTTCCATTTGTATTTTATGTTAAAAGACGATGCAAATATACCAATTATTTTTTATACCACCTAATTATTTCAAATAAAAAAGCCTTATCGCAGTAAACAACATATTACAACACATTGAAGCGTAGAAGAAAAACAGATATATCAATAGCAAAGAAATAATTTGTGGTTTTATAAATAAATTCGTATCTTTGCAGCGAATAAACCAAGAGAAGATGAAAATACAGATTATCAATGGGCCCAACCTGAACCTGCTGGGGGTGCGCGAGCCAGGCATCTATGGCAGTGAGTCGTTCGAAGTTTTCCTGCCTAAACTGCAGGAGAGATACCCCGATATTGAGATAGATTACTATCAGAGCAATGTGGAGGGCGAACTGATCAACAAGATGCAGGAGGTGGGCTTCAGCTGCGACGGCATCGTGCTGAATGCAGGGGCTTATACGCATACCAGCATAGCGCTGCACGACTGCATCCGCTCGCTGAGATGTCCTGTGATAGAGGTGCATATCTCTAACGTACACCAGCGCGAGGAGTTCCGCCACAAGTCCATGATTTCTGCTGCCTGCAAGGGTGTGATTTGTGGATTTGGACTGGATAGCTATCGCCTTGCAATAGAGGCCTTAAGCCCCCTAAGTTAGGGGGATGGGGGTCTGAACAAATGCAGGCCCCGTGAAGTATGAGTAATAATAATAATATCGCAATCGGTTCAGACCCCCAACCCCCTAACTTAGGGGGCGACGTGGAACACTATATCCTCTCCCACATAGAGCCGGAGCCCGACTATCTGTATCGTCTGTGGCGCGCCACCAACATCTATATGTTGCACGGACGAATGGCCAGCGGACACCTGCAGGGACGACTGCTGAAGATGCTGGTACAGATGATACGTCCCAGGCGCATCCTGGAGGTGGGCACATTCAGTGGCTACAGCGCACTCTGCATGGCCGAGGGACTGGAGGAAGGCGGCAAGGTCTATACCTTCGAGATCAACGATGAGCAGGAGGACTTCACACGTCCGTGGATAGAGGGCTCGCCCATGGCCGATAAGGTAGAGTTCATCATCGGCGATGCCATCAAGGAGGCACCAAAACTGGGACTGGAGTTTGATATGGCCTTCATCGATGGCGACAAGCGCACCTATGTAGAGACCTACGAGATGGTGCTCAAGATACTGCGTCCAGGCGGATTCATCCTGGCAGACAACACGCTGTGGGACGGACACGTGACAGACCCAGCCTACGACCGTGACCACCAGACACAGGGCATACGTCGCTTTAATGACCATATAGCGCAGGACACAAGAGTGGAACAGGTTATCCTGCCCCTGCGCGACGGACTGACACTTATTAGAAAGAAATAAAAGAGTAAAAGATTTAATGTTTAATCTTTAATGTTATAAAATGCAAGAAACAAGACAAAACAAGATTGCACGCCTGCTACAGAAAGAGCTAAGTGTGATATTCCAGGAGCAGACTCGCGCCATGCATGGCGTAATGGTCAGCGTAACGAGAGTGAAGATTTCGCCAGACCTAAGCATCTGCACAGCTTATCTGAGCATCTTCCCCTCAGAGAAGGGTGAGGAATTGCTACAGAATATTGAGAAGAGCAGTCAGCAGATACGTTATGCATTGGGTCAGCGCGTACGCCATCAGTTGCGTATCGTGCCAGAGTTGCGCTTCTTCATCGATGACTCGCTGGACTATATCGAACGTATTGACGAACTGCTCAAAAAGTAAAAGTGAAGAGTGAAGAGTGAAAAATTTGCTACCGCCACATGAATTTTCCCTTCTATATAGCTCGTCGTTACATATTCTCTAAGAAATCTACGAATGCCATTAATATCATTAGTGGCATCTCGGTGCTTGGTGTTGCCGTGGCCACAATGGCGATGGTGGTGACGCTGAGCGTGTTTAATGGCTTCAGCGACCTGGTGGCTTCATTCTTCACGGCCTTCGACCCACAACTCAAGATTGTGCCCGTAGAGGGAAAGACGGTTGCTGCCGACGACCCCAAGCTGATAAAGATAAAGACACTTGACGAGGTGGCTGTGGCCACGGAGTGCGTGGAGGATCAGGCTATGGCGGTCTATCACGGCAGGCAGGCGATGATTCACGTGAAAGGTGTGGAGGATAACTTCGACCAACTGACGCATATCAACAGCATTCTCTATGGCGACGGCACCTTTGAACTGCATGCTGCCGACTTGCATTATGGTGTGCCTGGCATCCAACTGGCCGACCAGCTGGGCATGGGTATCAGCTACAGCGAACCCCTGCAGATCTATGCGCCACGACGCGAGGGGCAGCTGGACATGAGTGATCCTACCGACGGTTTTGTTCAAGATGAACTCTATTCGCCAGGTGTTGTATTTGAGGTGATGCAGGCTAAATATGACCGCAACTACATCTTGACGAGCATAGGCTTCGCCCGTCGCATCTTCGACCAGCAGGGCATGATATCCTCATTAGAACTGCGTCTGAAACAAGGTTGTGATTTCGAGGCGGTAAAAGAGAATATCAAGGAGATAGCAGGCGAGAAGTATCAGGTGATGGATCGCTACGAACAGCAGGATGACACCTTTCGCATCATGAAGATAGAAAAGCTCATTGCCTATATCTTCCTGACCTTTATCCTGATGGTGGCATGCTTTAATATCATCGGTTCGCTGTCCATGCTGATTATCGACAAGAAGGATGACGTGGTGACGCTGCGCAACCTGGGTGCTACAGACCGACAGATTACACAGGTATTCCTGTTTGAGGGACGTATCATCTCGGCCATCGGTGCCATCATCGGTATTCTGATAGGTCTGCTGCTCTGCTGGATTCAGCAGACATTCGGCATCATCTCACTGGGCAGCAGTGAGGGTGCATTTGTCATCAATGCCTATCCAGTGAGCGTACACCCGCTGGATATCATCATCATCTTTATCACAGTATTGGCTGTAGGATTCCTCAGCGTTTGGTATCCCGTACATTATTTCTCCAAACGTCTGTTATCCTAAGGTGATATTCTCCACCTCAACGGGTTCGTGGAGGAATATCTGAGCCTGTTCCTTGAATTTATCAGGATTCTCGGTGGTGAGGTAATGGGCAGTGCCCCCCTTAGAGCACTGCCTTTCCATCTCAGGATGGCGCTCAAGGTATGACTTCAGACTCTCGGCCACATACTCACCCTGAGGCACAACCATCACACCTGCTGGCAGATACTTCAAAATCTTTGGCATCAGCAGGGGATAATGCGTGCAACCAAGGATGATGGCATCTATCTGCGGATCTAGAGCCATAATCTGGTCAATACGCTTCTTCACAAAATAATCGGCTCCTGGGGAATCGGCCTCATTGTATTCCACCAATGGCACCCAGAAAGGACAAGCAACGCCCGACACCTGGACATCAGGATAGAGCTTCTTGATTTCTAGGTTATAGCTCTCGCTCTTGATGGTACCCTCGGTGGCCAGCACTCCAACATGACGGCTCTCTGTGAGCGAGCCAATAACCTCAGCCGTAGGACGAATCACGCCCAATACGCGGCGGTCCTTGTCCCATTTGGGAAGGTCAACCTGTTGGATGGTGCGCAGGGCTTTTGCAGAAGCAGTATTACAGCCTAAGATAACCAGATGGCATCCCATCTCAAACAGGCGCTGCACAGCCTGGCGGGTAAACTCATAAACCACATCGAAGGAACGCGGTCCGTAAGGGGCACGGGCATTATCACCCAGATACAGATAATCGTATTCGGGCAACAACTGACGGATGCCATCCAGGATGGTCAGTCCGCCATATCCGCTGTCAAAGACACCTATAGGACCTGGAGCCTGCGAGAGTTTCATCGATTCAGTTTCTTAACAACAAGTTCATTGACATCGACACCCATTGCCGGCTCGATAAACGGACAGGCATTGGCATCGGTATTGATGACAAGGGCCAGTCCCTGCTCACGGGCAATCGTAGCAATGGCTTCATTCAGATGAATACGAAGAGGTGCCATCAGCTGGGCCTCTGTATCCTTCATCTCCTGAACAGACTGCTGTTTAAAGGCAACATTCTTCTGGAGCATCTCCTGCAGCTCCGTCTGGCGCTTCAAGAGGATGGTACGTGGAAAATCCTTCTGTCCGTCGAGGAAGTCCTCATACTTACGGTTGAACTCGTCCTCCACACGCTGCATCTCAGCATTAAAGGCACTGCGCAGGGAGTCCATACGCATCTGTACGGTGGCATATTCCTTCATTGACTTCAACGCCAGGTCATAACTCAGATAACCAAACTTCAACGCTGGCGCATTGTCCTGTGCCTGTGCTGCCATGGCGATACAGGCAAATATCACTAAGAGAATTTTTTTCATACCTTATTATAAACAGTCTAATGATTCAGCCGCAAAATTAGGCATATTTTCCCAAATAACGAAATGATTTAGCGTTTTTATCAATTATTAATCGTATCTTTGCACAGGAAATAAAACTAAGCAGATGAAAGCATTAAGTCCATTAATCGTATTCCTGGTGCTCTATCTGGTCACAAGTATCGTTGCTCAGGATTTTTATAAAGTACCTATCGCCGTAGCCTTCCTCGTCAGTTCCGTCTATTCCCTGCTCACGGTGAAAGGGACGATGAATGAGCGTATCAATATCTTTGCGAAGGGAGCAGGCAATCCTACGATGGTGCTGATGCTGGCTATCTTCATCCTGGCAGGTGCCTTCGCTGCAGCGGCAAAGACAATGGGGGCTGTGGATGCCACCGTGAACCTGGCCCTGAACTATCTGCCAGAGCAGGCTATCCTCCCAGGCATCTTCCTGGCTTCATGCTTTATCTCCCTGAGTATCGGCACCAGCTGTGGTACCATTGCTGCCCTTACGCCTCTGGCTGTGGGCATCGCCCAACAATCAGGCATCAGCGTTCCTTTGATGGTAGGACTGGTGGTTGGCGGCACATATTTCGGCGACAACCTCTCGTTTATCAGCGACACCACCATTGTGGCCACACAGACGCAAGGGTGCAACATGAAGGATAAGTTCCACGTCAACATCCGCATCGTAGCACCCGTAGCCCTGCTGATGCTTGTTGTCTATTTCTTCCTGGGAACCAGCCTCAACACAAGTGCAGAGGTGGGCGAGGTGAACTTCTGGCTCGTACTGCCCTATCTCGCTGTTGTCATCTTAGCCGTATGTGGTATCAACGTCCTGCTGACATTGACTATCGGCATTATCCTCACTGGTATCATCGGCATCAGTCATGGAACCTACGACCTTTTTGGCTGGTTCAGCGCCATGAACGAAGGTATGATGGGCATGTCGGAACTGATTATCGTCACCATCCTGGCAGGCGGAATGCTGGAGATTATCCGTCACAACGGTGGCATCAACCTCATCATCAAAGCCCTGACAAGGAATATCAATGGAACACGTGGCGGCGAGATGAGCATCGCAGTCCTGACCTGTCTGGTGAATATCTGTACAGCCAACAACACCGTGGCTATCATCACCACCGGCCCGATAGCCAAGGATGTGGCCAAGCGTTTTGGTATCGACCCACGCAAATCGGCCTCTATCCTTGATACAGCTTCCTGTTTCACCCAGGGAATGCTGCCCTATGGCGCACAAGTGCTGATTGCAGCTGGGCTATCAGGTCTGAATCCCATCATTATCATCCCTCACCTGTTCTACCCCATGCTCATCGGCATAGCCCTTGTATTGGCTATTTTGTTCCGTTATCCAAGGAAATATTCATAAGAACCAGACTATTCAACACAATATGAAAAAAGGACTTGTTTTAGAAGGAGGCGCCATGCGCGGACTATGGACGACAGGCATCATCGATGTGATGATGGAACACGACATATGGCCCGACGGGCTCATTGGTGTATCAGCTGGTGCTGCCTTCGGCTGTAACTATAAATCCAGGCAGATAGGACGTGCCATCCGTTACAACATGCGCTTTGCCAAGGATAGTCGCTACAGTGGCATCCGCTCACTACTCACCACAGGCGACTATTTCAACGCAGAGTTTGATTATCATATTGTACCTAAGCAGTATGAGATCTATGACGACGATGCTTTCAACCATAACCCCATGGAGTTTATCGTGGTGTGTACGGATGTGGAAACAGGAGAAGCTGTCTATCAACCACTGACGGAAGCCAACTATGACACCTATGAATGGATACGTGCATCGGCATCGATGCCCCTGGTTTCTAAAGTGGTCAGCATACAGGGACGCAAACTGCTTGACGGAGGCGTGGCTGACTCTATTCCCCTGGCCTACACAGAATCGATTGGTTACGACCGCAATGTGGTGGTTCTCACCCAACCGTTGGGGTATCAGAAAGAGCACAACCGCCTGATGCCCTTGATGCGCCTTGCCCTAAGACGCTATCCAGAGATGATCAAAGCCTTGGACTATCGTCACATCATGTATAACAAACAGCTGGAATATGTGGCTCAGGCCGAGCGTGAGGGTCGCTGTCTGGTGATTCGTCCTGACGCGAAAATTCCCATTGGTCATATCTCGCATAATCCCCAACAGATGCAGCACGTCTACCAGATAGGTCGTGCCATTGGTGAACGCTATATTGAGCGCATCAAGGACTTCTGGGGATAATCTGCAGGGAGAGTTCAAATTATTTCATCATTTATTTGCTGATACTATATATATATGTGGACACTAGTGAACACCAATAATAAAACAGGAAAAACTACGAGAAAGCTTTATATTTTTCTTCAATTTCTTGTTTTATACTATAAAAATATGTAATTTTGTAAACTCAAAAGGCAATGGTGATTATATTGAATTCCAAAATATTACTGTGCCAGCAGGAAATAGTTCTTACTATATATTGGACGTGTTTACAACAAAGATCATTATTATAATAACAATCCTATAGAAGATGAATACACAGAAATTGAAGTGGAGTAAAGGGATATGGATTATCCCAATGCTCATGGTATTAGTACTAGCCTTTGCAGGATGCACAGACGATGAGAGCACCGAAAACGAGCAGTACACAGTTGGAACTATTGAAGTGGCTGCCAACAGCCGCTCAGAGGGCTATAGTCTTGACGGGCTGCCTGTGTCCTATTACCAGGTCAGGGAGAATAAATCCGGGGAATGGACATTGTCGCAGATTGACGGCTTTGACTCTCTCTACGCAGAGAATACTGCCTATGAGTTAAAGGTCAAGATTCTCAAAAACAGCAACCAAACAGACATTCCCAGTCGAATTTATGTATTTCTCAACATTGTAGGCATCACGTCTGAACAGAAATAACCAATGATATCTGTGAGCAAAATGCTCCAACATAAAAGGCCGACATTCGTGATGTCGGCCTTTTATATAATCTCGTCTTATAGATTTTACTTCAATCCCAGCTTAGCCTTAACCTGAGCGGTAACGTCGCTTGAGAGTGTAGTGCTGATATAAGGAATGCCAGCGCTCATATCCATCACGTATACATAGCCACCCTCCTGACCAACAGCCTTGATAGCATCAAGGACCTTGGCGGTGATAGCCTGCATCTTCTCCTGCTGAGCCTTAGCAAGAGCCTGCTGGTTGTCCTGATAGGTCTGCTGGATACGCTGATAGAGATCCTGCAGCTCCTGATTACGACGAGTCTTGATATTCTCGGGCAGGGTAGCCTCCTCCTTCTCGAAAGCCTCAGCCTTCTTCTGGAGTTCGTCCTGCATAGACTTCAAATCAGCCTCATACTGCTGAGTAAGCTTCTCGATGTCTGTACGTGCAGTAGTAAACTCAGGCATAGCCTGGACAATCTCCTGTGTGTTCACGTGACCAAACTTAGCCTGTGCGTTGGCGGTAGTGAAACCGCAGATTGCGCAAAGAGCGCAGATAATAAACTTTTTCATTGTTGTTGTTTTATTTTTATTAAGTTATTTTCGTTAGAACATTATATCGTTATGACGTTATCATGTCGTATGAGTTTAATTGGCGTAGCCCAGTTTGCGCAGCACCTCATCAGAGATATCAATCTTAGGCGAGCCAAAGATGATGCCTGTATCGCTGGCACGATCGAGTACCAGCTGATAGCCACGCAGGTCGGCAACATCCTTAATAGCATTATAGACCTCCTCCTGGATAGGATTCATTAGGGCTGTGCGCTTCTTGAAGAGCTCTCCCTCAGGACCAAAATATTTTTTCTTCAGGTCGGCAGCAGATTTCTCCTTCTCCATAATAGCATCTTGCTTAGCCTGTTTCTGCTCCTTAGAGAGGAAAACCACCTCGTTCTGGTAGTTCTTATACATAGTCTGAGCTTCAGTCATTATGGCATCCACCTCTGCCTGCCATTTCTTCGACACCTGCGACAGTTGTTCGTTAGCACGCTCGTAGGCAGGGATATTCTTGAAGATATAGTCCATATCAACCAAAGCAAATTTCTGTGCAGAGGCCGTTGAGAGACCACAGACAGCACAGATAAAAAGGATTATCAGTTTCTTCATTATCATTAATTTTATAGGTTAGAATTCCTGTCCAAGTATGAAGTGGAACTGACCGCCACCACGCTGCCAGCCTCCATTGTATACCTTGTCGAAACCATAGGCCCAGTCGATACCCATCAGACCCACCATAGGCAGGAAGATACGTACACCGACACCAGCCGAACGTTTCATATCAAAGGGGTTGAAATCACGAGTCTTTGCCCATGCGTTACCACCCTCAAGGAAGCCAAGTCCGTAGATAGTAGTGTTGCCCAACATAAAGGGATAGCGCAACTCCAGCGTGAAGCGGTCGTAGGCATAGGCATCATAGGCACTATAGCGACTGCCACTCCACTCACCACCCTTTACATAGGCAGAAGAAGAGATAGAACCATTATCATAACCACGCAGACCGATGGTCTCCTCAGCATAACTGGTGCTATAGCCACTCATACCGTCACCACCCACATAGAAGGTTTCGAATGGTGACTTCTTGTATTTATTGTAAGAGCCCAGCAAACCAAACTCTACACGAGTCATCAGCACGAAGCATTTCTGACCATCTGAGAGGGCTGTATAGGTACGGCTCTTGAACTTCCACTTGTGATACTCCACCCACTTATACTTTGACGACTGCTCGCTCTGGTAGCGCTCATAATCGTTGGTATAAGTATCCTGGGTAGCCAGATTCTTATAATCCTTGCCATCAAACAAAGACCAAGGTGGCGTAAGGGTTACAGAGAGTGAGAACTCTGAACCATGACGTGGGAACAAGGGGTTATCGGTAGAATTACGTGTCAGCGACAATCCCAGGTTGATATTGTTACAGTTACCATTGGAAATCAGGAAGTACTGCCAGTCTTTCAGCATATAACGCTGATAAGCCAAGGTAGCCGAGAACTGGAAATAGTCATCAGGCCAGCGCAGACGCTTACCCCATCCAACGGAGATACCCAACAGTTTCACATATTTATCGTCATCAAGGAAACTATCATAGTTATAGTAGCTGCTGTTGTATGAACCCGTGCCATACATGTAACTATAGATATTGTTCATGTAGGCTGAGTTGTAATAGGTGCTCGACACGTCACTCTGCTTAGAATAATAGACACCTACGTTGAAGGCGTTAGGACGCTTTCCGCCAAACCAACCCGTAGAGTAGTTGGCACTATAACTGCTATAGTAACGACCATTTGTCTGGAAATTCAAGCCAATCTGCTCACCATCACCAGCAGGCAGGAAGCCACGGCGCAGCTTGTTCTTACCAAGGAGGTTGCGCAAAGAGAAGTTATTGAACTTGACACCTACACGACCGATGACACCAGTCTGTCCCCAACCAAGTGAGAGTTCCAACTGGTCATTAGATTTCTGCTCCAGGTTCCAGTCTACGTCAACAGTACCATCCTGATAGTTAGGCTTCACGTCTGGGCTCACCGACTCAGGGTCGAAGTAACCCATAGAAGCGATTTCACGAGCAGAACGCATCAGGGCATCCTTTGAGAAGAGATCACCAGGCTTGGTACGGAGTTCACGGCGCACTACCTCCTCATAGAGGCGGTCGTTACCAAAGATACGTACATTGTTCAAGTGAGCCTGCGGACCTTCTGTGATACGTACCTCCACATCTATAGAGTCACCCACAACATTGATATCTGTTGGCTCCACACTAGAGAACACATAACCATTATTATAATAGAAGTTATGTACAGCATCATCATCCTCTATCAAGCGCTTGTTCATGAGTCGCTGGTTGTAGACATCGCCTTTCACCATTCCCAGCGTCTTATTCAGAGCATCGGTATTGGCAACGGTATTACCAACCCAAGTGATATTACGCAGATAGTATTTCTCACCCTCCTCTATCTTGACATACACGTTGACGTGCTTGTCGTCAACCGTCCACACAGAGTCCTCAACGATTGTTGCATCACGGAAACCCATCTCGTTATACTTGTCGATAAGGGCTTGCTTAGCCTCACCATAGCGCTCTGGAGTAAATTTCTTGGCCTTGAAGAAATTGCCCAGTTTGCCTGCCTCATGAATCTTACCAAAGGCACCCTTAGAGAAGAAACCACCCTTGATTTTCTTGTCAGCCACCTTTTCATTACCATCAAAGATAATGCGGCGAACCTTCATCTTGGCTTTCTTATCGATATAGACATCGAGCACCACCTGATTCTTACCCGTTACATCATCGCTCTGACGGATATCAATCTCAGCATTCTTATAGCCTTTATCATCAAAATACTTTGTGGCCAGGATCTTAGCACGGTCAATGAGGTTCTTCGTCAGACTCATGCCCTTGGCCATACCCAGTTTGTTCTCCAAATCCTCGCGCTCGCTCTTCTTCACACCATGATATTCAATATTGGTGATACGAGGACGCAGGGACAGATGGATACAAAGATAGACCTTAGAATCCACGATAGAGTCGGCGGTGATTGAGACATCTGAGAACAAGCCATGTTTCCAGTAACGCTTCACAGCCTCCGTAATCTCACTGCCAGGAACCTCGATACTCTGCCCTACACGAAGTTGCGACAGGTTAATCAATACGAAATCCTCATAGCCCTCTACACCTTCTACGGTGATACCACCAATCTCACACTGACGGGGAGTACCAGCATAGGAGATATCGGGGTTTACTATCTTATTCTGTGCTGAAGCATACAAAGGCAAGAAGGTAAGAAGGCAAAGAGGCAAGATACCTTTCACCAATCCTTTCACCTTATTTATAATATAATAATGGGTCACTTTAATTTGACTTTAACATTTTTACCTTATTACTTTTCCTCCTCTTCCACCTGCGCCTCGGTCTTACCAAAACGACGCTGACGGCTCTGGAAACTCTGAATAGCCTTACGCAGCTCCTGCTCACCGAAGTCGGGCCAGTAGGTGTCGCAGAAATAGAGCTCTGAGTAAGCTATCTGCCATAGCAGGTAGTTGGAGATACGTACCTCGCCACCCGTACGGATCAGCAGGTCGGGATCGGGCATAAAACTTGTCCACAGGTGCTCATCGACGGTTTTCTCATCGATAGACTCTGGAGTGAGGGTCCCATCCTTCACCTCCTGTGCCATCTTCTGCATAGCACGTACAATCTCAAGCTTCGATGAATAGCTCAATGCCACAACCATTGTCATCGCATCATTCTTTGCCGTATGCTCTTCCGTCTCACGCAGTTTCTGCTGTACAGCCTCAGGCAGTCGACCTAAGTCGCCTATCACACGGAAACGCACATTATTCTTCATGAAGATCTCATCCTCGAGTGAAGAGAGAACCAATCCCATAAGTGCAGCCACCTCATCATCGGGGCGGTTCCAGTTTTCAGTAGAGAAGGTATAGAGCGTGAGGTACTTCACACCCAGTCGTGTACATTCTGACGTGATGCGACGTACGGCCTCAACACCGGCCTGATGACCATAGGTGCGCTCCTTGCCACGTTCCATGGCCCAGCGACCGTTACCATCCATAATAATGGCAATGTGCTGTGGGATGCGCGTCATATCCAGTTCTGCTGTCATATTTAAATTACAGTTTCAATTATCAATTCCGTTAGTCATTATCGTTATGACAAGTCTTACATTTCTCCATGAACTCATAGGTCAGCGAGAGTTGCAAAGTGGTGTAGCAATCGGTATTCTTAAACAGATCGCTGCTCTTGATGCCATAGGGATCACGAATACCATCCAGTTTATCGCTGCCCGAGATATGCATCAACCATTCTGCCGTGAGGTTCAGACGGTCCATCAACTTATACTTCACACCAAAACCGATAGGTACCTGAAAAGCCACTACCGACTTATCTCCTTTAGCAAAAGCGAGGCCTCCGCCCAAAGTGATAAAAGGTGTCAACGGCTGTGCACCGTGATACTCCCGTCCTGTACCGAAAGGCCAGAAGTTATATTCATACTTGACGTTCAAGTCAACCAGCTTCGTAGAGAACGACGTAGGGACATCAGTACCACCAGGATACCACGTGCCAGCATTCTCTGCCTCACCCTTCAGTTGTCCGTAGTTCAACGTAGCCGCCCATGCCATACGGGGATTCATCTTGTATTTTGCCACCAGTCCCCCCATGGGCTGCATCTTCTTGAGAAGGTTACCATTGTAATCGCCCAGATAGTTCATCAGGCCAACACCGGCACCCAACTCCATCTTATATTCCGGCTCGTCCTGAGCCAATATAGTCTGAGTGAAGAGTGAACAGTGAAGTGTGAAGCATACAAATAGTATTTTCACCCATACTGTTGAGATATGATATTTACCTTCGCTCATCACTGCTTATATCTTACATCATCATTTCTTTCCCAGCCATACCTCACCAGCATCGGTGACCACCCAAAGGCGGTTCTGACTATCGGCAGCAAGACTCATCACAGTTCCCTGCAAATCTGTAGGCAACGCATATTTAGAAGATTCCTTCCATGTGATGCCCTGATCAGCTGACTGATAAATCACCTTATCACTGCCAAGCGCCAATACCATATTATTATAATAGGCCAGTGATAAATGCTGCAGCACAGGCAAAGTATAAGGATTGTTCAGGTCAACAGGCATATATACCCATTTTCCACCCTTCGAAACACCACCATACTGATTAATCTTACGCCATACACGAACCTGATTCTGTGCATCGTTACCCACCATCAGCAGGTAATCGGTAGAATCCAGTGGAGTATAATCCCATGATGTCATAGCGATATCGCTAACAGGCAACAGAGAAGCATCCTCGTCAAGCGTCTCATCCAACCAAGTTGCGCCATTATCTTCTGAACGCTTCATCATGCCGTCGGTACCCAAAGCAAAGAGGCCCTTTGTGCCTACGCCAACCAACTGCTTCAAAGCTGCTGTACCCATGACAGTCCAGTTATTCAGATCCTCAGAGCGCTCCACATTGGCGCCATTCAGTCTGAAAGCACAATTATCTGCAGTCACCACGTTCTGGTCAACCAAGCGGACACTATCTCCAAAAGCCACCAGATGGTTTTCGCTCCATCCCTGCAAATCAGCACGCGTATCCACCTTATTCCATTCGAAAGAAAGACCGGCACTCTCATCGACAGAAAGAGTTACTGTATAATCACGATAGCCCTCCATATTCGTAGGGAAGACACGGAAGACACGAGGTGTAGTGAAATCGATAGAGTCACTGGTACTGAAGAAACGAATACTGTCGCTAGTAAGTGACTTCAAGGTTACAATAGCATTATTCAGGGTAGAGACACTACTGATGGTCACGTGAGCCAAGTCAGTACCCGATGGCAACAGATCCTGGTTGTAGATACGATAACTGTTCTGGTCGATAGCCATGTTATAGTTCGAGCCTGTCAATGTAGACTTGATAATGGTATCGTTACCAGTGTCAGAAGAGGTTGAATGGGTATATCTGTTCAGCGTACCCAAAGCGAAGGCCGTAATAGCCATATCACTATATACTGTTGTATCATCGTCGCCGTTGCCAAGGCACGAAGTCATCGTCACTAATGCGCCAAGCATCACACACAGCGGCTTAAAAAGTTTTTTCATCTAATCTTGTTTAAACAATTTGGTTGCAAAGTTAAGCACAAATCTGCAAAAAGCAGACATTTTCACCACTTAATTAAACAAAATATATCATTATTGCCCTGATTTTAAGTTGTTTTTAGGATTTTGTATGGTTTATTTACCGCTATATGGCAGACTTACTGGTAAAATGAGCATAAAAAAGAGTGCGGTATGAATCGCTCACCCCGCACTCCTTTCAACGGATGTTAGTATTCATCAGAGTGATAACACTCAGAATTGTGGAAATAACCACTAATACCAACACACACGTTGTTTGAAAATCTAATAACATAATCTTTACCTTAATTCTATAAAACTACTAACCTAATGAATAACGTGTGTGTAATCATCACGACTACATTGCAAAGGTACAAATTATTTTGTATTACAAGTGTAGGATAAACGCTTTAGTTTGCGCAAACACCCATAATTCTTGATTTAAATCAAGTTTATGTGTGTAATTTTGCATTTTATTGTGCGTTCATTGCCATCGTTAACCCTACAACTATACCAACCAGCACCACAATAATCAAAACCGCAATTGTGATGATAGCAAATGAAGCAACGAGGCCCAGGATGGTACGAAGGTACGAATAACCACAGAGTTGTTTGAGTGCAACAATACTCAATATCGGGGATATAAAGCCGATGGTATCCAAGTTCACGCAGAAGAAACTGAATACTATTGAGACGATATTCATCATATTAGTAATATAAATCATCGCCACAAAGAACTCAGTATAATACAGATCCGGGATTGCCGGACAATTCCTGAAGAGCACATAAAGTGGCAAAGAGAGCACCAACAACCAAACCAGTTCTACCACTGTCTGATGGTCGATAAGGAATCTGATGAAGACCTTGAGCGTACCATTTATTTTTTCTCCGAAGTCCAGACGTTCATTATCTGTGCCTGACTTCACTCCAGCTTTCTGCTCAGCAGGGGCAGTCCGTATATCCATATCAATACTTCTCTCGTAAGCCTGTACAACCTTCACCAACTGATTTTCACCTCTTATATTAAGACCACTATTAACCACGATAGATAAAGTTGCCAAGAGGAAAAACATCTTAAACGGTGGAAAATAGGCCATCTGCATACCGCCCAGATAATCGCGAATCATATAGCCGGGACGCAACAACAAGTCGCGAATACTACGAAACATACCACGATTACCCAGTCCCCAGACGTCAAGAAACAACAGAAAAGCCGTCTTCATCGAATAACGTCCGATACGTGACGACTGTCCGCATCGCGGACAATAATTACCTTGATAACTGGTGCCGCAGGTGGCACAGGTATGTTCCTCCTGTGTGAGTGGAGCCACCTGATAAGGACGCTGTTGCCACTCTTTGAACACACGGTATTTCTCTTTCAGATTCATTGTTTCTAATGGTTAGTAAAAAACAAAAACAGGCATCTGCACCATTCCGTGTAGACGCCTGTTTTATCGTTATGTCGTAGGACCTAAGGCTTAGAGCTTAGGACCAGCAGCTACGAGAGCCTTACCAGCCTCGTTGCCCTCATACTTCTTGAAGTTCTTGATGAAGCGAGCAGCCAGATCCTTAGCCTTCTCCTCCCACTCAGCAGCATTTGCATAAGTGTCGCGGGGATCCAGGATGTTGGTGTCTACGCCCTCAAGCTGTGTGGGAACCTCGAAATCGAAGAAAGGAATCTTCTTGGTAGGAGCGTTCAGGATAGCGCCACCCAGGATAGCGTCGATGATACCACGAGTATCGCGGATAGAGATACGCTTACCAGTACCGTTCCAACCAGTGTTAACGAGGTATGCCTTAGCACCGCTCTTCTCCATCTTCTTAACCAGCTCCTCAGCGTACTTTGTGGGGTGCAGCTCGAGGAATGCCTGACCGAAGCAAGCAGAGAATGTAGGAGTAGGCTCTGTGATACCACGCTCTGTACCAGCCAGCTTAGCTGTGAAACCAGAGAGGAAGTAGTACTTAGTCTGCTCAGGAGTCAGGATAGAAACGGGAGGCAGTACGCCGAATGCGTCAGCTGACAGGAAGATTACGTTCTTAGCGTCAGGACCTGCACTCTTACCATTCACCTTCTTAACAACCTTCTCGATGTGATCGATAGGATATGATACACGAGTATTCTCGGTTACGCTCTTGTCAGCGAAGTCGATCTTACCAGCCTCGTCAACAGTTACGTTCTCCAGCAGAGCATTGCGACGGATAGCGTTGTAGATATCGGGCTCAGACTCCTTGTCGAGGTTGATAACCTTAGCGTAGCAACCACCTTCGAGGTTGAACACACCCTCGTCGTCCCATCCGTGCTCGTCGTCACCAATCAGCAGACGCTTAGGATCGGTAGACAGAGTGGTCTTACCTGTACCAGACAGACCGAAGAAGATAGCGGTGTTCTTACCCTCCATGTCGGTGTTAGCAGAGCAGTGCATTGAAGCGATGCCCTGGAGAGGCAGGTAGTAGTTCTGCATAGAGAACATACCCTTCTTCATCTCACCACCGTACCATGTGTTGATGATAACCTGCTCGCGGCTTGTAGTGTTGAAAGCAACACAAGTCTCTGAGTTCAGACCCAGCTCCTTGAAGTTCTCAACCTTAGCCTTAGAAGCGTTATAGATTACGAAGTTAGGTTCGAAGTTCTCCAACTCCTCAGCAGTAGGCTGGATGAACATGTTGGTAACGAAGTGAGCCTGCCATGCTACCTCAACGATGAAGCGAACAGCCAGACGAGTACCCTCGTTAGCGCCACAGAAAGCGTCAACAACATACAGATCCTTATTGCAGAGCTCCTTAACAGCGATTTCCTTAACCTTAGCCCATACGTCTTCGCTCATGGGGTGGTTGTCATTCTTATACTCCTCAGAAGTCCACCATACCTTATCCTGGCTCTGTGCATCCTTCACGATGTACTTGTCCTTAGGTGAACGACCAGTGTAAATACCAGTCATCACGTTTACAGCGTTCAGCTCGGTGTTCTGACCCTTGTCGAAACCAGTCAGACCAGCCTTTGTCTCCTCTGCGAAGAGAGTCTCATACGAAGGATTGTGAGCAATCACGGTAGAACCTGTGATGCCATACTGTGTCAAATCTAACTTTGCCATTTGTTTTTGATTTATTTAAAAAATTATACTTTCGTCTATTTTAACGGCTGCAAAGGTACAAATAATTGGTGAAAGGTGAAAGGTGAAAGGTGAATATTTTGTGCGCACACAACCATTTTTATGTTAAAGTATCTCAAAACAAGAGTCAGTTTAAAGGTTTTGCAACCCGCAGTTAGCAATTATCGTGCAAAAATAACTATCTTTGCAATCAAAAATCTAAATTTATGAAAGTCATTAATTTCTCAGAGCAAAATTCGGTCATCAATCATTTCATGGCCGAGATTCGTGATAAGAGTTATCAGAAAAACCGTCTGCTGTTTCGTAACAACATTGAACGTATTGGCGAGATGATGGCCTACGAGCTGTCGAAGACCTTGACCTACAAGCCAAAAACAGTGACAACACCCCTTGGAACCATCGATATTCCGATGATTAAAGACGAGGTGCTGCTGGCCACGGTGCTGCGTGCCGGACTACCTTTTCACGAAGGTTTTCTTCGCGTATTTGACCATGCAGAAAACGGTTTTGTATCAGCCTTCCGCATGTACACCAATCGTGAACATACCGAGGTAGGCATCCACACAGAATACATGGCTTCGCCCAGCGTGAAAGGCAAGACCCTCATCATCGTTGACCCCATGTTGGCTACAGGTGGATCAATGGTAGCTGCCTATGAGGCTCTTCTGAAAACTGGCAAGCCTCATCAGGTGCATATTGCCAGTGTAATTGGCACGCCAGAAGGTGTTGAAATGTTACAGAAGAGCGTATCCGATGATGTTACGCTATGGTGCGCAGCCATTGACCCCGGCATGAATGAGCACAAATACATCGTACCAGGTTTCGGCGACTGCGGCGATCTCTGCTTTGGCGAAAAACTCTAAATAAAAAACCCCTCCATTCCGGAGGGGCTTTATTATTCCACAGGGATACTTATTTTCCTGGTCAGTTTACGCTGTTTGTCCTTGACAGTAAGCGTGAGCTGACCTTTTTTCTTGCCCGCCTGACAAACCACGACCAACTGTCCCGCAAAGAGTTTCATCGTAGGTTCGGTGAAGACCTCCAGACTGGTAGCATCGCCATTGCAGACAGCCTTGAAAGAGCCGGCGCCACTTACCTCAAATGAAAGTTGGTCTGTAGCATCAGGTATCAGCGTGCCATACTTATCCACCAGACTAACAGTGATATAGGCCAGGTCATTGCCATCGGCTTTGAGACTGGACGCCTGCGACCACACCTCAGTCTTGAGTTTTGCAGGTTTCCCAGCTGTCCTCATTATTTTCTCACCAACAGGCTTTCCATTGGTGTCATAAACCACCACCTTCACCTCACCAGGCTCATATTTCACATTGTTCCAGCGCAGGCGATAGCGGTCCAGACGACTATCTTTGTTTTTCTTGATGCGCCCCTGACTCTTACCATTGACAAAGAGTTCAGCCTCATTATAATCGGTATAGCAATAGACGGGCGTCACCTCGCCTACCCTCTCCTTTCCCCATGTCCAATGAGGCAACAGATGGATGGTATGCTCGTCTTTACGCCAATGCGAGCGATAGAGATAATAACGGTCCTTGGGGAGTCCGGCCAAGTCGCAGATACCAAAATACGACGAGCGCGAAGGCCAGTACTCATCATAAGGCGTGGGCTCACCAAGATAGTCGAACCCCGTCCATACGAACTCACCAATCACCCAGTCCTTATCATCCTGCCATTGCCAGTCATCATCGGGCAAGTTACTCCATGAGCACCATTCCACATCATAGCCCGAGCACTGACCATCAGGGTGAACACCCTTATCCGTAGGCGTTACAGGGAAATAATAGGTGCCACGCGAAGAGACCGTAGAGGCCGTTTCCGATCCTAACAGGAAGCCATGCGTTAGCGTATCATGCGCCTTTTGGTATTTATTCAATCGGTAATTCAGTCCAGGGATATCCATTGCCTGCGCGAAACCACTGGCCAGTGCATTATCTACGCGATCCATGCCCTGAGTAACAGGGCGTGTTGCATCAAGAGAATGTACCAGTCCCTGCAAGCGAATGGCCATTTCTCTTCCCTCCTCACTCCATTGTTCAGGAATCTCGTTGCCGATAGACCACATGACGATGGACGGGTGATTCCTATTCGCCTTCACCAGATTCGTGATATCCTTGTCGGCCCACTGGTCAAAGAAGCGCGCATATCCATTCTTACACTTAGGATACTTCCACATGTCAAAGCTCTCGGCCATCACCATCATTCCCAGCGAGTCACAGATATCCATCTGCCACTGGCTCGGCATATTATGAGCCGTGCGGATAGCATCGCACCCCATCTCCTTCATAATCTTTATCTGGCGAATCAAAGCAGCTTTGTTGACTGCCGCGCCCAGTGGTCCGAGGTCATGATGCAGACAGACACCCTTCAGTTTTCGCGTCACACCATTCAGCTGGAAACCCTTTTCCTTCGACACTCTGACGGTGCGTAAGCCCAATTTCATCGTTTTCCGGTCGATGGCCTTACCGAAGTCGTCATATACATTGGGGGCAGAGATGCCGTCACAAAGGGTGATACGCAACTTATAGAGATTAGGCGTTTCAGGAGTCCACAGTTGGGCATCGGGAATCATAAAGGTGCCGACAGCCTTTCCTGATCCTCTTTTCTGCGGTGCAGGACAGACCCATATCTTGTTTTTATTGTCTGGAGCGAAGAGTTCCATGATGACAGGCAGTCCCTGACCAGCATTGAGAATGGGCACCTCCACCACCAATTTGGTACAATCAACGCCTTTACCATTCTTAACATGCAACTCTGTCCTGGTGGTGATACCCCAGTCATCAATACGCGCCTGCTGAGGTGTGAGGACGAGTGTCACAGGTCGATAGATGCCTGCACCAGGATACCAGCGAGAACTCTCCTCCACATTCTTCAGATGCACCTCCAACAGGTTCTCACCTCCTTTTACAAAAGGCGTGATATCCACGCGGAAGGTATTATAGCCATAAGCCCAATAGCCAGCCTGCTTTCCATTGACATAGACCGTAGGCTCAGACATGGCACCATCGAATATCAATTCGGCATGGCCACTGAAATCTGAAGGAATCGTGATGACCCTTTTATAATGGCCCTCACCAATCCAGGGCAACGACCCACTTCGCCCACTTTTCTCTGTCGCGATTTTTTCACCATTCTGAACGATAGCTACCGTCTGCAGGTCCCACTTCTTGTCAAAGGGTCCACTGATAGCCCAGTCGTGGGGTACGATCACCGTCTGCCACGTCTGTTTATCACGCGAGAACTGCCAATCGTCCTGTAAAAGAATTTCCTGTCTCTCTTGAGCTTGCGCCGACAATATGCCAAGCAGCGCCAAGGTTAATAATTGAATTTTCATATTCGTTTTAAGCAGATGTTTTTTGACGAAGAAACATTCTTGTCGGCTACAAAATTACACATTTTTCTTATATTTCTTAATGTAATCGTTTGTAATTTCACGATTTTTGATTAATTTTGTGCCCTAAATAAATCTAAATACAATAATTCATTCATTAATTTTCAATCATTTATGTGGTTATTTAATTCATCAATTGGTAGAAAGGTGGTGATGTCACTCACTGGCATCGCGCTGATTCTGTTTTTGACGTTCCACTGCTGCATGAACCTGGTTGCGCTGTTCTCGGGCGAGGCTTACAATGCTATTTGTGAGATGCTCGGTGCCAACTGGTATGCCGTAGTGGCAACAATGGGCTTGGCTGGTCTGGCCGTGCTCCACATCGTTTATGCTTTCATTCTGACAGCACAGAACCGCAAGGCCCGTGGCGACAATCGCTATGAGGTAGCTACAACGGTAAACGCTGGTAAAGTGGAGTGGGCATCAAAGAACATGCTCGTGCTGGGTATCATCATCCTGCTGGGTCTGATTCTCCACCTGTTCAACTTCTGGTACAACATGATGTTTGCCGAGCTGACTGGTATGAGCGTTGCTCACAGCCCCTCTGATGGTTTTGCCTTCATGCAGGACACCTTCAGCAATCCCGTATTTGCAACGCTCTACGTAATTTGGTTCGTAGCTATCTGGTTCCACCTGACTCACGGTTTCTGGAGCTCTCTGCAGACCCTGGGTATGAGCGGTAAGACATGGTTCTGCCGTTGGAAGACCATCGGTTTCATCTACGTTACCCTGCTGATGCTGGGCTTCCTCGTAGTAGTGCTGGCATTCGCTTTCGGTTGCGCTCCTTCACTCTGTGATGGCAGCAGCTGCAGTTTGTGCTGCTAATTATTCATTATGAATTAAGAATTAAGCATTAAAAAAGATTATGGCTAAAGTATTAGATTCAAAGATTCCTGCAGGACCAGTGCCTGAGAAATGGAAGGAATATAAGGCTCATCAGCGACTGGTTAACCCCAAGAACAAGCTGAAGCTCGACATTATCGTAGTAGGTACCGGTCTGGCTGGTGCTTCTGCAGCAGCCTCACTCGGTGAGATGGGCTTCAACGTGATCAACCTGTGTATTCAGGACTCTCCCCGTCGTGCTCACTCTATCGCTGCTCAGGGTGGTATCAACGCTGCTAAGTGCTATCAGAACGATGGTGACTCTATCTACCGTCTGTTCTACGATACCGTAAAGGGTGGTGACTATCGTGCTCGCGAGGCCAACGTTTATCGTCTGGCTGAGGTATCAAACAATATTATCGACCAGTGCGTAGCTCAGGGCGTTCCTTTCGCTCGTGAGTATGGTGGTATGCTGGCCAACCGTTCTTTCGGTGGTGCTCAGGTAAGCCGTACCTTCTACGCAAAGGGTCAGACCGGTCAGCAGCTGCTGCTGGGTGCCTACAGCTCACTGAGCTGTCAGGTTAACGCTGGCAAGGTGAAGCTCTACACCCGTTACGAGATGGAGGATGTAGTCATCGTTGATGGCCGCGCTCGTGGTATCATCGCCAAGAACCTGGTTACTGGCGAGCTGGAGCGTTTCTCAGCTAACGCCGTAGTTATCGCTACTGGTGGTTACGGTAACACTTACTTCCTCTCTACCAACGCTATGGGTTGTAACTGTACCGCTGCTGTTCAGTGCTATCGTAAGGGTGCTTACTTTGCAAACCCCTCTTACGTTCAGATTCACCCCACCTGTATCCCCGTTCACGGCGACAAGCAGTCTAAGCTGACGCTGATGTCTGAGTCACTGCGTAACGATGGTCGTATCTGGGTTCCAAAGAATATCGAGGATGCCAAGAAACTTCAGAAAGGTGAGATCCAGGCTTGGGATATTCCCGAGGAGGATCGCGACTACTATTTGGAGCGCCGTTATCCCGCCTTCGGTAACCTTGTTCCCCGTGACGTGGCTTCACGTGCCGCTAAGGAGCGTTGCGACAAGGGCTTCGGTGTGAACAACACTGGTCTGGCTGTGTTCCTCGACTTCTCTGAGTCTATCAACCGTCTTGGTCTTGACGCCATGAAGCAGCGCTATGGCAACCTGTTCGATATGTACGAAGAGATTACCGACGTTTATCCTGGTGACTTCGGTAAGGAAATCAATGGCGTGAAATACTATAAGCCCATGATGATTTATCCCGCTATCCACTACACAATGGGTGGTATCTGGGTTGACTACGAACTGCAGACCACAATCCCTGGTCTCTTCGCTATCGGTGAGTGTAACTTCTCTGACCACGGTGCCAACCGTCTGGGTGCTTCTGCTCTGATGCAGGGTCTGGCCGATGGTTACTTCGTATTGCCTTACACCATCCAGAACTATCTCGCAGATCAGGCTGTATGGCCAAAGGTTTCTACCGATCTGCCTGAGTTCGAGGCTGCCGAGAAGGGCGTTAACGCCGAGATCGACCGTCTGCTCAACATCAAGGGTAAGCGTTCTGTTGACTCTATTCACAAGGAACTGGGTCACATCATGTGGGAGTATGTAGGTATGGGTCGCACCGCTGAGGGCCTGAAGGAAGGTCTGAAGAAGATGCACGAGCTCGAGAAGGAGTTCGACACCAACCTCTTCGTTCCTGGCACTAAGGAAGGTCTCAACGTGGAGCTCGACAAGGCTATCCACCTGCGCGACTTCTTCACAATGGGTCAGCTCGTAGCATTCGACGCACTCTCTCGTAACGAGTCTTGCGGTGGTCACTTCCGTGAGGAGTACCAGACCGAGGAAGGCGAGGCTAAGCGCGACGACGAGAACTACTTCTACGTAGGCTGCTGGGAGTACAAAGGCAAGGGCAACGAGCCTGAGCTCATCAAGGAGCCACTGGAGTACGAGGCAATCAAGGTACAGACACGTAACTATAAGAACTAATGTGCAAGCCGAAGGCAGAGTCAAGCTCGCTTGAACTCTGCTGAGGCGAAGCCATTAGTCATCGTAAGATAACTAATGAATTAAAATTATGGCAAGAAATATTTCATTTACAATAAAGTTCTGGCGCCAGAATGGCCCCAAGGACCAGGGACATTTCGACACCCACGAGATGCACGATATTCCCGATGATACCTCGTTCCTCGAGATGCTCGACATCCTGAATGAGGAGCTCATCAACGAAGGCAAGGAGCCCTTCGTATTCGACCACGACTGCCGCGAGGGTATCTGCGGTATGTGCTCACTCTACATCAACGGTACACCTCACGGTCGCACAGAGCGTGGCGCTACAACCTGTCAGCTCTACATGCGTCGTTTCAACGATGGCGACGTAATCACCGTAGAGCCTTGGCGTTCAGCTGCCTTCCCCGTGATTAAGGACTGTATGGTTGACCGCTACGCCTTCGATAAGATTATCCAGGCTGGTGGCTACACCACTATCCGCACCGGTCAGGCTCAGGATGCCAACGCTATCCTGATTCCTAAGGAGGATGCCGACGAGGCTATGGACTGCGCTACATGTATTGGTTGCGGCGCTTGCGTTGCAGCATGTAAGAACGGTTCTGCCATGCTCTTCGTATCGTCAAAGGTTTCTCAGCTCGCCCTGCTTCCCCAGGGTAAGATTGAGGCTGCCCGCCGCGTGAAGAACATGATTGCCAAGATGGACGAGCTGGGCTTCGGTAACTGTACCAACACCCGCGCTTGTGAGGCTGTATGTCCTAAGAACGAGACCATCGCTAACATCGCTCGCCTGAACCGCGAGATGATTAAGGCAAAGCTCGCCGACTAATACGCACGTACATTATTTATATAAGAGGCGCCGCAGGGAAATCATCCTTGCGGTGCTTTTTTTTATACCATATCGCCCCACTATTCAGAAAAAGTGTGTACCTTTGCGGTCGAAATTATCACCAATATAAACAGAATAAATGATGAAAAAATTTGTATTAAGTTTAGTATTGGCCGTGTTCGCCCAGACTGGTTATTCACAAGACATCAAGGGAAAATGGCTGACTGAGGCTGGCGATGCCCAAGTGGAAATCTATGAGGCCAACGGCAAGGTAAACGGTAAGATTGTGTGGCTGAAGCAGGGTCCTGAGACCAAGGATACCCACAACCCTGACGAGAAATTGCGCAGTCGTAAACTGATGGGCGTGAACATCCTCTCTGGTCTCTCAAAGAAGAAGGAGAAGTGGGAAGGTGGTCGCATCTACAATCCCAAGAACGGCAAGGACTATAAATGCTCTATTTGGCTGGAAGACGGCAAGTTGAAAGTACGCGGCTACATCGGTTTCCTGTACGAGACGCAGACATGGAAGCGGAAGTAAGCGAAAATAACTGTCACAAAAATTCGAGGGAGATAGATTCAAGGTCTATCCCCCTCGCTTTATTTTTTCACCCACACTTTATGCGATCCGGCACCTTTTTCAGTTATTCCTGATGCTGGGTTGGCGACAAACTTAGCCAGTTCTCGCGAGGCAGAACTGCTACTAAGGGCATTGAGATTAGCATAGTCCTGTAGGGTGATGAAGCCATGCTTATCGATATGACGGAGCACACGCTGCAGACGCTCTTCTGGTGTATAGGGGGAGGTGGTAGCGGGATTATAGGACGCACGCTCAAAGGTGTTGTCTCTGTTAATATCATCTACCAGTTTCTTATCAACTTTAAAGTTCACTCCCTTAGCCTCTACACGACGATACTTCATCTTGGGCTCGTCCTGCTTATCGTCTTCCGCTGGATTATCAGAAAATTGGAGAGCCAACGAGAAGACACCAAGATTGTCTATCTTCATGGTGTGACCCATGGGAAGATATGTCTTCATAACCTCTGAAAGCGTATCAAGTACGCCACGCACCGTACCTTCGCTGAAAGCAGGCGAATAGTTGTGAATGAGTTCCACCACCTTATCGTAGTCATATTCTGTATAGACTTGCATCTTGGGGAATATCCTTCCTTTTTTGCCGTTGCCCATGCCCTCAGGCATTTCCTTAATTACATAATTAGCCATATCACTTATCTTTTTTCGTTTCAAACTTTGAAATCTCCATCCCCAACTTTGGAATACGCATCCCAGACTTTGAAATGTACATCCCAAAGTTTGGGATAGAAATTAGTTGCAAAGATAACAACTTTTTTCCAACTATTTGGCTGTTTCCACATTATTTTGTACCTTTGCGGCACGAAAACTATGACTTACATTGGTGAATTGATATCTATTGGCGTAGCGTTCTCGTGGACGGCTACGGCGCTGCTGAGCGAATTTGGCTCAAAGAGACTGGGAAACCTTACGTTGAACGTGCTGAGAATGGCGCTGGCACTGCTGTTCTCGGGAGTGCTGTTTATGGTGGTAACGGGGAGTCCGTTGCCTGCTGGAGCCTCATGGGAGGCCGGCGGATGGATGCTGCTATCAGGTCTGGTGGGCTATGTGATAGGCGATTTCTGCCTCTTTCAGTGCTATATCATCATTGGCTCGCGCTTCGGACAACTGTTTATGACGATGGCACCGCTGGCGGCTGCGCTGATGGCGTGGGTCACACTGGGTCAGCAGATGACGCTGATGAGCATCGTGGCCATGCTGGTGACGCTCTTTGGTATCAGCATCTCCGTGCTGGGTCGCGGCGAGCATCATAAGGTGTCGCTGAAGTTGCCCCTGAACGGTGTGCTCTTTGCTGTGGGCGCCGCTATGTGTCAGGGCGTGGGCTTGGTGTTGAGCAAGATTGGTATGGACCACTACGAGATGACGGCAGACATGCCCTCATGGCTCGTTCCCTTTAGTGCTAATTTCTATCGCTGCGTGGCAGGCATCATTGGTTTCTCACTGCTGATGTATGTGCGTCAGGGAATGGCTCCGCTGCGCGAGGCGCTGCACGACAGAAAGGGTCTGGCGGTAGCAACGGCTACCACGATATTCGGTCCCTTCGTGGGTGTGGGATTCTCACTGATGGCTGTGCAATACACAGGTGCTGGCATTGCCTCTACACTGATGGCTACGACGCCTATCATCATTATCCTGCCGTCCTACTGGCTGTTTAAGGAGCAGATTACATGGCGCGCCGTAGTGGGTGCCGTGGTATCGGTTGTAGGTGTCAGTCTCTTCTTCTTAGGATAATACCCGTGAAGATGCGACCCGACTCGATGCCCAGTCGGCGGGCTGAGAAATAGGTGTCTGACTGCATATAGGTGCACACGGGCGACACGCTGATGTGCGCATCTGGCACGCCTGCGGAAATCAACTGCAAGCGGTTGCACTCAGGCAAGTCAAGATGCCATTTCTCATATTTTCTGCTGATGGATTCCATCGGAAATCCCGCATCTTCAAAGGCCTGATATACCTCGTCGCCCACCTCGAAACTCTCCAGGTGGATGCCTGGTCCTATCTGTGCGATAAGGTCTGCGGGATTGGTGCCGTAAACTTCCGTCATCCTTGCTATGGACTGCTCCACAATGCGCATCACCGTGCCTCGCCAGCCGGCATGAACGGCACAGACGGCACGCTGCCGTGGGTCATAGAGCAACACGGGGATACAGTCGGCTGTAGAGACGCCGATACACACATCCTCCACATTGGTCATCAGCGCATCATAGCCCTCAAGGTCAACATCCAACTGTTCGCCAATCACAGCTATCTCGGCTTTGTGGACCTGATGCGGCATCAGCAGACGGTCGTCGGTAATATCCAGAAGGCGGCACAGCGCCTCGCGATTCTTGCGGATAGCCTCATCGCTATCACCACAATATCTGTTGATATTAAACTCGCCATAGCGCCCTGTGCTATAGCCCCCTTTACGCATAGAGCTGAAGGCGGTGAGGCCCTCAGCTATATGATAGTATTGCAAACTTGGTATCTTCATATCCTTGCACCTTTTTGCCTGCAAAGATACGCTTTTTCTGTGTAACAACGACAGGATTACTTAGCAAACTTGCCGCTGGCCATCACCTTTGCAGAGGCGGTGGTGGTGCTATCGCTGGCGCTGCGAGTGATGCCGCGTGTGTTCCAGTAGCCCCAGTCAAAGCGATTGTCGTAGTTCAGGCGGAACACGATATCCTTTGAGGTGCCGTCGTCCATATAGCCCTCGAAGCGGTTGCTGCTCAGGCGGTAGTCGTTGATATATACGTCGTTCCAACTGTCGGCATAGCGAATGCGGATGCTTCCCTTGTAGATATCCCACTCGAACTCGCAGTAGTAATAGTCAGAATAGCGGCTGTTCAGGTCGTAGTCAACCTCATAGCCCCATCCGCTATAGGCACTGGTGCGCTCGAAGTACATCGTGGTGCGATAGCTGTCGCCAGTCAGTCCCCAACGGTCGTAATAGTAGGTATCGATATAGCCAGTCCAAGTGCCGTCGAGTGTACGAGCCTCGCTGCGGTCTTCCATATCCTCCCAGAACTCAATATCGCAACTGGTAAACAGAGTCATCGTCAGGATGATCATTGCTGTATAGGTAAAAAACTTCTTCATAGCTGTATCTTTTTAAAGGGTTCAACTTCTTGTTCACATTGCAAAGATACAAACTATGCAGCTGCTACGCAAGGTGTTTTTCCTAAACCTCAGTAGGGAATTTCCTATTTCGCAGAGGGAAAACGGAAATGCCCTAAGGTATCACCACTTTACGACCGTTTATAATATAAAGTCCCTTATTCAGCCCGCCACGGTTGCCCATGCGGCGACCTGACAGGTCATAGATTCGTTTTTCAGCAGACTGCATCATCCTTTCCTGCGACATAGGCAGTTCGTGAATGGCATCAGTCTTTTGTGAACTGTTAAGCGGAAACAGCATCCACTGACGATGAATGGGGGCGGCGTTGCCGTCCTGATACTGCCAAACAGAGACTACGGTTCCCGGGGCTGTTGACTCATTATTGAGGTCGAAGGCGTGACTATGCCCCTTCTTAGCCAGAATCTTATAATATGGATAGTCAACGACTTCTATATAGAAATCTTGCTCGTCGGCCTCGCTCTTCGCAGCGGTAAGCGTAGAGCTGCTCAGGTTACGATGAGCCGTGAGCCGCAGTCCGAGTGCGTTTTGCAAGCCATAGGTACCATTGCCAAGGTCGGAGAGCATCCAGCGCTGGGCATCACCGTAGTCTATGTCCTGAATAGTCACCCTGCTGCCCGTTGCCGAGACGGCCCGCGAGGTCTCATGTCGAGGAATAATCAGATATTCACACCCGTCGCGCAGCAGGCTGTCTGGTTCTGCGACCGCACACTGGGTAGGTATAATAAATGTCATGATAGACTGGGCAGGCATGATGACCTTCATTTCACTGCCATTAAGGGTAACGCCACTCTTCGTGCTGGTCAGATTCTCGCTGGCCGAAGTGCGGTAAGCCTTGATACTTGTAAGCGCAGGCAGGTCGGGAAAGAGCGACAGGTCAATATTGTGGATTGCTTTTGTACCTTCGTTGAGCACCACGAGCACCAACGTATCGCGGGCGGCATTAACGGCAGCCAGCGTCTTCGGACAGGGCGATGTAATGATGTCGTAGCCGTGCTTAATGAAGCGTGAGCACTGCTGGCGCACGTAGTAGTTCTTCACCTTGGCGTAAGTCTGGTCGGCAAAACTGCCGCGAATGGTACACCACTGGTCATTGGCCTCTTCCATATACTGCCAGTCAATCCACGCCTCAGGCTGTATGTAGCGCATATCGTCAAGCAGTCGCTGCGCCATGCTGAGATTGCCGCCAATGCCGTTGCCACCACTACCCGTCTCGCTCATCCAAAGGGGCATATCAGACTGATGGGCCAGGAATGCCAGGCGCGAACGGTCGGCATTATTGCCGGAATAGGTGTGGGTGTTCCACTGGCCCACCTTCGACAGCACACCGGCATTCTTATATTGCTTGAAGCCCTCTACGGAGAGTCCTATATTGGTCTCGTCGGATGCCGAGATAACCGTGCTGAGTCCTGAGGCTTTTAGGATAGGCTCTAATACACGGATGAACTTTATCTGCGAGGCATAGTCGAAATGACAGCCTTCCTGCGGACCGTTGGCATACCAGAAATTAGTGACCGACTCATTAAAGGGCTCCAGGGTCTTGAACTCAATGCCGTATTCGTCCTTGTAGTGCTTGCAGACATCCACCAGATAATGTGCAAACTCCTCGTAATACTCTGGCTTCAGATTGTCTTTTCCGCCATCCACATTGCCGCTGCAGCAACCGCTGTAGGTCATGTAATAAGGACAGGAGTTGCTGAAGGCTTCAAACACGGCATCGGGGCGCAGCTCCTTGATTTTCAGCATAATCTTTCGCTGGGCAGCATCGCGGTCCCAATGATACTCATCGCCACTGAAGTCCTTGAAACCTTCCATCTCAGCACGCAGGCCCTTGCCTCTGCCCATATGGTGCAGGTCGCAATGACTGTTCTCGGGGTCGTCGCCACCGCCAATGTTATAGCGGAAATGGGTGTAATTAAGGCCGGTGGGACTGACAAGCCACTTCACGATTTCCGTGATTTTCTCGTCCGACCACTTGCCACACTGGCCTGCCCACCAGCAAAGCGACACGCCCCAGCCATCGAAATGCTGGCGCACCACCTGCGGATTAACCATATAAGTAAGGGTATCAACAGGGGGCGTGGCATTGACTTTGCTGCCAAAATACCATAGGTGCTTCATGTCCGACCCGTCTTTGTCGGAAAACACCTTCTGGTGACCGTCGTTACTGTCTGTACCCAGATATTTGTTATTGGATTTGCAACGCAGTTTTACGTATTGGCTCATGCCTGGTTCAATCAGGAATTTTGCCTCAGCCAGAGAAGAGTCGGCAACGAAAACCGTGTTCCATTGTCTCGACTGCGACAGGAAAGCTTTTTGTCCGTCCACCTGTATGGAATAATATCCTGTTCCATCGGGTATCAACGTCATCTTCTGTGGATTGGATTTTGTGGATGCCTCAATCCATCCGCCATTATCAGTACCTTTCTCCAAGTGATTACCACTGCTATGCATCACATACAACGTCGTTGGCTCGCTGAAACTGGTCTGAGCCCAACCGGCAACAGCCGCTACCATGGTTGTTGCCAAAAACAAAAGACATCTCTTCATATTACTTATTATGATTAATCGTGATGCAAAGATATAAAATTTAATCAAAATAAAACACAAAATACGAAAAATCACCACATAAAAAAATGTACGCACGTGCATGTGCGTACATTTTCTTATATTAAGAACTTAGTCGTCTTATTTTGCAGCCTCAACAGGCTCTGTTGTCAAGTCCTCCATGCGGTCCTTACGGCTCATGGTGAGATAAGCTGTAGGAGCAGCGATGAAGATAGAAGACAGCGTGCCGAATACAACACCAAGAATCATGGCGAAGGCGAATGAGCGGATGCTGTCGCCACCCAGGAAGAAGATAGTGAGCAGCACGATTAACGTGGTCACTGAGGTGTTGATGGTACGAGCCAGGGTCTGGTTCAGTGAATCATTGAACAGACGCTTGCGGTCGCGCTTAGCATAGAGCTGCATGTTCTCACGGATACGGTCGAATACCACCACCTTATCGTTGATAGAGTAACCGATAACGGTCAGGATAGCACCGATAAAGGTCTGGTCTATTTCGAGCGACATGGGCACCCATGTGTGGAGCAGTGAGAAGAAGCCGATAACAACCAGTGCATCAAGACTCAGAGCAACGATAGAACCGATAGAGAAGGCTACGTTGCGGAAGCGGAGCAGGATGTAGAGGAAGATGGCAATCAGAGCCAGGATAACGCTGATGATAGCGCTACGAGTGATGGTCTTTGCCACAGAAGGACCTACCTTTGTTGAGCTAACGATGGTACCCTTAGAGGTATCCTCTTCGTTGGCAGGAGGTGTGCGGAAGTCTTCCTTGCTGGTCTCAGCCTTGATCAGCTCAGCCTTGCTCAGTACGCTGTAGATGCTGTCCTCAATCACGTCGTCAACCACAGGGCTGTTTACGTCGTAGTCCCAGTTGGTAGAGATACGAACGGTGCGGTTAGAGGCATCACCCAGGGCGATGATAGTGGTGCTGGCAGGAGAACCGGGGTTAGCGCTCTGCTCGTCGTTCTGAGCGAATACGCCATCGAATGCAGCACGTACATCCTCAACGGGTACTTCCTTATCGAGTACTACAACATAGTTACGACCACCGGTGAAGTCAATGCTCTTGCTGACGCCACGGAAGAAGAAGCTAATGCAGAATACAACAATAGCGACTGCCCATACAGCGTAAGACACCTTGAATGAGCCCATGAAGTTGAATTTTGTTCCCTGCATCAGGTTCTTAGACAGAGGTGTAGAGAAGGTGAGCTTCTGCCACTTGTCGTTCTTCATCTGACGATCGTAAACCAGACGGGTCATGAATACAGCGGTGAAGAACGATACGCAGATACCGATGATCAGCGTCGTTGCGAAACCACGGATAGGACCTGTACCAACTACGAACAGGATGATACCTGTGAGCAGTGATGTCAAGTTAGAGTCGAAGATAGCTGAGAAAGCGTTAGAGTAACCCAGGTTCAGGGCCTCCTTGATGTTCAAGCCCTTGCGCAACTCTTCCTTCGTACGTTCGTAGATCAGCACGTTAGCATCCACAGCCGTACCCAGTGTCAACACGATACCTGCAATACCAGGCATGGTCAGCGCTGCTTGGAACGAGCTCAGAATACCCAGCGTGAAGAACAGGTTGAACAGCAGGGCACAGTTGGCCAGCATACCAGGAATCCAGTTGTAGAGCAGCACCATCACAACCATCAGCAGCACAAAGGCTACGATGAATGAAATAACACCCTGCTGGATTGACTGAGCACCGAGTGAAGGACCTACCATCTGGTAAGAAGCAACACGCAGAGGAGCAGGCATCTTACCTGAGTTCAGAGTGTTAGCCAAGTCCTTGGTGTCGGCCTGAGTGAAGCGACCAGAGATCTGTGAGCTACCACCAGGAATCTCACCGTTTACGCGAGGAGCACTGTAAACCACCTCGTCGAGGACGATAGCGATAGCGCGACCTACGTTCATCTTAGTCAGGTTAGCCCAGATGCGGGTACCCTCAGTATTCATCTGCATAGAAACCACAGGACCTACATTACCAATCTCGTTGCTGTAGTCGTCCTTAGCGGTTGTCACCACGTCACCTGTCAGAGGAGCCTTTCCGTTAGGATCGTTCACCTTGATAGCATAGAGGTGCAGCACCTTGGTCTTCTTGCCAGTCTCGGGATTCTCGATCTTGCTGACCTTAGCATCCCAGTAGAGGCGCATCTCCTTGGGGAGCACCTTCTTGGCAATCTCTGAATAGATAACCTTATTGACCTCAGCAGTATCTGTAACGCGGGCATAACCTACGTCGCAGAGGCTCTCTGTGTGATAGGGGTCATTCACTACGAGGTAGTTCAGCAGGCTCTTTGCCTGATTGTTGTTGCCAGCCTCAGCAGCAGCGAGGTCTTTCTTAGCAGCCAGGTCGAGGGCATTAACGGTATCGTTTGCCTCTACAGCCTCTGCCTCAGCAACAGCGGCGGTATCCTCCTTAGCCTCAGCCTTGATGTCGCTAATCTCAGCCAAGTAAGCAGAGTGCAACTGACCGATGAAAGGCATAGCCTCTTCGCGCATGTAGGTCTCATGGAACTGCAGGTCAGCACTTCCTGACAACAGCTTCAGGATACGATCCTTATCTTTCTTGGCGCCTGGCATTTCAACCATGATACGGCTCTGGCCGCTCAGCTTCTGGATGTTTGGCTGAGCCACGCCGAACTTATCTACACGGGTACGAACCACGGTCTCGGCGTTGTCGATAGCAGCATCAACCTCTGCCTGCAGGGCAGCGATAACCTGCTCGTCGGTGCTCTTGGTGTTCACCTTGTCACGCATCTGCTGTGTAGCGAAGATGGTGTTCAGCTGACGACCACCACCAAACTCCTTCCAGCGCTCTACGAAGAGGCTGATGAAGTCTGACTGACTCTTCTCCTCGTCCTTCACGGCAGCCTCGAATGCCTTACGGTAGCCCTCGTCGGTCTTGTGACCAGCCAGGAAGTCTACGATGTCAGGCACTGACACTTCCAGAATAACGTTCATACCGCCCTTCAGGTCAAGACCCAGGCCAATTTCCATCTCACGGCACTCGTCAAGACTCCAAGCTCCGAGCCATACATGGTCCTCAGATGACAGCGAGTCCAAATACTCGTCGGCTGCCTTATCTCCCAGTTCAGCGCGCAGTGCCTCAGCCTTGTTTTCAAAGTGGCGAGTCACAAACGAGAACGAAAGATAGAAGCAGCACACAAGAATGAGTGCAACTGCAATAAATCTTACAATTCCTTTGTTTTGCATTGTTTTATTTTTAGTTTATTATATATATAATCGCGTTATTGAGCCTGCAAATATAGTGATAATTTTACACATTTGAAAATTTTTTGGCTATTTTCATACATTTTTTATTGATTCCGCGCCTTTTTCAACCAACAAACGATGGGATAATGGTCGCTGGCATCCATTTCGTTATCTACGTAACAGCGTACGGGCTCGTAATCATCTGAGCACATCATATGGTCTATACGGAGATTAAAGCCCTTCCGATTAAATGACAGACCAAGACCGCAACCTGCTGATACAAAGCAGTCATTCAGATGGGTAGCAACGGTATGACGGGTATAGGAAACAGGCGTATCGTTGAAGTCGCCACAGAGGATAATGGGATAGCTACTGTGCGTTTCCACAAACTCATTGACCGTCCTTGCTTGAATCGCACGGTCGGCCATATGCAGCGATAGTTTCTTCAGGATATACCACAACTCAGCCTCCGCAGAATCGCGCTCCACTTCGCCCTTCAGCACCTCCTGATAGCGATTACGCTCCTCACTGGAAAGATGGGTACTCTCCAGGTGGTTGTTGACAACGATAACCGTGTCTTCCTCAACTTGCAGGAAATAGGCTATCGCACCATTGCTTCTTGACGACATGGGGAGGCGTTCCTTACGGATGATAGGGTAACGGGTATGGATGCCTATCGCGTTGAAAATAACGTCATTAGAGAAATGGATGGTATCGTTGTAGGGATAGAGTTCCTTCATCTTTTCAAAGCCATTTCCACCCTTGCCTCCCATGTCTTCCTGCAAACACACGATATCGGCATCTATCCGTTTCAGATAGCCAGCCACCGTATCAACAGCCTGCTCGTATTTATAGTTGCCGCCAAAGCCACAGACATTATACGACACCACCTTGATACCTTCTGCAGGCGGTTCTTTATCAGCATTGAAATTGATAGGGAAATAGGTACGTATGGGTGCATACGCGAGCACCAGTCCCACAACGGGAATCCATACACGTTTCCATTTGAAGATAACCCAGATGGGTATAAACAGGATATTGGCTACTACGGCGAAGGGAAGAAACATGCCCAGACATGCCAGCATAGGATGATCTACAGGATCAATCCTGTCGCTATAGCCAACCAGCAACAGCAGCAAGACTGTCACCACACTGGCTCCCGTCAGCACGCCAACCAATATATTCTTGATAACCTTCACAAGCTCTCAGATCATTTCTCATGACTGGCCTCGAAGAGACGTCTCTTCTCTTCTTTCGACAGACTGTCGTAGCCACTGACGCGTATCTTATCCAGGATTTTGTCTATCTCCTCCTGACGGGCCTTCTTGCGAGCGTTATACTCCAAATCATCCCCAGTACGAGGGTGCGTGGTGGTAGTATTCCATCCAGTATTACCCGTACGACTGGTTCCACTCGTATTTCTTGACCACCTGTCGAAGAACTGACGGGTAGCATCAAAATTGAAATGGCTGTTAGGACGTTTACGCCAATAGAGTATCAGCAGGAAGCCAAACAGCATACCTCCGATATGGGCCATATGAGCCACACCATCACCAACGCTGCTCATAGCCGAGACGAACTCGATGATAGCATAAATAGCTACAAACCACTTTGCCTTAATGGGAATAGGCAGGGGGAAGATAAAGATGCGCTCATTGGGGAAAGTCATGCCAAAAGCCAACAGGATACCATAGACGGCACCCGAGGCACCTATGGTACTTGAGAGGTTCATAATCTGGTCAACAGTCATCAGGCGCTGTCCGTTTACATTCAGCACCTGCGCTGGATCCAGACTCGTCAGACCATCGGCAGCAAACGAGATATACTGCACCATCTCCTGACACAGGCCTGCGCCTACGCCACAGAAGATGTAATAAAAAATGAATTTCTTAGGACCCCACACATTCTCAATCACGCAGCCAAACATCCACAAGGCAAACATATTGAAGAACAAGTGCGTGAAACCACCGTGCAGGAACTGATAGGTGATAAACTGATACACGTGGAAATCGCTGGCCATGAAGAAATGAAGCGCACCCCAGTCCGTCAGACTCTTTCCGCCTAACTCAACCACTGATGCCAACAGATAAACCAGCACGTTTATAATGAGCAGATTCCTTGTTACTATCGGTATATTACGAAACATCTTGTTGATTTACTTTTTATTAGGTTTATTCTTATCTAATTAGTTTCTGGGCGCAAAATTACGAAAAATATCTGTTTTTCAGCACAAAAACAGCCCTTTACACACTTTTTTTCATTAAAAATCAATTTTTTTCGGATTTTTTGTTGGTCGTATGAAGATTTCCTATTATTTTTGCGGTAGATTTTTTTTATAATAACAATTATTATTCACTTTAAAAACCTTTTTTTATTATGAACAAGACAGAATTGGTAGAGAAGATTGCAGCAGGTGCTGGTATCTCTAAGGTAGACGCAAAGAAGGCTCTTGATGCCACAGTAGCAGCTATTAAGGACGCCCTGAAGGCTGGTGATAAGGTAGCTCTCGTTGGTTTCGGTACATTCGCTGTTAGCGAGCGCCCCGCACGTGAGGGTATCAACCCCGCAACAAAGGCTAAGATCAAGATCGCTGCCAAGAAGGTTGCTAAGTTCAAGGCTGGTGCTGAGCTTGCTGACGCTCTGAACTAATTTTTGTAAAGAAAATTACAGAGGGATGCACTTTTCGGCGCATCCCTTTTTTATTTCCCTTCCGTTTTTTTCAAATCCTTCATCCCCAGACAAGTATGTGGTTCTTACTCTTCATGATACTTCCCTTTGCAGGACTTGCCTATGTTGGTTGGCATATATGGGTGCTACTGCCATTGGCCAGTATATGGAAAGGCTTGATTCTGACAACAGGCATCGCTTGTTTCTTTATGCTGTTCCTCAATTTCAGTGGCGCTTTGGAGAAAATTCCCCTACCCCTTTCGCGTATTCTCTATGAGACAGGTACCACAACGATTCTTGTCCTGCTCTATCTGGTCATCCTGTTCCTGGTGCTCGACTTGGGCCGACTTGTGCACCTGGTACCTCGTTCGTGGCTTTATGCCAACGGGGTCACATCAGTGGCTATCCTGGGGATGATGCTCACCGTGTTTCTCTGCGGAAATATCCATTATCACAATAAGGTACGCGTGGCGCTGAACCTGCAGACCACGAAACCCCTGAAGAAAGACTACACCATCGTGATGGCCAGCGACCTGCACCTGGGTTACCATAACACACGCAGCGATCTGGCCAAATGGGTGGATATGATGAATGCCGAACAGCCTGACCTCATTTTGATTGCCGGCGACATCATCGACATCAGCGTACGCCCGTTGTTTGAAGAAAAGATGGCAGAAGAATTCCATCGCCTGCAGGCTCCCGTCTATGCCTGTCTGGGTAATCATGAATACTATAGTAACGAACCACGCGCACAGCAATTCTATACTGATGCAGGCATCCATCTGCTAAAAGACTCTTGCGTTGTTGCAGACGACCTCTGTATCATTGGACGCGATGATCGTACCAATAGGCATCGCCTAGCCATCAGAAAACTGATGCAGCAGGCCGACAGTACGAAATATCAGATTCTGCTAGATCATCAGCCCTATTATCTGGAACAAGCTGAGCAAGCAGGTATCGACTTCCAACTGAGCGGACATACCCACGAGGGACAGATCTGGCCTGTCTCATGGATCACCCATCATCTCTACGAATGTTCATGGGGCAGTTATCAACGCAGTAACACCCACTATTACGTCAGTAGCGGTCTTGGCATCTGGGGAGGCAAATACCGTATTGGCACCCAATCGGAGTATATTGTATTAAAGCTAACGCCTAAACGCCAGTAACTCCAATACTACAGAACTTATTAGAAACAAAAATCCTCTGTAAGAACCTGTCCTACAGAGGATTGCTTTTTAAAGCTTGTACCCAGACCCGGGGTCGAACCGGGACGGGTTGCCCCACTGGTGTTTGAGACCAGCGCGTCTACCGATTCCGCCATCTGGGCTCTAAAAGCGGGTGCAAAGATACGAAGTTTTTTTGAATTACGCAAAATAATATGAAAAAAAACATGAAAATAGTTGCATTTGTCAATGTCTTTTTGTAATTTAGCCCCCAAATTAGTTGAACTATTAATCTGCTATATGAATATTTCAAAAAGTAACTACTGTATTATACTTGCTGGTGGACGTGGAAAAAGGCTCTGGCCTTCAAGCAGGATGGAGCGTCCCAAACAGTTTTTGGACTTCTTCGGAACAGGTCGCACGCAGTTGCAGGACACCTTCTGTCGCATGACTTCCATCGTGCCAAAGGAGAATATATATGTATGCACGTGTAAGGAATACGAGCATTGGGTGCACGAACAACTGCCAGAGCTGCAGGACGGATGTCTGATGATAGAACCAATCAATCGTAATACGGCAGGTAGTGTGGCCTGGGCTATGCTGAATATCCAGAAGCGCGACGAGAACGCCAGCATCGTGATAGTGCCCAGTGATCAGTATATCACCGGCGAGGATGCCTTTAAGCGCAACGTCATCGATGGCCTGGATTTGGTAGGACAGAAAGATATGGTGCTGGTAATGGGTATCAAACCCACGCGTCCTGAACCTGGCTATGGCTATATCCAGATGGGTAGCAATGGTGAGTTTGACCATGTGTATCGCATCCAGTCGTTTGTAGAGAAGCCAGAACGCGAGTTTGCCCAGATTTTCATGGACAGTGGCGAGTTCCTATGGAACACAGGTCTTATCCTGAGTAATGCCAGACACCTGCGCCATTGTCTGCGCGAACTGTTTATGGAACTCTTCGCCCCAGGCATGTGCGAGAACCAAAACTACACAATCGATCAGGTTATCGGCTATATAGAGCGCAACTATGCCTCCCTGCCCAATGTGGCTATAGACCAAGGTCTGCTGCAACAAGGCAATCAGGTCTATGTGATGCAGGTTGACTTTGGCTGGGCCGATATGGGTACCTGGCATTCCATCTATGAGTTTATGAGTCACGGCACAGATGATAATGTGGTGCTCGACTCAGAAGTGATGATGGACGACTGCAAGGGCAACATCATCAAACTGCCCAAGGGTCATATCGGCATCATCAACGGATTGGAAGGCTATATCGTGGCCGAGGAAGGCGACGTACTCCTTATATGCAAAAAGAGCGACTCATCGTCGCTCATTCGCAAGTATGTCAACGAGGTTGGCATACGTTATGGGGAGGATTATACTTAACCCTTAAAGGCTGCGTATATCTTATCAGCTATCTGCTGCATTTCCTCATTGGGGAGATGCAGTTTTTCTTTGCGGAAATCCACGTCGCCCTCGCTGTTCATCGGAATCAGATGGATATGAGCATGGGGCACCTCAAGCCCCAAGACCACCTGAGCCACCTTCTTACAGGGGAATGCCTTCTTCAGGGCTACAGCCACCTGCTTGGCAAACACCTCAAACTCAGCCAACTCGTCATCGTCCATATCAAAGATATAGTCCACCTCACGACGAGGAATCACCAACGTGTGACCTTTTGCCACAGGGTTGATATCAAGGAAGGCATAGAACTTTTCGTTCTCTGCACATTTGTAGCTGGGAATCTCGCCAGCAGCAATCTTACTGAAAATATCCATAATCAATATTTATCCAACAGTAATTTTCTCTATGCGGAGCTTGATGGTGCCACGTGGAATCTTCACCTCCACCTCGTCGCCCACCTTATGGTTCAGCAAACCCTGAGCAATAGGTGTCTGGATAGAGATCTTTCCCTCACGCAGGTTGGCCTCGCTCTCACTCACGATCGTGTAGGTCATACGAGCCTTATTGGCCAGGTTGGTCATCTCCACCTTCGACAGAATCTGTACAGAGTCCGTGCTCAGACGTGATGTGTCTACAATCTTTGCCTCTGATATCTGTTGCTTCATCAGGTTGATCTTAGACTCCAGATGAGCCTGTGCCTCCTTAGCAGCCTCGTATTCGCTGTTCTCACTCAGGTCGCCCTTATCGCGTGCTTCTGCGATGGCAGCCGATGCTTTTGGACGTTCAACGCCTTCTAAACGTTTCAGTTCAGCTATGAGTTTATCATAGCCTTCTTGTGACATGTAAGCCATAATTCTATTGTTTTTTGTTTTATATTATCTTAGGTATCTCCTCGGTCGGCAAAAAAGAAAGAATCCCGACTGTTCTCCCAAGTCGGAATCCTCATTATCGCCATTTTGTCTTAACCGTTTGCAAAGATAAGCCTTTTTTCCGAATCGACCAAATTTTTTGGAGGGAATTATTTTTCTGCCCGTTTACGCTCACCCAGCAAAAGGTCGTTTCTCAACAAGCAACTCGACGTTTCTCTATGAGTAACTCGTCGTTTCTCTGACGTTTTTACGTGACATGATTGTTTTTAGGAAAAATATCAAAGAAAAATTTTGATGTTTCTCGATTTGTTTGTACATTTGCCAGCAGAAAGTAAACCATTCATTGATAACCATAAAACGCAAATGAGAAAATTATTTGTTACTGCATTTATCACCATTACCACTTTTGCTCTTACAAGTTGTGGTGGCAATTCCCAGAACGTAGAAAAAGAAGGACCTCTGGATTTCTCTGCCGTCTGGACCAGTCATCAAGACTATGTTTTAGGCTATGTTGGTGAGAACTATCAGCGTTTCTACTTCCTGATTGACAGCATCAAGATGGATACAGAGGATACACTTTATTATCATGTTTGGGGAAAGTATCGCATCAAGGATAGAGTCTCAAGTTATGAAGGAAAGGTTCGTATCCTTGGAGAAATTTCGACATTGCCCAAGAAATACCAGGTAGATGAAGAAGTTAATCCTCAAAGTGGTACCCAGATATATGGTATTACCTCTGATTGGAATCTTAACGCCATAGATATCAACGAAAGAATCAAGGGTAAGATGATATCAACCTTCTATATAAAAGATGGTAAGGCTGTGTTCGATGATATAGATCATTATAGCGATTCTTTTTGCAACAATCAGTTCGAAGGTATTTTGTCTTCACCAACCACCAGCGAACAGAAATGCTGTTGGGGTGCCTGTCGCATTCCTGACTGTGGCGACTTAGACATTGGCGAAGGTGAATTCTTTCCCAATGAGAAATATCTGACCTATGGATGGCAGTCCTATCATGATGCTTCTGTTGAGGGCACAGAAGAAGGCTGGGAAAAAGAAATCCAGAGCCGATGGAATTTACAGCTAGATACCATATACAAGCTTTCAACCTCAAAATAACAATCATGTTACAACTTCTCAAGAAAACAGTTTTTTTCATCCTTGCAGCCCTCTCTGTTGCTGCATGCAGTAGTAGTGATCCTGAATATGTGGACCCTGAGGCCCACGAGAAAACCATACAGCTAAATGAGAAGTATGGTCCTGTGCTGGTGGGTACCTGGCACTTCGAGAAGATTGGTGAGAAACAGCGCTATTTCGAGCGACTGACATTTCAGGCAGACGGCACGCTGACAGGGATGCGGAAATGGCAGAAGCGTAAACTCGTCACCATCAATGGCGAGCAGGTATATACCGATTGGGAGGACGTAGAACTTGGCGTCTGGGAAGACGAAGACATCAAACAGAACGGCACTTTCTCCGGCACCTGGAAACTGCGCTACTGGGATCCTTTTGGAGATGGGAAGCAAAACTATCTGGAACTTTCTGCCAAATACGATAATAAGGATATTGACTTTGCAGCCTACCAGTATAATGCCGTCTTCGACTATGCCGACGAGACGACACTCCGCTTCAAGAGCTATTATATAAGTGGTGAAAATGGCTGGATGATTTTCCAAAGAGGAGAAGCCGAACCAAGCTTCTAAAAATTTTTTTCTTTCGTTTGCAATGTTTCTGTCATTTTCTGCGTATATATAAATGTAAGACTAAAATAATCATGACAGAAACCGAGACAAACCTCATAGCGGGACTGCTCAAGAAAAGTCCCAAAGCCCAGCAGCAGATGCTCGACCTCTATGGTCGTGATGTCTTTGCACAGGTGGTGCGAATCGTCTCTGTCATCGAGAATGCCGAAGAGGTCTATCAGGATGTCTTCATCAAGGTCTTTAATAATATAAATAGGTATAACGCCGAAAAATCCTCGCTCAAGACCTGGATATCGCGCATAGCCTATAACGAGTCTATCAGCTTCCTGAGACACAAAGGGATGCCAGTCATCTATTTCGAGGATCAGGGCGACAAGGCCGAGGCATTATCAGATACGGAGGTGGACGAGACCTTCGGACATGCCAACCAGGAAACGGTACAACTGATCCGATCGGCATTGAAATATCTGCCTCCTGACGAGCGAGCCATCATCACAATGTTCTATTATGATGAACTGAGCTTAAAGGAAATTGCCGACATCACAGAGTCGATACCGTCAACTATCGCCTCGAAACTAAGCAGAACGAGAAAGAAACTTTGTAGAATCATAAAAATGTTACAGTCATGAACGAGGACAAACTCAAAACTTTATTGGAGCAGGACCAGAACCTGCGCGACGCCATCCGGATGGAAGAGGCGGAGGGTCCTCAGATGCCTGCCGACCTCAACGCCCGTCTGATGCAGAGAGTTCAGCACCCTTCTGCGAAGGAAAGGAGCAAGAAGAAGTGGTGGCCCTGGATTGCAGCAGCCTGTGTGGCTGGCTTCATGATGGTGTACCTGACCCCACCAAAGGACACAACGATGGGAACAGGCATGAATCAGGAAGTAGCCGTAAAGGTGGAACCCAAGCAGGCAAAGCCTCAACAGGACGTTCAACAGGAAATCATCCTGCCAGAAGCACCTGTGAAGGAAACGCCTAAGCAGATAGCCCAAAGCACGCCTGCCAAGCCCAAGAAGCAGCAGACGCCTGTTGTCGCAGAGCCACAAACAGCTCAGGAAACGGTTCCTGCAGAGACGGTTTCTATAGAAACACTCAAGGCAGAAACTATGAAGGCAGAAACACCAGCTATCGCTCAGGCAGCCACCACAACACTGACAGAACGCGACGTCCCCATTACCCGTCCAGAGAACCTGAAGTACACCCCAGAGGAGATGGCCCTGATGAAGAAACAAGCTAACGAGGCCTACCTAAAATGGGTGGAACTGGAACTGGAAATCGCAAAATACCATTTAGAGCAAACTGCTCAGAAATAATGTGAAAATGTAACAATTAAAAATGTAAGAATTAAAATTACGAGATATGAAACGTATATTCATCATGCTGCTCATTGCTTGCAGCGCCATAACAACCATTAGTGCCGATCCATTGGCAAATCCTCAGAAGAAACCTGAGACCGTTATCGCTACCCTGAACGCCATCATCGCTAAGTTTGGCTTGAACGAAGGACAGGTATATTCCGTGAATCGCAACCCCAATACGAGTATCATCGAGTCGAGTACGAAGATTGTGCCCTTCCGCTGTTCAGCCAACAGTATGCAAAACGATAATGTGCTGAAGGCTGTGGCTCTGAACTTCCCCAAAGAGGAACCTCTGGCTTATCAGTTCCTGCATATCCAGCCTGGCAGCAAAGAGAATTTCTCACTGAAGGTCATTACCGAAAATGGTAAGACTCAAGGCACCCAGCACATTCGTACCAATAAGAATCAGGAGATGTGGCTCATGTGCTGCAAGAATCCTGAGAACCCTACGTTGCGTGATGCCTATGCCGTCACTTGGGAATATATGCACGACCAGAAGAATCAGGTATTGGGCACCGTGTATATGATTACCTCGCTGCGTCCCGACCTCTTCGAGAAAAGTATGAGCACTGACCTCTACGCGAAAGATCAGGATGGTTCAAGAATGAGGTTCACCCTCGAAGGCCGTGTAGGCGATGACCTGAAGGATTCTCTCTACGTGTTCTATATAGCTGAAACGGCTGAGCAGCTCAACAATGCTACAGACGATAGCTTTACATTTACGATGCCTGTCATAAACGGCCGTTTCGGTATCTCTGTTGAAAATGACAAGCCTTTTGTGGGTCGTATCCGTACGGTGATGCCCGATGGCTCGCTCTGTCAGCTGTGGACAAACATCGACTGTGTGCCTGGTGAGACCTATCATATCACCACTCATAACGGTTGGTACGAGGAGGACCGCGACTACGAGAACCGTGTAGGTCGCTATAGCGGTAAGAGTCTGCTGAATGCACGACAAATTGCCGGAAATGATGATGTGGATATATTAGAGGTCGACTCCATACCAGTAGTAGATGACGTACCAGTAGATTATGTCAATGGTGAAGGAACGAATAGAAGAGTAGATCAGTGGAGAGAGAACCTGACTACGAAACAGAAAGTTCAGTTTGTGTCAAAGGTTCAGACCCTTGATACTTATGAAAAGGTTTTGAAACAAAGCTATGACCTGATTGGTAAGGAAATTAATGGCATGAGAGATCCTTTCCGTATCAATAGTGCTTTCGATATAATCTACAAGCAGAATAAGACGTTTGACAATCATGTGCAAGACTTCGTGAAATTTGGGCTCAACACGGGTTTACCCAAAAAATCGTTGCCGGATTTCTATAAAAAGGTTCTGGATTTGTATAGTAAACAGAATCAGGCAATCGCCGAATTTTACAAGGAATACGGCTCCTACACCAAGTCGGCCCGCAAAGTCCAAAAGCAAGTCAACAAGTTTACGGAGAAATACATGAATGAAATGATTAAACTGATGAAATAATCATATTGAACGCAAATAGTCCTACGACCTACAGAAGTGAGGCTAATCATAAGAAAAAGGAGGAGAAAATTCATTTCTTCTCCTTTTTCTTTTGGTTCTTTGTCCATTTTTTCTTACCTTTGCCCTCAGGTTACTAAAAACTACAACTATAAAATGAAGCAATTATACATCTTACTATTGGCATTGCTGACTGGAACATCGGCCAGCGCACAGACAGAGTTGACAACATCTGAGGCAAAATCACTCTATAAGACTGTCTCTAAGAAGCGACAGAGCGTGCACGACCCATCAGTGGTGTATGAACCTAACAGCAAACGCTATTATATCTTTGGTTCACATCGTGCCCAGGCTTATACCACTGACCTGCAGAACTGGACGTGGTTCACGTCGCCCTGGAAAGTTGGCAATAATAACAATGCCAGCAACGAGAGTGCTTTTGTCACCCCCAAGGTCACAAAGGTGAAGAAAGGTGGCGTAGAGGTCGACCTGCCTGCTTTCAATGCCAAGGAATGGGCAGCACGTACGGATGCCAGCTATGATATCAACGGCAATATGTGGGCTCCTGATGTCATCTGGAACCCCGTGATGCAGAAATGGTGTCAGTATCTGAGTGTGAACGGCGATAAATGGCACTCCAGTATCATCCTGCTCACATCAGATAATATTGAAGGTCCCTACGAGTATCAGGCACCTGTGGTCATCAGCGGCTTTGATAATGGCAGTCACTCGTTCAAGGATACCGACGTAGAACTGGTTCTTGGCACCATGAGCACCCTACCTTCACGCTATAACACATGGGTCAACACCTTTATTCTTGGTATGCCAAACAATATTGACCCTTGCGTCTTTTATGACGAGGAAGGTAAGCTCTGGATGGCCTACGGCTCTTGGAGTGGTGGCATCTTCATCTTGGAACTGGATGAGGAGACAGGTCTGAGGGATTATGACGTGACCTATTCTGTAGCCAGTGGCGACCCCTATTTTGGAAAACGCATAGCTGGAGGCTACTACGTATCTGGCGAGGGTGCCTATATAGAGTATATTGGAGGCTACTATTACCTGTTTATGAGTTATGGTTTCCTGGATCAGAAGGGCGGTTACGAGATGCGCGTATTCCGTTCTAAGAAACCTGACGGTCCCTATACTGATGGTGGTACACGTAGTGCTGTATTCCCCAGTTATATTCTCAACTATGGTCCTAACGCCACAGCCCGTGGTGAGAAACTGATGGGTCCTTACAGCCACTGGGGCTATATGTCGCTGGGCGAGCGTTCTCAGGGGCATAACTCTGTGATTGCTGCTCCCGACGATCGCACCTACCTGATTTACCACACCCGCTTCTGTAATGACAATAAGGACGACAACGAAGGTCATCAGGTGCGTGTTCATCAGTTGTTCCAGAACAAGAACGGCTGGCTCGTTGCCTCACCCTTTGAATATAACGGCGAGACGATTACCAATACGGATATCACCACCCAACAGCCATTTACCACAGATGAGATAGCAGGCACCTATCAACTGCTGGTTCATAAAATCCCCAATAATCATAGCAACCTGGAGCAGGTAGAACCTGTCACTATCGTATTAAAGGCTGATGGTACTGTCACAGGCAGTAAAACGGGCACATGGAGTATCGATCAGGGCACACACTACATCACACTGACGCTAGGCAACAGTATCTATTATGGAGTGGTGTATGAAGAGACGATGGACTATACCAACATGCATGCTGTCGCTATTACTGCCGTAAGTAATGGTGGCGTAAGTGTATGGGCCTATAAACTGCATCCTAAGTATGAGCTGGCTTATCAGGTCAAGACGCAAAAGCTGCCTGTCAGCAATAACAAGAATATCAAGCAGAACGTTGACCTCTATGGCAGTATGCCGCTCTATGGCGACCAGACCACTCTTGAATGGACCAGCAGCAATCCGGCTGTGATCAACAACTATGGCAAATACTATCCCCTGGGACTCGCAGAGGATACGGAAGTAACGCTGACAGCCCGTCTCATCTGTGGTAATTATTTCTGGCAAGAGGCATTCGTTGTCAAAGCCCTCTCAGAGGCAAATGCCAAGAACAATAATACGACCTGGGCCGATGGTATGCTGGCTCATTATGAATTTGATGATGCTGAGCTGGCCAACAAACTGAACCCATCAGAAAAAGCATTGCTGAAGAAAAACGGTACTGCAATCGCTCCTACTGTTGACGATACGGAATTATTGCGTAATGGCAATACCGTGCATCTGAACTTTGGTGCCAATGGCAAGGAGAGTTATGTAGCCATTCCCAACCCACTAAAGGGAAAAGACCTCGCTAATGGTGCCACTATCTCGTTCTTCGTGAAGCGTACAGATGATAACCTGTGGGATGCGCTCTTTGGTATGGAGAACAACGGCCAGCGCCTCTATATGACAGGCAATCTGTATGTAGGCTTTAATAATGGCAGTGGCAATTATGTAGATATCAACCACCCAGAGACAGTGAAGACAGGCAAACTGACACCAGGCAAATGGGATATGGTGACCATCACCTTCTCGCGTACTGTCAATTCTTCATCAGGTGGCATCACTATCTATGTAAACGGCACCAAGACAACGGATAAATACAAGGAGTCGCTCAATGGCAAAGAAGCCACCACCAAACAAGGCTTCGACTATAACCTCATACTCGACCTCATGGCTTCAAGTGATGAACTGTGGTTTGGAAAAGGCTCGTTCTGGGGTTCTGCCGATGTACGTCTTGACGATGTGATGGTCTACGACCGCGTGCTCAATCTGCTGGATGTTATGGCGCTACAACAGATGACTGATCGCAGCAACATAGACGGTAAGACCGATGGCATTGCAATAATGGATAATGGAAAATGGATAATGGATAATGGTCAATGGACGGACCTGCAGGGACGCAGAGTGGAGAAACCCACCCACGGCCTGTATATCAGAAACGGTAAAAAGATACTGGTTCGCTAACTCTCAGTTCTCACCTCTCAGTTCTCACCTCTCTACAGCAGGTCCAGACAACGCTCAATGAATATGCCGCAGCAGCGATCTTCCACATCGCGGTTGCGGTATATCATTTCTCGTACTACGTCCATCGCCTGACGGGTGCTGGCAGAGAGCGACTCCTGTTTCATCAGATGACCAATGAGCACAGCCGAGAAGATATCACCTGTGCCATGATACAGTCCAGGAATCTCGTCGTAGTCGTGGAAGAAGTATTTGCCTGTAGCAGCATCATAGCCGCACACCTGATTCTTGTTGTCGATAAAGCAACTGGTGATGATAGCAGAGCGCGCGCCCAACTTCACCAGCTTATCCAGCAATTCACAAGCCTCACGCCGTGTCAAGCCATCCTGTTTAAAAGGTTCACCAACCAGATGACAGGCCTCCGTATAGTTTGGGAATATCAGATGTGCCACGCTGACCATCTCACGCATCAGTCGCACCTGGTTCTCGCCTATACCATTATATAACTTACCACCATCGCCCATCACAGGGTCCACGAAGATGGTACATCCCTGTCCGGCCTGATCCCTACAGAACTGCGCCACCAATCGCGACTGTTCCTCGCTGAACATCAAACCCGTACAGATAGCATCAAAACGGAAACCCAGCTTTTTCCAGACGGGCAAGGTCTGGCGCATATACGCTGTGGTGTCCTGCATGGCAAAATCACCATAGTCGAGGGTGTTAGACACTAATGCCGTTGGCAGATTAAATGCAGGAATACCCATATACGACAAGATAGGCAACATGGCGGCCATACCCACCTTGCCATATCCTGCAACATCATTTACTAAAAGAACCTTTTTCAACTTTCAACTATCAACTATGAATTAACACAAAGCAGGTTTTTCTGCAACTGTTGTGCGCTGCTGGCACCTACCAATACAGAGGTAACGCCACGCTGCTGCAAAATCCATTCCAATGCCATCTGCGACAAAGGCTTACCCTGCTCCTGCGCTTGTTTGTTGTAAGTGCGGAGTTTTGCCAATAGCTCTTCTGTGAGCATACTCTCCTTCAGGAATTTCCCTTTCGACATACGTGAATCCGCAGGAATACCATTCAGGTAACGGTCTGTCAGCAGACCCTGTGCCAGAGGTGAGAACGAGATAAAGCCAATACCCTTCTCTGCACAGAAATCCAGGATTCCCTCTTCCTGTGGTGCCCTGTCGAGCATATTCAGGCGACCCTGATAAATCAGCATAGGTACATCGCGCTCACGCAGATACTGCTCTGCAAACTTCGTAGCTTCCAAAGGCCAGCGTGAGATACCCACATACAAGGCCTTTCCACTTCTTACAATATCTACCAATGCCTGCAGTGTCTCCTCCAGAGGTGTCTCAGGGTCATAACGATGACTATAGAAAAGATCCACGTAATCCAGATGCATACGTTTCAGACTCTGGTCAAGCGATGCCATCAGGTATTTTCTGGAACCCCAGTTGCCATAAGGCCCAGGCCACATGTCATAACCCGCCTTCGTAGAGATGAAGAGCTCATCACGATAAGGTGCAAAGTCATCATCCATCAGCCGGCCCATCGTCTCTTCTGCAGAACCATAAGGAGGTCCGTAGTTATTAGCCAGGTCAAAGTGCACCACACCATGATCGAAGGCATAATGCGTTATCTCTCTGGAACGTTCGTAAGAGTCCACACCACCAAAGTTATGCCAGAATCCCAGCGATACCTTTGGTAACATAACACCAGAGCGTCCGCACCTCTCAAACTTCATTCCGCCATCATAACGCAGCGGGTCTGCAAAATATTTATCCATAGACAATAAAAATTTGTGTGCAAAGTTATAAAAAAAAGTAGGTAAAGTGTAAAAATAACCAAAAAAAAGAATAAAATATTGCACATTTACCCCCTGTGTGTGCACACAAAGGGCAGTTTTTTAGTAAAAAGTTTGCGTAATTGAAAGAAAATGAGTTACTTTGCATCCGATTTTCGAAAAGATTATCGTAAAAAGATTGAATATTAACATTAAAAAAAGGAAAAAATTATGTCAGAAATTGAAAGCAAAGTAAAGGCTATTATCGTAGACAAACTGGGTGTTGACGAGGCAGAAGTAAAGCCCGAGGCAAGTTTCACCAATGATCTGGGTGCAGATTCACTGGATACCGTTGAGCTCATCATGGAGTTTGAGAAGGAGTTCGGCATTTCTATTCCTGACGATAAGGCAGAGAAGATTGGCACCGTTGCTGATGCTATCGCTTATATCGAAGAGAACGCAAAATAAATTAAAAAGGAAAAGTGAAGAGTGAAGAATTTGCTGCCGCCTTACTTCACCATAACTTGGAGTGCGGTAGCAAATTTTTCACTTTTCTTTTTTCACTATTCCCTTAAATTAGAGTTATGGAATTAAAAAGAGTGGTTGTGACAGGCCTTGGCGCAGTCACCCCTGTGGGAAACACCCCCGAAGAAATGTGGAAGAATCTCCTTGCAGGAGTTAGTGGTGCAGCCCCTATCACATCTTTCGATACAACCAACTTCAAGACAAAGTTTGCTTGTGAGGTGAAGAACCTCAACGTAAACGACTTCCTCGATCGCAAGGAGGCTCGCAAGATGGACCGCTACACACAGCTGGCCCTGATTGCTGCCAAGCAGGCTGTTGAGGACAGCAAGATGGATTTGGAAACCATCGACAAGAACCGCATCGGTGTTGTTTACGGTGTAGGTATCGGTGGTATTAAGACTTTCGAGGACGAGATTACCTATTATGGTGTTCATCGTGCAGATGGTCCTAAGTTCAATCCCTTCTTCATTCCTAAGATGATTGCCGACATCGCAGCCGGACAGATTTCTATCATGTACGGCTTCCATGGTCCCAACTATATCACTTCATCTGCCTGCGCTTCTTCAAGCAACGCACTGGCTGACGCCTTCAACCTGATTCGTCTGGGTAAGGCCAACGTCATTGTAGCTGGTGGTGCCGAGGCAGCTATCTGCGAGAGCGGTGTAGGCGGTTTCAACGCTATGCACGCCCTTTCAACCCGCAATGATGAGCCCGAGAAAGCAAGTCGTCCTTTCAGCGCCAGTCGCGACGGTTTCGTCATGGCCGAGGGTTCTGGTTGCTTGATTCTCGAGGAACTGGAGCACGCTAAGGCTCGTGGTGCCAAGATCTATGCAGAGATGGTTGGTGCTGGTATGAGTGCTGATGCACATCATATCACTGCTTCACATCCAGAGGGTCTGGGTGCTAAGCTGGTGATGCAGAACGCCCTTGAGGATGCTGGCATGAAGCCCGAGGATATCGACTATATCAACGTACACGGTACTTCTACCCACGTTGGTGATATCTCTGAGGCAAAGGCTATCAAGGAAGTATTTGGTGATGCAGCTTACAAGCTCAATATCTCGTCAACCAAGTCAATGACTGGTCACCTGCTGGGTGCTGCTGGTGCCGTAGAGGCTATGGCCACTGTGCTGGCTATCCAGAACGACATCATTCCTCCCACCATCAACCACGAGGACGGTGACGAAGATCCTGAGATTGACTATAACCTCAACTTTACCTTCAACAAGGCACAGAAGCGTACTGTACGCGCCGGTCTGAGCAATACGTTCGGCTTTGGTGGTCACAACGCTTGTGTGGTATTCAAGAAGTATGAGGCTTAACGATATCATCGACCGTATAAAGCTCCCTTTCCGCAAGGAGAAGGAGCTTTTTTCTTCTCTTCACGCCATCATTGGCTTCTATCCCCACGATATCAAGTATTATAAGATTGCGCTGACCCATAAGAGTAGCGGACAGCGTAATGACAAGGGTCGCCCCCTGAATAACGAACGACTTGAGTTCCTGGGCGATGCCCTGCTCGATGCCGTGGTGGGACATATTGTATTCGAGCATTTCGAAAACAAGCGTGAGGGCTTCCTCACCAATACCCGTTCTAAGCTGGTGAGTCGTGAGACCCTGGGAAAACTGGCTCAGGAGATGGGACTCACCGAACTCATCCAGAGCAACACCTCCAAGCGTTCACACAACAGTTATATGGCTGGTAATGCCTTCGAGGCACTTGTTGGCGCTATCTACCTGGATCAGGGCTATGATGCCGTGATGCGTTTCATGAAGACACGTATTCTGGCTCAGATGGTCAATATCGACAAGGTGGCTTATAAAGAGGTGAACTTCAAGTCGAAACTGCTGGAGTGGACCCAGAAAAACCGGGTGAAGATGGCTTTTGAGATTCTGGAAGAAGACAAGGACAACGAGGGGTCACCCATCTTTGGTTTCCTCGTCAAGATAGAGGGCGTAGAAGGTGGTAAGGGCAAAGGCTACTCCAAGAAAGAAGCGCAACAGGCAGCCTCACAAGAGACTCTGCAGCGCCTCCGTCGCGAGCCACAGTTCATTGACGCCATCTTCCAGGCTAAGTCTGAGCGTACCAAGATGGAAGAAGAGCCCACTGCTATTGCACCTGATTTGGAGAAAGAGAAGGAGTTTATTATCTCAACTGAGAATGGAGAACTGAAAACTGAGAGGTATGATAACCTTCAGGACGAGCAGGCTTCTGAAAACGAAAACAGCAAAACTAATCCCACCTCTCAACTCTCAGATCTCAATTCACAATTAGACAATGAGTTCGATCTCTCAGATATCACACACCAGCCCAAGGAGCTCTCTCGTGAAGACATCATAGCTGCTGCCGAGGCCGCAGCCTATGAGTCATAATCCGAAAGTTATATGAAGACAGCAGTCGTCGGTGGAGGTGCGGCAGGATTCTTTCTTGCCATCAATCTCAAGGAGATGTGTCCACAGATGGACGTAACCATCCTTGAGGCCTCGCACCACGTACTTGCCAAGGTAAAGATCTCTGGTGGCGGACGCTGCAACTGTACCAACTCCTTTGAGGAGGTCAAGGACCTGCAGAGCGTCTATCCGCGAGGCCATCGCCTACTGAAACGTCTCTTCAAGCAGTTTGACCATCGCGATGCCTACCAGTGGTTTGAGAGCCGAGGTGTCAAACTTGTTACGCAGCCAGACCACTGTGTCTTCCCACAGTCGCAGGATTCACAAACCATCATCAACCTCTTTCTCAGTGAGACGCGTCGTCTTGGTGTAACCATCAAGACAGGCTGTCGCGTCAATAGTCTTGATGAACTCTCTGATTATGACTTCATCGCCATCACCACAGGTGGCATGAATTCCCACTCATCTCTCACCTCTCATCTCTCACCTCTCATCCCTCCCGTGCCCTCGCTCTTCACCTTTAATATAGAAGAGCAGGCCTTGCGAGATTTGATGGGTACCGTCGTAGAGGCCACCGCCATGATTCCAGGCACTAAGATGCGCGCCTCTGGTCCGCTTCTCATCACCCACTGGGGCATGAGTGGCCCGTGTATCCTACGCCTCAGCAGCTATGCAGCACGTCTGCTTAGTGAGAACAACTATCAGATGCCGCTCTCTGTGAACTGGACCCAATTAAAGGAAAACGAGGTACAACAGGAACTGCTGTCTTTCTGCCGACAGTATGCACAAAAGCAGCTGCCCACTATGCGTCCTTTCGACCTGCCCCAGCGCCTGTGGAACTACCTCACGGAGAAAGCCCTTGCAGGCAGAGCACGCGCCCCCTGGGGAAGTCTCAACCAAAAGGAGCTGAACCGTCTGACCAACAGCCTCATCAACGATACCTATCAGATAGCCGGACGTGCACCCTTCAAGGACGAGTTCGTCACCTGCGGTGGTATCGACCTCGCCTCTGTCAACCCCTCAACACTTGAGAGTCGTGAGCATCCTCAATTATATTTCGCTGGCGAGGTGCTCGATATCGACGGCGTCACAGGAGGCTTCAATTTCCAGGCCGCCTGGACCACCGCCTATGCCGTTGCCACTGCCATTGCAGCAGCATCAGTACAAGGATAAATCTCAAAAAAGAAGAAAGGCGGGATATCTGTCACAGATGCCCGCCCGAAGAGAGATTTATAGAAAAAATAATGATGTGTTTTACTTCTTAGCCAAGAGTACAAAGGGTTCCTTTACGGCCGTCTCGCTAACCAGTTGGAAGGAAGCCGATGGACGGTCACGATGATAGCAAATCACATGGTTGATACTATCCTTCAGCGTATATACCATTCTGTCCAGAGGCTGGTCAAAACGGTTTGCCTTTTGATTATAGCGACTGAACTCAGCAAAATAGTTATTATCCGTCAATGTATAATCATAGCGAGCCGTACACTCCCAGTCACGATGACTGTCGTTCCAGCGATAGGCCACACGGTTCTTCAGTGTACCATCGAGAGCATAGTTATATTCATACTTCAGGTGAGGCGTCAGTGTGATATCACCCTTGCTGTTGGTTGCCTTCTGATAGACAAACATCGTGGTGATGTCCTTACCCTTCCGTTCGGCATTATAGCAATAATCGCCGTCGGCCTTATTAGACACTGCCTCATAGACATTATTAACGGTCTCAGAGGTGAGAACTTGTGCCTTAGCGCTCATGGCTGCCACGCACATCAGAGTTGCAAATACAAACTTTTTCATAATCATGCGTTGTTTAATTAACTGTTTCTATCCGTTAGACGCATGACTGATTTGTTTTATTACAACTTTTTTCTAATTTTTTTTCTTGGTGAACAAATTCAGGTCAATACTACTGCCCATGGTCTCATAGCCCTTAGCATTGAAATGCAACCAGTCGTTCTCGAAAAGAAACGCTTTCTGCATAGCTTCCGGATCCTGAGGATTACGCACAGCCTTGTCGAAATCGATAATGCCATCCAGCAGTTCAGTGGTGCGAATCCACTCGTTGAGTGTGCTGCGGCCTTTCTCATGGTCAGCAGAATAATAGTTATTACCCTTGAACGGTGTGATGGTAGCGCCATAGACGCGGATACCTTTCTGATGAGCCTCATCGATAATCTCCTTATAGACATCAATGATACGCTCTGCCGTCTGTACACCATTCCACGAAGAGCCCAGATCGTTGACAGCCTCGAAGAGGATAATCCACTTCACACCCTCTTGACCAAACAAATCGCGATGATAGCGATCCTTACCTGTAGGACCTAAGCCACCACGCAGCACACAGTTGCCGCCGATACCCATATTGAGCACACCCACCTGCTTCGTAGCCTTATTCTGCAACAAACGACGTGAGAACACATCTGCCCAACGGTTCTGTTCGTTGGTAGTAGAGCCGCGTCCGTCCGTGATAGAGTTGCCCAGGATGGCTACGGCACCCGCTTTCTTTGATGCCTCAACCTCCAGCGTCTGGATATTATACCAGTGGTCTGTGCGGATAGCACCAGTGAAATCAGTGGTATTGCCTTCTTTCAGGTAAGAAGTAGTTCGCGAACCGGGATGTCCGCTCACAGATGGAGAGGTCTGTCCGTAGTGGATGGTGATAGCCACGTTCTCACGATTGCCGATGGGAAACTTCACCGCATCAGACACAATCATGCCTCCTGCAGGAATGGTAACCGACTGTTTGCCGTTGAAGGTCAGACTGACTGTTGATGCTTCGTCAATCTCGCTGCTGCTGCCAGAGGTCTTTGCTATAGACAGCTCAATAGCTTTTATCTCCGTAGGTTCTTTACTAAACTCATTGGTAAGCTTCAAGCGCACCTTCTTGCCACCTATCGACACCTGCACAATCTGACGCAGGGAATTGTTGGTCAGTCCTGGTGCCGGCGGATTATTATGACGTTCCACAAGTTGTGGAGCTGTGCCCCATGTACCTACCCAGTGACCCTTGGCCAGTGCGATGCCTGCTGTGAGCAGACAAGCGAATAAAAGTGTTGTTCTTTTGTTCATTGTTTTATACGGTTTTTAGGTTGATGAAACAATCCTTTTTTCTCTAACCATCCATTATTGGTTGTGCAAAGATAACCTTTTTTCTTGAATATCCCCATTGTTTAAAAATAAATTTGTACTTTTGTAGCCGGATTACTAAAAACTATATGATGAAAAAGTATTTACTATTGGCCTTAGCCACGATGACACTGAACCAGACGGTCTGTGCCAAAGATGTGTTTGTTAACACCCAAAAAACCACGTTGATGCTCTCTGTGAACGATGGAGAGACGCCTCGTATCCAGTATTATGGCTCGCGCCTCAAAGCCAGTCAGGCCAGTGAGGTCTATGCTGCCAGAAGTCTCAACCAAGATGCCTATCCTGCCTTTGGCCGCGACAGCTTTGACGAGACGGCGCTCAGCGTGACCCATGCCGATGGCAATATGTCAACGGAGTTGGTGGTGACAGGGTGCAGGCAGGAGGGCGACCAGACTATCATCACGCTAAAGGATAAGAAGTACGATTTCTTCGTGGACCTTTATTATAAAGCCAACAACCAGAGCGATGTGATTGAGACCTGGACGGTGCTTCGTAATGGCGAGAAGAAGCCTGTGAAACTGGAACAATATGCCAGTGGTGTGATGCCCCTACGTCAGGAGGGTGCCTGGCTCACGCATTTTCATGGTTCGTGGGGACAGGAAGCCACGATGACGGAAGAGCCTCTGACTGCCGGACTGAAGGTCATCGTGAATCACGACGGCGTGCGCACGGCGATGGACGATCGTGCTGAGGTGATGATCTCGCTCGACGGCAAACCTCAGGAGAATAGCGGACGCGTGATTGGTGCGGCACTCTGCTGGACTGGTAATTACAAGTTGCGCCTTGAGACCCGCGGCAAGTATCAGCACACGTTGTTGGCTGGTATCGACGACCTGCATACAGCCTATACCCTGAAGAAGGGCGAACAGTTCGAGACGCCTAAACTGGCGCTTTGCTATAGCGAAGAGGGAAAAGGCGGCGTGAGTCGTGCCTTCCATCGCTGGGGACGCAACGGACAACTGCATAACGGCAAGGCCCTTCGTGAGATTCTCCTGAACTCATGGGAGGGTGTCTATATGAACGTCAACCAGGAGGTGTGCGAACAGATGATGGATGGTCTGAAGGAACTGGGTGGCGAACTCTTCGTGGTCGATGATGGCTGGTTTGGCCGCAAGTATCGTCGTACGTATGATGATAAGGCCCTGGGCGACTGGATCACAGATACGGTGAAGTTGCCCAAGGGTATCCCTGCCCTCGTCAAGGCAGCCGAGGACCGCGGACTGAAGTTTGGTATCTGGATAGAGCCAGAGATGACCAATAGCGCCAGCGAACTCTTTGAGGCGCATCCTGATTGGGTTGTGGCTCATCCCTCGCGTGAACTGTCAAAGGGTCGTGGAGGCACGCAGCTGGTGCTCGACCTCTCTAATCCCAAGGTGCAGGATTTCGTGGTGGGTATCGTGGACAACCTGGTGAAGGAGAACCCCACGCTGCATTATATCAAATGGGACTGCAACATGTCGATGCAGAACTATGGCAGCAGTTACCTCACAGCCGACAAGCAGAGCCATCTCTTCGTGGATTATCACTTAGGACTGCGCAATGCCTTGGAGCGTATCCGCAAGGCCCATCCCGACCTCGTTATCCAACTCTGTTCAAGTGGTGGCGGACGTGTGAACTGGGGTGCCCTGCCCTACTTCGACGAGTTCTGGGTCTCTGATGATACTGATGCACAGCAGCGCCTCTTTATCCAATGGGGTACCAGTCATTTCTTCCCCACTCTGGCTATGGCTCAGCATGTAAGTGCCTCGCCTAATCATCAGACGGGTCGCGTCATTCCTCTGAAGTTCCGCTTCGACGTAGCTATGACGGGCCGACTGGGTATGGAGATGAAGCCCAGCGACCTGAATAATGAGGAGCGTGCCTATGCCAAGAAGGCAATGGCGTTCTATAAGGAGATTCGTCCTATCGTCCAACTGGGCGATCAGTATCGCCTGCTCTCGCCCTACGACAACAAGGGTTTCTGTAGCGAACTGTTTGTTACTGAGGACAAGAGCGAGGCTGTGTTCTTCTGCTATAAGTTCGAGAACTATATCGGGCTGGAGACGCCCCGCTGGCACATGGCCGGCCTCGACCCCAACGCCATCTATCGCCTCAACGAGTTTGAGTGCGCTGAGCGCAGCCATAGCTTCGAGGGCAAGACCTTCAGTGGCAAGTTCCTCATGGAGACAGGTCTCGACGCCACGCTGACCCGTCAGTTTGACAGTCGCGTCATCCGTCTGAAGAAGATTTGATAAGAAGACCATAAGCAAGATGCAGGACTATTTGCGGTCCTGCATCTTTTATTATGCATAAACGTGTAGATAGGGGGCATTTTGACAGACTGATGAGGCATAAGTACCTCAAAATGTGTCCTTTTAGGAAGATTTTCTTCCGTATCGGAGCATAATTACAATATTTTTTGTACATTTGCACCGAATCTTTAACTTAATTACGCCATTATTATGGCACTACTAATCGCAGAAAAAAAAGTTGAAAAGCGTTATGGATATGTTTAGCAATGTGGCAGAGAGCTTCAGCAACAACCTGATAGTAGAGGATCGCTACCGCATGATTCTCGACGGTCTGCAGGTGACGCTGCTTATCACATTATGTGCCGCCGTGCTGGGTACGATACTGGGCGGACTGGTGTGCTGGATGCGCATGAGCCGCCGCCGATGGCTGCAGCAAGTGGCACGGGTGTATATCGACTTGATGCGGGGCACGCCGGTGCTGGTGCTGCTCATGCTGATGTACTATGTGGTGATGGCACCAGTGGATGCTACCGGCATCGTGGTGGCCATCGTCACCTTCGCCATGAACACTGCGGCCTACATCAGCGAGATGCTGCGGACCACCATCCAAGGCATCGACCGCGGACAGACGGAGGCGGGCCTGGCCTTGGGCTTCACCCCGAGACAGACGTTCCTGAAGATTGTGCTGCCACAGGTGGTCCGTGCGGTGATGCCCGTCTATCAGGGTGAGATTATCAGTCTGCTGAAGGGTACGAGCATCGTAGGCTACATTGCCGTGGCCGACATGACGCGCGCCTCGGACCTGATACGCTCGCGCACGTTCGATGCCTTCTTCCCCCTCATCGTGACGGCCGTTATCTATTTCGTTATGGCATGGCTCATCGGAATGCTGCTCCAGTCACTGGTGCAGCGTCGGCACACGAAGGCCATCGTGGCCGCCCTGATGCTGACGCTGTTTGGTCTGGCAGGCTACGTGCCAACAATAGTTAATGACGGGGAAAACGTCACCCAAACGGGCGACCAGAAGGATATCCCCCCCGTATTCAAGGCCCTATCGGGCAAGCGCGTGGCCGTCATCATCGGCAGTGTCCAGGACATTGCCGTCACCGACATGGTTCCCGATGCCGACATCCTGCGCTTGACCACGCAGACCGATATGCTGGCCGCCTTGGAGAACGGCAAGGTGGATGTGGCGGGCAGCGAGAGCCTGACGCTGGTATTCAGCAAGGAAATTGCTGCCAAGGTGGACTCTGTAAACGCAGGGATGCAACCAGTTCCGATAGCAGCCTGCTTCCGTTTAGACAATACCGAGTTGCAGCAGGACTTCAACAGTTTCCTGGCCGACATCCGCCGCGACGGCACCTACCAGCAGTTGTACGACCGCTGGCAGCAGGCCGAAGACCCCTCGACTATGGACATCCCCCAGCCGCGCGGCACGGGGCGCACCCTGCGCGTGGCCACCTATCCCACCATGCCGCCGTTCAACTTCATCAGCCAGGGGAGACCATCGGGCTTAGAGCCTGCCCTGCTGACGGAATGGGCCAACCGGAGGAACTGGAAAGTGGAGTATCTCGTGATGGACTTCGCCGCACAGATGCCTGCCGTACAGGCGGGCAAGGCCGACCTAGCCATGGGAGCCATCAGCATCACCGAGGAGCGGCAGAAACAGGTGCTCTTCTCCGACGGCTATTTCGATTCGCACATCTTGTTCATCACGCGCAAGGGCGAGGCTGGGATACTCACCAGTCCGTCGCAGCCGTCGGCTGCAGACAATAACGGCAGCCTCATTACTGAGCAAAGCTCGCCTACCCGCCTTTGGCCGTGGGCTGTGGCGCTTATTATTATAATAGGTGGTGGCGCCTGGTTTGTCCGCCGGCGCAGGAATGCTTTCACAAACGGGCAAACCACCAATACCTCCAACGACCGGCAGGAGCCTATCATCAGCATCGCGCACCTGAAGAAGAGCTACGGCAGCCTTGACGTGCTGCACGACATCACCGTAGATATCCGCCAGGGCGAGGTCATCTCCATCATCGGCCCCTCGGGCACGGGCAAGAGCACACTCCTGCGTGCTCTCAACCTGCTCGACCCGCCCACTGGCGGCAGCATCGTCGTCGATGGCGAGGACATCCTTGCTCGGGACTATCCCGCAGACCGCCTGCGCCAGAAGATGGGCATGGTGTTCCAGTCATTCAACCTCTTCGAGCATAAGACGGTGCTGGAGAACGTCATCTTCGCGCCCTGCCAGTTGCGTCGTATGCCAGAGGAAGAGGCACGCAGGGAGGGACTGGCATTGCTGCGCAAGGTGGGACTGGCCGAGAAGGCCGACGTCTATCCGTCGAGCCTCTCCGGCGGACAGAAGCAGCGTGTGGCCATCGCCCGCGCTCTGGCCATGAAGCCCGACGTCATCCTCTTCGACGAACCCACCAGCGCCCTCGACCCGACGATGGTGGGCGAGGTGCTCAGCGTCATCCGCCAGTTGGCCAAGGAGGGCATGACGATGCTCATCGTCACCCACGAGATGAAGTTTGCCCATGATGTAAGCACCCGTATCTTCTTCATGTACGACGGCTATATCCATGAGGACGGCTCGCCCCGGCAGATCTTCGAGTCGCCCGTCCACAGCGCCACCAAGGCCTTCATACAGCGCATCCGCAAGGAGGTGTTTGAGATTGACGGCCCTGACTTCGACTTCCTCGGCATGCACTCAGTTGTCAGTGCCTTCTGCCACAAGTACGGCATCCCTGAGAAGGAAGAGAAGGCCCAGCAGCTGATCGGCAAGATGCTCGACGGCGCGATGGCACCCTACCGCCCCATCACCGTGCGAATCACGCACAGCGAGCAGTCGCTCGTCACGGCCCTCGACTTCATGGTGGAGAAAATGACTGCCACGCCGCTGAACGATGCCCATCGCAGCGAACTCTCCGGGCAGTGCCGCCAGGTTATAGAGGAAGAGACCAAGCGCGGCTTCCGTGTGAAACTGATTATATAAGACAAATGATGTTTAAAGGACTGAGCGGCAACGCACTGAAGGTCATCGCCATCGTCGCCATGACGATCGACCACCTGGCATGGGTGGGCATCGAGACCTATGAGCAGGCAGAGACGCCGACGCAGATATTCCTGCACTGCATCGGACGGCTGACGGCCCCGATGATGATATTCTTCGTGGCCGAGGGCTATCACCACACGCACGACTTCCGCCGCTACCTACGCCGTCTGCTCATGCTGGCCGTGGTAAGCCACTTCGCCTTCTGCTATTTCAACATGTCGGGCTTCAACCCGCTCGGCAACCTGCTCTTCAATGCCACGAGCATCGCCTGGCCGCTGCTCTGGGGGCTGATACTGCTGAAAGTATGGGACATGGAGCGACTTGCCCGATGGCAGAAGGTCGGTGTTACGTTGGTGGCCTGCCTGCTCACCTGCACCTCCGACTGGAGTTGTGCCGCCCCGCTGGCCATACTCATGATAGGCCGGAACCGGGGCTGCTTCCACAAGCAGATGCTCTGGATGATGGCCATCATCTCGCTCTACGCCGTCGCCTTCTTCATATTCCACAGTCCCACCTACGGCATGGTCCACCTGGCCTGCTGGCTGGCAGTACCACTGCTGGCGATGTACAACGGCCAGCGAGGACGGCTGAAGTGGCTCGGCAAGTTCTTCTACTATTACTATCCCGCCCACATGGCGGTAATAGGCCTGCTGGCCCGTTGCTTCCAATAACCGTGAGGTCGGCAACTTCCCTTGTCAACTATGTCCACGATGTGGCAAAAATAAATATTTACCCCACCTCTCACTCAAAACGCCGGAAAAGCCCTGCAGCAAAGGCTTTGAGACCAGTGAGAGGTGCTTTTGACATCTCACCCACCTCTCACTGACCTCTCACTTATCAAGAAATCAAAGATCTTTCCCATGATCTTTCAAAGAAATAATTACGCATTTTCTTTTGTTTTATTTGCGGATTCAAAAATAATGCGTAATTTTGCAGCATACAAACCAATATCAACATGAGTTATGACATATCTCAACCAATTCCACAAGGAAGTGACGGAGCGCAAGATGCAGAAAATAGCCGCATCTCAGCAATCACCGATGAGCTCAAGCGACTTTGCGCAGTATATGAAGCGCAACGTGGAGATTGCGTCGAAGATGTAAACCGCTTCGAGATACCTATATGGCTGCTCTAGGGTTTGAAAAGACATCCCAAGAAGGACGCTTCAGAAACAGTCAATACGAGATATGGGACCTTGTTCCTCGTAATGTACTTGTTGACGAGGAAGGCGACATCTTTGTAGTCGATGCAGAGATTAAGCAACTATAAAAGAATATCAAAACGTCTGTCCCCATGATCTTTCATGGGAAACTGAATAAGGTTTCAAACAAGGAGATTTCCCTAGTTGAATAAGAGAGGGATCAACAAAAATCAGAACTTGCAGACATCGCACTGCAGGTCCTGATTTCTTTTATAAAAAGCAAAATCTTTCCTGATTAATTGGGATATAGCCTATAAAACGGTGAGCGAGATACGCTTACCCAATCCTGCAAAAATACGGAATAAGGTAGATAGCTGGATATCAGCATGACCGTTTTCTATCTTTGAGATATAGCTCTTCTTTGTGCCAATCTTTTCTGCCAACTGCTCTTGAGTAAGACCAGCCAAACGACGTTGCTCTTTTAGACACTCTGCCAAACAGAATGTCTCAGCCTCAGCTTCAAACTTCTCACGAGTTTCAGTGCCACGCTCACCATACTCGGCATTTAACAACTCCTCGAAACTTGTACTCTCCAGAATAGCATTTTTCTTCTTTGTTTCCATTATTTTTCCTCCTTACTTTTAAAATATTCTTGAGAACTGAGAATTCTGTGGGACAGATACTCTAATCACTCCCACTTGTTAAGAAATCAAGTGCCTGTCCCGCTGATCTTTCCATTTATTCATTATTTCCCAAGAACGATATACGCTTCAACGGGAGCATATTCTTGTCATCATCGGTCATTTTGTCGTAGTATTCCTGCCACATCTCGATAAACTCATCACCATCTATCAGTCGTACGAACTTATCACTTCCAGATGCTGCGTTTCTAGCATCAGCAGAGTAACTGCCACTTGTCACAAACAAAGCAATATCTCCTGCCTTCAATACACCCGATAGCGCACGCACATCAGCAGCACCAATAGACGTGTCTGGCTTATGCTTCACCTGTACCTTGATTCTTGGAGTTTGAGCACCGAGAGGATCCAAGTAGGCTATAATGTCAATACCTCCATCTTTGCCCTTTGGCGCCACAAACGGTGTGTAGTATTTCATAGCTCGAAGCAGAGCTGCAACCATATCCTGAAATTCGTATGGACTCTTTGAGACGATATACTGCCTGATGCCAGCACGAGCATCCGACTCCAGCAGGTCGAGATTCATGGCATTATCTTTCTCTGCTGTCTCGTCATTCGGCTCCTCTTCGATGCTTTCCTCCTTAGGATTCAGTCTGCGCCACTCATGATAGGCAGCATTGGCAATATTCATCACCTCTTCAGGCTTCTTTTTCAACACAGCCTCACCCTCTGGTGTCAGATACCAGTTGCCATTCTTCTTCACGATAAAGCCAGCCTTCTGATAGTCGATGGAGTAGAACTGGAAGCTATTCGTCCAGCGGATGTATTTCATCTTTCCTGCTGGTTCCTTTTCCCATTCCGTCAATTCGACGTTATCATTGACAAAAGGATAGAGTTCTTTTGCGGGCATACTCCCGCCTCGCCGACTCATTTCCTTCATCACAGCATACAATGTCTTGGTTGCGCAGGCTTTGGTCCTGCTGAATTGTTCCTTTGCCATACTATTTCACTCTACATTATTCTTTTCTTAAGAATTCCCCAAACCCAAAAGAGCAATTATTTATTTCAAAGATCTATATTGAAATCTTCCGTAATTATTGTATTCTTCTATTGCATCATATTCGTACAAGTCCTCCTTTTGAACCATGTGAAATACAATCTCATTCTTTTTATATATAATTGAACGATAATATCTACTACCTATCATCATTGGACTTTTATCCACTCGTATATTATCTACATACAATCTATTTCTAGCAGTCTTCCATGATGCTAATTTGTAATCATAAGTATAGGGTATGATAAACTCAATAGTGTGTTCTGTTGTGTACGGAGTAAGAGAATAGTTTCCCTCAATAGTTTCATATTTTTTAGGGATTGCCACTTCTTTAACATTCGTCTCAGGAACGACCAAAACCCATTTAGAATAAGGAGGAATAGACATTGTTACACTACTTTCATTTGTTTGTACTGAATTTACAGCATCTTGCACATTATTGAATGTGGTAATTTTTCCTGTTCTTACATCCTTAAACAAATCATTTGTATACCCATCGTACAAAACGAAACTTTTCGACTTATCAATGATAAGACTATTATTGTTCCTGTTTTCGATTTCAAAAATCATACGATGCATATCATCTAAATAGTATTTTATATTGAAGGATTCATAAAAAGCCGTCAAAGTAGTCCTATCACATTTTGCAGCCTTATCCACATTTTCTATTCCATATTCATAATGATTACACGTAACATTCACCGGTGGCAGGGGCTTCGCTGGTGCTGGAATAAATGTCTTAGTACTGCACGAACAGGTAAAAGCTACAATTATCAACAGAAATAACAGATTCTTTTTCATAATAGTAAATATTTAAAATGTTTGACGATGTTATTAGAACTATCTATTTCCTTTTGCTCTATTATGCGTTTTGCAAAGCATCTGGCAGTTCTCTATAGTGGTGGCACCACCTTTACTCCAAGCGGACACGTGGTCTGCGTCCATTTCTGAGAGTTTCCAGATGCGAGTCTTGGTGGCTTCGTGACCAATGGCGCAATAAGGGCAGTTTGATATTCCTTTCATTTCTGCATCATCAGTCTGAAGTTTATATACCTGACGCTTGATCTTTTCATCGAAGACACGTACATTCAGAAGCTTTGTGTCCTGCTCACCTCCAAGCACATATTCAAAGATGCCACTCTTGTTCTCCACTTGTGGGTCATCCAGCAGTTCTGCTACACGTTCGTCCACCTTTTGCGGGTCGTATGGCTGCTTATGGTAGGTTTCATAGAGTCGGCCCCATTCCAACCCCTTCATTTTATCGTATGGTGTTGGGAAAACGCTGTTCACCCAACCAAGGACGGCATTAAAATAGGTTTTAAGCTCAGTGATATTATCATCGCGACGATGTTGTTTCATATAGTCGCTGATATTGCCCTTGCTCACCCAATCAAGAGCCCTCTCCAAGAAATCCTGGCGATTAGCTGTACCATTAATGAAATGACTCCACATCTGAATATGGGCATTCTGAGAATTACTGAACTCTTCCTTGGCTTTTGTCACAAAAGGTCCACTGAAGACAGCATTGAGCAGTTCCTGGGGTTTCAAAGGAACGCCCGCAATATTGATGGTCCTAAACCATTCCTTTATTTCTGATTCCGTACCCTCACAGATATAGATAAGCAACTTGGTCTTTAAGATCTTCTCACGTTTATCTGTAGCAATGCTATTGATGTCTTGAGGAATACCGCTTTCATCAATAATGCTCAATACACCTTCTACGAAACGACCCAACGAAGTGATACGCTGTTGACCATCTAGCACCTCAAACTTATCGTCACCCACCTTATTGAAATATATCAGACCAATGGGGTAACCTTTCAGCACAGAGTCAATCACGGCTACGTCTTTTTTTCCATCGGCATAAATGTAGTTGCGCTGATACTCAGGCTGGATAGTCAGCTTGCCAGACAGACCATAAAGACCTTTGCCCTCCAACTCGTTATAGTGGAATCCTTTGCAGATGTCCTCTACTGTAATGTCCGTTCGTAGTTCAGTATTCATAGTTATTGTTTTTTACGGATGAGTATTCTGGCGTATGGCTTTACGGGATAGCCATCTTCCATGTAGTATAATTGTCCTTTGCGAAGGCTGGGATTCATCTTCTTGTATTCAGGTGGAAAAGGCTTTAATCCTAACTCCTTGCCTGAGTCGCCTTCAGCTATTCCTATTATCTCAAATTGCTCTGGACAGTATTTATCAAGAAAAGACTTTGGTACGCCCATAATGCCATCATAATCAGAAGGAATTGCATCCGTATAAGGAATCTCTATAGCATCATAATTGTCGTAGTGAATATAATCTTGCCTTCCTTTGATTTCTTTATGCCGACTAAACTTAAGATTCTCAGAAGCAGACATTAATGGGATCGGTTGATGACGACGACCATGCTCAAGATTAGTAAACCAACAAGAGTTTCCTAACCTTGTATAATTTCCGACATACCCCATTCGTTCTGCTTTTGCTTTATCGCTATCAGAAACTATAGAACCTTCAGGAACAGCAAATACCATATCATTTCCATTACCCGTAGCACCAAGCCAAATCTGATTGTCTTTAATTTGTGGAAATACCTCTTTATATGTTACAGCATTCATATTTCCAATAATCAAGAACTTCTTGTTCGCGTCCATAATCCATGCCAAGAACTCCCGAAATAACGAGAACGGTGGATTAGTCACGATTATATCCGCTTCGTCTCTCAGTTTGCAGACCTCTCTACTACGAAAGTCACCATCACCTTCAAGATAAGTCCACTCAATATCCTGATAATCTATGCGGCCATCACCCGTTTTGTCTCTTTCCAACACAAAGATTTTTCCATGCGTCTGAGTCTTTGCCGCATCGAATTTAGGATCATCAGCCTCGAAAAGTGATGGCTGATAACCATACTTATACTTCTTTGATTCTGGCGCGTAACTGGTAGAAATGAGTTTTTTCAGTCCAAGAGTCTGGAATTTCTGCGCAAAGAACTTAGTGAAGTTGCTCCATTCTGGGTCGTCACAAGGCAAAAGTACCGTCTTTCCACGAAACACGTCCTTGTCATACTCCAGATAGGCATTCACCTCCACCTCAATATCATGATACTGCGTATAAAACTCATCATTCTTCGCAGTTTTAGCGTTTGATAGGTTCTGATTAGCCATCTATGCGTTTTAAGTGCACTACTGACTTATCGGGCTTGTAGATAGACAAAACTACGAGGCTTCAGGACATAGAAAAAGCGTGAACCGCCTTATCTACATCTTGAGGCCGTGAGAATTGCCCATTCGTACCGATAAGTCATGTCCACGCCATACAGCGCAGACACTAGTGACCATCTTTGGTACGAATTATCTCAGAAATTTCTCACGTTTCAAGATGTACCGAATAATCAGCTAATGCTGTTATTATTTTACCCTCAAAAATCATACCAGCACCTCCTCCGAGGCTTCGTGCCGATACTTGATTGCAAAGATACGAATAAGCAAGGACAAAACAAAATAAAAAGGAAATTTTTTGTCTATATACGAGAATTTTACTTTTTTCTATCATCCTCATCAGAATCCCTCAAAACGTCTTTATACAAAAGGGATGCAAGAGATTGAGGATGCTCTTCATCCTACACTCACCCTCACCACATCCTACACTGGTCACCTACTCGAAAACG